>CAMVOK010000001.1 GCA_947169115.1 uncultured Prevotellaceae bacterium
TAAGTGTTTAAGGCATTTCTCCCTCCCCAGGGAGGGTTGGGGTGGGCCGATAAGTGTTTAAGGCATTTCTCCCTCCCCAGGGAGGGCCGGGGTGGGCTTATTAAGGTTTTAAAAAATGGATGAGATTATTGAGCGTGTTCCGAGGGAACTCTTGAAACAGGAACTGACGGAAGAGAAGCGTCTGCGGTTTACGAATAAGAGCAACAATGAGGTATATATAGTCACTTGGCAGGATTCGCCCAACGTGGTTCGCGAAATCGGCAGACTGCGCGAGATTGCTTTTCGCGATGCAGGTGGTGGTACGGGAAAGGCATACGACCTTGACGAATTCGATACCTGCGAACATCCCTACAAGCAACTTATCGTGTGGGATCCCGAACATGAGGAGATTCTGGGTGGATACCGTTATCTGTTGGGCAAAGACTGGTGCATCGGTGCCGACGGACAGCCCCATCTCGCCACGAGTCACATGTTCCGTTTCAGTGAGAAGTTCATGCGTGACTATGCCCCCTACACCATAGAACTTGGACGCTCGTTTGTCACTCTCGAATACCAAAGCACCCGTATGGGTACCAAAGGACTATATGCCCTCGATAATCTATGGGACGGTTTGGGAGCCTTGGTTGTCATTGAACCTTCTGTGCGCTATCTGTTTGGCAAGTTCACCATGTATCCTACCTACGACCGTCTGGCCCGTGACATGATACTTTATTTTCTGAAGAAACATTTCCCAGACCCTGACAATCTGATTATACCCATGAAGCCCCTTGTGCTAGAGCATGACCCAGTCCAGTTTGAGCAACTCTTTACTGAGCAGGATTTTAAGGCAGATTATCGTGTACTGAACAAGGAAGTACGTAAACTCGGATACAATATTCCCCCTTTGGTAAATGCCTACATGAGTCTGAGTCCTACGATGCGTCTTTTTGGTACAGCCATCAACGATGGTTTCGGTGATGTGGAGGAAACCGGTATCCTGATAGCCGTGGACGAGATTCTCCAGGAAAAGCGTATGCGTCACATCGACACCTTTGCCGCAGAGCATCCCGAATTAGTGAAAATCATCGACGGGGCACACCGCATCTTCTACAAGGCATGATATTGCGCATTTTCGCGCATTTTCGCGCATTATCGCACACTATCGCGCTGTATCGCGCGCTATCGCGACATTATGTGTTTGTAAATGTAGTAACTTTGCACCAGTTTACACGGTAGCAAGACTCATACCATTGATTTTGCGGTAGAGGTCGAGGGCAAAGACATCAGTCATGCCAGAGATATAGTCGAGCACGGCCAGAATGCGTTCGTAGAGGGTGGTAGCCTTGATGTCGTATTGTGTGCTAACGCGATTGATAAGAATCTTTGAGTAGGTGCGTTCACTGTGGGTGACGGCATCGAGCATGAGGTCGAGAAGTTGGGTGATGACCTTGTGACCAGCGATTTCTATGTCAACGACCATGCGAGCGTGGTAGATTTTGGCCACGGCTGTCTCTACACAGGCTTTGTAGGCTTGACGGGGAAGTGGGCTAATATGTTCGATGAGGCTGCCCTGAAAACTGCCGTCGAGGATGGCCTTCTCATTCTCGACAAAAACACGGACGCACTCGTTTTCGAGTAAGCCGATGACGATGGAGCGCAGGTAAACCACCTGTTCGTTGGTGTCGTCGAGGGTGGCCAGACGTGTACGTATCTCCTCTTGGTGAGACTCATCGAAGAAGTTGATAAGTAGCTTCTGTGTTTCGACGGTGGTGAGAATTTTCAGTTTGTGGGCATCCTCTATATCCATAATCTGGTAACAGATGTCGTCGGCTGCTTCTACAAGATAGACCAGTGGATAACGGGCGTATTGTTCGCCACCATGGGGGGCGTGTATTTTCTTAATACCCAGTTCTTGGGCAATCTTATGGAAGTCGGCCTGTTCTGCCTGGAAGAAACCGAACTTGCCCTTTTTGCCTGCCTGGTTGCTGGGGTATGGGTATTTGACAATGCTGGCCAACGTGGAGTAGGTCATAACGAAACCTCCCTCGCGGCGTCCTACAAAGTGGTGGGTGAGTAAGCGGAAGGCATTGGCATTGCCCTCGAAATGGACGAGATCCTGCCATTGCTCTGGAGTAAGAGAATCGCCCGTTTCATCGCAGAAATACGTTTCGTACTTCTGACCATTGCCCTCGCTGAAGTAGGAACCGATGGCACGCTCGCCGCTATGCCCAAAGGGAGGGTTGCCGAGGTCGTGGGCCAGGCAGGCTGCGCTGACGATACTGCCCATCTCTGTGAGGTGAGTGTTCTGGAGATGGGGGTGACGTTCCAGAAGCTGGCGACTGACATCGTTGCCCAGACTGCGCCCTACGCTACTGACTTCAAGAGAGTGGGTGAGGCGGTTATGTACGAAAATGCTGCCTGGCAGAGGGAAGACCTGAGTCTTGTTTTGCAGGCGGCGGAATGCTGCGGAAAAGATAAGACGGTCGAAGTCGCGCTGGAATTCCGAGCGATCGTCTTCGCGGTGGGGCGTTTTCTCCTGCCCCAAACGCTTATTAGATAGTAATTGTTCCCATTTCATGCTGCAAAGATAGGAAATTTCACATTTATTTCTTATCTTTGTGCGCGTTTTTTAGAAAAAATAGGTATGAAAGTTCGTTTTATCAATAATTCACATCATCCGTTGCCCCAATATGCCACGCCACACTCGGCAGGCATGGACTTACGTGCTAATCTCGAGGAACCCATTACACTCTGGCCTATGGAGCGGAAACTTATTCCCACTGGATTAAGAATGGCTTTGCCTCCTGGGTATGAAGCGCAGGTAAGACCTCGAAGCGGTTTGGCTCTGAAGCATGGAGTGACGGTGTTGAATACACCGGGAACCATCGATGCCGACTATCGTGGAGAGATAGGGATAATACTAGTGAACCTGAGTCAGGAACCTTTTGTGATAAACGACGGGGAACGCATAGCCCAGATGGTGATAGCCCGACATGAGCAGCCCGAACTGGAGGTCGTAGAGGTTCTGGACGAAACAGAACGTGGCGAGGGCGGTTTTGGACATACCGGAGTATAGGAAAAGCAAATAGGTAAAGGTGAAAAAGATTGTAGCCCTTTTATTTCTTGTCTTGACTATTGTACCCATCGAGGCGAAGCGGAAAAAGGTCTCGACGAAGACGGTTGTGCGGACACAGTTGGCACCTGCCGATGCCCGCCGTTTATCTTATTTCTATCAGGAAGGGGTAAAGCAGAAGCTGGCAGGAAAACTTAGTGATGCCTACGACCTTTTTGAGCACTGTCTGGCTATAGACCCGGGAAATCCGGATGCCCTGTTTGAACTTGGCTATCTGAAGTTCTATATGGGACAGGACAGCGTGGGGACGGATTTGTTGCGGCAAGTCGTGGAAATAGACGGCAACAACCCGAAGTATGTGCAGTCCTTAGCTGCTGCCTATTTGGCACAGAACGAATATGAAAAGGCCATACCTGTGGTGGAGAAACTTTCGAGGTTGCAATCGAGACGTTCCGATGTCTTGTACCAGTTGGTAGAACTGTACAAAAGTAATGGGCAGACGGTGGAGGCTATTTCGGCACTCGACCGCATAGAAATCTTGGAAGGACGTACGCTGCAGACCAGTCTGCAAAAATTCTCACTCTACATGGATAAGGGTGAAAAGGAGTCGGCCTTTGGTGTCTTAAAAGATATGGAAAAGGAGTCGCCCTACGACCTGCGCATCCCCATCATCATAGGTAAGCAGTATTTGGAGAACGAAGAGCCAGAGAATGCCCTGAAATATTTTGAGAAGGTGAGGGAACGGGAACCCGAGAATGCGGAACTTCGCCTGGCGATGATGGAGTATCACGAACAGACGGGACAGAAGGAAAAGCGAGAAGAAATCCGCGACTCCTTGCTTTATGCCCAAGACACGCCTGACGACTTGCGGGCTCAAATGATGGCATTGCTGATTGAAGACCTGAAAGGACAACCCGACAGAAATGACCGCATCATGGATACTTTTGATAAACTGCTTCGTTTGTCGCCCAGTCCGATGATGTATTCGATGCGCACATCGTATTTGCTCTATAACAAGGCCGACGAAGATGTGGTGGCACAGTCGTTGCGAGACCTACTTGCGGTGAGCCCGGACAATGAGAATGCCCTTTCGAGGCTGTTGGTGTATTATCTGGACAGAAAAGATTTTGAACATGTAGTGGAGGTGTGCAGGAAGGGCGTGAATGCACATCCGGAATCGATGGCTTTCCATTTCTATCTAGGATTGGCCTTGTCGCAGTTGAAACAGAGCGAACAGGCGTTGGAAGCCTTGCAGAATGGGCTGAGACAGGTGGGTGAACAGGCGAATCCCGAGTATGTGTCGGACATTTATGAAATACTTGGGGAATTGTATTATGAACAACACAGGCCGGAGGATGCTTTCGCAGCCTATGACAGCTGCCTGGCCTACAAGGATGACAATGCCTCCTGTCTGAACAACTATGCCTATTATCTGAGCCTACAGAACGAGCGTCTGGACGAGGCAGAGAAGATGGCATACAGAGCCATCAAACTGGAACCCTTAAACAAGACCTATCTCGACACCTATGCCTGGGTGCTTTTTATGCAGGAAAATTATATGATGGCCAAGTTCTACATAGACAGGGTGGTATCGCCGAGTCAGAATGACAGTACTCTGCTGGCCGATGCCGAACTCCATCCCGATGTGTTGGAACATGCCGGTGATATTTATGCCCTGAACGGAAAGGAAGAAGAGGCTTTGCGCTACTGGTCGCTGGCTATGCGAAAAGGTGAGGGTAGTGCCTTGTTGGAAAAGAAAGTGAAGCTGAAGAAATACGTAAAAGAATGAAATCATTGAAGATACTTATGACGATGGCTGTGGTGGCAATATGCCTTACGGCTTGTCGTTCATCGAGATATGCCAGTCGCCATGCGGAGACAGAAGATATTCCGGTGTTGACGAATCCCAGTCTGGTGGCAGGTAAGGATGATACCTCACGGAAGGATAAGAAAAATAAGAAAAAAAATAAAGCGGAGGTGCCACAGACGAAGAGGGCAGGCATTAATGTGCTGACGAGCAAGATGAACCTTACGCTTGAAACTGGTGGAAATAAGATTAACGTAGGAGGTACCTATCGTCTGAAACGCGACGAAGTAGTGCAGATAAACCTGACTTACACAATGCTGTTTACCATTAGTGTGGGAACCATGGAACTTACTCCAGATTATCTACTTTTTATCGACCGCCTCAACAAACGCTATTGTAAGGCAGCTTACAGCGATATTCCCGCTTTTGCAGAGGCGGGAGTGGACTTCAACTACCTGCAACGCATCTTCTGGGGAGAGGCAGAGAGTTCGCCAACTCCGGCATTGGAATGGAATTATGCCAACTGGACGCCAATAGGTGGAGGTCAGTTCCCTGGCCAGATACTCTTTACGCTGAGAAATGGGAATGCAGCTTACAAGGCAAACTTCAACCTTTCAAATCTACGGGAGGATGACGATTGGGAAAAAAGAACGGAGGTTTCAGAGAAATATACCCCCATCTCGTTTGATGTAGCCATGAGAGCCATCTTGAATCTTGTGAAATAGTTAATGGTTTTACTCATGAAACGTATTCTGACCCTCTTCCTTTTATTGCTTTTCTTGGTGCCTGTGGAGGCTCAGGACAGTAAGCGTGTGAAGGCTCTGAAGAACCAGAAAGCCCAGTTGCAAAAAGACTTGAAGCGTTCGGAACAGGACTTGGACAAGACCAAGCAGGACGTGAAGAAGGGGCAACTCAATATTCAGTTCCTTGACCAGGAGATAGAGGTCAGGGTGCAATACATCCACCAGACCGAGAGCGAACTGGAACGTCTGCAACGGAAGGTTGACAGTGTGCAGACGGAGATAAAGATTGTAGATTCGATATTGACGGTAAAGAAGGAACGATTCGTACATGCCCTGCGTATGGCACAAGGTTATCGTAAGGTGAACAGTACGTTGCTGTTTGCTTTGTCGGCCAATGATGTAACCCAGATGTATCGCCGTTTGCGTTATACGCGACAGTATGCTTCGTACCAGCGTATGTTGGGAGAGCAGATGCAGGCCAAGCAGATAGAACTGTTGGAATTACAGAACCAACTACTGGGTCTGAAGAGTGAGATGAACAGGAAAATGCGCATACTGGTGGAGGAGCGGGCTAAGCTAAGACGTCAGCAAGTGGAACAGCAGACTCAGGTGAATTCTTTGCAGAAGAAAGCCAAGAATCTGCAAAAACAGGTGACGGAGAAGCAGGCTCAGATAGCAGCATTGCAGAAGAAGATAGACGAGGTGATTGCTTACGAGATAGAGCAGGCACGCAAACGAGCCGAGGAAGAAAGGCGTCGTAGGGAAGCGGCAGAGGCTGCGAAAAAGAAAGGAGACAAGGCGACAGGAAAATCATCCGCATCAAAGACCACGTCGAAGAGTGTTTCGAAGGGTGGAAGTTCTACCAAGTGGCTCACGCCAGAGGAACAGAGACTGAACGGAAGTTTTGCCCAAAACAAGGGACGTCTGCCAGTTCCCATAACGGGTGAGTATATGGTTGGGGCACATTATGGAGCAAACACTTCGGGGCATACCCATGTTGTGCTCAACAATAAGGGAACAAACTATGTGGGACGACCCGATGCCCGTGCACGGACAATTTTTGACGGTGAGGTTTCTGCTGTGTTTGCCTTTGGTGGTATGAAAAACGTGCTTGTGCGCCATGGAAGTTACATTTCTGTCTATTGTAACTTGTCGTCTGTGATTGTACAGAAGGGACAGAAAGTGAAAGCTCGTGACTTGCTGGGTACGGTAGCAAATGATGGGGACGGAAACTACGTTCTGCATTTCCAACTCAGGCAGGAGACCAAGTTACTCAATCCCGAACAGTGGATTGGACGGTAATTATTGGAGATTCAACGAAGAAAGCATCCTCAGGTAGATGTCGATGGCTTCTTCTATCTCACAGATTCGGACGAATTCGTCTGCCGTATGGCTACGGCTACTTTCGCCTGGTCCCATCTTCATGCTGGGGCAGTGGAGCAACGCCTGATCGCTTAGGGTGGGACTGCCGAAAGGAGTCCGTCCGACAGCAATTGCTCTTTTGACAAGAGGATGTTTTACGTTAATATGGCTCGAACTAAGGCGGAAACTACGGGCTTTCGCCTCACTTTTTATGTTTTGGCATATTCTGTGGTATATTTCCTCATTGGAATGGAGCTCGTTGGTGCGAATGTCAACCACAAACTGGCAGCGGTCGGGTATGACATTGTGCTGAGTACCGGCAGAAACCATTGTTACCGTCATCTTTGTTGCTCCGAGAAGGGGGCTTACCTCTGGGAACTGAGTAGTACGGAACCATTGAATGTCATCGAGAGCGTGATAGATGGCATTGTCCCCCTCGTTACGGGCTGCATGTCCGGCCTTACCGTGAGCCGTTACATCCAATACCATCAAGCCTTTCTCGGCGATGGCGGGCTGCATGCCTGTAGGTTCACCCACCAAAGCTACATCGATGTGGGGTAGCAAGGGCAATACGCTTTCTATGCCTCCGCGTCCGCTTACTTCTTCTTCAGCGGAGGCCAGAAAGATGAGGTTGTAACTCTGTGGGGTTTCCCGAAGTATGCGAAAGACCTGTAGTAAACTTACCAAAGAAGCTCCGTCGTCGTTGCTTCCGAGTCCGTATATGCAGTCACCGTTGCGTGTAGCCAGAAAGGGCGCTCTTCGCCATCCATCTACGGGACGAACCGTATCGATATGGGCGCAAAGGAGCAGGGTGGGACGATTATCTTCGTAGTCTGGTGCTATGCTCCATAGGTTGTTGCCCTCGCGTTTGGGGGCAAGTTTCCATGCTTCCATTTGTGCCTCTAATAGGTCGGCTGCCTCTTTCTCCTCGCGGCTAATACTAGGGGTGTTTATCAGTCGGCAGAGAAGGGTGATGGCTTCTTGGGTCAGGTCGTTGATGTTCATGATTGTATGTATTCTTCTGGCAAAATTACAAGATAATTACGAATTACGAATTACGAATTACGAAATTTGTTGCAGAAATTATGTATTATTTTGTATCTTTGCAAGCAAAACTAAGAAAGATATATGGAAAAACATTTTAAGCGGACAACTGTAACCTCGGCACTCCCTTATGCCAACGGCCCTGTCCATATTGGTCATCTGGCTGGTGTGTATGTGCCAGCCGACATTTATGTGCGTTATCTGAGACTGAAAGGACGTGACGTCCTGTTCATAGGTGGTTCGGACGAGCATGGTGTGCCTGTTACCATCCGTGCCCGAAAGGAGGGCATCACCGTTCAGCAGGTTGTTGACCGTTATCATAAGCTCATCAAGGAGTCTTTTGAACGGTTTGGCATCTCCTTCGATGTATATAGCCGTACGACTAGCGCAACTCATCATAAATTGGCCAGCGACTTCTTCAAAAAACTCTACGACGAAGGTAAGTTCGTGGAGAAGACCACCGAACAATTCTATGACGAACAGATGGGACATTTTCTCACAGACCGCAACATACGGGGCGAGTGTCCTCGCTGTCATGCCCAGGATGCATATGGTGACCAGTGTGAGCACTGCGGAGCTACCCTTTCGCCAGAGGAACTTATTAATCCCTACAACGCTGAGACGGGTAATCCGTTGGTGAAGCGCGAGACAAAGCACTGGTATCTGCCTTTGGATAAGGATCAGCCTTGGTTGGAGAAATGGATATTGGAGGAACATAAGGAATGGCGCCCGAACGTATATGGTCAGTGCAAGTCGTGGCTCGACGGCGGTCTGCATCCCCGTGCCGTCACTCGTGACCTCGAGTGGGGCATCCCCGTTCCCATAGAAGGAGCCGAGGGAAAGGTGCTCTACGTGTGGTTCGATGCGCCTATTGGCTATATCTCGAACACCAAGGAACTCTGCGATGCCCATCCCGAACTGGGCTCGTGGGAAACTTGGTGGAAAGACCCTGAGACGCGTCTCGTACACTTCATAGGAAAGGACAACATTGTGTTCCATTGCATTGTCTTCCCCGCTATGCTGAAGGCTCACGGGGAGTACATCCTGCCCGACAATGTGCCCTCTAACGAGTTCCTGAATCTCGAAGGCAACAAGATTTCCACCTCGAAGAATTATGCCGTTTGGCTCAACGAGTACCTCGAAGAACTGCCTGACCGACAGGATGAACTTCGCTATGTGCTTACGGCCAATGCCCCTGAGACGAAGGACAACGACTTCACGTGGGCAGACTTCCAGGCGCGCTGTAACAATGAGCTGGTGGCCGTCTATGGTAACTTTGTGAACCGCGCCCTGCAACTGACGCAGAAATACTATGAGGGACGAGTACCAGAATGTGGTGAACTGACTGACTATGACCGTGAGACGTTGACTGCTTTTGCAGATGTCAAATGTCAAATGGAAAATCTGTTGGAGAACTTCAAGTTCCGCGATGCCCAGAAAGAGGCTATGAACCTTGCGCGCATCGGCAATAAGTACATTGCTGATTGTGAACCTTGGAAGGTTATAAAGACCGATCCAGAGCGAGTGAAGACCATCATTTACATCTCTTTGCAACTGACAGCTAATCTGGCTATCGCCTTTGAGCCTTTCTTGCCCTTCAGCAGTAAGCGTCTGCGCGATATGATAGCAATGGATAGTTTCCAATGGGATTGGTTGGGACGTACCGACCTGCTGCCTGTGGGTAAACAACTGAATAAGCCTTCGCTTTTGTTCAGTAAGATAGAGGATGATGTGATTGCTTTCCAACAACAAAAACTGGCTGATACCATCAAGCAGAACGAGGCTGCCAATTACAAGGCAGAGCCGATTAAAGATACGATTTCGTTCGATGACTTCCAGAAACTCGATATTCGTGTGGGTACGGTTCTGGAGTGCGAACGTGTACCAAAGATGAAGAAGTTATTGAAGTTCCGCATTGCCGATGGATTACATGACCGTACCATCGTAAGTGGCATAAGTCAGTGGTACGAACCCGAACAATTGGTAGGTAAGCAGGTGCTCTTTGTGGCTAATCTTGCTCCCCGTGAGTTCAAGAATGGTCTTGTCAGCGAGGGAATGATTCTCTCAGCCGAAAACTATGATGGAACCATCTCTGTCACAACAACAGAACATGAGGTGAAACCGGGAAGCCGTATTAGTTAATCGACTTTTTACTTGATTTCGCACCTTTGCAAATAATAGCAATGTTTTATCCCAATAGATACATGTATGTTTAAGCAATTCCTTTCCATAATGGCCCGATACCTAAAGCCATATCGCAAATATCTGGCTTGGTCGGTTATACTCAATTTCCTCTCTCAGTGGATGAATGTGTTCTCGTTTGTTGTCCTCATTCCTATCCTGAATATTTTGTTTAAGATAGACACGGCTGTGTATGAGTACAAACCCATCGACTGGAATCACTTTCACAAGGAGGATATCGTCAACAATGCCTATGCTTGGGTGCAGGAACTCATTACAACGTATGGGGCCTTTGAAACACTGGTGTTCATGGGTATTGCACTAATTGTAATGACGGGATTAAAAACGTTGGGTTACTTCGCCTCCTCGGCCGTTATGGTACCTTTGCGAACGGGAGTTGTCCGTGATATTCGCATTGAGGTGTATGAGAAGGTTCTCCGTCTGCCGTTGAGCTTCTTTTCTGAAGAGCGAAAGGGCGACATAATAGCTCGTATGTCGGCCGACGTTCAGGTTGTGGAAGGCAGTATAACAAGTAGTATTGATATGCTTATACGCCAGCCTATTGCCATCTTGGTTGTATTCTTCACTCTTTTCAACGTAAGTTGGCAATTGACGTTGTTCGTCCTCGTTGTGGCTCCTATTGCGGGTTGGATAATGGGTGTAGTAAGTAGAAAACTGAAGAGCCAATCTACGGCCGTGCAGGGTCAGTGGGGCGACATCATTGCCCAACTCGATGAAACACTTGGCGGTTTGCGCATCATCAAGGCTTTTATCGCAGAACACAAGATGCTTAAACGCTTTGTCTTTGTCAATGACGAGTTTCGTCGGGGCATGAATGCTATGGTCATCCGTCAGAATGCAGCTCATCCTATGTCGGAGTTCTTGGGTACTATTATCATTGTGGTTGTGCTTTGGTTCGGCGGATTGCTTATCCTGAATGAATCGAATCTGATAGACGCCTCTACGTTCATCTTCTACATGGTCATGCTCTATAGCGTAATCAACCCCTTGAAGGAACTCTCCAAGGCAACCTATCAGATACCTCTCGGTCTGGCCTCTATGGATCGTATCGACTTCATCCTTAAGGCTGACAACCCCATCAAGGAACCAGAACATCCCGAACCTTTGCCAGCTTTTAATAAAGAGATAGAACTACGTGACGTCAGTTTCAGTTACATTCCAGGGCGTGAAGTTTTGAAGCATATCAACTTGAAGGTGCCTAAAGGCAAGACAATTGCCCTGGTGGGCCAGTCAGGGTCGGGCAAGAGCACACTGGTTGACCTTGTTCCCCGTTATCACGATGTACAACAGGGTGAAGTGCTCATTGATGGAATGAACATCAAGGGACTACGTATTTCTGAGTTGCGTACCCTCATTGGTAATGTCAATCAGGAGGCCATCCTCTTCAATGACACTTTCTATAACAACATCACTTTTGGCGTGGAGAATGCAACGATGGAACAGGTCATTGAAGCCGCAAAGATAGCGAATGCCCATGACTTCATTATGGAAAGTGAGAATGGCTATGACACTATGATTGGTGACCGTGGTGGTCGTCTCTCTGGAGGCCAGCGTCAGCGTGTCAGCATCGCCCGTGCCATTCTGAAGAATCCGCCCATTCTTATCCTTGATGAGGCCACCTCGGCACTCGACACCGAGTCGGAGCGCCTGGTACAGGAAGCCCTGGAGCGCCTGATGAAGTCACGTACCACCATTGCCATTGCTCATCGCCTCTCTACCATCAAGAATGCCGACGAAATCTACGTCCTCTATGAAGGTGAAATTGTGGAGCGCGGCCAGCACGAGGAACTCATAGAAAAGAACGGCTACTATAAACGCTTGTACGACATGCAGCAGTTATAATAATACGATGAAAATACTAGTAGGGAACAACTTTCTAAGAAAGACTGGTGGTACGGAGAACTATACCTATACGCTTGCACTGGAACTGAAACGGCAAGGGCATAATGTAGAGTATTTTACTTTTGAACGGGGCGAAATATCCTCCTTGCTGGAGAAGGCGGGCATCCCCTTTATGTCAGGCGAACGCTATGATTTGATTCTTGCAAGCCATTACACGGTAGTTGAAAAACTCTGTCCGTATGGTTATATCATTCAGACATGTCATGGGTATATTCCCTTGTTGGAGCAACCATCATCATTGGCGGATGCCTTTGTTTCAATTTCGAGTGAGGTTAGAGATCACCTACAGAGCAAAGGATATGACTCTACGATTATTATGAACGGCATTGATTGCAATCGCTTCCGTCCTGAAAGGCCAGTGTCACCGTCACTAACGTCTGTATTGTCTCTTTGTCAGTCTGACGTGGCTAATGATTTTATCAGAAAATGTTGTGAATCCATAGGTGTTAAGTTCCTTTGTAGCAATAAACACACCGACAACGTATGGTCTATAGAGAAGATGATTAACCAGTGTGACCTTGTCATCGGCCTAGGCCGTTCTGCGTATGATGCTATGGCGTGCGGTCGTTGTGTATTATCGTATGATTTCCGTGACTATATGGGCGAGTTCCTTGGCGATGGAATGCTTACGCCAGATAACATTCAGGAAAGTCTTTACTGCAATTGTTCTGGCAGGGGAGGTAGAAAGAAGTATGATGAAAAGTCATTCATCGAAGAATTGGGTAAGTATAGCCCGGAGTTGGCAAATTGGAGCCGGGAATTTGCACTAAAGAACTTGAATATTGAGAAGGCGGTACAACAATATATATCCATCTACGAACATCTGGAATATAAGCGGGAATTCATTGCCTTGAAGTCGCGTATGGGTGAACTTATGGATAAACACCTACATGAATTACAGGCGGCTCACGAAAGCAATCAACAACAGAAGGAGGAGATTGTCAATCTGCAACATCGGCTGGATGAAATGGGACAACAGATGAATGACTTGCGGTCTGTTTTTGCAGTTAAGTCGAAGAAGCATCTTCAGGCAATACGCTTATTGCTTTGGCTTAGTATAATGCTGATAGTCATTTTATTGCTTCTTGTACTTGTATGAGATTTCAGTTGTGTGGGGTTATTGTTTAGTCTTGACTTTACCTACTGTATCCTCTAAAAATGCTTTTAACTTCCAGTATGAGTATTGGAACTTAGTACACATGTTGGAAAATAGGGTACGGTGAAGTTCTTTATCCCACAAAATTTTACAATTAATATATGTGCTTCTTGTAAGGAAGCCGGCCTTTACGTTCTCTATATAACGTAGAAAGTATAGAACAACATCAAGGAGATTATCGTCATTTATGTATCCATCCTTAACGTTCATGTAAAAGAATTTTTTCTCTTCATGGAAGAGCAGACCATTTGCGATGGAGTTTGTAGTGACTTTAGCATTATGTATCCTAAAATAATTAAGTGGCTCACATACATACAGGACTTTGCCTTGCTGTGCTAATGATTTCCAGAAAAGCTTATCACCACATGAGCGAAATTTTGTGTATTCATTGGATATATTAGGGATAGCCTCTTTCCTAAAGACGGCCATGCTAGCATTATATATATAATTCTCTTTGAGAAGATGCTCTCGGACAAAACTACGTCCATCATAAATGCGTTTATTCTCGGGGATGGTATAATCTTCATTGATGAAAGTCCGGTCAGGTAAAACCCAGTAAGAGTTAACGAAGCCGACGATAATCTGTTTCTCGTCAGCCATTATGTCTATCAGTTTCTCAAGAAGGAATCTGTCAGCATAATCATCAGCCTCTGCAATCCAGATAAATTCACCGTTGGCAAGAGAAAACCCCTTTTGCCATTGTTTGAATGTAGATCCACTATTTGTGCTATTATATATAATATGTTTGACCCGACTGTCATTCCTGTATTGTTCAATGACGTTTTTGCTATCGTCAGTGGAAAAATCATCAAGAATGATGACTTCTATGTCCGTATAGGTTTGATTGAGAACGGACTCAATTCTTTGTTTTAAAAATTGAGCGTAATTATAGTTGGGTATAATTACGGAAACAAGGGGGCGTGTCATATCATCTCATTATTATGCAAAGATAGAAAAAAAAGTTAATACGAAGTTACTTTTTATAAAAAAACAAAGTTACATAGTGGTTTTTACAAATGAAAATCTTAAATTTGTACCCAGTAGTTAATTATGCAAAAGGATGAAAATATCTGTTATTATTCCCATATACAATGTGCAGCAATACATAGAAGAATGTATAGAGTCGGTTCTCGCACAGAACTATAAGGATTATGAGATTATTGCAATAGATGATTGTTCGGAAGACCTCAGCATTCCTATTTTGGAGGCAGCATTGAAGAAAAGCGATTTTCCGAAAGATCGGGTCCGGATTATTCGACATGAAAATAATCGGGGGTTATCTGCAGCAAGAAATACAGGAATCAAGGAAAGTCAGTCCGAGTTTGTATATTTCTTAGACAGTGATGATGTGATAACACCGGATTGTCTTGAGAAGTTAGCCATGCGTTCTACATATAAAGGAAAATTTGTAGATATGGTAGTTGGGAACTATCAGTTCAATGGTCCTGCAATCGGTTGTCCAAGAATAAATGTCGTGAAACAATACTTATCACGGAGAGAATACATCAAGGAATATTGTAAGGAACATATCTATCCGATGGCATGGAATCGATTAATTCGGAGGTCTTTTTTGATTAAGAATGCCCTCTTCTTTGAGGAAGGTCTGATACATGAAGATACATTATGGAATTTTCAGATTCTACAATACATAGGTCAGGTTGGAATTGTGCAAGATGATACCTATATTTATCGTGTAAGACAGAACTCAATACAATCATCTCAAGATTTTGAGAAGCATTTTAAGGCAAATACTTATATCGTAGGCAGGCTTTCAGAAATAATGTTTGGATGCTCTCTTAGATTCAATAAGTATGTATATAATTTTGTTGAGCAAGAGAAATTACGCCATTTATACGATTGTCACCGTAGTGGGAATATGCATTTAATACGTGATTTATATTCGATTTGTCGCACAAAGCCACATTACCGACCCATTATTGCAAAACTCCTTTTTGGATACCATGAGGGAATCTTAAGAAAGATTAGGAAAAGAGATGCCCATTATGCATTGCCATTCGAAGAGGGGTTGAAGGTCTTTTTCCAATTACCATATACACTTTGAGTATTGAGGACTTAATGCCAATTTGGACTTCCCAATGGTGATGCAACATACAACCCAAGAAGGTTGCTTATACTCTTCCTATATCTGCCGATAAAAATCCAAGCGTCGTTGAATGAGGACTTCAGCGTTGAGAATGGACTTGAGTTTAGTTGAGGCTGATGCGGTCAGCCGTTTCTGGGTCTCAGCACTACAGAGCAAGTCATTGATGGCTTGGGCAAAATCAATGGGGGTATCGGCTACCCGATAGTCAACTTTGTCGGCAAGTAGATAACCCTCACAGCCCTTTGATGTTGTAACCAGCGGAGAGGCTGCTGCAATGGCATCTAAAATCTTCATTCTCATGCCACTGCCAATACGTATCGGTATAATGGAGATACGTCCGTTAAGGAAACTGCCGAGATCATCTACGAAGCCCGTAAACTGCACCTCAGGGCTTAGCGTCTGGACAATGCTTTTGATATTATTCTTCCATAGTCCAGTGACGAGTACCTTAGGCGTGGCACCCAACCGCTTCAGTTCGGGAATTACTTCTTGACAGAACCAGAGTAGGCCATCTGCATTGGGGAAGTGGTCGCCACTGCCCACAAATACAAGTTCTTGAGCAGGAACAAATTTCTTGTACTCCTTGATACGCCCCGAACTGGTGAGGGCTGGTGAAACATAAATATTTTGGCTTGGAATTTCTTTTGTCAATAGCTCTTTGTCTGTTTCCGTGAGTACAATGACGTGGTCAAAAGTTGAAAGGAGAGCCATTTCTGTAGCTTTTTGCTGTTCGAAAAGCATCCTATCTATGGCTTTTACCTCATCAAACAGCTGCATCTCGTTGGTCTTGCGGATGTAGCTTAACTCATGGTGTACGAAGACTGTCTTTGCTTCTTTGGGTAGCAGATACACTAATGGCAGATACTCGAAAAACTCAACTTGAATTACATCGAAACCTTTGCGGCTGGTTTCATAGACATACGAAAGGAACCCATCGTTTAAATCGGGACTCTGGCGGAAAAGGACTGAGTTTTCACGTACGAACTTTCCTAAATTAAAATCCTGTTGTACTTTCTTGGTAGAGTATTTTCGTTTGCGCCGTGCAATTTTGCGCTCCATGGAGTGCTGAAAATATTCAAATATCTGACATTGTACCTTGTTGAACCACGACATGGTGGACACGGGCATCACCTCCATCGATGCTTTTTTCGGGCTGAAGTCAGCATAGCAGTATAGGCTTACGTTTGGCCATATCTCCTGTAACTGGTTGACGTTCATCTTTTCCTTGCTTGAATGAGCATATAAGAGAAGTGATACGTTGTGTATTTTACGTACGGCATCTACCATATTGAAGAAAGCTTGATTGCCGCCACTATTGAGAGGATAGGGGACGTAAGGAATAATGTACAGGATGTTCATGTTATAGTTTTTTGCAAAATTAGTAAAAAAATGTATCATGTAAAACCACGTGACACGATTTTTGTTTGTATTCTCTTATAAAATTATAAATTTTATTGTATTTTATTAAATGGTTTATAGTTTTTATTTAAATTTGTGTGTATTTCTAAACGATATAGTCATTATATGAAACACATTATTGCCATTATTTCCATATTTCTGTGCGTGACCTCTGTTTTCGCCCAGAACCCCACCACACTTGACGGTTGGGCGCAGCGTTTACAACTTTTCGGACAGAAAGTACAGCAGGAAGAGGTGTTCCTGCACATGGACAATACCTGTTATTATCTGGGAGACACTCTTTACTACAAAGCCTATATGCGTCTCTCCGATGGTCGGCCTTCTCAGTTGAGCCGTTTGCTTTATGTGGAGTTGTTGGACCAGGATGGATTTCTGGTAGAGCGGCAGAAGTTGGAAATGACAAACGGTCAGGGGAATGGCTCATTTGTCTTGCTCGATACGTTGTACGGTGGTTATTATGAGCTGCGGGCCTATACGCGTTGGCAACTCAACTGGGGACTTTACGAACATCCGCATACGAAGAATGCCGATAAATGGTTTTTCTCGAAGAAAATGGCTCATTCCTATTATCGTGACTATGAGAAACTCTATAGCCGTGTTTTCCCTGTCTATGATAAACCTCGCGAAGCCGGTGAGTATTATCAGGATATGACTACACGCCCATTGCGTCGTATGTTTAAA
Organism: uncultured Prevotellaceae bacterium; assembly: GCA_947169115.1. Taxonomy (GTDB): domain Bacteria; phylum Bacteroidota; class Bacteroidia; order Bacteroidales; family Bacteroidaceae; genus Physcousia. The sequence goes on from CAMVOK010000001.1 coordinate 17,473, forward strand.
AAGAAGGAGGAGAAGTCCCAAGCCAAGGTTCGTTTCTATCCCGAGGGCGGCAATCTCGTTGCTGGTGTACCTAATCGAGTGGCTTTTGAGGCCAACGATGAAGATGGCAGACATCTTAAGGGAAAACTTAAAATTAAAAATGGTAAACAGGAAACAGAGATAGAGGTTGAGACCCAGAGTAGAGGGCGTGGAAGTTTCTTATTTACTCCTTCTTTGGGAGAGTCTGATGAGGCTCTTTTCGAGTGGGAGGGTGGTAGCCAGACTATTGTTTTGCCAAAATCTGTGGAGGATGGGGTGGCCATGCAGGCAACTGTAGAGACCGATGGAGTGCATGTTTCCCTTTTTCTCCAAGGTAAGGCCACAAAGGAAGAATTAGGACTCACTGCTTCAATCCATGGGGTGTTGAAGGATTTTCAGGTTATTGCGTCGAACAATCTTGTTATACCCCTTTCCAAACTCACTACAGGAGTCGTACAACTTACGATATTTAATTCTGAGGGGCGTATTTATGCAGATCGTCTGGTCTTTGTTCGTCAGCCGGATTTCCAGCCTCAGAATATCACATTCTCGGGATTGAAGGCTCAATATGAACCTTATGAGAAGGTGGATGTTGATGTGGAATGTCAAATGCCAACTGTGGACAAAAACTTCGCTTCTGGGCTTTCTGTAGCCGTGAGGGATGCAGCCCACTCCGATTATACATTTGATTCAGGGAACATTCTTACGGAAATGTTGTTGTCCAGCCAGATTCGGGGATTTGTTGAGCAACCAGAATATTATTTCGAGTCAGAGGATGAGGAACATCGTCAGGCTCTTGATTTGCTTCTTCTTGTACAGGGATGGCGACGTTACGATTGGGTGACGATGGCTACGCCTGGAGCTTTTGTGTTGACACAACCCTATGAACGTACCCAAATTCTTTCGGGCGAAGTCAATACCTATTTTTCGGAAGAACAGGAGAATCTTTTTACCGATGCCGCCCGGAACTTTATGGCCGATGAGGAGAAACGCATGGAAAGCCTAAACTCAGAGGAAGAAAACGACCCTTCACTGGGCCCTGACATTGAGGCTGAGATGAAAGCAGACCGTGATGCCGCATTTGAGGCTGATGAGTCACGTCGAGGGACGCAGTACAAGACAAACGCCCAGGAGGCCGACAACCGTTTCTTCGAGCGTTACAAGGATGGTGGCACACTGAAGGAGGAGGCTATCGTACATGCCGAGTTCCAGCAACCCGGAGTGAAGGAGAATGGTATCGTGGAGGGTGAAATGGATACCTATAATAAGGGTGCCTTCAAGATAGAGGCTCCCAAGTTCTACGATTTCTGCCTGTTCCGCTATGCTGCCGTCACTCATGGTAATTACAAAGGTGACAAGCACATATGGATAGCCACGAATGAAGATGCCAATGGCAAACTCAACTATCCCGACCTGTATGTCAAACTCAACCCCATTTATCCTCGTTTCGTCAAACCCTATGATTTCTATCAGAAGACATTGCCTGTCAGTCGGCTCAAGGCAGGAAAGCGGATACATGTCGATGACGATGCCATCCTGATGAATGAGGTGACCGTTGGGGCTCGACGTAATGGAATGCGACGTTTCGATGCCTCTAAACCAGCCTACGTCGTGGATGCTTACATAGCCTTTAATGAGGCCTGTGATGCAGGTCTCTGTCCTGGTTTCTTCATCGGTCAGCATCGCTTTGTGAACGACATTGCCCGTACTTATATCGGCGACATGAATATGGAGCGCGCCTACAATATTGAGCAACGCTGGAACACCAAGAACAGCAGTACTTTCATGTCCGATGGCGTGAAGGAGAAGTACAACCACCTGCCCAATCTCGACATGGTGTATATCTATACCGACTATTCGCCACGTAATGAGGGTGACAAACGCTTCTCTCAGGACAACCAGCCTACTGTTACCATCGACCTCCGTCGCTTTGAGGATGAAGGACAGCGCATGACCTACCGCGACCGCTACATGCGTTTGACGGGCTATGCCGTGTGTGAGGAATTCTATCAGCCCGACTACTCCAAGCAGAAGCCTGCAGCACCCACGGATTACCGACGCACACTCTACTGGAATCCCAACGTCACCTTCGATGCCGAAGGACATGCACAGATTCATTTTTATAACAATAGTCGGCAAACTCAACTCACCATTTCCGCTGAGGGCATGTCGCTTGATGGCCAGCCCCTCACCGGTATCTCCTATCCCGAGGACCGCTGATTACATAACAAGACAAAGAATCGGGCGAATCCATCGTGGCTTCGCCCGATTCTTATGAGAATTGTTGTCAAAGGATAGGCCGGAATGCCATACCTCTTGGATTACATATTCACGATAACCTTGACATCGTAGGCGGCATCACCGGTCGCATCGGTATTGACGACGACTTTGCCGGCATTGGCACCCACGATGGGCACCCATGCTACGATGGTCTGGCCGTCGATGGTCTGACAGTCATATTTCACGGACATATTGCCCATCTCGTAGTGGACGAAACGCATCTGGCTGACCTTTGACTTCCACTGGGAGGCATTGCTCCAATCAAGCTGCACATAGTCGGCAGCGTTCTTCGACAGGTCGCAGACATAGAATCCCTGGTCAGTAGCCTCTGAGCATGAGATGCCATCGGAATACTGGTCGTAGTTGTCGTTGTAGTGCTGGGGCAGTGTGCGGGTGCTGATGGTCCCTGTCGCGGGGTCGAAGGTATTGATCATGTTCTGCCAACCATGCTGGCTGTCCTGCGAGAAGAAGGAGAACGTCTTGGCGGACGTGGCATAACCCACACCGAAGAACTTGTCATCATTGAAGCTGACCGACGTATTCATCTCGGCAATCTTGTTGCCCACAGAGGCCTGGCTGCTTGAGATGTTGACCTGGTAGAAGCCCAGGGTATTGCCGTCAATGTCACCGCGCTGGTGGTTACGGATGGCATAGAGTTTGCCGTCGATGGACACCGCCGACCAGCGTATGGTGCCCTCAACGTCCTCCTGCGGCGTTTGCAGCGGAACGGTGGTATGGCTGGCGGTCAAGTAAATGTAAGGTGTGGGATAGCGCTGGGCATCGGTCTGGATGAGACATAGGTTGCCGTCGGCAGGCAGGATGCTGGTGATGTTGTCGGAGAGGGGTTTCACCTCCTGACTGGAGAGGGACGATCCACTGACGGTGAGGCATACGACACGTCCTGTGAAGGGGTTCTTGCTCTTCCGCATGTTGTAGCCACCCTCGCGGACGTACATCTTACCGGCTACCTCGTGGAGCCAGCCATTCAGCATATCCTGCGGATTCCACCCGTCGTCCATGTTCTGTGGGGCACCGTCGGCAGCCTCCCACTGCCACATGGCGCCGTCGCTCTTGCGGATGATGTATTGTACGCCGTGGGTACTATGATGTGCATTGTTGAACTCGTCGCGAATCTCGGTCAGCGTCTTCTTCACGCCATCATTAGGCATCTGCTCATAGCCAGGAATGGTATAGAAGCAGTTGGCCAGCCACAAGTAGTCGCTGCCTACCTTGAAAATAAACTTAGGCGAGATGCGCAGGTCCTGCTGGACACGCTGGATGACTGTTTGGGCGTCATTGTCCTCTCCCTCCTTGACCTCGACGTCGAAAGTATAGGTCACGGCAATGTACTTGCCATCGTCGGAAACGCGGAACAGGGCATCATCCACCTGAGTGGCATCACCGGCGTCACGTGTCACGACTCCCCTGCTGATACCAGCCTTGGCAGCCACGGCCAGTGCATCGGCACCGGTCACAGCACCAGCCTTCAGACGGACAGAACCGACATTGACATAGCCACTTCCTCCACCGTCGTCACTGCTACACGAGGCGAGAGTTATCATAGCCACGCAGGCCATCAAGAATAATACGGTCTTTTTCATAAACGACTCCTTTCTATTTTGAGTATGAATAAGTTGTATGCCGCAAAGATAGTGAAAGCTGAGTGAAACGACAAATTTTGGAGCAGTAAATACAATGATATGCTCGTATAATCATTGTTGAGTCGTGACGAAATTCGACCAGAGATTAAATAATGAATAATATTTCTGCGGTAGGGCGCGAAAACAAACCTGTTTTCAAAGGTTCTTTTGACTCAGCTGAGCGGTCTCGAAGATACTCAGTCGGAAAAATGCAAATAAATTTGACTTTTCGCTCGATTTGGATAAATTTCTATCACTCAAAATTGCAAATGATTTTGCATTCTCTTCGCTTAATCGAAATTTTGCACTATCTTTGTGCACGGAATTAAAACAAAACACTAAACACATTATATTATGGCAAAGAAAGCTCTTTTAATGATACTCGACGGATGGGGTATCGGAAACAAATCGAAAGGCGATGTCATCTATCAGACACCAACTCCTAATTTGGATAAAATAGAGGCAACGTATCCTCACAGCCAATTGCTGGCCTCGGGTGAGAACGTGGGTTTGCCCGATGGACAGATGGGTAATTCCGAGGTTGGCCACCTAAATATTGGTGCAGGCCGTATTGTCTATCAGGATTTGGTGAAAATCAATCGTGCCTGTAAGGATGGTTCTATCCTGAAGAATCCGGAAATCGTTTCAGCATACGAGTATGCCCAGATGAATGGTAAGAGCGTTCACCTGATGGGGTTGACCTCAAATGGTGGTGTACACTCGTCGCTCGACCATTTGTTTACCCTCTGTGACATATCGGAGAAATATGGCATCCAGCACACCTATGTACATTGCTTCATGGACGGACGTGATACCGACCCACGTAGTGGTAAGGGCTTCATCCAGCAGCTTACTGACCATATCAGTGGCACCAACACCACTATTGCCAGCATTATTGGCCGTTTCTATGCTATGGATCGCGATAAGCGCTGGGATCGTGTGAAGGTGGCCTACGACCTGCTCATCTCAGGTGAGGGTAAGCAGGCTACAAATATGGTTGAGGCTATGCAGGAGAGTTATGATGAAGGTGTGACCGACGAGTTCATCAAACCTATCAATAATACTACTGTTGACGGTACTATCAAGGAGGGTGATGTAGTCATCTTCTTTAACTACCGCAACGACCGTGCGAAGGAACTCACTATCGTGTTGACCCAGCAGGATATGGAGGAGCAGGGCATGAAGACCATTCCCGGCCTGCAATACTACTGCATGACCCCGTATGACGCTTCGTTCAAGGGTGTGCATATCTTGTTCCCGAAGGAGAATGTAATGAACACCTTGGGTGAGTATATCGCTTCTAAGGGTTTAAAGCAGTTGCATACTGCCGAGACCGAGAAGTATGCCCATGTGACTTTCTTCTTCAATGGTGGACGCGAGACCCCTTACGAGGGTGAGGATCGTATCCTTGTGGCCAGTCCCAAGGTTCAGACCTATGACCTAAAGCCCGAGATGAGTGCCTATGAAGTAAAGGACAAGTTGGTGGCTGCTATCAAGGAGAACAAATACGACTTCATCGTAGTCAACTTTGCTAATGGCGATATGGTTGGTCATACCGGCATCTATGAGGCTATTGAAAAGGCTGTAAAGGCCGTCGATGAGTGTGTGGGTGAGGTTGTAAAGGCTGCTTTGGCAACCGATTACGAGACCATCATCATTGCCGATCATGGAAATGCAGATAATGCCATCAATCCCGACGGCACTGCTAATACGGCTCACTCTTTGAATCCTGTACCCTTTATCTACATCACGGAGAACAAGAGTGCAAAGGTGGAAGACGGAGTATTGGCCGACGTGGCTCCCAGCATCCTGCACATTATGGGACTGGAGCAGCCGGCAGATATGACGGGAAAATGCTTGATTAAATAGAATAGGGGGAGGGTCCTATTCCTCTTCCATTTCATCATCCAGGTGGTCGGCCCAGAGATACTTATTGGTCTCCTGGGCCGCCACTTTGCTTAATAAGAGCAGGGCAACAAGGTTGGGGATGGTCATGAGTGCATTCATGCTGTCGGCAATGTTCCAGATGATGTCGAGATTGACAATACTGCCGAAAAACAGGGCCACGATGTAGAGGATGCGGTAGAAACGATTACTCCTGTGCTTCTCTATGTAGTTCACGGCACTCTCACCATAGTAACTCCAGCCGAGGATAGTACTGAAAGCAAAGGTGAGTATGCCAAAGGTAAGCAGGGGTGCTCCGATATAAGGAATTTTCGAGAAAGCCACCTTCGTAAGTGCAGCACCGTCGGTATAGGAGATGTCAGGATAGGCGATGATGCTGCTCACTAATACCAGTCCGGTAAGGGCACAGATGATGACCGTATCCCAAAACGTTCCTGTACTTGACACCAATGCCTGACGCACAGGGTTGCGTGTCTGTGCTGCGGCTGCCACGATGGGGGCCGACCCCATGCCGCTCTCGTTCGAAAATAGTCCGCGGGCAATTCCGTAGCGAGCGGCTATCATCACAGTTGCGCCCACAAAACCACCTCCAGCAGCCGAAGGATTAAAGGCAGATTGGAATATCAGCTGAACGGCTTGCCAGACGTAAGAACCGTTCATAAAGAGAATGACAATACATCCTACAACATAGAGAAATGCCATGAAGGGTACCAAGATGGTGCATACCTTGGATATAGATTTCACGCCACCCAATATAACGAGAGCCGTTAGTATGCATACGATAATGCCGACAAGTGGTGTTGGCATGCCAAAAGTCTCGTTTGCCAATAGGGCAATACTATTGGCTTGCACGGTGCAGCCGATGCCGAATGAGGCGAGGGCTGTGAAGCTGGCAAAGAGCAGTGCCAGCCACTTCATTCCGAGTCCGCGTTCCAGTGCATACATAGGGCCACCATACGTTTGACCATTCTCGTCTCTTATGCGGTACTTCACTGCCAACAGTCCCTCAGCGTATTTCGTAGCTATCCCGAAAACACCTGTCAACCAGCACCACAGCACGGCACCTGGCCCTCCCAAAGCTACAGCTGTGGCTACACCCACAATATTACCTGTACCAATTGTCGCAGCCATAGCCGTTGTTAAGGCACCAAACTGGCTAACGTCGCCTTGGGCTCCCTTATCCCTCTGTACCGACAGACGGATGCCCGTCAGTAACTTGCGTTGTGGGATGCGCAAACGGATGGTCAGGAAGATGTGCGTGCCGAGTAGCAGAATAATCATGGGCCAGCCCCATAGAAATGAACTCAGTAATTGAAAAAAACTGTTTATTGTATCCATATATACATCATTTTCAGTGCAAAAATACAATAATTCTTTGTAACCTTGGCTTTACTCTCGCTTTTTCGTAACTTTGTCACAGAATAATATGTAGAATGCATGGATGTCAAGATAGAATCTTCGTGGAAAACTCACTTGCAGGAGGAGTTTGAGAAGCCTTATTTTGCCCAGTTGGTGAAGTCGGTGCATAACGAGTATGCGTCAGGTATATGCTATCCTCCGGGACGATTCATATTCAATGCTTTCAATCAGACTCCGTTCGACCAGGTGAAGGTGGTCATCTTGGGACAGGACCCTTACCACGAACCAGGTCAGGCTCACGGACTGAGTTTTTCAGTGCAGGAGGGAGTGTCATTTCCCCCTTCTTTGCAGAATATCTTCAAGGAGATTTCTGACGACCTGGGTGCACCCGTACCCCCGTCGGGCGACCTGACACGATGGGCTCAGCAGGGAGTGTTGCTCCTAAACGCTACACTCACCGTCCGTGCTCATCAGGCTAACAGTCATGCTACGCTGGGGTGGCAACAGTTTACCGACGCTGCCATTCGTGCTCTTGCTACACAGCGAGAAAATATTGTCTATATGCTTTGGGGTGGTTTTGCGCGTGGCAAGGCTTATATGATAGATAAGAACCGTAATTTAGTGCTCGAATCCGTCCATCCCTCTCCCCTTAGTGCCAATCGCGGTGGCTGGTTCGGACAGCACCAATTTTCCCGTTGTAACACCTATCTCCAGGAACATGGAATCCAACCAATAATATGGTAGAGACGACCCCACCCCCTTGCCCCTCCCGAGGGAGGGGAGTATATACATAAAGGAAGTAATGGAATGTAGCGACGCGATGTATCGCACCCGTGAAGCGGTGGTGAGAGGTGAGAAAAATATAGATGAAAGAAGCACAAAATACTCAGACAACAAAGGTATCTACTCCCCTCCCTCGGGAGGGGCAAGGGGGTGGGGTCGTTTTACCACCCATCTTACAGGTCGGCGACGTTCTGCTTTCGCCCGACATCATCACTGAATACTTCGCGTGCGACATCGCTAAATGCGGCGGCCGCTGTTGCGAGGAGGGTGATGCTGGAGCTCCTGTCACAATGGATGAGATAGCCGACATTGAGAGCCAGTTAGATGACCTTTGGCCCCATCTTTCTGCTTCAGCTCAAGCGTCTATCTACCATACTGGTGTAGCCTATGCCGACCCAGAGGGCGAATTGGTTACTTGCATTGTCAATAATCGCGATTGCGCTTTCCGAGGTCCCTGTGGTTGCCTGCTTCGCCAGCGACCTATCAGTTGTCATCTCTATCCCATTCGCGAGAAACGGTTAGGCGGGAATGTATCCTCCCCATCGGGAGAGATAGAGGGGGGCTATATCGGCCTTAACTACCATCGCTGGAATATCTGTAAGGATGCCGTAGAACGTGGCCGTCGTGAAGGCATTCGTCTATACCAGTTCTTGCGCGAACCCCTTATTCGTCGTTTTGGTGAAGCTTGGTATCAAGAGTTGGAGGATATGGTTGCGGAGCTTATAAAAAGTGGGATGCTTGGTTGAGACATCCCGCTTTTCGTTTTTTTCCGTTATCCCAGTATTTGTTGGGCGTGTTCTTTGGTTTTTATTTCCTTGGGTAGCATGATGCGTTCGATAATCCCCTCTTCGTTGATGATGAAAGTTGTACGGAAAGTTCCCATGTACTTGCGTCCGTACATGGATTTCTCGCCCCAGGTACCGAAGGCTTGGCCGAGGGTCATGTCAGTGTCGGCAATGAGGTGGAAGGGCAATTCGTTTTTGGCAATGAACTTTTGGTGCGATTTTTCGTCCTGCACGCTCACGCCCACCACTTCGTAGCCCTGCTTCCTCAGTTCGCTGTATCCGTCACGCAACGAACAGGCCTGAGCGGTACATCCCGAAGTCATATCCTTTGGATAGAAGTAGAGTACCAGTTTCTTACCAGCAAAGTCCGACAGATGGATTTCCTGTCCATTCTCGTCACGACCAAGAATCTCAGGGGCTTTATCACCTATTTTCATGTGTTTTAACTCCCTTTTAAATTACTATGCATCAATGTTTGCGAATGTGGCATTCTTTTCGATGAATTCGCGACGTGGGCCTACATCCTCGCCCATGAGCATGGAGAAGACGTAGTCGGCACCGGCAGCGTCCTCGATGGTCACCTGCTTCAGCAGACGAGTCTCGGGATTCATGGTGGTCTCCCAAAGTTGTTCAGGGTTCATTTCACCAAGACCTTTGTAGCGCTGGGTGAAGATGCCCTCTTCGCGGCCGTTGTTGTACTTCTGCATGAACTGCAGACGGTCCTGCTCCGTGTAGCAGTATTCCTCGTTCTTGCCCAGACGGCAACGGTAGAGGGGTGGGGTGGCGATGTAGAGGTGCCCGTTCTGAATGAGTTCGGGCATGTAGCGGTAGAACAGGGTCATCAGAAGGGTGTCGATGTGCGAACCATCGACGTCGGCGTCGGTCATGATGATAACCTTGTAGTAGCGTAGTTTCTCGTAGTTGGCCTCCTTAGAGTCTTCGCCCAGACCGAAGCGTACGCCCAGGGCCTGGATGATGTTGTTCACCTCTTCGTGTTCGAAAGCCTTGTGCCACATGACGCGTTCCACATTAAATATCTTACCACGGATAGGCAAGATGGCTTGGAACTGGCGTGAGCGACCTTGCTTAGCACTGCCACCGGCAGAGTCTCCCTCGACGATAAACATCTCGCAGTTTGCAGGGTCTTTGTCCGAACAGTCGGCCAGTTTGCCGGGCAGTCCGCCGCCTCCCATGGGTGACTTGCGTTGCACATTCTCGCGGGCCTTGCGGGCTGCCACACGGGCTGTAGCGGCCAGTATGACCTTATCTACAATGAGTTTGGCCTCTTGGGGGTGTTCCTCCAGATAGTTGGCCAATGCCTCGCCTACGGCTTGTTGCACGTAACCGCTAACTTCCGAGTTACCCAATTTCGTCTTTGTCTGTCCCTCGAACTGGGGCTCAGCCACTTTCACGCTGATGACGGCGGTCAGTCCCTCTCGGAAGTCTTCACCGCTTATCTCCACATGGTTCTTGGCCAGTTTCTCCAGTTCCTTAGTACACTGCTGTTCAGCGTATGATTTCAGGGTGCGGGTCAGTGCGGCGCGGAATCCGGCCACATGGGTACCGCCCTCTATGGTGTTGATATTGTTGACGTAAGAGTGAAGGTTTTCGGAGTAGGCCGTGTTATACATGATGGCCACCTCGATGGGGGTGTTCTGTTTCTCGGTGTTCAAGTAGATGACATCGTTCACCAGGGGGGTACGGCTTGAGTCAATGTAGCGGACAAAGTCGCGCAGACCGCCCTCACTGTAGAACTTTTCGGTACGCACACCTTCTATGCCCACTTTGGCGTTCTCTTCCAGACGCATGTCGGTCAGCGTGATGGTGATGCCGGCATTCAGGTAGGCCAGTTCTCTCATACGGTTGGCCAGAGTGTCGTACTTGTAGGTGGTGGTAATGAAGATACTTCCATCGGGCCAGAATTGTTGGCGTGTGCCACGCAGTTCAGTCTCGCCGACCACCTCTACGCCCGTTACGGGTTTTCCCTTGGAATATTCCTGACGATAGATTTTTCCGTCGCGATAAACTTGCGATATCATCTTTGTCGAAAGGGCATTCACACACGATACACCCACACCATGCAAACCGCCACTCACCTTGTAGGACCCCTTGTCGAACTTACCTCCGGCATGCAGTACGGTCATTACGACCTCCAGGGCACTCTTGTGCTCCTTCTCGTGCATGTCAACGGGAATGCCTCGACCGTTATCCTGAACGGTAATCGAGTTGTCCTCGTTGATGGTTACCTCAATGTGGGTACAGTATCCGGCCAAGGCTTCGTCGATGGAGTTGTCCACGGTTTCGTAAACCAGATGGTGAAGACCCTTTTCCGATATGTCTCCGATGTACATGGCTGGACGCTTGCGCACAGCCTCCAATCCTTCCAGAACCTGAATATTCGCTGCCGAATACTGGGCCTGTTCTTGCTCTTCTATATTATAATTATCTTCCATAATTCTTAATTCTTTATTACGCGCACAAAGATACGAAAAAAACTGCAAAACAGCAAATTTATTCGTCCTAATTCGAGGCAAAGTTACAATATGTGGGGTTGTCTTATGTCGCGTTATAGCGCGTTACAGCGCGATACCGCCCGTTATAGCGCGATACCGCTCGTTTATGCGCAATAGCCAATTAAGAAACAACCGCCCCACGATGGTGGGACGGTTGCCTTTTATCCGTTTCTTTGTTAAATTCTTAGCCGAGCTTTGCGATATAGCGTGCGAGTTTCGACTTAAGGTTGGCTGCCTTGTTGGCATGGATGATGTTTACCTTGGCCAGCTTGTCCAGAATCTTCTGTACGCTGGGGTACATAGCCTGGGCTTCACCCTTGTCTGTAGTAGCACGCAACTTGCGGACTGCGTTACGCATGGTCTTTGCGTAGTAGCGGTTGTGCAGTCTTCTCTTCTGCTCCTGACGGATTCTTTTAAGAGATGATTTGTGGTTTGCCATTTTACTTTTTACTTTTTACTTTTTATTTCTCGTAGTCCCTAGGAGAGTCGAACTCCTCTTTAGAGAATGAAAATCTCTCGTCCTAACCGATAGACGAAGGGACCAGCCCATGTGACCTTTTCGTCACGATTTCGCGACCCGTAGTCACGATTGCGGGTGCAAAGTTACTACTTTTCGTTGAATTGACAAAGTTTTAATGGATTATTTTTACTTTTTACGTTTTAATTTTTAATTTTGCATCCGTTATGATGGAAAAGACAAAGGCTGTAGTGCTGCATACGTTGCGTTATGCCGACTCGAAAAATATAGTTACAATGTTTACCGAGTCACATGGTGCTTTGAGTTTTATGGTTCGTGTTCCGAAGAACCGCCGCTCGGTGATGCAGAATGTTCTTTTGTCGCCTCTGAGTTTGTTAGAGATAGATTTGGATTATCAGGAGTCATCACGTCTGCAACGTCTGATAGATGTACGTGTAGATGAACCCTATGGTTCTTTGCCTTATAATCCGATGAAGCAGACGATAGCTTTGTTTTTGTCGGAGTTCCTCTATTATAGTTTGCGTGAGGAACAGTCCAACCCCGATTTGTTTTCCTATCTTGTCAATTCGCTCCTTTGGTTGGATGCACGCACGGAACAATATGCCAATTTCCCCTTGACGTTTCTTATTCGTCTGTCGCGTTTTCTCGGTATATGGCCCGATACGGAAGAGGCACAGAAGACGCTCCGTCAGGGGGAGGATTCTCTTGTGCCTCTTATTTTGCGCATGGATTTTGCAACCATGCATTTGTTCCGTTTCTCACGTGAGCAGCGTCAGCGTCTGCTCGAGGTCCTGAACGATTATTATCGTCTGCACGTACCGCACTTTCCCGAATTGAAGTCAATGGCTATCCTGCGTGAAGTGCTCAGTTGAGTGCGTTCCCCTTATCCCAGTTGGAAGACAAATTGTGCCTCTTCTGCAGGACTGGCTGTTTCTGCTGGGGTGTTTGCATTTGGGGCTTCAGTTTCGGGTCTGTTGCCGCAATTGTGTATTTGAGCCAGCTCTTCTTTCGTGCGTCGGTATGTGGGTGTCTCTTCCACTCGTGCAATAATGTCTTCATTGTCCAGTTCGTCGGGCGAGAAGACAAAGATGTAACGTCTGCGACGAGTAGAAGGCTTTCCACCTTCTGGATAGTATTGTTCGCGCAGGGCATCTTTTTGTTCTTGTTTTTCCCTGTCCTCGTCGGTTTTGTGCTGTTCGTTGCGCTCCATGGCGTCCTGCATTCCGGGTACATTCTGTAGGCCGAATCCGGTAGCCAGAAGCGTAATCTTTATCTTGTTTCCCAAAGAGGCATCGGTAGCCATACCCCATTTCACTTCGACATCTTTGGAGAACTTGCTCATGAAGTTGTTCACTTCGTTCATTTCCTCCATGGTGAACTGTTGACTTTCTTCTGCATCGCTGAAGTTGATGTTCAGTAGCACTTTCTTGGAGTTGAAGATGTCGTTGTTGTTGAGCAAAGGCGACTTCACGGCTTCGTCGATGGCCTTGCTTACACGGCCTTCGCCTTCGCCATATCCCGTGGACATGAGGGCAACGCCACCGTTCTCCAGTACGGTCTTTACATCCTGGAAGTCAAGGTTGATGCGTCCGCGCATGGTGATGATTTCGGCAATGGAACGTGCGGCTATGGTCAGTGTATCGTCAGCCCTTGCAAAGGCGTTGATGACAGTGAGCTCGGGATATATCTCGCGCAGACGTTCGTTGTTGATAACCAGCAAGGCATCCACGTGTTTCTTTATTTCTTCCACACCTTCCAGGGCCTGGTCTATCTTTTTATTACCTTCGAAGCGGAATGGGATGGTTACGATTCCCACGGTCAGGATTCCCTTTTCCTGGGCACACTGGGCGATGATGGGGGCAGCACCAGTTCCGGTTCCACCGCCCATACCCGCGGTGATGAATACCATCTTGGTACCGTCGTCGAGCATATTATTGATATCGTTGATGCTCTCCTGAGCTGCCAGACGGGCGCGTTGTGGACGGTTTCCGGCTCCCAGACCTTCGCTGCCAAGTTGCAGCTTGTTGGGTACGGGACTGTCCTCCAGGGCCTTGCGGTCGGTGTTGCACAACACATACGTAACGTCGTGTATGCCCTCGTTAAACATGTGGTTGACGGCATTGCCGCCACCGCCTCCCACGCCAATCACTTTAATGATGCTGGGGCTGTTCACACGGAAACCAGTAAACTGTATTCCGTCATCTACTCCAAATGTATTTTTTGTTTCGTTTTCGTTCATAGTCGTAGTGTGATGTTCGTGGTTAAATGTTATTCTTCTTCACCTTCAAAAAGTCTTTCCCATGCTTGTCCGAATTTCTTCCAGCGTTCGGAGAATCCTTTCTTCGGTTTTTCTATAGTCTCTTCAGGCTCGAGTTCCTCCGTCTTTTCTTTCTCTTTTGTGTCTGTGCTGTTGACTTTGGGCTTTTCTCCCTCTTCGGCATTCTTCTCTTCTTCCTGTTCTGTTTCCGTAGGTTTCTCTTCTTCTTTCTCTTCTTTCACGCAGTTACTGTCGCCATGCATGAGCAGGGCTATCAGTGTGTCAATGCCGTGTCCTTGTGGTGTGTTCACGTTGGGGTCAACGTCACTGATGGTAATGAGCGATTTGGCCAGTTTCACTTTCTGGAACTGGGTGAAGTGCTTGATGGCCTCGGGCATGTCTTTTATTTGAGCGGCTCCACCTGTGATTATTATGCCAGAGAGCAAGGTATTGCTGATGTCCTCTATCTGATGCCATACGTTGGCGATAATTTCCTCTTGGCGTGCCCCGATGATGTTTTGCAGGTCGTTTTCCGAAAGGGTCCGGTCGTTGCTGATCGGTATCATCTGTGGGTTGTCGCTTTCCATGGCCACATAGGCAACACCGGACTTTCGCTTCAGGCTCTCAGCCTCCTCGAACTCCATTTGGTGGGCGGCTGATATGTCGTTGGTGAGGTTGTTGCCACCGAGGGGGATGACAACAAGGCGGCGCAGTAGGTTACCGTTGTACACGGCTACCGTAGTTGTTCCGGCTCCAAAGTCTATCATGACGCACCCCGATCGTTTCTCACTGTCGGACAGCAGGGCATCGGCTAACATCAGGGGTGATATGAGCAATTCGGCAATCTCAATGCCTGCCATGTGCATACATTTGTTGATGTTCTCCAGTAACACGTTTTTGGCAACGACGTTCATGAAGTGTGCCTCTATCTGGTCGGTCTGTATGCCAATCGGATCCATGATGGCGCGGTTACCTACGATGTACTCCTGGGGTACTACTTCAAGTATCTGGGAGTCGGCGTAAGTAGTGGCGCGGTTGTTGTCCATTAGGTTGTCCACCAGTTCGGGTGTGATTTTCACTTTCGTTGTCAAACTGCGTGAGACGGGGTTGGGTACTGTGTGCAGCGATTGTCCGCCCACGCCTACGTAAGCCCGTTCTATGGTTACGTTAAGCCGTTCGTTGAATCGGGTGATGATGTTTGTTATGGCCTGTGTCGTCTTGTCGATGTTGTAGATAACACCTCGCTGGATGGCATCAGTAGCCCGTTCTTGTTCGATGTCAAGAATCTGGATGGTGCCATCGGCCTTTTTCCGTCCGGCAATGCCTCGGATGGAGGAAGTTCCGAACTCCAGTGCTACGATAATCTCTTTGTCTGCTCCCATAGATGTATAATGTTTTTATTGTTATTCTTTCTTACAGATGATTTGGTCTCTATATTTGGCATTGATGACATTGTATTTGTTCCATCCCGCTTTCGGCATAGCCTTCTCGTAGAACAGTCGCACGTGGTCCAGTTTCTCGCCGATGCGCTTGGGCTCACCGATTAATATGCGTTGGTTGCTGTAGATGGGGATGATTTCCACTTCGCCTTTCTCGTCAATGTAGATTTGCTGTACCCGCTGGTTCCAATACTCGTTTTTACGTAGGTATTTTCCCAGGGATATGAGTTTTGTACTTGCGTATTTTTGCGTTACGTGGCCGGTCACTATGGGCAGTCGGGTAACAAGACCGTTGGCTGCTGGAATGATGGCTCCGTTTCTGTCCACGTAGAATTCCTCACCTTCTCGTGGAAATACGTGGAGGATGGGGTGCATGGGTGTAACCATGATGCAAAGTTTCCCTGCTGCGGTATGGTAGCAGACTACGGTGTCAATGTAGGAAACTGCCGACAGACGCTCTTCAATCTCCTTGGTGTCTATTTCGGCTAACATCTTACCCTGCGGACTGATTTTGAATTGTCCCAGCAGACTGCTCATCATGTTGGCATCAATAATCCGTTCCTCTATGGAGTCGGAGAACAGGAATTCCACCCCCGAACATACCATTTCGTCGGTAGAGCGGCTCACCTTTACAACGGCAAAAACGAGGTATCCCAGTGTGCCGAGTAAGAGCAGGGTTTTCAGTATGGTTTTTATCATGCCTCTTTGTTCAGTATGCGGGTTATTTCTTCAGCGTAGTTTTCGATGTCACCGGCACCGAGCGTTATCAGTACGTCGAAACCACCGCGACGTACAATGTCGAGAATCTCTTCTTTCCGACACATTTCCTTCTTTATGCCCGTTCGCAGATTGTCGTATATGAGTTTGCTTGTGACACCGGGAATGGGGTGCTCTCGGGCAGGATAGATGTCCACGATGGTTACGTCGTCGAGCAGGGAGAGGGCATCGGCAAATTCGCGGTAGAAATCTCGGGTACGGGTATAGAGGTGGGGTTGGAAGATGGCTTTCACGCGACGTCCCTCATAGAGTTGTTTCACGCTCAATATGCTCTGTCGGATTTCCTCGGGATGATGGGCATAGTCGCTTAGGTAAACCATCTCAGGGGTTTTCACATGGAAGTCGAAACGACGGTCAACACCGCTGAAGGATGACATTCCCTTTCGGATGTCCTCTTCCGATACACCTGCCAGTTGAGCCAGTGCCATGGCGGCAATGCCGTTTTCTATGTTCACGGCTACTGGTACGCCCAGGTTGATGCCGGAAATATTTCCCAAGGGGGACACAAGGTCGAAAGTGATTTCTCCATTACCGATTTTCACATTCTCGGCGTGGAAGTCTCCTTCGTTTCTGCTGTATGTATAGGTAAGCACCCCAGCTTGTGGATTGGGTTCCATTTTCAGCCCGGTGTGCAGGATGAGGTAGCCTCCTGGTTGTATCAGGCTGGTGTAGTAGCTGAAACTTTCCAGATAAGCTTCTTCCGTTCCATAAATGTCAAGATGGTCGGCATCGGTGGCGGTGATGACGGTTGCCCATGGTGTGAGCCAATGGAAAGAGCGGTCGAATTCGTCTGCCTCGATGACAACGTAGGGACTTTTCTCACTCAGAATGTAGTTCGTGCCATAGTTCTTGGTAATCCCACCGAGAAAAGCATTACAGTCTATAGGACTTTGGTGCAGCAGGTGGGCAGCCATCGAACTGGTGGTTGTCTTACCATGTGTACCGGCTACGCAGAGTCCCTTCAGCGAACGGGTGAGTGTACCAAGCACCTGGGCTCGTTTCTGCATTTCGAAGCCGTTCCGCTGGAAGTACTGCAACTCCATGTGCTCAACGGGGATGGCTGGGGTATAGACAACGAGGCATGTGTCGGGGTTCAGGCATTCCTGTGGAATCAGTCCAATGTTTTCTTCATAGTGTATCTGGGCACCTTCTTCACACAGACGCTGTGTCAGTTCACTGGGTGTACGGTCATATCCCCCCACCACAAGTCCTTGGTTCAGAAAATACCGTGCAATGGCACTCATGCCAATGCCTCCGATTCCTACAAAATATACTGCTTTTATTTGTTTCAGGTCACAATTCATAGTTCTATGCTCCTATTTCGTTTTTCTTTCGTCAGTCTCTTTCCTTATCTGGTATGTCGCGATTCCATCGCGGCTTTCCCTCTCACTTCCTTTCTGCCAGTTTCAGCACTTCCTCAGCGATAACCCTCGCCGAATCCTTGAAGGCCATTTTATACGCATTCTCGCCCAGTTTTTTCAACTGCTCCTTATTGGCTACCGTTTCCAGAGCCAGAGGAATCAGTTTTTGTCGTGCCTCGGCATCCTTCACCATCAGGGCTGCATCTTTCTTCACCAAGGCCATGGCATTGCATGTCTGGTGGTCTTCAGCCACATTGGGCGAGGGCACCAGAATGGAAGGCTTACCCAACAGGCAAAGCTCGCTTATGCTACTTGCTCCAGCTCTTGAAATGACGAGATCGGCAGCCTTGTATGCCTGATCCATACGCGAGATAAAGTCGGTAACATACAGGTTGGCTGGTTTCCCCTGTTTGGTCAGGGCTTCCTGTATTTCCTTGTGGTAGTAACTGCCCGTCTGCCATATAAACTGTACTCGTGATTGCCGAATCTGCTCCAGACAACCCAATACACTCTCGTTCATGGTGCGTGCCCCCAGACTGCCGCCTATGATGAGCACTGTGGGCAGTTCTGGTTCCAGACCAAATATGGCCGACGATTCTGTCTTGGTCAGGGTGGGGTCGAGCAGTCCCTGCCGAACGGGATTTCCTGTCAGAATGATACGGTCTTTGGGGAAGAATCGCTCCATGCCCTCGTAAGCCACACATATCTTTTCGGCTTTCTTGGCCAGCGTCTTGTTGGTCAGCCCGGCGTAGGAGTTCTGTTCCTGGATGAGGCAGGGAATACCCAGTTCGTGGGCGGCATTCAGGGTAGCACTGCTGGCATATCCGCCAACCCCTACAGCCACGTCGGGGTGAAACTCCTGTATGGTCATCTTCACCATGCGCTTGCTTTTCAGAAAGTCCAGGATAACACCGATGTTTGCAAGTTTCCATAACGGCCGATACAGTCCGCGTATGGGCAGTCCCACAATTTCGTATCCAGCAGCAGGCACGCGCTGCATTTCCATGCGTCCTTCTGCGCCTACGAAAAGGATTTTGGCATCGGGTCTTATTTCCCGGATGGCGTTGGCAATGCTGACAGCAGGAAAGATGTGTCCTCCTGTTCCGCCTCCGCTTATGATGACTTTCAGTTCATTCATGTCTTTATGTTCTCTATGAAAGATTATGCTTCTTCAATTATTTCGTTGTCCTCGACCGGTTCTGCCTTTTCCGTTTCCTCCGTTAGGGCTTTCCTTTCTGGCTGTGGTTCGGGGTCTATCTGGCGTGCCGTATGGCTCACGCTCAGTATCATGCCGATGTAGGCACAGGTGATGAAGGTGGATGTTCCTCCCTTCGACACCAGGGGAAGGGGTTGTCCCGTTACGGGCATAGCCCCGGTAGCTACAGCCATGTTCACCATGGCTTGTACGACGAGCATGAGCGACAGACCCATCACCAGATAGGCAGGGAATCGGTTTTTACAGTTCTCTGCTATCTTCATGGCACGATAGAGCAGGAACAGGTACATAAACATCACCACCAGTCCGCCCAGGAATCCGCCTTCCTCTATGATGATGGCATAGATAAAGTCAGAGAAGGCCTGTGGCAGGAAGTCTCGTTCCACGCTCTGCCCAGGACCTTTCCCCACCACGTGGCAGGTGGCGATGGCAATCTGTGCGTGAGTCACCTGTATGTTCTCGTGTATGTCGTAATCCATGGGGTTGGCGGGCAGTTCGTGCCCCGATTTGATGCGGTTCACCCACGTTTCAAAACGGTGCAGTCCATGTTCGCTGATGGCGTGTACCGTACTCTCCGGCATGAGCATGACGGTCGTGTATGCCAGTCCTCCTGATAGTACGATGAAGGTCACAATCGTAAGCAACCATCTCCGTGGAGCTTGGGCATACCAGGTCATGAGCAGCAATACGATGAAGATGATACCCGATGTCGAGAAATTCTCGCTCACGATGAGCATACAGGTTATAGCCGTCAGTCCGGCCACCCACTTGAAGGCGAATTTCGAGGCACCACCCGTTTCCTTGTCGCGGAAGGTGGAGAGAATCAGGGCTGCCGTTCCCACCAGGGTGAGTTTGGCAAATTCTGAGGGCTGTATGGTGATGCCGGCAATGGCCAACCATCGCGAAGCACCGTTCACCTTGGGCATGAAAAGCACGACAAAGAGTAGTATGTAGGAAATGATGAGTCCCAGCACACTCAGCACCTTAAAAATCTTACAAGGCATTTTATGTACAAACCATGCAATGAACAGTCCCATGAGGATGTATGACGTGTGTTCCACCACGGGTTTCCAGTATTGCCCCGATTTGTAGGTCATGTTGCTGGAAGCACTATACACCTCCACTATGGAAACCATGCACAGGACAATCAGTATCATCCATACGGCCATATCACCTTGCAGGAGACCTTCCTTGTTTACCTTTATGCCTGGGAGTTTCATGTTGTTCTTTTCCTTTCTTATTTCTTGTTGTGTGCCCGCACGAGCGTTTTGAACTGCTCACCGCGGTCTTCCATATTCTTAAAGAGGTCAAAACTTGCGCAGCAGGGACTCAGCAATACCGCGTCGCCTGTCTTGGCCATGCGGATGCAAGCCTCTACACAGTCTTTCATCGAATGGGTGTCCTGTACGGGCAGTCCCAAACCATCGAAGGCTTGATGCAATTTCTGGTTGTCGGCACCCAGATATACCAGTCCGGCACATTTTTCCCTTATCAGGTCGTTCAACACCGAATAGTCGTTGCCTTTGTCCTTACCCCCTACGATTAGTATGGTGGGTCGCTCCATGGCTTGCAGGGCTACGTAACAGGCATCCACATTTGTGGCTTTCGAGTCGTTGATGTATAGCACGCCGTCCTTTTCCTCCACACGTTCCAGTCGGTGCTCCACACCGGGAAAGTCTTTCAGACACTGTCGTATCAGTTCGTCGGGTACGCCAATGTGACTTGTAGCCATGTAGGCTGCCAGTGCATTGCGTTTGTTGTGCTGTCCCATTTGTGAGAACGTCAGGTTCAGTTTCTCGAAGTCGGCATCCTCAAAGGGCATCAGTGTGGGATGTCCTGCTTGTGCCGGACGTGACGATGGGGTAGGACTTGGGGCATATCCTTTGGCGCGTTTCTCCAGTTCCTCATCGATGTGCTCATCCTGTTTCCAGTAAACAAAAGCATCTTCTTGGGTTTGGTTCTGTATGATGCGCATCTTCGAGTCGGTATAGTGCTGCATCTCAAACTCGTAGCGATCCAGATGGTCAGGGGTGATGTTCATCAGTACGGCCACATCGGCGCGGAACTGGAACATGTTGTCCAGTTGGAACGAACTAATCTCCAACACATACCAATCGTGGTCACCCTCGGCCACTTGCAGGGCAAAGGAACGTCCTATGTTTCCTGCCAGACCTACGTCCACGCCCCACTTCTCCATGATGTAGTAGATAAGGCTTGTCGTGGTGGTTTTACCGTTCGACCCCGTGATGCAGATGGTCTTTCCTCTGCTGTAGGACTTGGCAAACTCCAGTTCCGAGAGTATGGGAGTTCCCTGTGCAATGAGTTTCTGCACCATAGGAGCCGTATCTGGAATACCCGGACTTTTCACCACCGTGTCAGCACCCAGGATGCGCTCCTCGGTGTGTCCTCCCTCTTCCCACAGAATGCCGTGAGAATCCAGTTGCTGTTTGTATTTTTCTTTAATGGTGCCCATGTCACTTACGAACACGTCCCATCCCTGCTTCTGTGCCAGGATGGCTGTCCCTATTCCGCTTTCTGCGGCACCTAATATAGCTATTTTCTTCATATCTCTTCTCACTTCTCTCTTCTCACTTCTCTCTTCTCACTTCTCACCTCTCACCTCTCACCTCTCACCTCTCACTCACCTCTAAACCTCTAAACTTCTCACTTCTCACCTTATCTTCAACGTAATTATCGCCAACGCCGAGGTTATCACGGTCACAATCCAGAAACGGGTTGTAATCTTCGATTCCAGCCAACATCCTTTTGGCCAATTCCAAAGAATACGAAAATCAGTGGGTAACTGACCTGGTTTGATGCGGAAGGCATCGTGGATGGGAGCACGTTTGAAAACGCGCAATTTCAGTCCCTTCTTGTTGCCCATCTTGGCATAATTGGTCTGTAGCAGCACACTGATGCTCTCGCACAGGAACACGAAGCACAGCACGGGTATGAGCAGTTCCTTGTGTATGATGACAGCCGTTACGGCGATGATGCCGCCGATGGCCAGACTACCCGTGTCGCCCATAAACACCTGGGCAGGATAAGCGTTATACCACAGGAAACCAATGAGTGCACCCATGAATGCCAGCAGGAAGATAACCAACTCCTCGCTTCTGGGTACATACATGATGTTCAGGTACGATGCCATGCCGATGTGACTGCTTACGTAGGCCAATATGGCAAGAGCCATGACGATGATGGCCGAGTTTCCGGCACACATACCGTCCATACCGTCGTTCAGGTTCGAACCGTTGCTCACGGCCATCACCACAAAAGTAGTGATGAATACGAAGAAAATCCATCCGGCAGCCGTGCGATATGGTCCCATCCATCGGAACATTTCGCTATAGCTCAGGTTATTGTTCTTGACAAAGGGGATGGTGGTGATGGTACTCTTCACGGGTTCACTTTTGTACACCACTTCCGTACCGTTCTTGTTATCGATTTGCACGTTCTCGCGAATAACGGCATCCGGACTCATCCACAAGGTCAGTCCTATGCCCAGTCCCAGTAGGGCCTGTCCGGCCAGTTTGAAGATGGGGCGCAGTCCGTCCTTCGTGATTTTCATTTTTATGTAGTCGTCAAGGAAACCTATGCCTCCGAGCCACAGGGTGGTGACGATCATCATGAGCATGTATATGTTACGCAGTCGTCCCAGCAGCAGACAGGGAATGACCGTGGCCACGATAATGATGAGTCCTCCCATTGTGGGTACTCCCTTTTTCTCTACGCCGTAGGGGTCGATG
Organism: uncultured Prevotellaceae bacterium; assembly: GCA_947169115.1. Lineage (GTDB taxonomy): Bacteria > Bacteroidota > Bacteroidia > Bacteroidales > Bacteroidaceae > Physcousia. The sequence goes on from CAMVOK010000001.1 coordinate 40,033, forward strand.
CTGACGTCGCGCTGGGCTTCGCTGGCATTGTGGCGTTTCATCCATTTGATGAAGAACTCGCCAAACCATATCGAGATGATAAGCGAGAGCACCAGGGTAAGTATGGCACGGAACGAAATATAGCTCCACAGGTGTGCACCAGGGATTCCGAATTCTCCGAGATATCTAAACAGATAGTATAACATGGGAAAAATGTAAAATGTTAAATGTCAAATGGATAACGTATAATGTTCAATGTTCAATTCTCTAACCAGACGGCCGAAGGCCTACGCTTGGCTCGTCCAAGAATGTTCAATGTTCAAAGCACTCGCGAATGACTTCGTGGTCATCGAAGTGATGTTTCACACCCTGTATGATTTGGTAGTCCTCATGTCCTTTTCCGGCCACCAGAATGACGTCGCCCGGACGTGCCATCATGCAAGCCGTCCGTATGGCTTCCCGTCGGTCAACGATGGTCAGCACCGTGCGACGCTGCTCGTCGGTGAGTCCGGCCAACATATCGTTGATGATGTCCTGTGGGTCTTCGTTACGGGGGTTGTCGCTGGTGATGATGACACGGTCGCTGTTCTTCACGGCTTCCTGGGCCATCAGGGGACGTTTCCCCTTGTCGCGGTTGCCGCCGGCACCGCACACCGTCCAGCATTCTCCCTTCTTTTGCAGTACCTCGTTGATGGTTGTCAACACATTTACCAGGGCATCGGGGGTGTGGGCATAATCTACGATAGCCGTTACGCCCTCTCTACTACGGATGGCCTCGAAACGTCCGTTTACGGGTTTCAGGGTACTCAGGGCCACTAATACTTCTTCGGGTTCATGACCGAGCATGACTGCAGCTCCATATACGGCCAGCAGATTGCTCACGTTGAAACGTCCCACAAACTGCACGAATACCTCCCTGCCGTCCACGGTCAGATCCATACCCTCAAAACCTTCCTCCAAGATACGTGCCTTGAAGTCGGCTATGGTTCGCTGGGCGTATGTCTTCACCGTTGCCTTGGTGTTCTGCACCATGAACATGCCGTTCTTGTCGTCGGCGTTTGTGATGGCAAAGGCTTCCTTGGGGAGCATGTCGAAGAAACCTTTCTTGGCATCGCGGTAAGCCTCGAAGGTCTTATGGTAGTCCAGATGGTCGCGTGTGAGATTCGTAAACAGTCCCCCGGCAAATGTCAGTCCTCCGATGCGGTGCTGTACCACGGAGTGACTGCTCACCTCCATGAAGGCATACTGGCATCCCTCGTCGGCCATTTGTCCGAGCAGACGGTTCAGGGTGATGGGGTCAGGGGTTGTACATTCGGTGGGAACTGCCTTTCCGTCGATGTAGTTACATACCGTACTGCATAGTCCTGCTTTGTAACCGAATTTGCGGAACATCTGATAGAGTAGGGTGGCAATGGTGGTTTTTCCGTTTGTTCCCGTCACACCGATGAGTTTCATCCGTTGGGTCGGGTCGCCATAATAGTGGGTGGCTAAGGGTCCCACTGCGGTTTCCGTGCTCTCGTAAACCACGTAGGTCACACCTTCTGCCAGTGTTTCGGGTAGCGTTTCGCAAATGATGCATGTCGCTCCCAGTTCTATGGCTTTCGCAATAAACTGGTGCCCGTCCACCTGTGTGCCGCGCATGGCCACAAAGGCATTCCCCGTTGTCACTCGCCGCGAGTCTATCTCTATGCCCGTCACCTCCAGCGTGTCATTTCCAGTCACGCTGAGGGGAGTGGTTGTCTCTATCAGTTGTTTTATGGTCATTGTGTTTGGTATTATTTCAATCTTAGTGTTATGGTCTTCCCCTTGGCTTCTTTGGTGCCGGCAGGCAGACTTTGTTCCTTCACCACGCCCTCACCGCGTAGTTGTACCTTCATGCCGGCTTTTTGCAGGGCATACGTGGCATCTTTGGCTCCCATGCCCATGACATCGGGCACCGTGCCTATGGTCACTTCTGTGTTTCCTTTGACAAAGGTGGGGGTGAACACGCTGGTGGAGTCGGCAGCCTCCCGTGGGTCACGATATACGCCCTGGTTCATCACCAGTTGACTGATTTCGCTGAACACGGGACCGCATTGTCCACCACCCGAAGCTGGCAGTCCACGTTTGCGGATGCAGACGATGCACGAGTATTTCGGGTCGTCGCTGGGGAAGAAACCGCAGAAACTTACCATGTAGGCATGACTGGCATAACTGCCGTTTTCGGCCACTTGGGCCGTTCCTGTCTTTCCACTGACCTTAAAACGCTTGTTGCCGGCCTTACGACCTAAGCCCTCGCTGACAACTTTCTCCAGAATCATGCGTATGTCCTTGAGGGTGTGGTCGGAGCAGATTCTCTCCTTGATGACCTCCACGGGATATTCCCTCACGATTTGTCCGTTCTCCATTTCTGCCTTCACAAAGCGGGGACGCACGAAACGACCGTTGTTGGCGATGGCGTTGTAGAAGGCCACTGTGCTGATAGGGGGAATCTGGGTCTCATAGCCGATACTCATCCAGGCCAGGGCCGTCTTCGACCAGTTTCCGGTCTGTTTGTTGGTGTCCGGCATTCTCACACGGGGATTAGCTCCCATAGGCATTCCCAAGGGGATTCCCACGCCCAGGTTGTACAACCCCTGTACGTATTTCTCGGGATGGTCGTGGTAGAGGTCATCGATGATGCGACTCACACCGATGTTCGAACTCTGTTCCAGCACCTGCGATACGGTCAGTATGCCATATCCGCCCTTGTGCCAGTTGTGGTCCTTCATGGGTCGTCCGTGCATCATGTATATACCTCCGTTTCCATCCACTGTGGTCTCTGGCGTAATCTTTCCGTCCTCCAAGGCCACCATGATACTTCCCGTTTTGAAGGTAGAACCTGGTTCCCAAAGGGCATTGATGGCATCGTTCTGGGCTTCGTAGTATTCGCTCACACCCGTTTCCTCGTTTCTGTATCGGGTCAGACTCACCATAGCCTTGATGTCGCCAGTCTTCACTTCCATCAGGATGACTACGCCCTTGTCTCCGTTCACCTCTTTCAGCTTGTTTCGGATGGCCTTTTCGGCGATGTCCTGCATGGTGGCATCGATGGTACATACCAAATCGTGTCCGTTGACGGGTTTACGGTCGAAGAAACTTATGCGCTTGTCCATCACCTTTGTGCGGTGCATGATGCCGTCGGTACCGCGCAGGATGGTGTCGTAGCACCATTCCAGACCGCTCTTGGCACGTCCCGAGTCTTGCGACAGGTCACCCAGTGTGCGTGAGGCCAGCGAACCGTATAGTTTTGTCCGTAGCATGATGCGTTCGGGACAGAAACCACCCTTGAAGGGCGTTTCTCTCAGCAGGGGCAGTTCCTTGCACTGCTTATACTGGATATAACTGGCCAGACGTGGATAGAGATTCCAGGCGTGTGACCCGCGTCGTTTTCCCTCCAGAATGCGCTGGCGGAACCAGTCGGTGGTCTTGTCGGGGAATATCTTGTGCAGTCCCTCGGCAATGCTGTCGAGTTTCTCTGCCAGTTCGTTGTCGCGCCACTCCTGTGCTTTGCGTCGTGCGGTGGTGTCCTTGTCGATGACCACGAAATCCATGAACAGACGGTATTTGGGCAACGAGGCCACCATCACCTGACCGTCGGCTGAGAGGATGTTTCCACGCATGGCCTCCACACGCAGACTGTCGGAGATGAACCTTTGGCTCACCTGATTCCAGTAGTCGGCTTTGAAAAGCATCGTGCTTAGGGCAGTTCCCAGAATGTACACCCCTATCAGACTAATGACGATAAGGATGATGCGGAAACGCTGTATGGATTTCTTGTTATCGGGGTTCATCGTGGGTCTATTCGTTCGGGTTTATGGTAAATGGAGGCTCTTTCGAGGGTACGAGTGTACTGTCCCCCATCTGTTTCAGTCGTTCTTCTATCTGGCTCTGACGGGTGGCTGTCGTGAGTTCACTGGAGCGTGTGAGTGCACGGTACCGCCAGTCCTCCACGTCTTTCAGCAGCTGTTCTTTCTGTATCATTTCCTGCTGGGCCTGATAACGGTTGGTCACCATGAGCAGGATGCCCAACAGGATGAGCAGGAACAGGGGAATCTGGTTCAGGAACCATCGTCCGTCGATGTTCATCGACTTCACGACCTCTCGCAGATTGCGACCTTCGGCAGCATCCGACTCACCCTCTGTGAAGAGCGAGCCCCACCATCTTCGTTTATTGTCTTTATTTTTATCGCTCATCGCTAATTTTTTTTCTTTTCACTTCTCACTTCTCACTTTTAATTTTTCACTCTTCACTCTTCACTCTTCACTTTCTCCCCCACTCTCATCTTCGCACTCCTGCTTCTCGGGTTTTCTGCCTGTTCCTCGGCACTGGGCACCTGCATTTTTCCGATGCAGCGCAGGGGGGAGAGTATGTTTCCATACATGTCCTGTTCTGTTTTCCCTTCCAGGTTGCCGCTTCTCATCATGTTCTTCACCATGCGGTCTTCCAGCGAGTGGTAAGTCAGCACCACCAGTCTTCCGCCTGGTTTCAGCACTTTGGTTGTGGCCTGTAACATCTGGCGCAGGGCTTTCATTTCCCCGTTCACTTCAATGCGCAGGGCTTGGAACACGCGTGCCAGGTCTTTCTTTTCACGCTGCCGTCCCAGCAGGGGAGATACCACTTCGGCCAGTTGTCCTGTTGTGTCGATGCTTTTCTCCGTCCGTGCCTTGACGATGGCTGCTGCCAGTCGGCGTGCGTCCTTCAGTTCGCCATACAGACGCAGGATGTCTGTCAGCTGTTCCTCCGAATAGGTGTTCACCACCTCTCGTGCCGTCAGGCGTGCCCGTTGGTTCATGCGCATGTCCAGGGGGGCATCGAATCGGAAACTGAATCCGCGTTCTCCCTCGTCCAGGTGATGACTGCTCACGCCCAAGTCGGCCAGTATGCCGTCCACTCCCTCCAGTCCGTAGTATTGTACCCAGTTCGCTATGTGGCGGAAATTGCTGCGCACAAAGGTGAATCTTTTGTCGTCTGGGGCTCCGGCCATTGCGTCCAGGTCCTGATCGAAGCCATATAGTCGTCCTTTTTCTCCCATCCGTGCCAGTATTGCCCGACTATGTCCGCCCCCGCCGAATGTGAGGTCCAGATACACACCGTCTGGCTTAATATCCAGTCCCTCCATGGTTTCTTGTAGCATTACGGGAGTGTGGTAGTCATAACTCATTTGGGTACAATCTGGCATGTCTTATGCATTTCGGGCGTAAAGGTACAAAAAAGTTTTGATATTTCGGTTTAAAAATCAAAATTTATTAATCAAAATTTCATATTTTTTTTCTTGTTATAACATGGACATGTCGGAATGGTTTGGAAATCAAGTCTATGCGCGCGTACGCGAAATATATAATAATGTATGCCTATCAAAATACTTCCTTGTATGGCCCCCTATAACACCCCTCTTTCGTCAACCTTATGACGGAGCTCCGTCATAAGGTTGACCAAGCTTCGTCATAAGGTTGACGAGCCTCCGTCATAAGGTTGACGAAGTCCCGACGTACTTATGCCTTTCACCCTTCACCCTTAATCCTTCACCCCTAATCTCTCTCCTCTCTCTTCTCACTTCTCACTTCTCACTTCTCACTCTCTCCCCTTCTCACCTCTCACTCCTCACATTCCCCTCTTCTCCCTTTCTCATGTCAGAAAAATTATGTAATTTTGCCCCCATGAACATACAACACATCTATTTCGACATATTTCTGAGCTGCGGTATCGTGCATCTGATTTTGACCGCAGTCATGGCACTTTTTGCCCGTCACCAGGTAAAATATCTGGCTATTGCCTGGATTATGGGAATTTTTGCTTTTTCTTTTCTACCTCTTGCCTCGTATGCCTCTACCGAAGGACCACATCCGGGTGTGCTCCATCCTGCCATGCTGACTTCTCTCATGGCCACTTCCTTTTTGCAGAGTATCTATCCCTTGTCCATTCCCCTTCCCGGTTATTTGCAGTGGGGACGCATGTGGCGTTATGCTTCGCCGGCCATCGCCTTCTTGGCCTTTTATGCCTTCGGGTTTGCTATGGGGAGCAAACAGGTGGTGATAGAGACTTTTTCCGATTTCCGGACCAACCTCCTCAGTAGTGACTTGCTCATCCGCCTGGGTATGCTCCTGACCAGTTTCTACTACATTTTCAACATCTTCCGCCTTCCGCACCGTTTGGCTCACGTGGCTTATCCCCGCTATCTGATAGCCTATAGTTCACTGCTGGGACTGAATGACATTTTCTTCCTCTACATCGCCTTTAACTACCACACTTCCCTCATCATGGTGTATGCCGTCATATTTACTCTACTGAATGCTTACCTGTGTATGCGTGTGTTGGAGAGCTTGGCCCTGGAACTTCCCAAACCAGTCATTGTAGAGGTAAAGGAAATGCCTACGGAAGAGGAAATTGTGGCTTCGGAACAAGACTTTAACGATGCGAACCTCAAGCGTTTCCAGCGTGCTGAATATTGGATGCAGAACCATCGTGATGTATGGACTGACAGCGGTTTTAAGCGTGATGACCTCTGTCGCGAGACGGGTATTAACCGCCACCTGCTATTGCAGTGTTTGCGTAGTCAGGGCTACAACAATGTGCATGACTACATCAACTCTTATCGCATCGACGAACTCAAGCGGCTCATTCGTGCCCGAAAAGTCACCACGGTTAACGGGGCTATGGATGTAGGCTTTGGAACGGTAAAAACTGTACGCACTTGTTTCGAAAAAGTGGTGGGAATCTCCATCGACCGTTATTTAGAACATCCGGAATCCCGTTAACGAAGATTTCGTTTTTATCGATGGAATGGACGTTTTTGTGTACCTTGAATGTCTTTTCTTTTTCTTTTGTATAAATTAAGGTTATATTGGATTTTTAACTAAAATTTACCAATATTTCCATTTCGTACCGAATTTTTTTTTGAAATTTGCAGCGTTTTTGAGAGAGTGTGAAGAAAAATGTTGCAAATTTTTAAACTATTTTTAAACAAAATGAAAACAAAAAAAACCATTCTCTGCATGATGCTGGGAGCTGTTGCTCTCTTCACGTCATGCACGTCAGAGGAGCAGGAAACCCTCTCCCCTGAAAACGGAAGCGAGCAGAAAGGTCAGTTTGTACTCAATCTGAACTCCAATGCTGACTTCAGTGTTCAGACGCGTGCTCTCAATGAGAACGCCTATTCCAACACGGACAACTTCACCGTGCAGATCATCAACTCTTCTTCTCAGGTTGTTATGGAGTGCAAGGGTTCGGAGCTTTCCACTTATCTGCCCAAGGAACTGAGCATCGGTTCTTACGAGGTGAAGGCTTTCTATGGCACCGAGTCTAAGGCTTCTCGCAACGACTTCCGTGTCGAGGGTAGCAACACATTCACGATTCAGGCTGAGCAGCAGACCAGTGTGGACGTAGCTTGTGCTCCCACCTGTGGTAAGCTGTATGTCAACTTCGACCCCAGCATGGCTACCTATTGCAGCGACTACAATGTGACATACGGTGGCACCGAGGCTTTGGGTGCTGAGACCATCGCTTGGGCTAAGGCCGACAGCGAGCCTTGGTATGTAGCTCTCACCCCCAATGGCGAGACCATCAACTACACCATCAACCTTACCGTAAAGGATTCGTATGCTTTCACCGATGGCAATGGCCAGAAGCAGACTCAGGCTCAGTACACAGGTTCTTTCCAGTTGCAGCGTAACCACGCCCACAAACTGACTGTGAAGCCCAGCTATACTCCTTCTACTGAAGGCGGTCTGGAGATTCAAATTACCATCGACGATACGACCAACGATCATGAAGTTACCTTCACAGTTCCCGTTTCGTGGATTTAAACTCACCAGAATCTTAAACCCATAAAAAGATATCCAAATTATGAAAATCAAAAATACATTCCTTCTTGGAATAATCACCATAGCAGGTTTTTGCTCCTGTGTGAGCGAAGATTTTGAGAACGGTAAGGGTGGCCAGAACGGCGAGGGTATCATGACACTCGACGTGGCTGTAAAGGAGCCCAGTGCCAATGTTACACGTGCCGTTACCGAGGTTACTAACTTCCCCGTTACCGTGTTTGATGCCGATGGCAATACGGTAAAGAGTTATTCTACCGTTGCCGATGTGCCCAGCTCTGTTATCATGGCTGTAGGTAACTACACCGTAGAGTCCCACACCCCGGGCGAACTGGTTCGCCAGATGGATGCCCCTTATTATAAAGGAACAGAGCCCATGGAAATCATGAAGGGCATCACCACACCCGTAAATGTTGTCTGCACCATGCAGAACAGCAGCATCAAGGTGCTCTATCAGAATGGTTTCGATGACGTGTTCTCCGCTTGGACCATTACCCTCGACGACGGTGGTTCTACGGCGCTCACCTTCACCGAGGAGCAGGGTCTCACACCTGCCATCGTATATTGGCTCTTCCAGAGCGAGGCTACCCAACTGAAGTTCAACTTCCGTGGTACCAATAAGAATGGTAGCACCGTTACTGCCAACAACACCCTGACTAAGTCTCAGGCCGAAGAGCGTTACGATGACGACAAACTGTATTTCAGCGGTGGTGATGCTATCGTTATCACTGTCAACATCGTTGAATCTACCGAGGGCGAAGTTACTGGCGTAAACATCTCTGCTACCGTAACCTTCACCGAGCATGAGGATGTAGTTACCATCGAAACTACCGACGACGATACCCTCACTCCCGATGTTCCCACTCCTGGTCCCGGCCAAGATAATTTCGTACAACTCACCCTCTTCGATCCCATCACGTTCACTATGGGTGAAGGTTCTACGCTCGATCCTTCTATTGCTGACGTAAGCATCGCCTGTGAGAAGGGTATCAAGAGCGTTATGGTGAAGGCTGAATCCACCAACCCCGACATGGTTGAGTCTCTGATTGCCGTAGGTGGTATTTATGGCCTCGACTTCGTAGATGCTGGCGTTGAGGTTGTTGATAACAGTGACCTCGTACAGTTCTTCTTGGGTCTGGGTAAGAACCTGAGTGTACCTGCCGAGGGCGACTTGAACTACAACTTCCCCGTGGGTAACTTCTTCAGCCTGCTCGACGTCATGTCTGGTACCCATACCTTCAACCTCACGGTTACCGACTTAGAGGGTCATAAGAAGAGTGGTTCCGTAGTTATCACCGTAAACGAATAATACAAGAGTGAGCAATAACATTTGAAAACACTATTATAATATAGGAAATAGATATGAAAAAGATATATTTGATTCTGTCCGTTCTCTGTGCTTCTCTGTTTGCTATCTCTTGTAGTAACGAAGAGACCGATAACACCCAGGAAGAGGGTTACCTGAAACTGAGGATGACCACCCTGGTTTCTACCAACACCCGTACTGCAGTTCCCCAGGACTATAATGCCCGCGACCTGCACGTGGAACTGCTCGATGCCAACAACAACGTATTGATGCAGACCGACGACTTCGCTAACGACCAGACCTTCCAGGGTACCATCCGCTTGGAACCCGGTACCTACACCATTTCGGCACATTCTGCCAACTGGGACGGTTCTGATTCTGGCTTCGATGCTCCCTTCTATGCAGGTTCTGCTCAGGTGACCATCAAACCCAAGACCCTGACCACTGTACCTGTTACCCTGACACAGGCCAACGTGAAGGTTACCGTCAACTACGACCAGACCTTCCTGGACTACTTCACCAGTGCACAGGCTACGGTGACTTCAGACCTCACCGGTGTGGCTGCCCGCACCTTCATCATGGGACAGGCTTCAACTCCTGCATACTTCCCTGTAGCTCCCCTGACCTTCAACATTGCTGTTGTTAACCAGAGTGGCGACAGCTTCAGTCAGGACAACCGCATCGAGGATGTCAATGCCCGCGACCACTTCATCGTTACCTATAAGGTGGCCGATGCTGGTAAGCAGGGTGCCGTAACCGTATCTGTTGACGATGCTACGCAGACCTACAGCTTCACGGTTGAAGTTCCTCGCAAGAGCAGCACTGCCCTGCAGGTTTACAACGTCAACGCTTGGGCTCACTTCGCTAACCTCTCGGGTGCTGTTACTTCTAAGACTGCCGACTTCGATGCTGCAGATCTTACCCTCCAGTGGAAGAAGGCTACCGATGCCGACTGGACCAGCGTGGCCAGCAACCTGCTCACCGCTAATGGTGACAACTACAGCTACAAGCTCACAGGTCTGGAGCCTGAGACCAGCTACATCTACCGTCTCTCTTACACCAGCGGTGATGTCAACGTCAACAGTAACGAAGTAAGCTTCACCACCGAGTCTGCAACGGCTATCTACAATGGTGGCTTCGAGTTCTGGACCAATGTAGGCAGCTACTACTCGCCCAACGAAGATGGTGTCACCTACTGGGATTCCTCTAACGGTGGTTCAGCCTCCTTCAACTACATTGTTACCGAGCCTTCGTACACCTTCGTACACAGCGGTAGCGGTGCCGTGAAGTTGACTACTAAGTATGCTGTCATCAAACTGGCTGCCGGTAGTGTCTATACGGGTAAGTTCGGTAAGGTAACAGGTACCAATGCAAACCTCTTCTGGGGTACTCCCTTCACGGGTCGTCCTACAGCCCTCAAGGCTTACATCAGCTATGCACCGGGTGCAATTAACAAAGGTACGAAGCCTACCGTTGACGGACACGGAAATACGCTGGTTGGTGTTCCCGAATCGGGTGAGAATGACTACTGCAACCTGCGTATTGCCCTGCTTACCGAGCAACTGGAGGTAACCACCAAGGATATGGCTTCGTTCCCAGTCTGGGAGAACGACGACCGCATCTTGGCTCATGGCTACTACACGCAGAACACCAGCGACAACGGACAGTGGCGTGAGGTCATCATTCCTTTGACTTACTACAACACCACTACCAAGCCTGCTTATCTGCTCGTAGCATCTGCTTCCAGTGCCTACGGTGACTACTTCTATGGTTCCGATGCCAGTGTGCTCTACGTCGATGACATCGAGCTCATCTATGGCGACGACCCTGTAATCGCAGAATAAGTAACGACTAAGAAGTGATAAAGACATCAAGTAGATATTTGCTCGGATTGCTGCTGGCCATTGTGCCAGCAGCAATCTCCGCGCAAATTGCGCAAAGTGGGACAATCATCCGTCAGCGTACGGACACCCTGGTCACTACGCGAGTAGATACCGTGGTCGTCGTGCGCTATGACACCATCCCAGCTGTTGTGCCAGCAGCATCTCCTGCTGGTTCTCCCGCCGTGCCAGCCGCCGTGCCAGCAGCTTCTCCTGCTGGTCCCCTCCTCCCTCTCGACTCCGTCATCGCCCATGCCGTGCGCCTTGGCGTACAACAGGCCCTTGAGCAGGAGCGCCAGAAGAATGAGGGTCCGGAACGGCCTCGTACAGCGGCAGAACGCCTCTGGGATCGCTCGCAGGAAAAACGCCACATCGAGCGTGTGAAGCGTGAGGACCTCAAGTCCACTTTCATTCCCAAGGGACAATGGATGTTGGGTGGAGCCGTCAACTACCAGGAACTGGATACCGACAACTTCAACCTGCTTGTGCTCAAGGATGTCGATATTGAGGGACATACGTTCAGTTTCACCCCTTACTTCGGCTATTTCCTGGCCAACAACATTATGCTTGGAGGCCGTTATGGCTATACGCGCAACTACTTCTACTTGGGACAGTTCGACCTCAATTTGGGTGAGGACTTCAACATCAGTCTTTCCGACCTTTATTACTTGGCTCACACCCACAACGTCAGCACATTCTTCCGCACCTACATGCCACTTGGCAAGAGCAAGATGTTTGGATTCTTCAGCGAGGTGCGTTTTGGATATGCCCATTCTGTGGGCAAGAACAGCACGGGCACTGGTGCGGACTATGACGGTAGTTTCGACCGTAGCAATTCGCTCCAACTCACCTTCTGTCCGGGCATGACGGCCTTTGCCACCGATTTCCTGGCTGCCGAGGTGTCCATTGGCGTGATGGGTCTCAAATACAGTTGGAAGAACCAGAAGACCAACCGCATCGAGGACGGTAAAGTCCGGAGCGGTGGAGCCAACTTCAAGTTCAACCTTCTTAGTGTAAACATCGGTCTTACGTTCTATCTATGACTGCATACCACAAACTTCCTCTCCTTGTCTTGGGACTTTCGGTTCTGCTGACACTCTCATCCTGTGCCATCAAGGACGACATACCCTATCCCGTACTCGTTCCCACTGTAACGGACTTCCGTGTCGAGGGACAGTGCGACGACACGGACACCCAGTTTGCCGATGCTGTCATCGACAAGAAGAACTGCACCATCGAGGTAAATGTGGGTGACATTGTTGATCTCTCGGCCTTGCGCATTCTCGCGTTTCAAACCTCCGACGACGATGCCAACATCACCACCATCACCCCCAATCCGTTTGAACGTACATTCGATTTCACCAGCGGTTCACAGACTTTTGTCCTCCAGACCTATCCCAGTCAGGAGTACAAGTGGAAGGTCAGTGTCCGTCAGGTCATCCTGCGCGATGTGCAGTTAGAGGGTCAGGTGGGCGATGCCGTCATAGACGAGTTCAATCACACCGTTGTGGCCTACGTCTCCGAAGGTCAGGACCTCTCTAAAATCAAGGTAGAGACGTTCACCCTTGGAGGGCAGCACGGACGTGTTTCCCCCGACCCCACGGCGTCGGCAACTTACGACTTCAGTAAGCCCCGTGCCTTTGAGGCCATCTCTGCCGCCACGGGCAAAGCTGTTAAGTGGACAGTCTATGTCTATAAGACCACGGAGAAGGAGAAAGTCACTCTTACTGTGTACCCCCATAGTGCAGGCATCTACCTTTCGGGTAACAAGCCCAAGGACACGACTCCCGTAGTGGAGTACCGAATGGACGGCAATCTCAGTTGGTTTACCCTGCCTGCCGAGAACGTCGTATCTACCACCCGCACCTACACGGCCTACATTCCCGGTCTCACACCCGCCACTAACTACGAGATTTTGGTCTCGGCCGGTGATGTCAGCAGCGACTTGCAGACCGTCACGACGGTGGGTGCCCAGCATTTGGAGAACGGCAGTTTCGACAACTGGAGCATATCGGGCAGTGGCAACAATGCACTCTACCAGCCCTGGGGCGACGGTGAGGAATCCTATTGGGACACGGGTAACCGTGGTGCCACTACCGTAGGTGCCAGTAACAGTACATACGTTGATGAAGGCAGCCGGCGATATGCCAACCTTCAGTCGAAGTATATCGTCATCAAATTTGCTGCCGGCAACATCTTTACGGGCAAGTACCTGAAGACCGATGGCAGCAACGGCGTACTCAGCTTTGGCCGTCCCTTCACGTCATATCCCACCGCTTTGCGGTTTACGTACAAGTATAAAACTTCCACCATCAACAAGTCGGCAAACTGGAGCCCGGCTTATGTTGACTACATTTCCAAGTCCCTCTTCGACGGACTTATCGGGAAACCCGATTCGTGCAGTGTCTATGTGGCACTTGGCGACTGGGACCCCGTGGACTATAACGGGGAAAAATGTCCCTATCTGATTAAAACCAAACCCAGCGAACTCCACTTGTTCGATCCCAACGACAGCCATGTCATTGCCTACGGTCAGATGACCAAGGGAACGGATGTCAACACGTGGACCACTGAGACCATCACCCTCAACTACCGCGTAACCAACCGCCAGCCCAAGTACATCATCATTGTGGCTTCTTCCAGCAAGTACGGCGACTATTTTGCAGGTGGCGAGGGTTCGCTGCTCCAGCTCGACGATATGGAGCTGCTCTATAAATAAGAAAATATGACAAAGACAAACATATTCTTCCGACTATTATGGCTGGTACTGATTTGTACGGGCTTCGTGGCCTGTACGAGTGAACTGGAGCCAGCCATCGAGGAGGGTAATCTACGCTTGTCTTTTGGCAACATATCCACTGCTACTACACGTAGCACACCATCTGAACTTGGCACGCCTGTAGCCTCGGATTTCAACGTACGTATTGTGAATGCTGCGGGACGTGCTGTCTATGATGCACCCTATTCTTCCACCAGCCTTACAGTTCCCACGGGTGAATACTCCATCCAGGCCACCAAGGGTGAAAATCCGCTTATGGCTTATGAGTCGCCCTACTATGTGGGAGAAACCACGGCCACTGTGGAGAAAGACGAGACCACTACCGTATCTCTCACCTGTAAGGTGGGCAATAGTCTGGTGTCGGTAGCCTTTGGCAGTGATGAGGAGGAAACCGCACGGTTTGCCCGTTTCTATAGCGATTACGAACTGCGTGTGACTATCGGGAAAAGTTATTTCCCCATCATTCCCCGTTTTGCCCATCGCAGTGTCTATGTACGGGCGGGTTCCACGGTGGAACTCTATTTCGCCGGTACACTGGTGGCCACGGGGGATGAAGTTGTTACCCCTGTTCCCCTTCCCGAGGGCGTGTCAGGCACCCTCCAGGCTGCCGACCACCTGAAAGTGACCTTGGGCATCGAGGAGGTGGAGAACGAAGTGGCCGTACAGGTAACGAAGGCCGAGGTTGAAAGTGTGACGGTAGAGGAGAGTCTGACCTACAACTATCTGCCAGCTCCTACCGTAACTACCGAGCATCGCTACGACCGCGACAATGAACTCATGGGCACGAACATAGAGATTAGCAGTTCCTTCCCAGGCATGACCTGGACGGCACAGATTCACCAAGGCTCGGCTTCGGGTCCCGTGGTTCGTACCCTCTCTGGCACAGGTGCACTCAGTCAGACCTACCGCGAGGTGTCCGACTGGCCTTTCCTGCCGGCCGGAACGTATGTGGCAACCTTCTCCTATACGGGTGACAAGGGGGCTACCTACAATTACGAGAAGACACGTACCTTCGTGGTCGAACAGCCCACCCTTACGCTCACGGCCGATGCCTACACCTCCTACTCGAAGTATGAGGAGGGGGACATCGCAGCCGCCAACGCTTGCGAACGCCTCACGGTTTACGAACCTACAGCCTATCTGAATGTGTCCAAGAGCCTCATGGCGAATCCCAACTATGCACCTACCTTCACCTATAGCATTGCTGGAAAGACGGCCACCGTGCAGCCCACAGACAATACGGCCACCTGTGCCGATTTCACGGGTGTCCCCGTCAGTGGCGACCTTCAGACCATGCAGGTGGTGGCCAACTTTGGCGGACAGGAGATTACGGCCACCAAGCAAGTGCGCATCACGGGTATGCCATATAACCTCGACTTCAACTCTCATTCTGAGTGGAGCGAAAGTGGAAGTGTAACTTGGGATACGAGCAACGTGTATCTGGGATACATGTCCGCGGGTGGACAGAGTATCACCACGTCATCCTCCCTCAACATTCCCAAGGGTACCAAGTATTGTGGAACGTATAACGTAAATGTCTCTACGGGTATAGCGGGTACTACCTTTACCATCACGGCAGGTTCACAGGAAATCTACTCCGTAAAGGAAAACGGAGATGGTAGTATATTTAGTGCTGCCGACCACCGCCATACGGGAACGACGTTGACGTTCACGGCAAACAAAGTGATTACCACCCTTTCTTGTAAGAATACCTATGGTGCGGGCTATACATGTAGTTACATCTATTCCCTTGCCCTCAAATATGCCGAATAACCGATGAAGCGAATCCTATACATACTCCTGTTCCTACCTCTTCTCATGGCCTGTACCAATGAGGTTATGACACCCGTGGGTGAGGGGGAACTGGTGGTCAGCGACCTCCGTTGCAAGGTGGCTGCTACCTCTGTGGTGACCACGCGCTCTTCTGTTGACCCTACGTTGGCTGTCGAGATTCTCGATGCCGACGGACATGTCTATCGTGGCATGAGCTACGAACCAGGGGCAGTACTTCCCAATCGCTTCTCACTCATCGTAGGTGACTACACCTTCCATGCCTTCACCGAGAATGCTACCACGTGGCTCACCGACAACAACGGACTGGGTAGTGCCGTCTATGAGGGCAGTCAGCCATTCACCATCCAGCCCAACTGGGTGTCATACGTCAAGATGGAAGTACCTATGATTAACTACGGTGTGTCCTACTCTGTACCCGCGAACTTCTCCACATGGTTCCCCACCTGCGAACTCACGGTGACCAGTGGCAGTCGTTCCTGCACCCTGTCGGCAGGGCAGACGGCTTACTTCGCACCGGCCGACAATCAGGGCTTTACCTTCCAGCTCCATCTCGTGAACACCGACGGCGAGACATACGACTTGGAACAGCGTACCTACGACAATCCCCGTGGTGGACTGATGTTCGACATTGTCTATAGTTTTGCCACCGACGACGATCCCACCAAACTTAATATCGGTATCAGCTACGACGACACCTTCGTGGAAATCGCCCATGGCATCACCCTCTATTAATAATATAGCATAACTCCCATAATTCCCATAGTTCCCATAGCTCCCATAAAATGAAAAAAATCCCCCTCATACTTTCCCTCATCCTCTTCGTTGCCTGTCAGGGTAACGACGACCAACTCCTGCCTTCGGGCAAGGGCTACATCCAGCTTAGCCTGTCGGCCGACGACGACCAGCCGACCCGTGCCATCCAGGATGTCAGCAATGTGGGGACTTGGTATGCTGTGCTTATGAATGCCACTGGCGAGATACTCTACGACCGTCAGATTGGTACCGAACTGAGCACCATTCCCTTCGAGGCTGGGATGTATTCCGTGAGTGTGCGCAACTTCAACGACATGGCCGAGGCCAATCTCTCCGATGAGGGGTGGGGCAGTGCCTACCACGAGGGAGAGGCTACCGATGTGGAACTCTCGGCAGGTGGAACTTCCTACGTTCATGTCAACTGCGGACGGGCACTGAATGCCAAGTTCGCCCTCAATGTGGCGGAGTTCTCGGGTATCGTCAATACCGTCACCATCTATGCACCACGCAGCGTAGTGTTCTCCTACGCCAATGGAACCCTCTCGCGTGAGGCTTTCTTTGCTCCCCAGACGATGCTCACCTATACCATAAACTATACGCTGGGCACCGAAACCAAAACCACGGAACCACAGGTTCTCACCCTGGGCGATGCGGCTACCGTCTCTACCCTCTACATCCGCTCCGATGTCAATGGCGGTATTTCCATCAGCCTTACCTGCGACAGCGAATACGAAGAGGAGGACTACCCCGAGATTCTTCTCGATGGTCCCTCGGGCAACACCTATAATCCATAACTCCCCTTTAAATCCCATAGCTCCCATAAAATGAAACACCTCCTCCTCCTCATATCCTCCCTTTTCCTCCTTACTGCTTGTCAGCAGGAAGCCGAACTTCCTGTGGCTCCCCAGGAGGGTGAGGGAACCATCGTTCTTTCGCTGGGTGGTGCCGGACTCTACACCGAACTACAGACCCGTGCCGAACAACCTGTGGCCGACCTTCGCAAATATGACTTTACCATATCAGGTACTACCATCAGCGGAGCCACGGTGACCAACCTTCCTGTTACCGTCGATGATCAGGGCGAGGCTAAAATCGCTGCTGGAACTTACACCCTCTCGGCCAACAATCGCGAGTATGCCAATCTCGGCAGTGGACACCCCTACTATAGTGGCACCTCCGAGGCTTTCACCATAGCCATCAATGAGACACTGCCCGTATCCATAGCCTTGGGAAAACCTCGCAACGCTTGCATCCGAGTGGCTTATGATGCTTCTTTCACGGCTCTCTATGAGAATCCCGTGGTGACGCTTTCCGACAGCGAACGTTCCGTTACCCTGTGGACAGAGGAGGATGCCTGTTATTTTGTGGTACCTGCCAGTGGTGCATTGGCTTATACCATCACCGCCAATGCCTTGGCCAATACCCATGTGTCCGACATGACGGCAGCCACGGGCTATGTGGAAATCCGTGAGGGATGCAACACCACCATCACCCTCAAGGTGCAACCTACCACGGGCATCATCATTCCCTTCGTATCGGGCGACTATAACCAAACCTTCGACTGATTCCACCCATGAATAAGAGCATTAGAAATATTACGTTTCATCGTCTGTTTTTCATCCTCTTGTCCCTTCTTCCATTACGGGCTTGGGCACTGGGAGAAAACACCAGCTATGTGTTAGATGAGAGTGCGGAGAAATCATTGAGTACCATTGCTACGGGTGCTTCCATGGCCTTGTCAGGACCTGGTTTGACATTGACGTTTGAGGCCAAGAAAAGCAGTGTTTTGGCCGTTAATTATTTTTATGTAGAAAAGTCCACAGATGGTGGTAGTAGTTGGACAGAAATGGCCAATCCCAGCCTGACCACAAGCTATAAGACCTATACCTACACGATTTCAACTGATGTTACCCATATACGTTTCATCACTAAGACGGGAGCGACGCTGAGAAAGTATTACAAAAACGTAAAAATCACCCGTGCCATTACATTCAGCACCTCGGAGACGTTTACTACGCCCATCGACTTCGGTACGGTGACGAACCGCAAGAGCAAGGAACTTCCTGCCCTGGTGGACTATAACAACACCACCTACAACCAGCAGGTGACAGGTTCCTGCACCGACCCCAACTTCACCGTCACCACCACCACCGTGGGGGCAACGGGCGAGGAAGAGGAAATCCCCATCACCTTCACACCGACTTCTGCCGGTACACACACGGGAACCGTCACGCTTACCATGAACGGCAAGCAGGTGACTTTCTCCGTCACCGGTGTGGGACAGACCACCTACTACGGTCGTGCCTTGGCATCGGCCACCACGGGAGGTTCTGCCTATGTCAGCTTCACCTCCTTCGATGCGGCAACAAGCACCAGTGCCACTACCAACAGCGGTGTGACCACGGCCTCCAAAGGAACATCTACAGTTTACTACCGTGCCGTGGTCAATCCGCGTTATGAGTTCCTGGGATGGAAGCGTAACCTCTCTGATGCCACCTACGTCAGTACGGATGCCGACTTCCAGACGACCATCGACTACACTTCCGAGACTTATTCCTCGCCTACCGAGGTTACCTACTATGCCGTCTTTGAGGAAAAACCCAGTCTCGTTATCCTCGACCCGACACAGACGGGCTACGACCTCGATGTTTACGAGACCGTCACCCTCAGCCGTACACTGCCTGTAGGGTATAGCACCCTCTCGTTACCCTTCGATACCAATGTTGCAACACTTACGGGACGTACCAGCGATGACGACTGGGTGGCCCAGCTCCATACCGTGGCCTATAACCAACACGACGACTATACCCTTTATTTCCAGAAGGTGGCAGATGGTAGCATCCATGCTTTCCAACCCTACGTGTTGCATCTGGGTCAACAGGTGGTGAATCCCTCATGGAGCAACATCACCCTCACGGAGGCACAATCCGTTTCCATAACACCCCAGAAGGGTTATGACGGCTACGACCAGTGGACCATGACCTCCAACTTCACCGCAGCCTTCGACATGGAGGGACGTTATGGCATCGTCAACACCGCTGGTGGCTTGCAGCGTGGAGGCACCGGCTCCAAACTCAATGCCTACACAGCCTACATCACTCCTCCTGCCGTGGGTGGCAATGCTCCACGTCTGCGTGTCGCCTACATGGAGCCCGACGGCGTTACCGCCATCGACTCCCTGCCGACTGACACCGCAGAACCCGTCTCTGCTCCCTCTGCCATCTACGGCCCCGACGGCACCCTCCGTTCCCGTCTCATGCCCGGTCTCAACATCGTTCGCCAGCCCGACGGCAGTGTTCGTAAGATTTACATTGAACATTGAACATCTCCCCATTTACCATTTACCATTTACCATTTATCCATTTATCCATTTACCGTTTACCATTTATTATCTATCATTTATTATTTATTATTTATCATTTAACAAAAAATCATACAAATTTGCTTGCCAACTTGAATATTATTCGTAGATTTGCAAAGGTAATGACCGTTACGGTAATCACGATTACTATTTAAGGCATGAAATTCTACGATAGAGAAAACGAGAAGAAGGTGCTTGGCAACGTTCTTCAACAGAGTAGGCACGAGGCAAGGATGACTGTGCTGATGGGGCGCAGACGCATTGGGAAAACGGAACTCTCACTGAGATGCGGTGATGATACCGTGTTGTATTTCTTTGTGGGTAAGAAGGCTGAAGCATTGCTGTGCCAAGACTATGTGCGCGAGATTCGCGAGAAACTGGATGCACCAATCTTAGGAACACCAACGTTTTTTTCGGAAGTGTTCAGGTTTGTACTCCAACTGGCCGAAAGTCGCCCATTCACGCTCATCATCGACGAGTTTCAGAATTTCTTGAAGATAAACCCATCCATTTTCAGTGACATTCAGCGCGATTGGGATTTACACAAGCGAAGTAGCCACCTTAATCTGATTATCAGTGGCTCGGTATTCACACTGATGACCAAGATGTTCGAGGATAAGGAAGAGCCACTGTTCGGACGTGCCGACGAGAAGATGACACTCGAACCTTTTACTACCGATGTGCTGAAGCAGATACTGGCCGACTTTAATCCTGCTTATACGCAAGAGGATTTATTGGCACTCTATAGCATTACAGGTGGTGTGCCTTGGTATGTTACGCTTCTGCTCGACAAGGACAAGAACACCAAGGATTTGATGCTTGCTGCACTGACTGAGGAAAACTCCCCTTTTATCACTGAGGGAAAGAATATTTTGATAGAAGAGTTTGGTACCGACTATGTGACCTATTTCTCCATTCTAACCTGTATTGCCAGCGGCATGAAGACCCGTTCGGAGATAGAAAACGAACTTCAGAACGACAATATCGGTCCATATCTTGTAAAACTGGAGGACTATTATAAGGTCATCACGAAGTCACTACCCCTCTTTGCCAAGGAAAACAGCAAGAAGGCGAGGTACGTGCTGAATGACTGTTTCCTGACATTCTGGTTCCGCTTTTTCTACAAGTATCAGGCATTGGTAGAGAACAAGGCCTTGAAATCCCTTGGAGATATCATTCTGCGGGACTATAGCAGTGTGTCTGGCTTTATGATGGAACGTTATTTCATGAAGAAGTTCCAGGAAGAAGGACGCTATATTATCGGTAAATGGTGGGATAAAAAGGGCGGAAACGAAATAGATCTCATTGTTGTTGACCCAATTCAGAAAGAGGCTTGGATATACGAACTGAAGAAGCAAGCTTACAGGTATAAGGAGAACGAACTCCGAGAGAAGGTAGATATGGTTTTGGAGCAGACGCCCGAACTTCGTAAAATGGCTATTCACCTTGGCTCTTTGTCACTTGAAGACATGTAGTTATTTACCATTTAACCATTTACCATCTAATCATTTACGAAGTACGAGTTACGAATTACGATTTACGTCCCGCAGGCTACATTTATTATTTATCATTTATTATTTCTTATTTATCATTTAACAAATCTATGTAATCCATGTAATCTGTGTTTTTTGTTTCTATCTGTTAATTTTTCTTAATTTTTATGTTAATATCTGTTCCTAAAGGAATAGATAGTTTTTTTATTCGTATATTTGTGCCGATTATGCCTAAGTGGGCAGAGATATTGCTATGGAACTGATTATATTTCTAAGCATAGTGGGCATGCTTGCCCTTGGAGGGATAATTTGGAACCTCATAGATATGCATAACGAAACTAAGCATATTGGGGCAGTGTGAATAACAACGATAACGGTAACGAAAAAGATAACGTAAGCAATGCCGAAAGAGAAACTTGTCCAGAAATGGCTCGATTGTGTGCATGAAGACATCAGTGCAGCCGAGGTTCTTAACAATACAGGACATTGGCTCTACGCAGGCTTCCTCTGCCATCAGGCAATTGAAAAGGCTCTGAAAGCCTACTGGGTGGATACATACGGCAGCGACCCACGTTATACCCACAATCACGGCATTCTCGTTGAGGATTGCGGATTGTCGGAACAACTGAGTGAAGAACATCGGCGTCTGATAGATCTCATGGTGCCCCTGTACATTGAGGCACGCTACCCTGAGCATAAGGCAAAGGCGACAAGAATGCTGAACAAAGAGGCATCTGATTACATTTTGAAGACAACGAAGGAACTGATATTATGGATAGAAGAACGCTTACCCAGCAGGAGGCCCTCGGATTCGTCCGGGAGTACAAGCAAGTGATACGACCACGTTTCCATGCGGAGCCGAAGGTTTACATGTATGGGTCGTACTCCAAGGGATGTGCCAACCCCGACAGCGACATAGATGTCGCCATTGTCGTGCCCGAGGCTGAGGTCAAGGACTGGTGGTTACAGTCGGCCGACCTATGTGGGGACGTTCGTAAGGTAAGTGCGCTCATTGAACCCGTCCTGCTTGGGGACGAAGAGGACTCTACTCTCTACCGCGATGTAATGCGGACAGGAATTGCAGTGTAAATAACAACGATAACAAGAATTTAAACAATTATATTTTATGAAAAAAGTTTTATTTTTTAGATTCTTGCTACTTTCCCTCCTTGTAGGGATAAGCGGCAGTGCATGGGCGCAAAATGCTGCCTATCTCGGTAGTCAGGTTACATCGACAGATGGCATTTCTGACACCAAACGGTATGTCCTGAAAACGGGTGCTAACCGTTACATTACGGACAACGGAACGGATTATAATGTGCCCAATGACGCCAATTCTGCTACGGATGCCAGTATTTATTATCTGATTAGCAATGGCGACGGTACGTACAAAATTAAGAACTATTATACGGGAAAGTACTGGGGCGTACCTGTATATAACTCTGCGTTGGCTTCTGTAGAAGAGGCATCCGCTGGTGCATGGTCTCTCAACTTCTCTGAGGGCATAGCCTATCCGTCTGCTCCCGATGCTGGAAATACCGTACGAGGTATCGATCGTACGAGTGGAAAAGTATGGAGCTGGTCAACGGGAACCAACAATAACCATAAGGTGTATATCTATGAGGTGTTAGAAGAAGCCACCATCACGTATGGCACCAGTACGGGTACATTTTACAATGGCAGCAATGCTGTTACCAGTGGTTGGATTGCCAAATGGGTATCCAACGA
Source organism: uncultured Prevotellaceae bacterium (assembly GCA_947169115.1). Lineage (GTDB taxonomy): Bacteria > Bacteroidota > Bacteroidia > Bacteroidales > Bacteroidaceae > Physcousia. The sequence goes on from CAMVOK010000001.1 coordinate 62,945, forward strand.
GGCCGGAAAGCCTGCCGTTACTCTCACGGCATCGGCAACTAACATTAATGCCGCGAATGCCCGTATGGCTCCTGGCTCATCTACATCTACTACATATTCCTTTTCTGTGGGAGACGGATACTTAATTACCGGCTTTGCAATGAATTGCCCAACGTTTGGTGCTGCCGTGACTATTACTCCTGCAGGGGAATCGGCAGTCGCAGTAGAAACAGGCCAAACCATTGTTGTAAACTCCTCAGCCTCTTCATTTGTGTATTCTGGAAGCAATACTGGACGAATTCAAGCTGGCTCTAACGATGGCGGTTCTTTAACGATTTCTGTTGAGAAGGGAATTAATGTTACGTACAACTTTTATTGCGGGGGTGATTTCGTAAGAAGTGAGACTGTATTGCAAACGAAGAATAGTGCCGTGAACTATCCTGCTTCTCTGACAACGGGATATAGCACTTTTGCCTATAACTTTGGAACTTCCGGTTCCATCGGTACCACGGATTGCACCATTACCGTGACGGCTACGCTGAAATCAGGCCTTGTAACTACAGCTTCGCTGAGTAATACTAAAAAGTACAAACTAAAATGTGCGCGTGGAGGTCTGTCTACTTACACAGATGGTGGGGGTGACATTCATTTGGCATCACCTGTTAAGACCGCGTTGAGCGTTTCTGAGAAAGAATTTGCCATCCTCAGTTATCGTGGACATTATTATCTGTATAGCGTAAGCGATGAGAAATTTGTAACCTATTCATCTTCCAGCGACGCTCCTGTCGTGGCCTCTATTACCTCAGAAACGACGGATGCCGTAACCTTTGAGACGGTTTCAAGTGCAGTGTACGCAATCAAGTTCAACAACGATGGCAGCAAATACATTAATAGCTCAAGCTCTTATACATATGGAATTACTATTAGCGACTGGGGTGGCTCTGGCTATTGGGACGACGGCAACCAATATGTAATTGAGGAGGTCGATGACTTTGATTCTAGTGATGCCCTTGCGGTTCTTGATGAATTCTTCAATTATACCGTAACATACATCGTGAAGGACGGCTCTGACAACGTTCTGTTCACTTCCGACCCGGTAGTTACGACCTCTGGTGCCAATATCACCACCCTGCCGGCAGCGTATCAGAAGGCAGACTTCTATGACTATAACTCGATAAACCTCACTATTTCTTCCAAAGGCAATACCAATGCGGAGTTCACTGCAACCCCGAAGGCCACACCATTGGTGAAGTACACCGCTGATACGACAAAGCCCCAATGGTATAAGATGCGACTGAATAGCTTCTATCCCACATACTCTTCTGAAGCTAGTCCAAACGTATCGACACCTACCACGAATGCCGATGACGAGACCGTGCAGTGGGCATTCGTCGGTGAACCATACGCTGGTTTCCATATCTACTGCCGTGCAGCTGGTACTAGTCTGGTACTTGGCTCCGGGCAGACAACGGGCTCTGCAAATACAGGTGGTGGAGTACATGCCACATTTGCCACGGCAGGTACTCAAGACAATGAGTTGTGGTTCCCTGAAGCAAGTACTTATCTTGAAGGAGCTGGTTTCTATATATTCAATGAAGAAGGCCATGCCCTGAATCGTCGAAGTGCAGGCAGTCTTGACTATTGGACATCAGGTCATGATGCAGGATCTACGTTCGTAGTTACTGAGGTGGAGATGCGCGACGTGGACTATGCAATTTACTTTGGTGGTTCTTCTACTGGGATTGTCCAGAATGCCTGGCAGGATGTAGGCTCGGCTACGGCTTTGCCTACGCCCCTCGTTAGTGACTACTGCACTGTCAGCTACTCTGCCGATGAGGTGGAATCGGGTAGCGGTACTCAGACCGTGAACGTGACAATTACCATGGATGCCCCCTTCCAGGCATCCAAAGGCGGTGTTCGTACCTATTATGCTTGGCATTTGATGGAAGGCAATAGTCCTGGTTATGTGTACATAGACGGATCGGGCGATGTGGTGGCTCCAAAAAACGGAGCGCTTACCTTAACAGAGCCGATCTCGTCAACCTACGTATGGGAGTTCTCGGGAGATCCCGTACAAGGTTTCCTGATTCAGAACTTGTCGGTTGGCGGTTCAAAGACCCTGGGCGGCAGGACTGCATCAGGGGGAACAATGGCCATGGAAACCCTCAGCATAATAAGCTCGCCCCGTTTCGTACCGAAAAACGGGTCGGCAGACCGGAACAAGTGGTATTGTATAAACTATGATTACTGGATTGACCGTTCAGATGGTAAGCCTTATGCACATACGTCTGCGTCCTATCCCAGTACTTTTGTCCGCCTGTATAAGGTTCGCTTCGATAAGGGTAGTTCTTCTGCCACGTTGATGGTGGGTAGTCAGGAAATTGCAGACCCGTCTGTTGACATCTACCTGTCGGCCTCGGCCACTATGAGTTGTAAGGAGGCTGGCTATTACATCGTCTCTTACGACGGTTACGCAACCTTGGCCGAAGCCTTGGCAGCCGACACCGACGGTGAGATAGTGCTGACTATTGTGGAGCCTGTAGCGAGCGTAACATCGACCGCCCAGAACAAGGCTTACAACATTCGCACGGCAAACAATCGTGGCTGGTGGGCTGTAGCTTCTGGCGCCTCGGTGGTCAACTCCACGGTTGGATTGGATCTTGCAACACTCAGCTCCGACACCAAACAGCAGTTTGCCTTTATCCCCATAGACCTCGACGGCGATACCAATGCAGATGAATATTATCTGTACAGCATAGGTGAGCAGAAGTTTGTCTATTTCAACGTTCGTAGCGATGCCAATGGTCAGCTGGATACCCATCTGACCCTGTCCACGGCTCCTGTCAAGTCGGGTGTTACCTTTGCGGCCTCTACCAATGGCACGTATGCAACGGGCTATCCTGCTGTGATGACCTTCCCCAATGGGAACGAGACAAGGTCCTTTGGTGTACATCCTTCGCATTCGCCACAGGTTTATAACTATGCCTACAACAATACTCACCTCGATGATGAAGGTAATGCATCGGCTGTGGTGGAAGTAGGTGCCTTTGACCCCGCTACGGCTCTGTCGCGTCTGCCTATCAGTAGTACGTCTTCACTCGCGAACAATAAGGCATACGCCATCACCTGTCCGCGCGGTGTGCTGGGCATTAACAATCGTACCCTCATATCCACAGCTTCGCCCAGCCACACCTTCCGGGAGAAAGTGGCTGCCGGTTCGGCCACAAACGCCACCCTTACCGACCCGACCTATACCGAGGGCACGTTTGCCATTATCTACCATGATGGAACCGATAACGGCGAGGACGACGGCAGTTATTATCTATGGAGCATAGAGGGTCGTGGCTATGTCAATTCTAATGGTGTCATCGACAATGCCAATCCCGAACCCATCGCATTTAACGAGCGTGGCAATAGGGTGTTCTCCATCTACTTTCCCAATAGTAGTTCGAAGTATATTGCTGTAACAGCTTGGGGAGGTAATGAAAATGGACTGAATATTGATGCTGGTGCTTCGTCTCTGGACGATGGCAATTGTTTCTACATCTGTCCGGTAGATGACTTCGACCCCACGGATGCTATCAATATCTTCACCCCACAGACGGTGGACTACGTCCTAATGTATGGTGGTGATGAGGTTGGCAGTGTGGAAAATGTTTCTGCCAGAGTGTCGGGTACTGCCGAAGAATTCTTACCTTCGAGCCTCGACAACGGTTTCATGACCTACACCTTCGACCCAGAGATTATCACGGGCGAAACCGCCACAGTGACTGTAACGGCCACCTGGAACGGTCCGTTCGAGATAGCAGCCTCTTTTAATGCGGCTACTGCCAAGTGGTACACAGTGGGTATTCATACATATTATGAAGGGGAAAAGTGGACCTGGGGTTACAAGAGCAGCGAGTCTGACAAAGTGAAAGTGGAACAATTGCCCGTGAACGACATTGCCAACTTGGACAACACACGCCTCTTCACCTTTGTGGGTGACCCCTACAGCGGCTTCTACATCTACAACCGCGCAGCAGGTACCAAAAAACTGTATCGTGGAGGAGAAAGCGATGAGATTAGCATGACCAACGATGGAGAGAAATTCTTTGTTGCAAAGTCAGCCCCCAACCCAGACACGCAAACTTACTTCTGCCTGAAACCCGATGGTGCTACGAACTATCTGAACCTGAACTATGACGGAGGTAAGGTGATAACGGGATGGAGCGATAATGACAATGGAAGCACGTGCTGGGTTCTGCCTTCGGGCTCGTACTATCTGAATGCACTGACACCCTTGGCGCTTGACGCACCAGTGGGAGCTGTGGGTTCGAAGTCGGGAATACTGACTACAAGTGACAGGGATGCATTGAACACGTTGCGCACAGAACTGGGGACAGACGCGTTTGCCATTCCGTCAACGACATATCCATTTGAAATTGTGAAGCCAATAGTTACAGCTGTGGTGGCTTCTGATATCGTTACCCTTACGGACGGAGGCTACTATCGCATTGTAAGTGCAGTGCCTGGCTTCAACCAAACGGCGGCTTGGTATTATAACCCTGCGACAAGTACAAACCACATCACTTGGGCAAAGGCTGCAACCACGGCTGGACATCTGGTGAACTCCCTCTTTAAGTTTAAGGCAAGTGCAACTGAAGGTAAGTGGTACATTTATAGTCCGAACGCCCAGAAATATATTATTCACGATGGTACTGGTTTCGAAGCACAGACTGGTTCATTAGGCGATACGCCTGGTGATGTGACAGTGGGGGATGTTACTGGTTCTTCTACGCAGAAGACCCTGAAGATAAATGTACAGACCGTTCATGCAAACGGTCATGCTTCTGGTAGCGGCAATTCCGGTACACTTATCAATTACAACTCAAACGCTGTTGGCGAGCCCTCTACATGGTATCTCGTTAAGGTAGATAAGATAGATTTGACCCTCAATAAGGCTACAGACCTCAACGGACGCACAAATGTATATGCTACCGCGAAGATGCCTTTCAACATTACTCTGCCCACTGGTGATGACACCGAGGCTATGGCTTATACGATGCTTGCCGAGAACCAGGCCACAAACGCTGGTGGCGTCCTCTACATCAAACCTGATGAACTGGGACGGAGAGTGCCGAAAGATACGCCCGTTATGTTGGTGGGAACCTCTACAGGTGCTTCAACACAGACTGTCAGGGCTACAATCAGCGATGACGAAGATATGAGCGATGTGGATGTTCCTGGCAGCAATATTTTTGAGGGTACCTACGTACCACTAACCTCTAACCATGGATCTGACGCCACCAAGTACCTGACACTGGGTCGCAACAATGAGGGAGGAACGAAGGTGGTAGGTTTCTACCTGCTTTCGGACGGAAGCACCATTGCTGCCAACCGTGCCTATATCCCCTATAGCACACTGGCCGGTGGCGGTGCAGGTGTCAAGGGATTTGCCATTGCCTGGGACTTCGACGAGGACGGCATAGGGGAATTGACGGAGGAGGTCAAAGGTCAAATGTCAGATGTAGCCTATGACCTGCAGGGCCGACGTGTTATGAAACCCAGGAAGGGCATCTACATTGTGGACGGCAAAAAGGTGATGATAAAGTAATCGTAAGTCTAATACTCTAAATATTCTGATAACTATGGATAAGATGAAATATAGTAAGCCAAGCCTGAAGGTAGTGGAAATGCTCTCCGATACCGACCTGATGCACGCCTCGATGGTGGTTAGCACCTCCAAGGAGACCGACGAATCCTGGACCAAGGAGGACAAAGGTGTGTGGGACAAGGTCTGGGACCGCGACCCCGTGTTCGACGCAGATAAAGACAAGAACTAAAACACTAATGATAAGCAAGAAGGATGTGCCACAGCACATCCTTCTTGCTTATCATATAATGGTTAAATGATAGATAATGCTTGATTTAATGCATAATTCATAATGCATAATATTGCCTTCGGCGAAGCCAAATTTGCACGGCAAGCGGCAGAGCCGAGTTCACGGATTTAAGTCCTGCTGATAATTAGAAACTTGGATTATCCGTCGAATCCGTGAAATCCGTGGTTGATAATTATAAAGCCCGAAGGGCTGATAAGATTACAGGCAGGGGTAAATCCCCTGCTAAGATGCATGCAGTAGATAAACCCCGAAGGGGTGGTAGAACTGTCTGTCACCCTTTCTTGCACAGCAAGCGTAGCCCCTTCGGGTCGTCCGATTACAGGGCTAACGTTACGGTTCTTTTTATCAGGGGATTTTCCCCTGCCTGTAGTCTATGGCCCAGTCTGGGCTAAATCGTAATTCTTGAATGAATCAAGCGGCATGCCGATTACGTCGCTCGGTGACGTTAGGAGACGCTTGCGTAACAACGTGGAGCAAGAAATCGGACGCGCAGCTACGCTTGCGTAACAACGTGGAGCAAGAATGCCAAGAATATAATTAAGAGAATTAAGGTCAATTAGGATAATTCGTTTCAAATATAAATGTAGCCCTTAGAATGTCAAATGGTATATCTTAGTGTCTTTCGTTTTTTTAGATGTAAAAACTATTTTTGTTGTCGCGAAGACATGATTTTTAGGGAAATGTGATTTTTGACGTGGTTTTACTTCCAAGAATGTGATTTTCTTCGTATTTTTGTAGCCGAAAAGTGAATAACGGTATGGAAAAGACAAAAAAAATTCGACGTGCGCTGGTGAGCGTGTTCCATAAGGACGGGCTCGACGAGATTCTGAACGTGTTGCACCGCGAGGGTGTGGAACTGCTGAGTACGGGGGGTACACAGACTTTCATAGAGGGTCTGGGACTGCCTTGTCGCAAGGTGGAGGATGTGACGGGTTACCCGAGTATTCTGGGCGGTCGCGTGAAGACGTTGCACCCCAAGGTGTTCGGCGGTATTCTGGGACGTCGCTCGCTGACGGAGGATCAGCAGGAAATGACGAAGTACGAGATTCCCGAAATTGACCTTGTCATCGTGGATTTGTATCCCTTTGAGGAGACCGTGGCCAGTGGCGCAGGGGAACAGGATATCATTGAGAAGATTGACATCGGCGGTATCTCCCTCATCCGTGCCGGAGCCAAGAACTTCCAGGACGTGGTTATCGTGCCCTCGAAGGCCGAGTATGGCCGTCTGCTGGAAATCCTGAAGGAACAGGGCGCAGAGACAACACTGGCACAGCGCCGCTGGTTTGCCGCACAGGCTTTCGGCGTGAGCAGCCACTACGACACTGCCATACATGGGTGGTTTGAAAATAATTCATAATTCATAATGCATCGCTCCAGCTTGCTGGCTTGCAGAGCGTAGCGGGGCAAGAATGCATAATTAAATGATAAATAATAAATAATAGATAATAAATAATAAATGGCCGCTCAATGGTCAATGTTCAATATTCAATGTTCAATATTCAATGTTCCGCCCGGCTTTGCCGCTTGTGTAGAGGAATAGAGCAACATATAGCAATATAATTTATAATTTTTTATTTATATTTTTTTATTTATTATTTATAAATCTTAAAAGGTAAATTGTCAAATTGTAAATATAAAAGATGAAGTGGTTTTCGCTAAATAAAGAAATTGCCATGGACTTGGGCACGGCTAATACCATCATTATCTCGAATGGCAGGATAGTGGTGGATCAGCCCAGTGTGGTGGCTTTGGACCGCAGAACGGACAGGATGATTGCCGTGGGTGAGCGGGCCAAGGAAATGCACGAAAAGACAAATTCTGACATACGTACGGTGCGCCCTCTGCGCGATGGCGTGATTGCCGATTTTGATGCTTGTGAGAAGATGATGCGCGGTCTTATCAAGATGGCACATTCGAGCAAGGGTTTGTTCAGTCCCTCGATGAAGATGGTTATCGGTGTGCCTTCGGGTAGTACGGAGGTGGAACTTAGGGCTGTACGCGACAGTGCAGAACATGCGGGCGGTCGTGAGGTTTATCTCATCTACGAACCTATGGCGGCTGCCATCGGTATCGGACTGGACGTGCTGGCTCCGGAGGGTAACATGGTAGTGGACATCGGCGGTGGTACGACGGAGATTGCCGTAATATCGCTGGGTGGTATCGTGTCGAACAACAGCATCAAGGTGGCCGGTGACGACCTGAATGCCGACATCCAGGAGTATATGAGCCGCCAGCACAACGTGAAGGTGAGCGAACGCATGGCTGAGCGCATCAAGATAAGTGTGGGGTCTGCCCTGACCGACCTTGGCGAACAGGCTCCAGAGGACTATGTCGTGTATGGCCCGAACCGAATCACGGCTCTGCCCATGCAGGTGCCTGTGTGCTACCAGGAGATTGCTCACTGTCTGGAGAAAACGGTGGCACGTGTGGAGGCTGCCGTGCTGAATGCCTTGGAGAATACGCCTCCCGAACTGTATAAGGATATTGTGCAGAACGGTATCTGGCTGACGGGTGGCGGTGCCATGTTGCGCGGATTGGACAAGCGTCTGACGGACAAGATAAACATCCCCTTCCACGTGGCTGAGGATCCCCTGCACAGCGTGGCCAAGGGTACGGGTGTGGCTCTGAAGAACATACGTAACTTCTCGTTCTTGATGTAGTGGATTCCCTGTTTGATAGGATACGAGCTTGGGGGCACTGGATTGTATTTCTCCTCTTGGAGATAATGAGTCTGGTGCTCTTGTTTCGTTTCAATGCTTATCAGGGCAGTGTGTGGTTTACACAGGCCAATGTCGTGGCCGGACAGGTGCTGGAATGGGAATCGGATATGTATGCCTACCTGCACCTGGGAGAAGAGAACCGACTGCTGACGGAGGCTAACCTGAACCTACAACAGGAGAATGAAGTGTTGCGCCATAGGCTGGCGGTGCTGGAACATGACTCCACGCTGACAGAGCGCACGGTGAGACGACAACTGGCGAGTGTGCGGCTGATACCGGCACAGGTCATCAACAACTCCATCCGTGACAAGGATAATCTGATAACCATAAACCGTGGTTGGAAGGACGGTGTGAGGACGGAGATGGGGGTAGTGTGTGGCACTGGTGTAGTGGGCATCGTCTGTGAGGTGGGGCGTCACTATGCCGTGGTGTTGCCCGTGCTGAACTCGCATAGCAGTATCAGTTGCCGCCTGAAGAATTCGGAATATTTCGGTTACATGAAGTGGGAGGGCGGTAGTCCGTTGAGGGCCTTCATCGACGACATCCCCCGACATGCCCGCATAAGGGTGGGGGAACTGGTGGAGACGAGTGGTTTCAGCCGTGTGTTCCCTGCCGGTATATTCGTGGGTAAGGTGAAGCGGGTGCTGAACAGCGACGATGGTTTGTCGTACAAACTGGAGATAGGACTGAGCACCGACTTCGGGAGACTGAGGGAGGTGAGTGTGATAGAGAGTTCGGAGGAATCGGAGAAATCAGAGTAATCGGAATAGTCGGAATAATCAGAATAATCGGAAAACTCAGAGGAATCGGAAGAAAGGATGATAGTTGTATTTCTGAAACGGTTGATGCAGATGCTGGGCTTGCTGGCCCTGCAGGTGCTGGTATGTAACCACATCCGCTTCATGGGGTATGCCACGCCTATGCCATACGTGCTGTTTATAGTCTGGCTGCCCCTGAATGCGAACCGTATCGGGAACCTGCTGTGGGCTTTTGTTATGGGACTTCTGGTTGACATGTTCTCGAACACGCCTGGCGAAAACGCTGCGGCCCTGACGATGGCGGCTTTTGTGCAGTGGCCCCTGTTGCGGGCTATGGCTCCGAAAGACAGTATAGAGGATATGGTGCCGTCGTTCAAGACCATGGGGCGGTGGAATCATGTGCGCTACGTGGTGTTGCTCACGCTGCTGCATCATGCCGCCTTTTATCTGTTGGATAATTTCTCGTTCTTCAGTCCTGTGCAGACGTTGATGGCCTTTGGGGCAAGTCTGCTGTTTACCCTTGTGATGTCGTTTACTATGGAGTCTTTGCGGAATGGAAAGTGACCGTCAGTATAGCAACCGTAAGTATGTGCTTGGTGCGGTGGCGGTGGTTATCGTCATTGTTTACCTGATACGCCTGTTTACGTTGCAACTGATGAGTGACGACTTCAAACGCAATGCAGACTCAAATGCTTTCTTGAAACGCATACAGTATCCTGCCCGAGGCGCCATGCGCGACCGTACGGGCAAACTGCTGGTGTATAACCAGCCAGCTTACGACATCATGGTGGTGATGTCGGAGGCTGCGGATGTGGACACACTGGACTTGTGTGAGAGTCTGGGCATAGACCGTGGGTGGTTTGACCGCCGCATGGTGGAGATAAAAGACCGTAACCGCAATCCGGGTTACAGCAGCTACACGCAGCAGTTGTTTATGAGCCAGTTGTCGGCTGAGGAGTTCTCGAGTTTCCAGGAGAAGCTGTTCCGCTTCCCGGGTTTCTACATCCAGAAAAGAAACATCCGACAGTATGCTTACGACAATGCGGCCCACATCCTGGGTGATGTGGGAGAGGTGGGGCCGTCGGACATTGAGGCTGACGATTACTACCAGAGTGGCGACTACATCGGTAAACTGGGTGTGGAACGCAGTTACGAACGTCAGTTGAGAGGAGAAAAGGGCGTGGAGATTCTGCTCCGCGATGCCCGTGGACGCATCAAGGGCAGTTATCAGGAGGGAAAGTTCGACCGTGCTCCTGTGCCTGGGAAGAACCTGACATTGAGCATTGACCTGGAGTTGCAACAGCTTGGGGAACGGCTGATGAAGGGAAAACTGGGAAGTATTGTGGCCATAGAGCCGAAAACGGGCGAGGTGCTGTGTATGGTGTCGAGTCCGACCTATGACCCCCGTATCATGGTGGGACGACAGCGCGGAAAGAACAACCAGATACTTTCGGCTGACCCGATGAAGCCGTTGCTGAACCGCGCCATCATGGGACAGTACCCACCGGGATCCACGTTTAAGACCTCACAGGCATTGACCTTCCTGGAGGAGGGTATCATCACCCCACAGACGGCTTACTCGTGCAGTCATGGTTTCCACTTCGGGCGACTGACGGTGGGTTGTCACGGACATCCCTCGCCTCTGCCGCTGGTTCCGGCCATCGGTACGTCGTGTAACGGCTATTTCTGCTGGGGACTGTACTATATGTTCAACAACAGGAAGAAGTATGCCAGTGTGCAGGAGGCCATGACGACGTGGAAGGACTATATGGTGTCGATGGGTTTCGGCTATCAGCTGGGCATAGATCTGCCTGGGGAAAAGCGTGGCATGATACCCAACGCGCAATATTACGACAAGTATCTGCGTTCGTGGAACGCGCTGACGGTGATTTCGATATCCATCGGACAGGGAGAGGTGAACTTGACTCCCTTGCAGATTGCCAACCTGGGGGCAACGATTGCCAACAGAGGCTACTACATCACGCCGCACGTGGTGAAGGAGGTGCAGGGGGAGCCGTTGGACACGTTATATACGAGGAAGCACTATACGCGGGTGTCGAAGCCCAACTACGAGACGGTGGTGGAGGGCATGAGACGCGCGGTGACGGGCGGTACGTGTTCGTCGGCCAACAATCCGTGGTATGAGGTGTGCGGCAAGACGGGTACGGCCCAGAACCGTGGGCACGACCATTCCGTGTTCATGGGCTTTGCCCCGAAGGATGACCCACAGATAGCCGTGGCGGTGTATGTGGAGAACGGCGGATGGGGAGCTACCTACGGAGTGCCCATCGGTGCACTGATTATGGAGAAGTTCATCAACGGTCATCTGTCGCCAGAGAGCGAGGCCAAGGCCGAGAGTTTTGAAAACAGAACGATATTCTATGGCGGTACGGAAAGATAAGGAACGCGGTGTGATGGTGTCGCTGGACTGGGTGACCATCGTCATCTACATAGCTCTGCTGGGGCTGGGATGGATGAGTGTGTGCGGAGCAAGTTACGACTTCGACCAAGGAGGTAACTTCTTTGACTTCTCGACCCGAAGTGGTATGCAGATTGTGTGGATTGGGACTTCGTTTCTGTTGGCTATGGTAATCCTGAGCATCGACGAACGACTATATGACATGTTTTCCTATCTGCTCTACATCGCTTTCCTCCTGCTGCTGCTGGCAACACCGTTCCTGGCGCATAACATCAAGGGATCGATGTCGTGGATAAAGATAGGCTCGTTCAGCATACAACCAGCAGAGTTTGCCAAGTTTGCCACGGCTCTGTGTGTGGCCAAGTATATGAGTCGGACGGACTTCAACATCCAACGGTGGTGGGACTTTCTGGTGGCTTGCCTGTTGATAGTGATGCCCATGGGACTCATCGTACTGCAACGCGAGACGGGTAGTGCTCTGGTGTATTCGGCCTTCTTCCTGATGCTCTATCGGGAGGGTATGCCGGGTTCGATATTGTTTGCAGGCTTGTCGGCTGTGGTGTATTTCGTAGTGGGCGTGCGGTTCGATGCCGACCCGTTCTGGGGAATTTCGGCCATCAGTCTGGGACGTGCGTTGGTATTCCTGCTGGTGTTGCTGTTTACGGTGGGCATGATGCGTGTGTACACGAAAGCCTGGGCACCAGTACTGAAGGTCTTTGGCTATGGCATGACTATGACTCTGGCGGCCTTGCTTTTCAGTAAGTATGTGATTCCCTTTGATGTCACCTGGGTGCAGCTGGGTGTGTGCATAGGCATGATAGTGTATCTGTTTGTGCTGGCCATGAGGGAGCGGTATGCCCGCTATGCCTATATCTCATTGTTTGCCGTGGGCTCGCTGGCGTTGTATTTCTCGTCGGACATGATGCTCGACCGTCTGGCTGAGCATCAGCAGACACGCATACGGGTGTTGTTAGGTATGGAGGATGACCCTCGCGGAGCCGGCTACAACGTGATACAGGCGAAGATTGCCATCGGTTCGGGGGGACTGAAGGGAAAGGGATTCCTGAACGGAACACAGACGAAACTGAAGTATGTGCCTGAGCAGGATACTGACTTTATCTTCTGCACCGTGGGCGAAGAAGAGGGATTCCTGGGCTGCGCAATCGTTTTGACATTGTTTTTGTTGCTGATTCTGCGGTTGATACATCTGGCAGAACGACAACCATTCGCCTTCGGGCGTATATATGGGTATTGTGTGATGAGCGTGTTCCTGTTCCATGTCTTCATCAATGTGGGTATGGTGTTGGGACTCACGCCTGTCATCGGTATTCCGCTTCCTTTCTTTAGCTATGGCGGCTCGTCGCTTTGGGGCTTTACCATCCTGCTTTTTATCTTCCTGAGAATGGATGCCAGCAGGAATAGGTTTGTGCATAATAAGTGAGAAGAGGGAAGTGAGAAGTGGGAAGTGAGAAGTGAGAAGTGAGGGGTGAGAAGAGAGAGGGTGAGAGGGTGAGAAGGGGAGAGAGTGAGAGGAAAAAATCGAGAAACTTAGTGGGAGATGCGGATACCTATGTCGTGGATGTAGGGTAGAGTTTCGCGCGACATGATATGGTAGAGGCTGATGGTGCCCGTCTGTCCTTCGTGGAGCGAAAGCTGATGGAGGGGTATCTCGTATTGCAAGAGACCTATGCCATGGCCGAGCGGCATGCCGTCGGCATCGTTTAGGGGAAGGAAGAATGTATCGCGTCGTGAAAGGAGGGGATGCGTGAGCTGCATGTCCATAACCATCCAGATGCCCTCGTATGGAAAATCGTTGTTGTAGCGTACGCCAACATGGAAGTCGTAGAGCCCGGTGGCAGTGACGGAGGGCAGGGGGAAGTGGAGGGTATCGGTACGTGCCCACCCAGCAGAGGACACGTGTCCGTAGCTATGCTGCAGGGTGTTTTCTGTGCAGGCCACGGTCATGCATACAATGGCCAGGAGAGCCAGCCCATGTTTACTCTTCATGTGCCGATGACGTAGGTTTTCCCTTGTCGTTGCCGGGTTCGTTGCTGCGATTCTTTTTCTTCTTCTTTTTCTTCTTGTCGAAGCGGTTCAGGTCGTCCTGGGCAGCCAGGTCAACGGGACGTGGGGCAACCTTCGGACCTCCCTCTTCCAGACTATCGGGCTTCTCGCCACGACGGTTCATCTCGATGATGTCGAGTGCACGACGTGCAGGAATGGTGGTGAGGTTGGCAGCGGAACGCTTGTCGGTGCTGTAGGTGACCATGTTGGAGAGGATGTCGGCCTTGAAGAAGAAGTAGTCGCTGTTGAGCGTCTGTAGGACAACCTCGCGGCTGGGGAGACGACGGCCGGCCTCGATGTACTGGTCAACTTCGTAGTTCATGCAGCATTTGAGCTTGGCGCACTGTCCGGCCAGTTTCTGGGGATTGAGGCTGACGTCCTGGAAACGGGCGGCAGCAGTACCCACACTCTGGAATGAGCGAATCCAGGTGGCACAGCACAGTTCGCGACCACAGGGACCGAAGCCTCCGATGCGTCCAGCTTCCTGACGTACGCCAATCTGGCGCATTTCGATGCGAACGTGGAAAAGCTCGGCAAGAACCTTGATGAGTTCGCGGAAATCGACACGGCCTTCGGCAATGTAGTAGAAGATGGCCTTGTTGCCATCGCCCTGAAACTCGACATCACCAATCTTCATGTCGAGACCCAGATCCTTGGCAGCCTGACGGCTACGTATCATGGTGTCGTGCTCGCGTTCCTTGGCCTCGTTGTACTTCTCCATGTCGGTCTGACGGGCAATGCGATAGACACGTTTGATTTCCTCGTCGGGGCGAAGGTTGGCCTTACGCATTTGCAGGGCAACGAGACGGCCCGTCATGGTGACAATACCGATGTCGTGGCCGGGAGATGCCTCGACGGCTACGATGTCGCCTTTCTGTATGTTGAGGTGGTTGTCGTTGCGGTAGAATCCCTTACGGGTATTCTTGAACTGTACCTCCACAAGGTCGGTCACGGTCTGGTTGTCGGGGAGGTCAGCCAGATAGTCGTGGACGTTCAGTTGGCATTCGTCGCGTCCGCATCCTTGGGCGCAGAGACCGCGTTGGCAGTTACAGCATTTATAGTCTTGTTCCATGTTCCTTTTTGTAGTTTTTATAGTAGCTATAGTAACTATAGTGCCTATAGAGGTTATAGTTTATTGTTTTAGAAGTAATATTATCTTTATGCAGAGGTCGAAAAAGGCCATCTTGGGACTGACGTTCTGCTCGATGTCGGTCTGGCAGTCGGATAGTTCCTCCATGATGGGGATGACGTTGCGTTCGTTGATGAATCGTGCGAAATTACGGGAGAACTGTTCTTCGCTTTCCGTCATGTAGTTGAGCTCGGGATGACGGAAGTTGTAGATGAAGTTTTCGCGAATAAGCCGTTGAGCGTAGTCGAGCATGTGCTTCTGGCGTTCGCGTCCCATGGCAGCCACCTGTTCGGTCCACTGGCGAAGCTCCTTGATGTTACGCATATAGCAAAGGCGCATGAGTTGCACGAAGAGGTCGAAGTATTCCTGTCGTTCGCTGTCCTCTTCGGTGAGTTGTAGGGCCAAGGTGTAGCTGCCTTGGGCAATATGAGCCAGGTTCTTGGCTGTGGCCTCTGGGAGGGCGTGGTGCAGGATGAGGGCTTGTGCTATGGTATCTTCGCTGAGGGCAGGAACTTGGATGCGCTGTGCACGGCTCAGTATGGTGCCGAGTACCTGGTCGGGTTCCTGACTCACCATCAGGAAATGTGTCTTTGTGGGAGGCTCCTCAATGAGTTTCAGCAGTTTGTTGGCGGTGGCTGCAGGCATTTTTTCGGGAAGCCAGATGATGACCACACGATAACTGCCCTGACTGGCCTTGAGGGAAAGCTTCCGTTGAAGGGCATCGCTCTCACCTACGTAGAACTGTAACTGCTGGTTCTCGGCCTGAAGGTCGGTAAGCCAGTCGTTAGGCGTGAAGTAGGGCGTGCGTAGGAGTTGTTCGCGCCATAGTGTGATGCGATCGTCAGAGATGGGTTGGTCGGTGCTCTTCCCTTTGATGAGAGGAAATGAGAAATGAAGGTCGGGGTGTGCCCATTCCTCTGTCATGCGACAAGCGTGGCAGTGGCCGCAGGGATTGCCCTCCTCGGGATGCTCGCAAAGCAAATAGCGGGCCAAGACCAGCGCAATGGCCAGTTTTCCGCTTCCCGAGGGACCACAGAGCATGAGGGCATGAGGCAGACGCCCTTGATCCACCTGCTGGGTTAGCTGGTGAATCACCTCCTCCTGTCCTATGATATCCCTAAAGGTCATTTCTTTTTTCTCTTGTTTATAGTTCCTATAGTGCCTATAGTATTTGTTCTAATAGATTCTTTTGGCTATCTCGCAGATACTATCGACGGCGCTCACGGTGTAGAAGTGGAGGTTTGGGGCTCCACATCGGAGAAGTTCCTTGCACTGTTCTGCAGCCCATTCTATACCAACCTGTTTGATTTCCTCGTCTGTCTTGCACTTGCGGGCTTCGTGGAAAAGAGTCTCGGGAAGGTCGCAATGGAAGGTTTTGGGAATCATGGACAGTTGGTCGAGTTTGGCCAGAGGCTTGATGCCCGGTACGATGGGGATATTGATGCCCATAGAACGTGCTTTCTTGAGGAAAGAGAAATACTTCTCGTTGTCGAAGAACAACTGTGTAACGGCATATTCGGCTCCTAACAATGTTTTTTGTTTCAGAACCTCCATGTCGGCCTCCAGATTAGCAGCCTCCTCGTGCTTTTCGGGATAACATGCTACGCCGAAACTGAAAGGTTGACCAGGACAGCGGATGGGGGTGCCGTCGTAGAACTTTCCTTCGTTGAAACGATTGATTTGTTCAATGAGCTCTGTGGCATGACTGGGGCCATCGCCCGTGGGTTCGAACATGCGTTCGTCGCGAGCCTTGTCGCCTCGAAGGACCAACAGGTCGCTGATGTCGAGGAACTGCAGGTCGATGAGCGTATATTCCAAGTCCTCCCGTGTGTTGCCACTGCATACCAGATGGGGAACAACGGGTATGTCGTAGCGTCGCTGGATGGCGGCGGCTATGGCTATGCTGCCTGGGCGGCGACGTATGCGCTGCCGTTGCATAAGTCCACCTCCTGCTTCTTTGTAGATATATTCACTACGGTGGGCTGTGATGTTGATATAGCGTGGCTGGAACTCTCGCAAACGGTCGATGGTCTGGAACAATCCAGAGGTTCCGTTTCCTTTCAGGGGCGGAAGCACCTCTAAGGAAAATGGTTGGCTTGAGCGATCGTTTATTAAATCTATAACTTTTATCATATAGTGCTATCTACATTCGTTACTGGGCGAAAAATGAAGTACAAAGATACTCTTTCTCTACGAGAAAAACAAGGAAAACGGGATTTTTACATAAGGGTAAATGGTCGATTCCCTTTCCATGGCCTTGTATAAATGTCTCCAAATGTTTAAAAATATCGATGGAATCGGACTTTTTAAATTTATTCTCCAATCTTTTGACAAGAAATTGTGCTTCTTCACTCCCACAAGGTAGGTACTGAGTTATTAGCAACCTGTTTTTTTTATAACTCCAAATAAATAAGTCCCCTAACCGCAATTTTATGGATAAAAAGTTCTTGATGTAGTTTTTTTTTATTAATTTTGCATGATTCTTTGGTTTGCCATAGGCTTGTTACTTTATGGGCGTTTAGCGTGGTGTAAGTGAAAAACTTTTCTCCTTTTCACCGCATTCATTTGATAACTACGTAGTTATGTAGTGTTCAAAGCCCCAAGATTTTGCGGAAAATTAGAATAAAACTATGCAGGCAATAATATTGGCAGCTGGCATGGGTCGTCGATTGGGCGAATACACGGAGAACAATACGAAGTGTATGCTTCCCGTAAATGGAGTTAGGCTTATTGATCGTATGTTGACCCAGTTGTTGACGTTGGACATCAGGCGTGTCGTGCTGGTGATTGGATACAAAGGTGAAAATCTGAAGTCGTATGTGCTGGAGATGTATGCCGACAAACTGAATTTTGAATTTGTAGAGAATCCCATTTACGATAAGACCAACAACATCTATTCGTTGGCTCTGGCTAAGCGGCATCTGCAGGAGGACGACACGCTGCTCATTGAGAGTGACCTGATATTCGAGGATGGGTTGTTGCGCATGTTGGTGGATAACCCCAGTCCCAATTTGGCTCTTGTGGCGAAGTATGAGAGTTGGATGGACGGTACGATGGTACGTATCAATGAAGATAACGAGATTGTAAACTTTGTGCCGAAGGCTGCGTTTAAGTTTGCTGATGTAGATGGCTACTACAAGACGGTGAATGTCTATAAATTCTCGAAAGACTTTTCCACCACAAAGTACGTTCCTTTCCTGGAAGCCTACACCAAGGCTGTGGGTAACAGCGAGTATTACGAGAATGTGTTGCGTATTCTTTCTTTCCTCAACACGCATGATTTGAAAGCACTCCCCTTGAACGGAGAAAAATGGTACGAGATTGACGATAAACAAGATTTGGATATTGCTGAGGCTCTGTTTGCCGACGAGGCTCATGTTCTGCAAAAATATTTTGGACGTTATGGCGGTTTCTGGCGTTTCCCCCAGATGCTGGACTATTGCTATCTGGTGAATCCCTTCTTCCCCACAAGCAAGTTGCTCGATGAAATGACGGCAAATTTCCGTACGTTGCTTACCGGATATCCTTCGGGTATGGGGGTGAACACCTTGTTGGCCAGCAAGTGCTGGGGGGTGAAGGAGAAATACATTGTGCCTGGCAATGGGGCAGCCGAACTGATAAAGGTGCTGATGGAATCGTTGACGGGAAAACTTGGCGTGGTAAGGCCCACGTTTGAGGAATATCCTAATCGTCTGCCGGCAGACAGGGTGGAAACCTATATTTCGGCAAACAAGGATTTTCGTTATGATGCCGATGACCTGATGGGCTACTTCGGAACCCATCCGGTAAGTACTATATTGCTGATAAATCCCGATAATCCTACAGGAAATTTCATTCCAGTAGAGAATGTGAAACGGTTGGCGGCATGGAGTGAGGAACGTGGCATACAGTTGATTGTCGATGAGAGTTTTGTTGACTTTAGCGAAAACTGGGAGACCAGCAGTTTGTTAAGCGATAGTGTGCTCGAAGCCTATCCTCACATGGTGGTGATGAAGAGCATATCCAAGAGCTACGGTGTACCAGGCCTTCGTCTGGGAATTTTGGCGTCGGCCAATGAAGGACTTATCGCAGATATCAAAAAGCGGGTGAGCATCTGGAACATCAACTCCTTTGCCGAGTACTTCATGCAGATATTCTCGAAGTACGAGAGCGACTACAAACGAGCCTGTGAAAAATTCCTTGCAGAAAGAACACGTTTCGTGGCAGAACTGGAAAAGATACCTTTCCTGCACGTTATGCCCACCCAAGCCAACTTCGTATTCTGCGAGGTGAAACCTCCCTTTACGGCATCCGGTATCGTTATGGCCATGCTCAAGGATTATCGCATACTGATGAGCAATTGCCGTGCCAAGAAGGGACTTACGGGCGACCGATATATGCGCATTGCCGTGAGGGGAAAGAGAGATAACGATAAGTTGGTGGATGCCTTGAAAAGTTTATAATGACAATGAAGTTTTTGGATTTTGATAAAGTGAGGAGTTTGGGTATTACGGCCTCGGAGATGTATGCCTGGACGGAAGAGGTTTGGAAAAAGCAGGATGCATTTATCTACCCAACCAAACAGCATATATGGGATGGCGACAGTTCGAGATACATTGTGATGCCCGCTATCTATCCAGAAGGAGATGTGGCCGGTGTGAAATTTATATGCCGTAATGTGGATGATATAAACGGATTACCCAAACGTAATTCCAACATAATGCTTCAACGGATATCCCAGCATGGGCTGCTGGGAGTTCTGGATAGTACCTATCTGACAAATCTGAGGACAGGGGCCTGTGCCTATTATAATGCCACCAAGTTTGCCAAGTCGAATCCTGAAAGTATAGCGGTTTATGGTCTTGGACTGGCGGCGAGGGCTTTCATGTTCTTCTGGACGGCATTGTATCCTGGGAAAATAAGGATGAAGATTATGCGCTATAAGGACCAGGCTGACTTGTTTGTGGAGAAGTATAAAGGCTGTGAGAAGATAGAGTTCCAGATTTGTGATACGATGGAAGAACTCTTTGACTCGGATATCATTGTATCGTGTGTCAGCTTTGCCAGGAAGGAAATCTGCCCCGAATCTGTTTATCGCAAAGGTTGTACGATTGTGCCGGTGCACACAAGTGGTTTCCAAAATTGTGATTTGACCTTTGACAAGATTGCCGTTGACGACATAGGACATGTGGAGAAGTATCGCTATTACGAGCAGTTCAAATCTAGAATGATACGGATAACAGAAGCGGCAAACGGGAAAGAACCATTCAGAGAAGACGACCAGCAGCGCATTGTAATTTACAATGGCGGATTGGCGATATTTGACTTGTATTTTGCCATGAAGACACTGGAGAAAGCCGGTGACGATTGTATTGACCTGCCCATGTCGTACCCCGAGGATAGATTTTGGATGTAAGATGAGGAAGATTATTCTTTCTGCCGATGACTTTGGTCGTAGCCATGAACGTAATCTGGCCATTGACTATTCATTTAAGCATGGGTTGATAAAATCTGCCGCGTTGTTGGTGAATGCAAAATATACGTTGGAGGCAGTGGAAATGGCGAAGAAAGGCGGATATGTAGAGCATTTGCATTGCCATTTCAACATAGCATCGGGTGAGAAATTCACAGGATGTTCCAAACCTTTGAGCGAGGATGTCAAAAAATGTGCCGCATGGTGCCGGAATGGAGATTTCCGGGCATATAAAGACTGGGATTTCAGCAATACGAGGTCGTTGTTATATGCGGGAGTCATGTTTAGGGAACTGGAGGCACAATATCTTCGTTTCATGGAACTGACGGAAAACAAGGGAAATACACACCATGTGGACTTTCATTTGTGGGACAATCTGCGCTGGCCGGTTTCCTTTGCCTTAGGTCGGCTTTACCGTAAATATGACATCCGTACGGTGCGTGAGATAAGTGCTCATCATTTGCGCCTGAGGAAGAAAGTACGATTGGAGAATTGGGTGGCACACTTGTTGGCCTATCACAAAGGTACAAAATCGTACCAGAGTGACAGGGTAAACTATTATGTGAACCGGCCAGAGAGAATGGCTGATGACCTGATGGAATTGTATGTACACCCCGACTATATAGACGGGGTGTTGATGGATAATACCGTTCCCGTGATAGGTAAGAAAAAATATCCGCTTGAGGAACACATACGTATGATACAAGAGATTTGTCCATGTGAGTTTATATCGTGGGAAGAGATTTGAGAAAAGAGATTAACATGAAAACAATAACCACAGAAGACATTAAAGCCATTGGTTTGGAGATTCTGCAAGATGTGCATGAATTCTGTGTAAAAAATAATATCCGTTACTCGTTGTCCAGTGGCACCTTGTTGGGGGCTATTCGCCATAAAGGCTTTATTCCTTGGGATGACGATGTGGATATTCTGATGCCTCGACCTGACTACGAACGTTTTTGCCAGTTATATACCTCGTCAAAAGGCTATCGGCTGTTTTGTGCACAGCACGATGTCTATTGGTCAGCCTTTGCTCGAGTTTGTGAGGTAGAGAAAACCTTAGTCATTAGTCCTGGAATGATGGGGCCTAAACCGATGGGTGTTTGGCTGGATATCTTCCCGATAGATGGGGCGGAAGCTGATGATGAGGCTTTTGATGCTCATGCCAAGGAGGCCAGAATGATGTATCTGGATTTGGTTGACCGGCGCAAATTGCAAAAGAAGTGGTATTATGGGAGTGTCCGCTCCAAACTGAACTATGTGAAGCAGGTCCTTCTCGGACGAAACCACATTCAGCGTGCAACAAAGGAGTTCATAGCCTGCTGCACACGTATTGGCTATGGGGAGACATCCTATGTGACGAATCTGGCAGGTTGTGCAAACCTTATGCCTCGTCGTCATCAGCTTGCAGCGTTTGAAGAATATGAAATGGTGGAGTTTGAGGGACGTAAGTTCTATGCTATAAAGGGTTATGACCATTATCTGCATAATGTTTATGGTGACTACATGCAATTGCCCCCCGAGGAGAAACGGAAGATGGCACACCGGGCACACAAGTACTATTGGAAGTAATTGAGGGGGCGAAGAAATCATAGCGTACATGGGATCCGTTAAGCAACAAACATTGTCAGGTGTAAAGTGGACGGCCATCGAGAAGTTCTCGGTGCAGGGAATCCACTTCTTGCTTGGCATCCTGATGGCTCGTCTCCTGACGCCAGCCGATTTTGGTGCAGTGGCCATGTTAGGCGTTTTCATAGCCCTGTCGAATACATTCATCTCCAGTGGATTTGGCAATGCCCTTATTCGTAAGTTGGACAGGACGGATGTGGATTATTCCACGGTGTTCTATTTTAACCTGGTTATTTCCCTGGTGTGCGTGGGCATTCTGCTCTTGGTGGCTCCGAGTGTGGCTCGATTCTACAACATGTCCATTCTCTGCCCCATACTGAGGGTGCAGTGTTTTACGTTGATACTGCACGCCCTGTGCATCATACAGACTACTCGCCTTACCATTAAGCTTGATTTTCGTGGCATAGCCATGAGAAGTTTCTTCTCAGCCATTATTTCGGGTGTGGCAGGTGTGGTGATGGCTTACGTAGGTCTGGGAGTGTGGGCCTTGGTGTATCAGGCCATTCTGGCCAATGTCATCAATGTTATTTTTCTGTGGACATACACGAAATGGCATCCCATCTTGGCCTTCTCTTGGAAGTCTTTCAAGGAGATGTTTGGCTTTGGGAGCAGACTGCTCGGGGCTGGTCTTATTGACACTATTTACAGGAACCTGAGTCCATTGGTGATTGGAAAATGCTTCTCTCCTCAGGAGTTGGGTTATTACAACCGAGGTACACATTTTGCCCGTTTCCCGAGCACGAATATCTATAGTGTGTTGCAAAAGGTTTCCTACCCTGTTATGGCCAGAATACAGAATGATAATGCTCACCTTATTGCCGTTTATCATAAGTATATCCGCGTTACCTGTATGGTTATCTTCTTTGCGTGTACTTTGTTGGCGGCAGTAAGTAAACCCCTTATCCTGTTGGTGCTGACTGAGAAGTGGGCGGTATCCATAATTTACCTTCAGGTGTATTGCTTTGCGGCCATGTTTTCTCATATTAGTGTAATCAATTTGAGTCTATTGAAGGTAAAGGGTCGCTCTGGTCTGGTGCTTCGTTTGGAAATAATCAAGAAGGCGTTGGCCGCGATTATTCTTTTCTCTGCTATCCCCTTTGGCGTATTGGGGATATGTGTTTCCAAGGTGATTTATGCTCAGATAGCATTAATTATTAACACGTATTATACGGGAAAGTTCTTTGGACTGGGCTATATAGAACAAATCCGTGACTTTGCTGGTTTCTTTGTTTATTCTGTTCTGGCTTGTCTGCCCGCATTCTTTGTTGCACAGTCTGAGATTTCAAGTTATTGGTCTTTATTCTTCGGACTGGTTACAGCTCCAATGATATATTGGTTGTTTTTGCGGAAGAACGAACTAATGAGGGAAATGCTAAGCCTGATAGGCAATAAGTTGCCGTTCCATAGGAAAAACAGGAGGAAAGTAGATGAGTGTTAAAAAGAGACTAAAGAATTTTTTTGCACCCATCATCCAACTATGGAAGGTGCGTTTGGTTCATAGACGATATGAGCATACGTTGTTGCGTTTGAGACGAGAATATGGGAAGCGCAAGTTACGGGTTGGCTTTCTGGTTTCTGAAGAGGCCAAATGGAAGGGGCAGTCGGTGTACGACTTGATGCAAAGCAGTGATAAATTCGTTCCAATCATACTGGTTTATCCTACAAAGGCGGAAATGAAGAAGTCTATCGCTGTACAGAAGCAGTCGGTGGATGCTATGATGGAGTTCTTTCGCTGTCATGAGATGGAGGTGGAAAATATTTGGGACTATGAAAAGCAACGGCACGTTCCCTTGGAGCAGATAGACGTGGATATCCTGTTCTATCAGCAGACATGGGACTTGCCACCAGCTCCGTCGCCGGCCAAGGTGGCTTCAAGAGCACTCACCTTTTATTTCCCTTATTATCTGGTAAACTATTATATTCCGAAGATAGAAACTCAGATGCGGCTACAACACTATGTGTATCGTTATATTGTGTTTAGTCAGCAGCAGGTGGATTTGTATGAACGAACAACGGAGAAAAGTCATTATGCAGGGAGGTTTGTGGGACTGGGACACCCGATAGCAGACCTGTTCCAGACGCAGACGAGGCAAAGTAAGCCCTCTTCTAAGAACTATGTGATTTACGCTCCGCACTTTTCGTTCCCTGTACCCAATAAAGAAAGAGTATTTGGCGTGTCCACGTTTTTGGATAGTGGACGGGTGATGTTGGAATTTGCCAAGGCTCATCCTGAGATAAACTGGGTGTTCAAACCTCACCCCCGACTTCGGAGGGAACTTGTGGATAAACGGGTATGGACGAAAGAAGAGGTGGATGCCTATTACGCAGAATGGGAAAGTATTGGTGAATCGTGCTATACCTCGGACTATGTGGAACTCTTTATGGAGTCGAAAGCCATGATAACTGATTGTGGGTCGTTTCTAACTGAATACTCATGCACTGGGAAGCCACTCATACACTTAGTGCCTGGGAAAATGCCTGCCCAGCCAAACCCAGCTCTGGAAAAACTCTATGGTTTGTTCTATGAGGCTCCTGACAACGAGACTTTACTGAAATGGTTGAATCAAATTGTTATAAAAGGCGAAGACCCACGAAGGGAGGAGCGGCTGAAATGTGCGGAGGAAGCAGGTCTTAGGAATAGCCATGCGGCACAGAATATTGTAAACTACATTGACCAACTGATGACTGCATGATAATACTTTTTATCATACTCTTCTGTGTCGCGGTGTATGGGATAAAGTTTGCTTCGTTCCATAAGGATTACATGACTCCTTCCTCAACCAATGCCATCAAGGGTATATTTGCCGTTCTCATCCTCTACAGCCACATGCGAGGCTACCTGACATTGAGCGATGCTTGTACGGGGCATACATATGTGCGCGTTCTTAAATATTTAGGTCAGACTATGACCACGATGTATCTGTTCTATTCTGGTTATGGTTTGATGGAGTCTGTTAGAACGAAACCAGGTTATGGAAAGAACTTTTTCAGAAAGAGAATACTGAAAATATTGTTGCATTTTGACATAGCTGTGCTGATGTACATAATTCTACAGTTCTTGCTTGGATGGCAATTCGACGGTATGACGTATCTGGCAAGTCTGGTAGGATGGGAGTCGGTGGGCAACAGCAACTGGTTCATTTTTGAGATTCTTGCCCTGTATATGTTCTTTTATATTGGATTATGGATTAAGAGAAGTCTGGACATTAGTATGGGAGGGGGAGTTTTGGCTACAACAATTGTATTATGTATAGTCTTATGGGTATTCCTGTATAAGGTTAAGGGACAGACTTGGTGGATAGATAACATATTTACGTTCCCATTGGGTATGGGCTATTCTATGATAAAGGACAAAGTAGAGATGTGGATGAAATGCGATAAGATTTATTATCCTGTTTTTATCTCTATGACTGTAGTTTTAGTTGTTTGGCGTCATGTGTATGGTGTAGATATGTTAGGGGTGTGTACGTGTCTTTTTGCATTGTGGGCGGTAATGTTGACGATGAAGGTTAAACTTGACAATCGGGTACTGCAATGGTTGGGAACTGTGTCTTTCTCCGTCTATATTCTTCAGCGTATTCCAATGATATTATTGACAGCTTTCGGCATAAACAGCAACATTGCTTTGTTTGTCTCAATAACAATACCATCAGCCTTCTTATTGGCTTATCTGTACACTGGTTTCCTAAAGAAGGTGGACTCAAAACTGTTTGTATAAAACAGTCAGGGTATGAGCATGAAATATTCGGTAGTAATCCCTCATAAGGATAGTCTGCAATGGTTGTTCCGATGTGTCGCTTCCATTCCCATTAGGGAAGATTTGGAGGTGATTGTCGTGGATGACAATAGTACTGTTTCCTCGGTGGAATGGGAGGATTTTCGCACTAAATATCCTTATGCGAGGTTATTCCTGACCCATGAAGGCAAGGGGGCTGGCTATGCCCGAAATGTAGGACTGGGACATGCTCAGGGCGAGTGGTTGATATTTTCTGATGCTGATGATTACTTTTATCCAGGTTCGTTTGATGTCATAGACAAGTTCGTAACAGCAAACGATGCTGATATTACCTATTTCCTTTGTGACAGCCGGGATGGAGAAACGGGCGAATTGATTCCCGACCGTGTACCTAATATCCGTCGTGGCATAGAAAGGAAAGACCTTGATTTGCTTAGGTATCGTTCATACATCCCATGTGGTAAGGTTATTCGTAGGGAACTGGTAGAAACGCACCACATAAGGTTTGAGGAGGTAGAGGTGAGCAATGATATCATGTTTTCCACCTTAGTTGGATATTATGTCCAGAAAGTGGGAATAATAGATACTGCATTGTATTGCATCACAAAGAATAAGAACTCGCTTTTCTTCGGATTGGATTCTCGCAGAGCGAAAATTCGGATAGAGGCAGCAGTTCGGGTTAATGATTTCTTGTACCAGAAGGGGGTTAAGCATCGGTACTATCCTCATAACTATACCTTTTTCTTTTTTCCCAACCACCCATTGGAGTTTATAAAGGCTGTCTATAAATGCCGCTATAAAGGACAAACCAAGAAATACATCAAGGAAGTTTGGCGTGGGATTCGTCGCGAATGGAAACGCCTACATAGGACTAATGGCTAAGATTTCGATAATAGTTCCTGTATATAATGTAGAGCCATTTCTACGTCCGTGTCTTGATAGCATATTATCTCAGACAATCAGTGACTGGGAATGTGTGCTTGTGGATGATGGGAGTAAGGATAATAGCGGACAGATATGTGATGAGTATGCAGGACGAGATAATCGTTTCGTTGTTGTTCATAAACAAAATGAGGGAGTTGCCAAGGCACGTATTACGGCATTTGAACACAGCCATGGAGAACTGATAACCTTCATTGACAGTGACGACACGGTATTACCATTGTATTTAGAGAAGTTGTCTCGTCCTATATTGGAGGAAAATGCTGATATGGTCTCTTGTGATTTCAATGCAGTCAGAGACGACATTACTAAGAAGGCACGGAAGAAGAGGTCGGGGATATTTGTCGGGGAAGAGATAAAAGATTTTGTCTGCAATAGTTTTTTATACGACACAATCGTAAGAGACTATGGTATAGCTTGTTTCCTTTGGACAAAGATGGTGAGGCGCGAATATATCCAGGAAGGTTTGAAACAAGGAGAAGGGTTCTGGTTTGCGGAAGACCAAATAGCATTGTTACAGATGCTGTTGCAAATCAAAAAATTGGTGATACTGCCAGACAACCTGTATAACTATGTATTACATGAAGGCCAGGTAACCCAGCGATATGAATGGGGGATATGGGATAATATTATCAGAATGCTTTCGAAAGTGCAGGAACTAACCCACGGTTTGCCAGTGAAAGCTGGATTACGAAAACGGACTTGGTTACATATAAAACGAACGATTGATTTGAAGATGTTAACCAAGGATATGGCTAAGGAAACATTTATCCGCCATCTTTCTCAAATGAGGGAAACTCCCTATATGAAAGAATACTTTTGCCATTTGACGACGGGCTTTGGGAAAAAGGATTTGAAAATATACTGGTTATTAAAGTTAAGACTTTACGGTGTTTTCTACGATAATGCAATGTGTTGATTGATGATACTCGTACCTGTGGGACATATAATAAACAATCATGAAAAATTCCACAATCTCAATTATAGTTCCTGTCTATAACACGGAGAAATACTTGCCTTCGTGTCTTGACAGCATATTATCTCAGACCATCAGCGACTGGGAATGTGTGCTTGTGGATGATGGTAGTAAGGACAATAGTGGACAAATTTGTGACGAGTATGCTGCGCGGGACAGTCGTTTTGTAGTGATTCACAAACCAAACGAAGGAGTTGCCAAGGCACGCATTACGGCTTATGAACATAGTCACGGAGAACTGATAACCTTCATTGACAGTGACGATACGGTATCCCCATTGTATTTGGAGAAATTGTCCCGTCCTATATTGGAGGAAAAAGCTGACATGGTGTCGTGTGACTATTATAAGTTGGAGAATGACAGACGTGAAGAACCTTTGACCAAGTTAACAGGAACTTACGAAAAACAGGAGGTGAAGGATTTCATCGCAAGCCACTACTTCTACGAGCGGAAACTGAACGGCTATGGGATGACTCCATTCCTCTGTACCAAAATGGTGAGGCGCGAGCTTGTAGCTGATGGATTAAAAGAGGGTGAGGGCATGTGGTTTGGAGAAGACCAAATAGCCATGTTCAAAATGTTGATAAATTGCAGGAATCTAGTTCTACTGCCCGATAGATTATATAACTATATTTTCCATGAAGGTCAGGCTGTCAAACGTTACAATAAGAGCCTTTGGGAAGAAGTGATTCGATTGTTGGACAAGTACAAAGAATTGGGAAAGAAGATGTCCATAAAAGATGGGCTAAAAAACAGGACCTGGGTTTATATCCGTCGGATTATTTATGAGAAAATGGCTCAGGAGGATATGGACTATGCTACTTATAAGCAGCATATTTCCTATATGAGGAATACCCCATACATGAAAGACTTCTTCCGATCATGGACGTTGGATTTTGACAAGAAAAACAGAAAGAGATATTGGTTACTGAAACTCAAGTTATATCGGCTCTCTTATAATACCATGGTAAAGAAAAGAGCACTAAAGGCAAAAGTATGAAGAAAGTAATTACATACGGTACATACGATTTGTTGCACCAAGGGCATATCAATTTGCTGCGTCGTGCAAAGGAATTGGGTGACTACCTGATAGTTGGAGTGACGAACGACAACTTTGATCGCGAGCGAGGCAAACTGAACGTACATAACAACGTGCTGGAGCGAGTGGAGGCTGTGAAAGCCACGGGACTGGCAGACAAGATAATCATTGAGGATTATGTGGGGCAGAAAATAGACGATATCCAGAAGTATGACGTGGACATTTTTGCCATTGGTTCCGATTGGGTAGGCAAGTTTGACTATCTGAATGAGTTCTGCAAGGTGGTGTATTTGCCTCGTACGGAGGGGATATCCTCGACAATGCTTCGCGAAGATTTGCAGGACGAGGTGAAGATAGGTGTTGTTGGGACCGGTAGGATTGCTGAACGTTTTGTACCAGAAACCACTTACGTTAACTATGTGAATGTGGCAGCGGTGTATGATACGAACACAGAAAAAGCACACACCTTTGCCCAGCATCACCAATTAGAGATGGTTGCCAGCACCTACGACGAGCTGATGGATAATGTAGATGCGGTTTATATCGCCACGCCACATTTGCAGCACTATGAACAATGCAAGCAGGCATTGGAGCGTAAGAAACATGTGCTTTGTGAGACACCACTTGTCTTAAAGGGAGACGAGGCGCGTGAATTGTTTGAACTGGCAGAGAAGAACGGTGTGGTGCTGATGGAGGCCAATAAGACGGCACACTCCCCAGCTTTTAACCATCTTATTACAATGATAAAGAGTGGAGCGATCGGTGAGGTGGTTGACATTAATGTTTCGGAGTCGAAGTTGTGGGGAGAACGCTTTACGCGTGAAATGGATGCCAGTCAGGCTGGTGGTTCCATGTATGAACTGGGTTCTTATCCCCTCTTACCCATCTTTAAGTTGATGGGAATAGATTATCTGAATCTAA
Source organism: uncultured Prevotellaceae bacterium (assembly GCA_947169115.1). Classification (GTDB taxonomy): domain Bacteria; phylum Bacteroidota; class Bacteroidia; order Bacteroidales; family Bacteroidaceae; genus Physcousia. The sequence goes on from CAMVOK010000001.1 coordinate 92,594, forward strand.
ATATATATTCCAAAATGAAGGATGGTGTGGACCTTTATACGAAGGGTATCATGAGATATCCGCATGGGGTATGTTCCTTCCAGTTGGGACTTGGCGTGAAGACAGAGGGGAATCTAGTGATTTCGGGTACGAAGGGTTATGCCTATGTTCCTTCGCCATGGTGGCTGACAGACTATTATGAATTCCGTTTTGAGGATCAGAACCAAAACAAGAAGTTCTTCTACAAATGGGATGGGGCTGGCCTACGCTACGAAATACAGGAGTTTATGTCGTGCATATACAACCATCGTTTTAGCACAGCCCGTCTGCGCAGGAGAGAGAGTATAGCCATGGCCAATGTGATGCAACAATTCGGTGAACGTAAAAACTTTATGGAAATATGAGAGAAATGGCATTGAAGGAGATTCAACAGGTGAGCTTGGAAATCCTTAAAGACATTCATGAGTTTTGTGTTGAGCATGATATAAAATATACGTTGTTCTCGGGAACTCTGATAGGGGCCGTGCGCCATCATGGGTTTATCCCATGGGACGATGACCTTGATATCGCTTTTACACGTCCAGAATATGAAAAGTTTGTTCGTACTTACGAGTCGAAGAAAGGTTATGAATTATTCTGCCGTGAGAGACAGGGAAAGGACGTTTTTCTGTCGTATGCCCGTGTCTGTGAAATGGAGCGAACATTCGCCGACGATAGTAATTATCCCTGGACAAAGGAGAAAAAGGGAGTTTGGATAGATGTATTTGCTTTGGATGGGGCGGAGTCTGATTATGACCTTGCGGTTAAGCAAAGCAAAGAGATGTTCCGAATCTGGAATGCTTCCAACAGAATACGACGGGCACAAAGACCTCTTAGGAATTGTAAGAAACTTTCGTATCTTCCAAGATTGATACTGGTTAAACTTTTGTATGGATGGCAACTTTATCGTAGTAAACTATGGGACAAACATATTGCTATGTGCAAGCGCATTCCTTTTGAAAAGGCAGAATACTATAGCCACCATGCTTGGGCAGGATGGGGTATGCGAGAATATTACAAAACTTCGGCTTTCTCTGACTATAAATTGATGAAATTTGAGGATGGAGAATTTTATGTGATGCAAGGCTATGACGGAGCTCTGAGGGCTAAATATGGTGACTACATGCAGTTGCCTCCTGTAGAGGAACGTCAGCCACGCCATACAATGAATAAATATTATTGGAGGGAAGACTAATGAAAAAGATACTTATCGTAGGGGGAGCAAATGGAATAGGATTGTCTATTGCCAAGGTGCTGACCGGCCAAGATGATACAGAGAAGGTTTATATTGTGGACAAAGCTCCTCTGGCAGAGGAATATAAGGAAGAAAAGATAGAAAGCATACAGTTTGACCTGACCAGCGAAGATTACTCCTTATTCGACCGTTTCGCCGACATTGACGGTTTGTTCATCACGGCGGGTTTTGGTCGGCTGGCTTTGTTCGCGGATGTTGATGAAAAGATGATTCCCTTGTACTTCAACGTGAACAGCATTGCTGTAATCCGTGTCATAAAACACTTTTATGACAAGCTGCTTGCTAAGGACGATTTCTATTGTGGGGTGATGGTGAGCATTGCCGGATTTATGTCATCACCGTTCTTCTCTCTATATGGAGCCTCAAAAGCTGCTTTGAAGATTTTCATAGAAAGTGTAAACGTGGAACTGGAGAAGGCTGGGTCAACGAATAAAATCCTGAATGTGTCGCCTGGATCCATCAAGGGCACTGCATTTAACAATGGAAAGACAGACCTTAGTCTAACGACCCCCTTGGCTCAGGAGATTGTGCAACACCTGCAGGCCAAGGACGATTTATTCATACCACGGTATGATGATGTGTTCTGTCATGTACTGGAACGCTATCACCAAGACTTCCGGGCAGAGGGCCGGCATAGTTATGAATACAAGGTGAATTCAGGCAGAATGTAATTCGTATGAGACGAATAGAACGTCTTGAGGAGGAACATAAAATTCTTTTGGAGATAGCAAAGGAATTTCATCGTGTATGTGTAAAACATAACATCCCCTACTATATGTTGGGGGGAACTATGTTGGGTGCTGTTCGCCATGGTGGTTTCATTCCTTGGGACGATGACATGGACTTTGGCATTCCGAGAAGATATTTCAGTGAGTTCTTTAAAATCGCAGAAAAAGAATTTCCTTCTCATCTTCGCATCTCCACCGTCTATAATTCACGACGTATTACAGGTGGATTTGCCAAGATTGATGACACAAGAACCTATATGGTCAGGAGCCTGTTTAGAGGGGAGGATATGAAGATTGGGGTGAATATTGATGTCTTCCCAATTGACTATGCCGATAATGATTTCAGCAGATATTCGAAAAATAGGATTATATCTCGCTTGTTACAGATACAGGCATATCGTCTTCTTTCTCTTCAAGATAGGCCTTTGCCCAAAAAGGTTGTAGCCTTGTTTATAAAAGCGGTGCTTTCCCCATTGAGGCGTGGTGCTATTATTGATTTTATAGTTAAGCATTTGATTGTTGACGATGGACCAAACATGGCAAATCACTTTGGAGCGTGGAGTATTAAGGAGATAGTTCCGAGGGAGGTGATGGGTACACCAACACCTTATCGGTTTGAAAATATAGAGTTATATGGAGTGGAGGATGCTGATCGGTATTTGAAAAGTCTGTACAAAGATTGGCATCAGTTACCTCCAGATGGAAAAAGAAAGATTCACGCCTTAGAAATATACTATCTTTAAGGTAGAAGAAAGGAGATATTAGTCTGAAAAAGGGAATAGCCATAAAGTCGAGAAGTAGGTTTCAGATAGAACTGTTCTTTGCCTCTTTAGTATTACTGATAGTAAATGAATTTTTCATTTATTCAGTAAGAGGTACGACAATCGGAAAACTTGTTTCTGTTTCAGACGAATTGTATGTTGTTTTTCTGTTTTTGCTGACCCTTTCCACTAAGAAATGCCGTAGGCGGGAGTCTTTTGCATTGCTTTTGATAATTTTCTCTTTAGTTGGTCTTGCGGGCAATTTTTTCTGTTCTTCTCCTTTGAAACCAGCCATAATGGGATTGTTTAATACAGTGAAGCCCATGATGCTATATTGGTGCCTATGTCAGTATGACTTTAGCTGGGAAGACTTCTATCATCTGATGAAAAGATTTACATCGCTATTTTATATTATTATTGCTTCCTATTTGCTGGATTTATTTATTCCGTCTTTTCGAAGTTTCATAGGATATCCTAAACTGGAGACGCGCTTGGGCATACGAACTTTAGGTGGACTTTTTGCCAAACAGACCAATGGTAATGCATGGGCGATTATATATTTTATATATTATCGATATTATGCACCCCAGACCAAGAAATGGAAATATATGGCATCAGCGGCTATGGTATTTGTAAGTATAAAGGTAAAAGATATTTTTGGATTCTTGGCTGGCTTGTTTGTTGGATACTTCAAGAAAGTGCGGCTCTTTTATGCCGTTATTTTGGCACCTACGGCAATGGTACTATTCTATCTGTATATGATTTTCATGCCACAACACTATGCCAGTTACTTTGGGAATATGAACGATAATTCGCAAACAGCTCGAATCGCCTTGACGAATACTTCATTTAAAATTGCAAAGGATAAGTTCCCCTTGGGAGTAGGATATGGGCAGTTTGCCTCTCCAATGTCCCGTGACTACAAAAGTAACGTGTATAAAGAGTATCGTATAAACAAGGTATGGGGACTTACGAATACGAAAGGTGCAGCAAACTTCATGTGTGATACGTTCTGGCCTATGATTCTTGGTGAGACTGGTGTTATAGGGCTAATATGTTATCTGTGCCTTCTTTATATGGCTTTTTCCCCATTCTTAAGGGCGTATTTTGAGGATACAAGTGATCGGAATGTTTTGTTCCCTTCCTTGGTCTTTGTTATGTACCTAGTGATGACCGTAGCAAAACCTGTATTCACAGGTCCTCCTCATAGCTTTGTCTTTTGGGGTTTTGCGGGTATATTTTATTCCTTGTATAAAAAGAAATTTACGATGTATGTATCGCGTTCCCAACATAGACTTCGTAACAAAGCATGACATTTGTATAGGTTGTGGAGTGTGCCAGAACGCATGTCCGCAGAATGCTATAACTATTGATGTACGGAACGGTATGTTTTTGCCTGCTGTTGATAATGTACGATGTAATAATACAAGGGGGTGTCACCGTTGCTATGATGTATGCCCAGGTTTGGGGATAAATCTTGTGGATTGTGCGAAGCAGTTATACGCAGGTGGGGATGTTTTTGAGGATAAATTTATAGGCCGATACATACAGTGCCATACAGGCCATAGTACCAATGAGGAAATGCGCTATCATGCTGCGAGTGGTGGTATGTTAAGCCAAATTCTAATCTGGTTATTGGAAACTGGGAAAATCGATGGGGCTGTCGTTACTCGTTTTGATACCTCTGCACCGTTGAAGGTAAAGACTTTCATTGCTACAACAAAAGATGACATTATTGCATCGAGGAGTAGCAAATATGCCCCTGTTACATACAGTCAGGTGATAAGAGAGGTGAAGAAGGCAACTGGTAGCCGATATGTGTTTGTTGGCGTTCCTTGCCAAATAGAGGGGGTTCGGAAGATGATGGCTAAAGACCAACGCTTACGAGAAAAAATAGCAGGGTTATTTGCTATCTACTGTTCTGGTACGCGGACGTTTTATTTTACAGAATATATTCTGAAGAGTAGGAATATTGATATTGGGAACGTGGATTTTTTGTCCTATCGGGACAATGGCTGTTTGGGTGGAATGGTGGTGAAGGGGAAAGGAATAGATTATTATGAGGATTATCAAAGTTATTCCAATCCCTTGCGTACTATATTTTATCCTCGGAGGTGTTTGCTTTGTGCTGATCACTTCGGAGAACTTGCAGATATTTGCTTTGGGGATATTCACATAAAACCATATTCGGATGACAAGATAGGTATAAACTCGTTAGTTGTCAGATCTCGTTATTGGAATGATATGCTGAACGAAGCTTGTTCCGCAGGTGTGATTACATTAGATACATTGGATGAAAACACTTTGCTCGCTTCCCAGAAGATGGCGAAAGTGAAGAAAACAAGGAATATTACCTTTTGTATGCTCAATAAAAAACTGGGGCAACCTGTTCCTGAATACGGAACACTATATGAGGCTAAACTTACATGTAAAGATATCATAAACTATTTCCGAATGAGTGTGGAGCGGTATGTCGGGAGACACAAACTACTCTGGTGTGTAATTCCCAGGATAAAGTCTAAGGTAAAAATAAAATGACGACACAAAAGAAAATAGGATATGTGATGGCTTATCGGGAAGGACATAATAACTATGGAACTTCCCTTCAAGGGTATGCTTTACTTAATATACTTCAGCATTTGGGGTATGAAGTGAGGATTATCAATTATATTCGACGTCTGAATTTATTACAAAAGGTCCGCTTCATTATCAATGCTATACTTGCAGGTAATTTGAATTTGCTGTATGGACGTGCTTTCTCGAAAAGGAAAATGGCTAGACATCCTTCTTATATGCAAGGTATTGTACAGCGTACTCAGATGGTTGATAAATACAAAAAGGAGAAACTTGTTCCTTCCTTCCAAACATTTGATGGTTATAAATCTTTGCATGAAGGTACAAAGGACTTTGATGCCGTTGTTGTCGGAAGTGATCAGGTGTGGTCGCCAATGAGCCTGCCCAATGGCTTCTTTAATTTAATGTTTGTGCCAGACGGGGTGCCCAAGCTTGCATACGCTTCAAGTTTTGGAGTTTCGGAGATTCCGTCTTTCCAACGTAAGGCAACGGCTCGTTATCTCAACCGTTTTGACGTAATCAGCGTTCGGGAACTCAGGGCAAAAGAAATCGTTGAGGATTTGTCTGATAAGGAAGCGCAAGTTGTATCAGATCCTACATTGTTGTTATCCAGGGAAGAATGGTGGAAGGAGATAGCTGATGTTAGCATCGGTGTTAGTAAACCATATATCTTCTGTTATTTTTTGGGTACTAACCGAGAAGCAAGAGAGGCTGCAAACAAATTGAGTTGTCAGACTGGCTTGTCAATTGTGACTATTCCAAATATGGAAGAGTACATAGCCGAGGATGAGGATTTCGGAGATATGAGACCATACGATGTAGGCCCCAATGAGTTTGTAAAGTATATTAGTCAGGCAGAGTATGTTTGTACCGATTCGTTTCATTGTACTGTATTCAGCATACTCTTTCATAGAAATTTTATGACATTTTATCGCTTTGCACACACGGATCGGAGTAGTAGAAACAGTCGAATAAACAGTTTGTTTAAGTTCCTAGACATAGATGATAGCCATTTGTACAAAGGTAATATTATGGATATAAACAATGAACTTGATTATGACGCTATAGATAAGCGAGTAGCAGAGATTCGTGATGATTCTATTGCATTTCTTTCGAGTTCATTAAGTAAATGCATACAAAAAGGATGAGAATTTTCTTGTTAAAAAAGAAGCATGCTCTGGTAAGTCTCTTGCGAGATTTTATTTCTGCAGAGGTACGTACACAATATGTTGTAGAAAAACATCATGACTGGGCTGTTGCTGGGAATGGGGATACATTACCTCATGTTGAGGCCGGTGAGATACCACTGATAGTTTCTCTGACCACATATAGCCACCGAATTAATGATGTCTATCTCGTTGTGGAAAGCATCTTACGTCAGTCGGTTTTGCCCAATCGCATAATCTTGTGGCTGGATGAGGACGAGTTTGCTGATGATACGTTGCCGGTATTATTGAAAAAGCAGAGGCGACGTGGATTGGAAATTATGTATTATAAGAATATCCGTTCCTATAAGAAGATTATTCCGACATTGGAATTGACAAAGGAATGTAATATTATTACAGTTGATGATGACCTTATATATCCGTATGATTTTATAGAACGCTTTTTGCGGGCATATAAGAAGAATCCTAAATGTGTCTATTACTATTGTGGACGTAGAATTCTTCATGAAGGTAACAGGTTTAGAGCGTATAACAAGTGGCCGATGGTTGATTCTACAACAGAACAGTTTGATGTTCTCCCCACGGGAGCTGGAGGTGTGTTCTATCCTGCAGGATGTTTCGATGATAGGGTAACAGATGAGTCTTTATTTATGGAATTATGTCCACATGCCGATGATGTGTGGTTGCGAGTAATGACGATGTTAAAAGGTTATAAATGCAGAAAAATAGAATTCTCGGGGTCTTTTAATAATTACTTTGCACATATATGGAGAGGGCAAGATATCGCCCTTTCTAATAGAAATTACTTTAACAACGCAAATGATACTCAAGTATGTGCGGCATTTGGTCGTTTTGAGATATACAAATGAATAAATATTAAAAATATAGAATATGAAAGCATGTTTTATGGGCTTAGGGTATATAGGATTGCCCACAGCTATTATTGCAGCTAAGCATGGCGTTGAGATTACAGGGGTAGATATTAATCCCAAGGTCGTTGAAATGACCAATCAGGGTAAATTACACATTATAGAGCCTGGCATGGAAGAGATGCTACAGGAGGTGGTACGTACTGGTAAGTTGCATGCTTCTGTGACTCCAGAGGTTTGCGATGCCTATTTTATGGTTGTCCCCACACCTTTTAAAGGTGACCATGAACCAGATGTGTCCTATGTGGAGGCTGCAACTAGGGCTGTTATCCCCCTATTAAAGGAGGGGGACCTCTATGTGATAGAATCGACGTCGCCCGTTGGAACAACAGACAAGATGGCAGCATTGATTTTTACAGAACGCCCAGAATTGAATGGTAAAATATTTATTGCGTATTGTCCCGAGCGCGTGTTGCCGGGGAATGTCATTTATGAACTGGTGCACAACGACCGCGTGATTGGTGGTATAGATGAGGATTCGACAAAGAAGGCCCAGGAGTTCTATTCTCAGTTTGTACAAGGTACTTTACATCCCACGAATTGTAAGACGGCAGAGATGTGCAAGTTGACGGAGAACTCTAGTCGTGACTCTCAGATTGCTTTTGCTAATGAGTTGTCGATGATTTGCGACAAGGCTGGTATTAATGTGTGGGAGTTGATTAGTTTGGCGAACAAACATCCGCGTGTGAATATTCTGAATCCAGGATGTGGCGTGGGCGGACATTGTATAGCTGTGGACCCTTACTTTATCTCAGCGGAGTTCCCTGCCGAGTCTAAAATGATAAGCACGGCACGTGAGGTGAATAATTACAAGGCATTCTGGTGTGCGGAGAAGGTACAGAATGCAATGTTGAAGTTTGAATTAAAGCATAAGCATAAACCAGTGGTCGCTATGATGGGGCTGGCCTTCAAGCCAAATATCGATGATTTGCGTGAGAGCCCAGCAAAGTATATAACCACAAAGGTAATGCAGAGTTGTAACAATGCTGATATCCTTGTTGTGGAGCCAAATATCGTTTCACACAAAGTATTTAAACTTACAGACTATAAAGAGGCTTATGAGAACGCAGATATTGTCGTTTTCCTGACAGCTCATGACCAGTTCAAAACTTTGGAATGGCGTGACGATAAGGAGATTATGGATTTCTGTGGGATATTCAAGAAATAAAATCTGACTTGTTATGAAAAGCAGCAACAGGGTAGGGTTGAACGGGATGGAGGTTTTTCCGTTTACGTCCTCGACTCAGCTATTAGATTACATGAATGAGCATAAGGGCATACTTGTAGCCGTCAATGCCGAAAAGGTGGCAAAGGCCACGGATGAGACCCGTGCTATTGTAAATAATAATATCGGGTATGCAGATGGTGCTGGCGTTGTCGTGGCATTGCATAGGTTGGGTTATCCCGGTGCTGTTAGAATTGCAGGTTGTGACTTGTGGCTAGATATAATAAGCCAGACGTATAAGCAAAAGACATTTTATCTGGTCGGTGGCAAACAGGAAGTCATAGACGAGACAGTGGCCCGTTTAAGGAAAGATTTTGAGGGCATCCGCATTGTTGCTTCTCGAAATGGCTATGTAGAAAGTGATGAAGAACGTGAAACCCTGATTCAAGATGTTGCAGAGAAGAAACCCGATGTGGTCTTTGTTGCTATGGGTTCACCCAAACAAGAACTTTTGATGGCCGACATGATGAAACTTCATCCGGCTATCTATCAGGGTTTAGGTGGAAGTTTCGATGTATATACAGGCCGGGTAAAGCGTGCCCCAAGATGGTGGCGCGAGCATAACATGGAGTTTTTATATCGTTTTTTAAAGCAACCCCAGCGATACAGACGTGAGTATTATCGTTTGAAGTTCCTCGCGTGGATGCTGATGGGCAAGTTTGATGGCCAAAAGAAATAAGATGAAGAAAGTATTATTGGTATTTGGAACTCGTCCCGAGGCCATAAAAATGGCTCCGTTGGTAAAGGAATTTCAAAAGAATCCGTCTGATTTCCAAACTTTAGTATGTGTCACAGGTCAGCATAGGGAAATGCTTGATCAAGTATTGGCTATCTTTGACATTAAGCCAGACTATGATTTGAATATCATGAAGAAGGGTCAAGACCTTTATGATATTACAGCTCGTGTGTTGACAGGGATGAGGGATGTCTTAAAGGAGTGTACTCCCGATGTCGTCTTGGTGCATGGAGATACAACAACATCAACAGCAGCTGCAATTGCGGCTTTTTATCAGCAAATTCCTGTGGGGCATGTTGAGGCTGGCCTTAGGACTCATAATATATATAGTCCATGGCCTGAAGAGATGAACCGACAAATCACAGGCCGTATTGCTGCTTACAATTTCTCTCCTACAACACTCTCGGAAAAGAACTTAAAGGAGGAAAAGGCTTTTGGAGAAATCCATGTTACGGGAAATACCGTGATAGATGCACTGCATATGGTGGTGGAGAAACTGAAAACGGATAGTGAACTTGCAGAAGAACAAGAACGCATATTGTTTACAGCCGGATATGATGTATCCCGATTGGCGAATGGCAAGAAACTGGTCTTGATAACAGGACATCGTAGGGAGAACTTTGGCGATGGCTTTATAAGTATGGTCTCTGCCATAAAAGACCTAACAATCAAATATCCTGAAGTTGATTTCGTCTATCCCATGCATCTTAATCCCAATGTCCGTAAACCTATTCATGAAGTTTTTGGCGAGGACTTAACGGATTTAGGCAATATGTTCTTTATTGAACCATTGGAATATCTGAGTTTTGTGTACTTGATGGAGAAATCCAATATTGTCTTGACCGATAGTGGAGGCATTCAGGAGGAAGCTCCTGGCTTAGGTAAGCCTGTTTTAGTCATGCGTGATACTACCGAACGTCCAGAGGCATTAAGTGCAGGGACGGTGAAACTGGTTGGTACGGACTATGATGTGATAATGGATAGTGTATCAAAACTTTTGGAAGATTCTGCTGAATATGAGAAAATGAGTCAGGCTGTTAATCCTTATGGTGATGGTAAGGCCTGTGGAAGAATTGTCGATGCCTTAAGGTAAGACGTTCGTAACAAATAGAAAAAATAAAAATCCCAGCCTTTTGACTGGGATTTTTTGCGCTTCAGGATGGGCTTGAACCAACGACCCCCTGATTAACAGTCAGGTGCTCTAACCAACTGAGCTACTGAAGCAGGGCTGCATCTGATTTCTCATTTGCGAGTGCAAAGGTACGAATAATTTTTATATACGCAAAATAAAATCTCAAAAAAAGTTTGTATCTTTGCAAAAAAATCAAAAGATGGATAGAATAATAGGTATAGGCAATGCGTTGGTGGATGTTCTTGTACGTCTTGACAACGATGCTGAACTGGAGCACTTAGGACTCCCAAAGGGTGGAATGCAGCTTATCGATGATGAGCGTCAGATAAAGTTGAGCGAACAGGTGATGAAGCTACAGCCGACACGTGCTACAGGAGGTAGTGCGGGAAATGCAATGCTAGCTTTGGCTAATCTGGGAACAGAGCCTGGTTTCATAGGCAGAATCGCTGAGGATGAGATGGGGCGTTTCTTTCGTGAAAATTGCAGGGAGACAGGAATTGATGCACGTTTGATTGTAGGAGAGGGACATAGCGGAGTAGCAAATACGTTTATAACTCCTGATGCAGAGCGTACGTTTGCGACATATCTGGGGGTTGCTGCTGGATTGGGGGAAGAAGATATTAAATCGGAACTTTTTGAGGGATATCAGTTGTTGCATATTGAAGGTTATTTGGTGCAAAACCACGATTTGATTTTGCGTGTTTGTCGTTTGGCCAAGGAGCAAGGCATGACAACCAGCATAGATTTAGCCAGTTATAATGTGGTTAGGGAGAATCTCTCTTTCTTCCGAGATTTGGTAGCAGAGTATATTGACATTGTGTTTGCGAACGAGGAGGAGAGTACAGCATTTACAGACGGGAAAGAGCCAGAGGAGGCTTTGTCGGAGATTGCTGGTATGACGAAAGTGGCTGTTGTGAAACTGGGTAAGCGGGGCGCTTCTGCAATGTGCAATGGAGAAAGGGCCTTTGTGGCAGGTAAAAGTCAAGGTGTCGTGGATACGACCGCGGCAGGCGATTTCTTTGCTGGTGGTTTCTTGTACGCCTATACTCATGGAGTTTCTTTGGAACAATGTTTGCGAATGGGAGCGTTGTTGTCGCAGAATGTCATACAGGTTGTGGGTACTCGTTTGCCCGAGAGCCAGTGGATAGGAATTCGTGCTGAAGCCAATAAAATAATTCACAATGCATAATTCACAATGAAGCGCGTTCTATTTTTCATCTGTTATTTATTATTTATTATTCTTACGCTTTCCGCGCAGAAGTCGGAGAGCCATAACGCAGAGATTGCTCGCCATCTGGAACTTTTCGATGATATCTACCGTCAGCTTGACCTCTATTATGTAGATACGTTGTCGGCAGATACCACGATAGGATGGGCAATCAAGTCGATGCTTGGACATGTGGACCCCTTTACGCAATACTATCCAGAGAATGACGATGAATTACGTCAGATGGCTACTGGAAAGTATGCGGGTATTGGCAGTGTAATTCGGTATAACATGAAGGAGAAGCGTGCCATGATTATTGAGCCATACGAAGGAACACCTAGTCAGTTAGCTGGCATGAGACCTGGGGATGTTATACTTAGTGTTGATGGCGTTGATATCTTGGAGAAACCGACTTCGGAGGTAAGCGAGATGTTGCGTGGAGAGGCGGGAACAAGCTTGGAAGTTAAGGTTCGGCGTCAGGATGAACCGGAACCTCTTATTTTCCGTTTGACACGAAAAACCATACAGTTGCCAACGATTCCCTATTATGGAATAAAGAATGGTGATGTGGGTTATATCTGTCTGTCCAACTTTACTACAGGTTCTACGTTGGAGATGCGTCATGCTTTGGCTGATTTGAAGTCACGGGGTATGAAACGTTTGGTGTTAGATCTTCGTGACAACCCAGGTGGTTCCATAGACGAGGCGGTGAATATTGTCAACCTCTTCGTTGGAAAAGGTGAGAAAGTGGTTTATACTAAGGGAAAGCTTGCATCTTCTAATCGTGACTATTTCACAACCTCTGATCCTTTTGACACATCTACGCCAATTGTTGTTCTTGTAAATGGGAGCTCAGCCTCGGCGGCAGAGATATTGAGCGGTAGCTTGCAGGATATGGACCGTGCTGTGGTGATGGGGAGCCGAACCTATGGTAAGGGGCTGGTGCAGGCCATTCATGAAGTACCATATAGGGGAAATCTTAAGCTGACGGTCTCTCGATACTACATACCTTCGGGGCGTTGCATTCAGGCATACGATTATCGTCATCTGACCAGTGACGGGCGTGTGGGTACGGTGCCCGACTCGCTTACCCATGTTTTTTATACCCGTGGTGGTCGTGAGGTTCGTGATGGTGGAGGTATAAAACCTGATGTGGAGGTTCGTCCCGATAGTCTTGCATCTATTGTATATGATGTTGTACAGAGTGATGAACTTTTTGGTTATGTTACCCAATATGCTTGTCGACATGAGCAGATAGCCCCAGCTGGTGATTTTGTGCTGAGTGATGAGGACTATGATGATTTTGTACGTTATATGCAGGAAAGCAAGTTCGAACCGCATCGTCGCACCGACGAAGTTATGAAGTTGCTTCGCGATGCGGCCAAGTTGGAGGGTTGCTATGAGGGGGCAGAACCTTTTTTTGATGCTTTGGCAGAGAAACTGAAGCCAGAACTTGGTGCGGAACTCTTGCGTCAGCGTGAGGCTGTTCGTCCTTATGTTGAGGATGAAATTGTGGGTAGGTATTATTATCAACGTGGACGTTCAGAGCATCTTTTGCGTAAGGATATTGTCTTTGACCGCGCCATAGAACTTTTGAATAACGAAACCGAGTATCATAAAATATTACATCCATGAGAAGACGTCGTAACATCCGCACTGCTAATCGCGGTTTCCTCTATGGTATAGCAGCTTTGGCAATAATGGTTATGCTATTGGTAGGAATGTTCCTTTATTGGAGTATGCCAGTGCCTTCGACACCATAGTATGGTGGTTTTCTTCTTGCTTTTGGCATTTATATGTCTCTGTGGTATCAACTTTGCCAAGTTGAGCAAAAAAAGTGGCAAGTTTTTTCCCCATTCCAGATTTATTATGTATCTTTGCACGCGTTGAACGTGAGGAGCCCGCAAGAGTTCCTCACTTCTTATTAAATAAAACAGCATCATGATTGACAAGAAACTTGTAGAGAGTGTGGTAAATGAGTGGCTCGTCGGTAAGGACTACTTCTTAGTGGACGTGACTGTGAGTCCCGATGCCTGCATTGTTGTGACCATCGACCATGCCGAAGGCGTTTGGATTGAGGATTGTGCTGAATTGAGTCGTTTCATTGAAGCTCATCTTGACCGAGATGCCGAGGACTTTGAGTTGGAGGTGGGAAGTGCAGGCCTGGGTCAGCCGTTCCGTGTGCGTAAGCAGTATGAGATTCATGTGGGTAAACTTGTGGAGACCCAGACTCGTGATGGCCATAAGTATCAGGGTACTCTTTTGGAGGTTGCCGAGGATGGCTTTACGCTAGAGGTGGAAACCAAGGTGAAGCCCGAAGGTGCAAAGCGTGCACATAAGGAACTTGTCGGGATGCATTTCACCTTTGATGAGGTGGCCTATACGAAGTTCTTGATAAAGGTAAAGTGATTTGAGAATATCGGAATTTGAGGGTTTGAGGAATCTCACAGATTGAGGCAAATACCTAATCATAAAGTAGTTAAATCATAAAATTAATATAATGGCAACAAAAAAAGTATCAAGCGGAGTGAATCTGATAGATTCATTCGCAGAATTTAAAGAGATGAAGAACATCGACCGCGCAACGTTGGTAAGTGTGCTGGAGGAATGTTTCCGTAGCGTCATTGCCAAGACCTATGGCTCGGACGATAACTATGATGTCATTGTCAATCCGGACAAGGGCGACTTTGAAATTTACCACAACCGCACTGTTGTGGAAGATGGTGAGGTGAAAGACCCTCAGCGCGAGATTAGCCTGAGCGATGCCCGTAAGATTGAAGACGACTATGAGGTCGGCGAGGAAGTGAGCCAGCAGGTTGACTTTGCCTCCTTTGGCCGTCGTTCTATTCTTACCTTGCGCCAAACCTTGGCAAGCCGCATATTGGAACTGGAGCACGATACCCTATACAACCAGTATAAGGACCGTGTAGGTGAGATTGTCAGTGGTGAGGTATATCAGGTATGGAAACGTGAATTGTTACTTCTTGACGATGAAGGTAATGAGTTGCTGCTCAACCGGCAGGATCAGATTCCTGGCGATTTCTTCCGCAAGGGTGAGACCGTTCGTGCCGTTATTAGTCGTGTTGATAATGCCAATGGCAACCCAAAGATTTTCGTAAGCCGTACTACTCCTGATTTCCTGCGTCGTTTGTTGGAGGCTGAGGTTCCAGAGATTAATGATGGTCTGATAACCATCCATCGTGTCGCACGTATTCCAGGAGAGCGTGCTAAGGTTGCTGTGGAGAGTTACGACGAGCGCATAGACCCTGTTGGTGCTTGTGTGGGTGTTAAAGGTAGCCGTGTGCATGGTATCGTCCGTGAATTGCGCGGGGAGAATATTGATGTACTGAATTATACATCGAATCCTCAGTTGTTTATCTCCCGTGCATTGAGCCCAGCTGTGGTTAACCGCATTGATTTGGATGAGGATAGCAAGAAGGCTGAGGTATTCCTCAATCCAGATCAGGTTAGCCTTGCCATCGGTAAGGGTGGTGCCAATATTAAGTTGGCTTCTATGTTGACAGGTTATACCATCGATGTCTTCCGCGAGCTGGATGGTGAAGAAGAAGAGGACGTTGCTCTGGATGAGTTTGCCGATGAGATAGAGCCTTGGGTAATTGAGGAGCTGAAGAAGATAGGTATGAACACGGCACAGCAGGTATTGAATGCACCGCGTGAAATGATTATAAAGGAAGCCGATTTGGAAGAGGAGACCGTGGATGAGACTCTGCGTATCCTTGCTGCTGAATTTGAAGACGAAGAACAAGAAGAATGAAAAGTGAAAAAATGAAAAGTGAAAAATTGATAGGTTTTACACTGACCACGGGACATTCAATTTTTATTTTTTAATTTTTAACTTTTAAATTAAGACGATGAGTATAAGACTAAATAAGGCAACCAAAGAATGTAATGTCGGATTGCAGACTGCCGTCGAGTTCCTGCAGAAGAAGGGTTTTTCCGAGGTGGAAGCTAATCCCAATAGCCGCATTACCGATGAGCAATATGAGATGTTGCTCAAAGAGTTTAGTCCTGACAAGGGACTGCGCAAGGAGGCTACAGAGATGCAGCAACAGCGTCAGACAAATAAAGAAAAGGAGAAAGAACGCCGCCGTGAGGAGGTGATGGTTGAAACGACTCCTGTTAGTGTCACTGGTCCGAAGGTGGTGGGCAAAATAGAATTGAACACCCCCAAGCCCGAACCCAAGGAGGAGGTTAAACCAGAGCCTAAGGTTGAGCCCCAACCAAAGCGCCAGCCTAAACCAGAACCGGAAGTCAAAGCGGAGGTTAAGGAGGATGTCGAATCCGAGCCTCAAAAGGTTGAAGAGACTCCGAAGATGGATGATGACTCTAAATCTTCTATGCCGGATTCTGTTCAAAAGGCACAACCTGCTGCCCCCAAGAAGAAGGAGAAACCGGCGATTGGTGATGTTGCAGAAGATGGCGTGTTCCGATTGAAGAAAGACACCACGGCAACCCCTACTCTTACTGTATTGGGACGTGTTGACCTTTCGTCCATGAATCAAAGCACACGCCCGAAGAAAAAGAGCAAGGAGGAGAAGCGCAAGGAGCGTGAGGAAAAGCAAGGTAAGCAAAAGCGTGCCCGCATCGGACAACAGCGTGTTGACGTGAATGCGGTGGCTAACCAACAGCAACCCCAGAACAATAATAATCAAAGCCGTAACAAGCAACAACAGAATAACAATCAGCAACAGGGCCAGGGCAAGAAGAAAAAGAAGAACCAGCCCAAGCAGACCGTGTTGCCACAGGAGGTAAGTGACGAGGAAGTTGCCAAGCAGGTACGTGAGACACTGGCTCGACTGACCTCTAAGGATAACAAGTTGGGCAAGGGTGCCAAGTATCGCCGTGAGAAACGCGATGCCATCCGTCAAGGTATGGAGGAGGAACTTGAACAGCAGGCAGCCGAAAGCAAGGTGCTGAAGCTGACTGAGTTCGTGACTGCCAATGAACTGGCAACGATGATGAACGTGCCTGTAACGAAGATTATCGGAACGTGTATGTCTATTGGCATCATGGTCAGCATCAACCAGCGCATGGATGCCGAGACCATCAACCTCATTGCTGAAGAATATGGTTATACGACCGAATATGTTAGTGCTGAGGTGAGCGAGGCTGTTGTAGAGGAGGAAGACAGCGAGGAAGATCTGCAACCACGTGCACCTATCGTAACTGTGATGGGTCATGTTGACCATGGTAAGACCTCGTTGCTTGACTACATACGTCAGACCAACGTCATTGCCGGTGAGGCTGGCGGTATCACACAGCACATTGGAGCCTACAATGTGACCCTTGAAGACGGTCGTCATGTGACGTTCCTTGATACGCCTGGTCACGAAGCCTTTACGGCTATGCGTGCCCGTGGTGCTCAGGTTACCGATATTGCCATTATCATTGTTGCTGCTGACGATGACATCATGCCCCAGACCAAGGAAGCCATCAACCATGCTATGGCGGCTAATGTCCCCATTGTCTTTGCCATCAATAAGATCGATAAACCAGCTGCCAATCCCGAAAAGATTAAGGAAGGCTTGGCCAACATGAACTTCCTTGTGGAGGACTGGGGTGGTAAGTACCAGAGTCAGGACATCAGTGCCAAGAAAGGTATTGGTGTGAAGGAACTGTTGGAGAAGGTGCTTTTAGAGGCAGAGATGCTCGACTTGAAAGCTAATCCCAACCGCAAGGGTACGGGTACCGTCATAGAGTCCTCTCTCGACAAAGGACGTGGCTATGTGGCTACCGTGCTGTGTAGCAATGGTACACTTCGTGTGGGGGATGTCATGCTGGCAGGTACAAACTACGGTCGTGTGAAGGCCATGTTCAACGAGCGTGGCCAGCGTGTTAAGGAGATTGGTCCCTCTCAGGCTGCTACAATCCTGGGCTTGAATGGTGCGCCTACGGCTGGTGATGCATTCCATGTGATGGAAAGTGACCAGGAGGCACGTGAGATTGCCAATAAACGTGAGCAACTGGCTCGCGAACAAGGGTTGCGTACCATGAAACGTGTCGATTTGAACGAGATAGGCCGTCGTATAGCCCTTGGCAACTTCAAGGAACTGAACATCATTGTCAAGGGTGATGTGGACGGTTCTATCGAAGCATTGTCCGATTCGTTGCTGAAACTTTCCACTGAGAAGATACAGGTGAATGTCATCCAGAAGAGTGTGGGTCAGATAAGCGAGAACGATGTCAACTTGGCTGCTGCTTCGGATGCCATCATCGTGGCCTTCCAGGTTCGTCCTTCTGCGGCAGCTCGAAAACTGGCTGAGCAGGAAGGTGTAGATATCCGAACCTATAGCGTTATCTACGATGCCATCGAGGAAGTGCGCGATGCCATGGAGGGTATGCTTTCGCCCGAGATTAAGGAGGAGGTTACCGCTCAGGTGGAGGTACGTCAGGTATATCACATCTCCAAGGTGGGTACCGTGGCTGGTGCTTATGTTATTGAGGGTAAAGTCACTCGTACGAACAAGGCTCGCGTTATTCGCGATGGTATTGTTGTTCATACTGGTGAAATCAATGCATTGAAGCGTTTCAAGGACGATGTGAAGGAGGTCACCACCAACTTCGAGTGCGGTATCTCGCTGGTTAACTATAACGATCTGCGTGAGGGCGATATCCTTGAGACCTTCCAGGAGATTGAGATTAAGGCGAAGTTGTAAATTAACGATCCCACCCTTAATCCTCTCCTGAAGGAGGGGCGTATATACATCTGCAAATGGATAGTTTGTTGTCTTCATTGAGTAACTACGCCCCTCCCACGGGAGGGGATTTGTGGTGGGGTCTCTTATGTATTCTGCCCTTGCTCTATGGCGCGTGGCGTGGGTGGAGGAATGGTCTTGTCAAGGAAGTCATATCCTTCGTGGGTATATTCCTTGGCTTTTTCATTGCCTATCATTACTACAAACAGACCGATGTGGGAGTGTTGGGCTTTTTGCTTATTTGGGTGGGCATTCCCATTGTGTTGGGTGTTGTGGCCTGGCTTATAACGAAAATGCTCGATAAGATGGGGGTTATTGGCACTACCAATAAATTGCTAGGTGCAGCGGCTGGTTTCCTGAAGTTTGCTTTTCTGCTGGGTTGTCTTATCATGGCCGTTGACTATGTGCGTGAGGTGAAACATAAGGTGGAGGAGAATCCTGTGGTGAAGATGCTGGAGGCTGTGCCTAATG
The DNA here is from genome assembly GCA_947169115.1 of uncultured Prevotellaceae bacterium. Taxonomy (GTDB): domain Bacteria; phylum Bacteroidota; class Bacteroidia; order Bacteroidales; family Bacteroidaceae; genus Physcousia. The sequence goes on from CAMVOK010000001.1 coordinate 111,512, forward strand.
CGTTGTTCCCCGGTGTTCGTCCTGTGGGTGATGCTTTTGTGTCACCGATAAATTATGTTGAAGATGGAAGAGAAAAAGGACAATAAATTAATAAAAGAAATTGCCGACAAGAAATACGAATACGGCTTCACGACTGACGTAAAGACCGATATCATAGAAAAGGGCTTGAACGAGGATGTCGTGCGACTGATATCCGAGAAGAAAGGTGAACCTGAGTGGTTGTTGGAGTTCCGCCTAAAGGCTTTTCGCTATTGGCAGACCCTGAAGGAACCCACATGGGGACATCTGGATATGCCAAAGATAGACTATCAGGACATTTCCTATTATGCCGATCCGACGGTGAATAAGGGGCAAGGGACAAGGAGCAAGGAGCAAGAGATAGACCCCGAACTGATGAAGACCTTCGACAAGTTGGGCATACCCTTGGAGGAACGTCTGGCACTGAGTGGTATGGCGGTGGATGCTGTTATGGACTCGGTGTCGGTGAAGACCACGTTTAGGGAAAGGCTCAAGGAGAAGGGCATTATCTTCTGTTCTATTAGCGAGGCTGTGCGTGAGCATCCCGACCTTGTCCGTCAGTATCTTGGCTCCGTGGTTCCCTATCGCGACAACTTCTTTGCTGCCCTCAATTCGGCTGTCTTTTCCGATGGCTCTTTTGTCTATATTCCCAAGGGCGTGCGTTGCCCCATGGAACTGAGCACCTATTTCCGCATCAATGCCCGTGGTACGGGACAGTTCGAGCGTACTCTGATCGTTTGTGACGACGATGCCTATGTTTCCTATCTCGAAGGCTGTACTGCTCCCATGCGTGATGAGAACCAACTGCACGCTGCCATCGTGGAGATTGTTGTCATGGAGAATGCTGAAGTCAAGTACTCCACCGTGCAGAACTGGTACCCAGGCGACAAGGACGGCAAGGGCGGTGTCCTGAACCTCGTCACAAAGCGTGGTCACCTGCGTGGCCGCAACAGCCGGCTGTCGTGGACACAGGTAGAGACGGGCTCGGCCATCACGTGGAAGTACCCCAGTTGTGTGCTCTCCGGCGACGGCAGTCAGGCCGAGTTCTACAGCGTTGCCCTGACCAACAACCATCAGCAGGCCGACACGGGTACGAAGATGATACACCTCGGCAAGGACACCAAGAGCACCATCATCAGCAAAGGCATCAGTGCCGGACGCAGCCAGAACGCCTATCGCGGACTGGTGAAGGTGGGCAAACATGCTGATGGGGCTCGCAACTATTCATCGTGTGACTCGTTGTTATTGGGTTCGAAGTGTGGAGCTCACACTTTCCCTTACATGGATGTGCAGAACCCTACTGCCGTGGTGGAGCATGAGGCTACAACCAGCAAAATCTCCGAAGACCAGCTCTTCTATTGCAACCAGCGTGGTATTCCCTTGGAGGATGCCGTTGGTCTTATCGTCAATGGCTATGCCAAAGACGTGCTGAACAAACTACCTATGGAGTTTGCCGCAGAGGCACAGAAACTGCTCGGTGTCAGCCTTGAGGGTGCGGTAGGATGAGAGATGTGTCATGGGTGTAGAAGATAACTTCCAGTCGTGGCTCTCGGGTGTTCCGTACGAATTGGCATTCTGGAATAACCTTTATCGTTGGGACCGTACTTTCGACGGGGTACTCAACTGCTGGTCGCGTTTGGGGAGGGAAATCCAACTTGAGGGGATGGATGCCCGTCAGTTTCTCTCTGCCTACGATAGTCCCGTGGTGCTGGATGTCGGTTGTGGCATGACATTTGCCAATGGAGATATGCTTCGTACTGCCCAGGGATTGAAGAAATTGAATGTCCGCTACATCGACCCTTTAGCTGTTTTCTATAGAGAGATAAAGCATCGCCACCATCGCGATGTGCCTGATGTGGAGTTTGGCATGATGGAAAACCTGACAGTAACCGTCGAGCCCAATACGGCCACTTTGGTTATCATCCAGAATGCACTTGACCATTCTGCACATCCCCTGCAGGGTGTTCTCAGTGCGTTGGATGCCTTGCATGTAGGTGGCTGTCTCTACCTCCATCACCATCCCAATGAGGCAGAAACCGAGCATTACAAGGGTTTCCATAAGTTCAACATCTGTCTCAACGACCGCAACCAGTTTGTTATCTGGAACAAGGAAGAACGCATCATTGTGGACGATGTGATTGCTCCCTTTGCTACGATTGAGAGTCATACGTTCGATAATGGCTATATTGTAAGCCTTTTAAGGAAAACGGCACCACTCAACCCGCCTCTTCCCAAACCCAGTGCTGAATGCCTCGAAGTCATGCAGATGCTTTCGGGGCAGCGTCCTATGGGACGTAGTTTTTCCGCAACTTTGAAGTTTAAGCTCCGCTATGGGTGGTACAATGCGATACAGTTCTTCGTCCAAGCTCTGTCATACGAAGACCGTATGCGCCTTCGCCGCTTGCTCTATCGTTCGTAACAGGCTTTGTTTTTTGGCCTTCCCTCCTTATTATTCAGGAATTATTCGTATCTTTGTGCTTCAAATAAGAAAAAATATGCTTGAAATACGCGATTTACATGCCAGCATTAATGGCAAGGAGATATTGAAGGGAGTAAACCTTACGGTTCGTGACGGTGAGGTTCATGCCCTCATGGGACAGAATGGGGCAGGGAAGAGCACGTTGTCAAACATCATCGTAGGGCATCCTGCTTATGAGGTGACCGAGGGTAGTATCATCTTCAACGGGCAAGACCTGCTTGCTATGGCTCCCGAGGAGCGGGCTCATGCCGGTATCTTTTTGTCGTTCCAACAACCCGTGGAGATTCCCGGTGTCTCGATGAACAACTTCATGCGTGCGGCCCTGAATGCCAAGCGCAAGGCACAGGGATTGGACCCCATACCAGCCACGGAATTCTTGAAACTGATGCGTGAACGCAGGAAGATCGTGGAGTTGGATAGCAAACTGGCTAACCGTAGTGTGAACGAGGGTTTCTCGGGTGGCGAGAAGAAGAGGAACGAGATATTCCAGATGGCCATGTTGGAACCCACCTTTGCGATTCTTGACGAGACGGACTCTGGTCTTGACGTTGATGCCTTGCGCATTGTGGCCGAGGGTTTCAACAAACTTCGTAAACCAGAAACGTCGGCTTTGGTCATCACTCACTACCAACGTCTGCTTGACTACCTGCGCCCCGACATCATCCATGTCCTCATTGGCGGACAGATTGTACACACGGGTGGTCCCGAGGTGGCCACGATGATTGAGCAGGGAGGGTTTGACCAATTTATAAATCCCACCCCCAATCCTCAGAAGTAACCCCACCCCCAATCCCCTCCCGGGGGAGGGGCGTATATACCATATATATTATGAAAGGAAACAAGGAAACACAGCCTTTGGATGTAACTACTCCCTCCCCTCGGAGAGGGCAGGGGGAAGGGGTCCAGTATATTGAATTATATGCTGAGTGCCGTGAGATGATAAACTCGCATGCGGCACCCTTGTTGAATGAGCCTCGCGAAAAGGCTTATGAGGATTTCTGCCGCTTGGGTTTGCCGACACAGAAGTTGGAGCGATATAAATACACCAATGTGGCCGAGTCCTTTGCACCCGACTATGGATTGAACCTTCGCCACATAGACATACCCGTCTCGCCCTATAAGACGTTCCGGTGCGATGTGCCCAACCTCAGTACTTCGCTCTACTTTGTGGTCAACGACCGCTTCTATGACAAGGTATTACCCAATGCACCTCTGCCTGAGGGCGTTCTGGTCATGTCGCTGGCAGAGGCTTGTGTGAAGTATCCTCATCTTATTGAGGGAAAGTATGGCCGTCTGGCTCGTAGTAGCAAGGATGGGTTGAATGCCCTGAACACCATGTTCTGTCAGGACGGACTCTTTGTCTATGTACCCCAGAACACCATCGTGGAACGTCCCTTGCAAATCATCAACATCCTGCGCTCCGATGTCGATTTGATGGTAAACCGTCGTGTGCTCATCGTTGTGGAGGATGGGGCAGAGGTGAAATTACTCTTCTGCGACCATGCCATCGACGACCATCAGTTCCTGGCCACCCAGATCAGCGAGGTCTATGTGGGCGAGAATGCCCATCTGGAACTCTATGAACTGGAGGAGACTCACGTCAAGAGTCATCGTTTCTCGAATATGTATGTCGATCAGCAACGTAACAGCACTACCACCATCGATAGTCTGACCCTCCATAATGGTCTGACTCGCAATCGAACCGATGTTACCCTCAGTGGCGAGTATGCCGAGACGCGGATGTTCGGTTGCGTCATCGCCGACAAAAAGCAGCACGTTGATAACAACACGCTTATCGACCACCGCATGCCCAACTGCCAGAGCACGGAACTCTACAAGTATGTGCTTGACGAGGAGGCCGTGGGAGCCTTTGCCGGAAGGGTGCTTGTTCGTGAAGGGGCACAGAAAACCACCTCGCAGGAAACCAATGCCAACCTGGTAGCTACCGATACGGCCCGTATGTACACCCAGCCTATGCTCGAAATCTATGCCGATGATGTGAAGTGTTCGCATGGCAGCACGGTAGGTCAGCTCAATAACGAGGCCTTGTTCTATATGCGTCAGCGTGGAATCCCCCTCGATGAGGCTCGCATGCTCCTGAAGTTTGCCTTCGTTGGTGAGGTGCTCGATAGCATCACCCTCGAACCCCTCCGCGACCGTCTTCGCTATCTCGTAGAGAAACGCTTCCGTGGCCTCCTCTCCAAATGCGAGGGATGTAAACTTTGTAAATGATGCTCCCCAATCCCCTCCCGAGGGAGGGGCGTACATACAATAAAAAAATGAAAGACATAAAAGGAAGACAAGAGGTAAATGTAACCACTCCCTCTCTTCGGGGAGGGCAAGGGGTAGGGGTCGATGTTCGTTTCGACTTCCCCATCCTCGCTCGCAAGATATACGACAAGTACCCCCTTGTCTATCTCGACAATGCCGCCACGACGCAGAAACCGCGTCAGGTAGTGGAGGCCATGACGGAGGAGTATTACAACGTCAATGCCAATGTCCATCGGGGCGTACACTTCCTATCCCAACAGGCTACCGATCTCCACGAACAGGCACGCGAAACCGTGCGTCGCTTCCTCAATGCCCGCTCGACCAGTGAAATCGTCTTCACCCGTGGCACCACGGAGAGCATCAATCTCGTGGCCTCCTGCTTCGGTCAGGCATTCATGAAGGAGGGCGATGAGGTACTCATCACCGAGATGGAGCACCACTCCAACATCGTTTCGTGGCAACTACTCCAACAACGACAAGGCATCAAGATTCGTGTTATCCCCATCACCGACGAGGGTACTGTACGCCTCGACTCAGTCGAGGCCCTCATCAACGAGCGGACAAAAATCGTTAGCCTCACTCACGTCAGCAACGTACTGGGCACCATAAACCCTGTTAAGGAGATTATCCGTATGGCTCATGCCCATGGTGTGCCCGTGCTTATTGACGGAGCACAAAGCACGCCCCACTTCCGGGTGGATGTCCAAGACCTCGATTGTGACTTCTACGCCTTTAGTGGTCACAAGATATATGGCCCAACCGGCATCGGTGTGCTCTATGGCAAGGAGGAGTGGCTCAACCGCATTCCCCCCTACATGGGTGGTGGCGAGATGATAAAGACCGTCACTTTCGAGCATACCACCTTCAACGACCTCCCCTACAAGTTCGAGGCCGGTACACCCGATTATGTAGCCTCTACGGGTCTCGCCCGTGCCCTCGATTACGTCAGTTCTGTGGGCTTCGATTTTATCGAGGCTCATGAAAAAGACCTTACCGCATACGCCATGCAACGTATGATGGAGATTCCCGGCATGAAGATATTCGGTCCCCAAGACCCTGCCCTTCACGATGCCGTCATCAGTTTTCAGGTGGGCAACATCCATCACCTCGACATGGGCACCCTCCTCGACCGTCTCGGCATTGCTGTCCGTACGGGTCACCATTGTGCCGAGCCTCTCATGCACCGCCTCGGTATAGAAGGCACTTGTCGTGCATCCTTTGCTCTCTACAATACAAAAGAAGAGGTGGATGCCTTGGTGGCTGGCATTCAGCGTATTCAACAAATGTTTTAAGGCCCACCCCGAAGCCTACCCCGACCCTCCCTAAAGGGAGGGAGAGTCCCTCTGAATTACTAAACCTCTAAACTTTTAAACCCTTCACCCTTAATCCTTCACCCTTAATCCTTCACCCTTAATCCTTCACCTCCTCACATGCTCAAACCCTACCTACAAGAAGGAAGAATCGAAGCCGGTTGTGACGAAGCTGGCCGTGGTTGTCTTGCCGGTCCCGTCTTTGCCGCCGCCGTTATCCTGCCATTCAGTAATGGCTCCCTCCCTATTATGGGAGAGGGCTGGGGAGAGGGTCTTTCAGCATTAAACGACTCCAAGCAACTTACGGAGAAGCAACGTTATGCCCTTCGTGAAGTCATTGAGCGTGAAGCCTTGGCTTGGGCGGTAGGCATTGTTTCCAACGAGGAAATCGACAAGATAAACATCCTCCGTGCCTCCATCCTTGCGATGCACCGCGCCGTTTCCCAACTGAAGATTCGTCCTCAGCACCTTCTCATCGACGGCAACCGCTTCTCTCCCTACGAGGACATCCCCCATACCACCGTTGTCAAGGGCGATGCCACCTACATGAGCATTGCTGCCGCCAGCATCCTTGCCAAGACCTACCGTGACGACTTCATGCAGAAGATACATGAGGAATACCCTCAATACCATTGGGATAAGAATAAAGGCTATCCGGCTCCTGTTCATCGTGAGGCAATCCGTCAGTATGGCACAACGCCCTACCATCGTATGACGTTCAATCTGTTAGGAACGAAGCAATTGGAGTTTGATTTTGCAAACACAGAGTACACAAAGAAAACGGAGGACAAAGAGGAATGAAAAGGGGATAAAAAAAAGAAGGTTGTCTCACGACAACCAATCTTTCATTAACCTTAAATCTAATACCATGAAAAACACTGATGCAAAGGTACGGGTTTTTTACAAATTGACAAGAGAAAGTAAGTTTTTTATATAAAAAAGTGCCTCTTTCTTGATATAAATCAATTGGAGGGAGGGTAAAATTAGGAAAATATGACAAAAGATGCAGTAATTGTGGTTTCGGGTGGCATGGACTCCACGACCATGCTTTATGAGTTTGCCGACGAGATAGCCCTGGCGGTAACCTTTGACTACGGAGCCAAACATGGTTCTCGGGAAATACCCCTTGCGCAGATGCATTGCAAGCGGCTGGGCATCGAGCACATAGTGATTAAGATGGACTTCATGCAACGCTACTTCCGCTCTTCGTTGTTGAGTGGGGGAGAGGATATTCCAGAAGGCAGTTACGACGACGAGAACATGCGTTCTACGGTGGTGCCCTTCCGCAACGGCATCATGCTTAGTATCGCTTGCGGATTGGCCGAGAGCCGTGGCCTGAAACGTCTGATGATAGCCAACCATGCCGGTGACCATGCTATATACCCCGATTGCCGTCCTGCTTTTGTCCGTGCCATGAGCGAGGCCACTCAGGAGGGAACCTACGACCGCATCCGCATCGATGCCCCCTATACCCACCTGACGAAGGGTGAGATTGCCCGTCGGGGCAAGCAATTAGGCATTGACTATAGTGAGACATGGAGCTGCTACAAGGGTGGCGACAAGCATTGTGGCAAGTGTGGCACTTGTGTGGAGAGACGGGAAGCCTTGGCCGAGGCAGGAGTGGAGGACCCCACCGTTTATGAGGAACCTTAACGGGAACGAAAACTTTAACGAAAACTTTAACGATAACGAAAACTTTAACGATAACGAAAACGAAAACGTTAACTGAACGGCGGTGAAATTAGCGAGTAGCCTTAGCACTACACGTCGGGCATAAGCCTTTGACCATATAGTTGATGGATGTCATCTGGAATCCCTCGGGCATAGCGACCTGGGGGATTCTTGTGTTTGGGAAGCAGAAGGTGCGGTGGCAATGTTCGCAATAGAAGTGGGTGTGTTGGTCGTCGGGAGTGCAATCGTCGTGCCCATGACATGCCTCGTAGCGCAACGAACCGCTCCCGTCTTCTATGGCATGTACAAGGTGGTGCTGAAGCAATAGGGTGAGTGTGCGGAAGATGGTGCTACGCTCAGCCGTAGGCATGCGGTCCTCCAGTTCACGCAAGGATAGGGGACGGTGTGCCTTCTCCAGTTCCTGAAAGACAAGCAGACGCATGGCCGTGGGCTTCACCCCACGTTGTTCCAAACGATCTGACATTGAACTTTCACTATTTACCATTTACCCATTTACCATTTAATCATTTACCATTTACCATTGAACGTTCCGCAGGCTACATTTGCCATTTGCCATTTTACATTTCCCATTCTAATATTTAAACGAGCTGCCACCGGCAAATTCGCGTAGCAGGGAGGTAGGCGGCACCTGACGGGCAGGTATGGGGATGAAGTAGCGTAGGAACTTGCGTAGTCGCGATGCCTCGCTATATTCGGGTTCTCGTTCGCTCACCTGTTCCAGTACGGGCATGACCTGTTCGCGGATGACGTTGAGTTCGTAGAGTAGGGCAGAGTTGAAGGTGGCATCGGCGGTTTCCTGGAAGGGTGTAATCCATTTTTCCTCGCCTCGTGTGACCGAGGGATAGCGTCGGATGGTCTCCAGTGCGGTGTAGCCACGGAAACGGAAGTCGCGTATAAGTCGTCTCAGTAGTCTCACGTCCTCGGTGGGTACGTAATTGTGGTCGTCGAGGGCAATGGTGGTGAGTGCCGATACGTAGATGCGGTATTTCTTGTCCTCTGGAATCTGTTGCGAAAGAATGGGGTTGAGGGCATGGTTGCCTTCGAGAATGACCACGTCGTCTGCTCCAATCTTGAGTTTGCGACCCTCGAATTTACGTTCACCGCTCACGAAGTCGTATCGGGGCAGTTCTATTTCCTCTCCTTGCAGGAGGGCGTTCATCTGGAGGTTGAAGAAGTCCGTATCCATAGCCTCGATGCACTCGAAGTCGTATTCTCCGTTTTCGTCCAGAGGCGTATCCACACGGTTTACGAAGTAGTTGTCGGTGCTAAGCGTATGGGGGTGCAGACCGCAAGCCATGAGTTGGATGGCGATACGCTTGCTGGTAGTGGTTTTTCCGCTACTGCTTGGACCTGCCAGCAAGACGAGTTTGGCTCCGCGTTCCACAATCTCGTCGGTAATTTTGTGCAATTTCCGTTCTTGCAGAGCCTCGGCAATGTTGATGAGTTCGGATGCCTTTCCGTTGCGGATGGCTGTGTTTACGTCACCGGCATTCCTCACGCCCATGATGTGTTGCCAGCGGTGGTATTCGCGGAAGACACCCAGCTTCTTCTCCTGGGGTTCTATGGGTTCCAGTTGCGACGGGTCTTTTCTTGATGGCACACGTAGCAGCATACCCTCGTCCAGGGGAGTGAGGTCGAAGAGGTGGATAAGTCCTGTATGGGGGAGCAGACATCCGTAGAAGAAGTCGATGGTCTCGTCCAGCTGGTAGTAGTAGGCATAGAGGTTGCCCTGACTCTCCAGCAGGAGTGCCTTGCTCTCCATCCCCTTCTGTCGGAAAATCTGTATGGCTTCTTCGATGGGACACTGTATGCGGTGTATCTGCATGTCGGCCTCGATGATTTCCTTCATACGCTGACATATGCGGGCAACGTCCCCGGCTTCGATGGTGTGTCCCTCGATGTAAAGTTCGCAATAGAACCCACGGCAGACCGGAGCACCGATGATGAGCCGACCGCCCGGGAAAACATCCTCCACAGCCTTGGCAAGGACAAAGAATAGGCTATGGACGTATGTACGCATGCCATCGATGGAGGTGAGGTCAATTAGCTCCACATCCTTGCTGTTATAGAAACGGTAGTTCAGACCCTGTATCTTGTTGTTGATGCTGGCGCATACCGGTCCGTAGTTCATCTTTATGCCAGCCTGCTCGTAAACGTCCTTTACGGAGCAGCCCAAGGGCATGGGGAAGGTTTTCCCGGTGTTCTTGCAACGGATGTTGATTTCGTTAGCCATGCGTATGATGTGTAAGGTTTCTTATTTGACGAGGACTTTTCGCCCGTTAATGATGTACAGGCCCTTCTTGAGTGAAGATTGGGAGGTGGAGAGCGGAGTGAGAATGCGTCTGCCGCTTAGGTCATACACCGCACCATCCCCATCCTGGGTGTTGAGATTTGCATCCTGGATTGACTCCACGCCTGTCACCTGGTCGATGGTGTAGTTGCCATAGAAGTACAGGCGGAAGTTGTCGAAGCAGGTCCAATAGGAGTCGTTGGAGGTGGTACCCTTGATGCCGAGTTTCAGGGTTGCCTGAATCGTGTTTGTGGCAAACACGCTATTCTCGTACCATCCGGCGGCGAACCACTTGCTGGCAGCCAACATGTTGTTGGGAACGTACTTGCCGCCGGAGTTGCTTGTAGAACCACCCAGACTTCGGTTCTGTGCATCGGCCCAGATGTCCTTCACCTTCTGGGTCTTAGTCTTTAGGTAGATGGTCGTGTTCACCTTGCTCGTACCGGCATTGTAGGCGGTGTATGTCTCGCTGGCCGAACCCGCACGCTGATAAGCCTGCACCTTCAGTTCGTAGGTTCCGATGGGCAGTTTTACGGGAGTGGTCTGGTTGAAGTCGAAGGTGGTTTGGAAGAATTCGCAACATGAGTAACTGTTTGTCGTCGTGGTGCTCCATCCGCTACAATCGGTGTCCAGCCCTGGATTCGTGAGCAGGAAGGTGAGGTCGAAAGGCTTGTCCATGCTCTGGGGCTTTACGTTGCCGAGGAAGCTCACCAGTGCACTCTCCAACTGGCTGATGGCATCCGTTACTTCGTTGATGGTGGTGTAGCCGGTCTTGGCATCCTTGATGCCGTCAACAACTATAGTCAGGGTTCCGTCCACTTCGCTGAGGTCTGTTGTTTCTTCCTTCCCAATGTGTGGCACGTTGGCTATGGCCTCTGTGCTGGCAATCAGCTTGTCCAGCTCGGTCATGGCTACCTTTATGGTTTCCTGATTGTAGGTTTGCAACTGGTCTTCTGTCAGGAAGAGCCAATGCTGGCCAGTGGCGGAGTTGGAGAAGTCCAGTGCCTTGGAGGCAGGAGCGTTCGTTCCGCTCTGCAGGGTGTTTGCTCCCTTGTTATAGGTTATCCAGAATCCCGTACCCGTGTAGTCGCCGATGGTTGTAGCCACTCGGGCAGGGAAGAGGTGGAACTTATCCGCACTTGTCGGAGAGCCAGTTCTCTTCACACCCTTGAAACCGCTGTTGTACGTCATATAACGGTCCATGCCCACATTGTAGAACATGTAGTAGCTGGTCTTGGGGTCGTAGGTGATGCGCCAGGCAAAGTTGTCGCTCTTCTCGGCGTTGTAGGCTTCCATGCGCAGGGCTCCCGCTGAGGTCATGGTCAGGAACTTGGTGTTGTCGGTCTCTTCGCTGGTGAGATAATACTTCGTCTCGTCGTCCTGCTGGAACACGTAGGCCGGTGTGGCGAAGCCGACATTCGAGGAACATATAAGTCCGTCCTGATGCAAGGCGTGGGTAGTAAAGACGTTACCAAAGTAGAGGATGGTGCTTTCGGGGTTGTAGGAATCCTCCTGGGCACCGTTGATACCGTAGGGCCACATGTGGGTGCCGTCGCCCGTGAGGGTAGCCGTCTGGTCGTTCTCCAGGAACTTGACAATCTGGTTAGCACGCGGCCCCAGCCACAAGCCACGACTGGTTTCTGCCCGCAGGTTAGAGTTGTTGTACCATTCGTTTGTGGTACCCACGCCCACTCCGTGGTTCGTTTCGTGCAGGATGGTTCCCGTCTGCTGATAGGGCGTGTTCTGGCTTACGCGCATCCAGCCGCCATACGAGCAGTCGGCCGTTCCACCTCCGGCACCCGAGCCCGGCGAGTAGTGCACGCTCAGGTTGAAGCCACGAATGTTAGCCAGATTATCGTATAACCATTGCACCTCGTTCACGGCAGAGGCAATGCGGTAGTTCGTCTGCTCGTCTCCGGCATTGTCGTACCATGTGGTTACGTTGCCCTTTGGCAGGGTGGCAATCTTCACCACATCGCCGTATGCTACCTGCCAGCCGGCGGTGATGGCGTAGGCACGCACATAATAGATGGTGGCGGGTTGCATGTGCTCCATGCAATAGATGTTGCCGTTGTTAGAGAAGTAGCGGATAGAACGGTTGTCGAAGATGGTTGGTTCGGGCTCTGTGCTCCAACAGAATCCACGTTCCTTGCTGGTACCCTTCACGGTCATTCTGCCCAGGGCGATGGTGACACCCGTCGGGACGAAAGGTTCGGTTGTGACGGTGGGTACGGTACCTGTGGCATTGGATATGCGATACGTCAGGATGGCACGGCTCAGGGTGTTGGCCATGGCCTGATATTCTTCTCCCGTATATAGGGGCTTGTCGGCCAGCATGGTCTTGGCATCGTCTATGGCCGTCTGTAGTTGTGTTCCCGTCACTCCGTCACCCACTACGGCCTCGGCTTCGGTGATGAGTTTCTGGATTTCCTGATTGGCATTCTCCCCCAGCAGACCGTTTGAATAGAGGCGGAAGTTATCGATGCACACCCAGTTGCCCGTGCAATTCTTGGTCTTCAGACCAATTTCGGCGGTGCCTTGCAGAACGGTGAAGGTTACGCTATAGTCGGCATTTGCGCTTATCTCCACCTCTTCGCTTCCGGCATAGATGAAGGCTCCCGTCTGCTGGGCATCCTTGCCCTGCTGGATGTTCTGTGCCGTAACCGTCAGGGTGTATGTGCCCACGGGCAGACCCGTTAAGGTCTGTTTCATGCTTGTTGCGCTGCCCACCTTCGAGCCCTTGCTTACCCATTTTTCCATGAACACCATGCCGTCTTGTCCCTCGTAGTTCTTTGAGGTGTTGAACGTCATGCCCGCATTTTCCCAGCCGGCAAATCGGGCTTCGAATCCAGGATTGTCGATGTACTTGCTGGTGACATCGGTTTGAGCCAGACACGTTGAAAGTTGGAAGTTGAAAGTTGAAACGATGGCAATTGCCGTCAATACGATACGCTTCATGGCTAAATTCTTAATTCTTATTTCTTAATTCTTAATCTTTAATCAATCGTATAAACTCTTCCATGCCCTCGCTTGCCCCCTTCATGATGTGGTTCAGGCGGTGGGTAGAGTTCCACTGTACGGGTTTGGGGTCGATGAGGTAGATGGGGCAGTCCTCGGGCACATAGTGTATGAGCCCTGCGGCCGGATAGACGTTGAGGCTGGTGCCGATGATAAGGTAGATGTCGGCCTTCGAGGAGAGCTCTGCGGCCCGTTCGATGTTGGGCACGGCCTCGCCGAACCACACGATGAAGGGGCGGAGCTGACTGCCGTCCTTGGCCAGGTCTCCCATCTTCACCTCCAGATGGTCGGGAGGGAGCGTCTCTATGTAGCGGGGATTGTTGGGGTCTCGGCTACTGCATACCTTCATCAGTTCGCCATGCAGGTGGCACACCTTTGTGGAGCCCGCCCTTTCGTGCAGGTTGTCCACGTTCTGGGTGATTATCTCTACGTTGAATTGACTTTCCAGGCTTGCCAGCAGCTCATGTCCCCGACAGGGTTTCACCTGTTGCAGTTCCCTTCGGCGGATGTTATAGAACTCCGTCACCAGTTTCTGGTCGCGAGCCCACCCTTCGGGCGTAGCCACATCCTCCACGTTATAGGTATCCCACAACCCTCCGCTATCGCGGAACGTGCTGATTCCACTCTCGGCACTCATGCCGGCACCGGTCAAAACCACGAGATTCTTCATAAAAAAGCCTTTAACACCTGCAAATATAACGAAAAAAAACGAAATCCCCTTCCTTTTTGCCATAAATGTGACGAACTCGGGGCTCGGAAGTTTAGAGGTTTCTCCCTTCTCTCTTCTCACTTTTAATTTCATTAAGGTTTCCTCCTCCCCAAGGAGGGCGTTTTGATGGGGATTCCCCTCCTTTTTGAAAGGAGGGGGCAGGGGTGGTTTAGACAGCCATAAAATAAAGAATTGGAGCATCATACTTTCCCCCTTGACGCTACCACCCCTGCCTTTGTCACCGTCGCTATGCTCCCCAATTGCTCAAACACATAACTCGCAATTGCCTCCCCGGAGGAGGGGAGCAGAGGGCTTTCCCCCTCCCTTTAGGGAGGGCTGGGGTAGCCCCCCCTTACACCACCGTCAGATACACCGCTTCGTCCCTGTCCTTGGCCTCAACGATGAGTTGCTTCACGCGCTGGAGGCAGATGCGGCTGTCCAGCAGTTCGCCCACACGGCGGTTCTCGCCAACGAGGATGCAGCCCTCTGTGTCGTGGGTGGTGTTGCCCGCGTGTATGCGGATGCCCTGCCACTGGCGGTTGAAGTCGGGGCCACCCAAGAGTATGGGCAACCATTGTTTGAACTTCGGACTCCACGAGATGACCACGGCGTAGCGGCCTTCGGGAATGGCCGACCGCCCCTTTATCTTTCTCTGTCCGTGGGCGTAGTCGCGCCATGTGGGTTCCAGGGTGTCGCAGATGAGCTCGTTGCACGCCGAGGATGCGGAGGAAGGTGGAGTGTCGGAAGACTCGTTACTAACATACAGATGCCCTATGGTATAGGTCTTCTTCTTTGCTATTCTTTTCAGTATCAGTTCCATAGTGTTTTAATTACGAATTACGAGTTACGAATTAGGAATTACGATTATTATGCATTCTTGCCCCGCTACGCTCTGCAAGCCAGCAAGCTGGAGCGATGCATTATGAATTATGAATTAAGAAAGGTGCTTAATGTCACAAAGTCACAAAGTCACAAAATCCACCATGCTGAAAATCGGGCCTTATCGTGCTGAAAACGGGGCCTTATCGATAGGCATTTTTTGGCTTCCTCCCCGTTTCTTTGTAACTTTGTACTATCAAATGATAGCGCGAGTGAAGGCTGCGGCTCAGCATAGCCCGGGCAAGCCGGCTCTGCATTCACCTTGCACTTCACTTGATATGCATTCCAAGGGACGAAGCGTACCGACGTTGGTCGCGACACGTTAGTAAGGCTCCCACCCACGGAATATAAAGGCCCACCCCGTCCCTCTCTGGGGAGGGGAGCCTCAGTTAAAAATTAAAGTGAGAAGTGAGAAGCCTCACCCCCAACCCCTCTCCGAAGGGCGAGGGGAGTGGTTACTACTAATATTGACAAGTTACAAAAGTGACCTCTCTCTTCTCTCTTCTAAACCTCTAAACTTCTAAACTACTAAACTACTAAACCTCTAAACCTCTAAACTTCTAAACTACTAAACCTCTAAACTTCTAAACTACTAAACCTCTAAACTTCTAAATTACTAAACTACTAAACCTCTAAATTTCTAAACCTCTAAAATCTAAAACTATGGCAAACAAAACTATCGGGAGTATTCCCTATAGCCTCGCCCTCCGTGTGTGCAACCCCTCAGAGAGCGATATCGAGAAGAAAATCTTCGCCTCGGCACAGAGCCGCGAAACCATTGGCCTCCGCCTACTGGCCGCCCACATGCGTCAGCACGGTAGCACCTACTCCGTGGGTACCCTCGTCGGCGTATTGTCCGATGCCGTGGAGTGCATTGTAGAACTTCTGAAGTCGGGCTACAGCGTTGACCTCGAAGGCCTGGCACGCTTCTACGTCACCCTGAACAGCACAGGCGTAGGCAAAGTGGAAGATTTTTCCACCAGTCTCATCAAGCAGGTGAATATCCGCGCCGACATAGCAGACACGGCCACCGCTGAGCTGAACTCCGACGTAGAGTTCGAGTACGCCATGACGCGCGAGGAACAGGCCAAGGCCAAGAAGGCCGCAAAGGCTGCTCTGCCCTCCGCACCCGAAGACGAGGGTGACGATGACGGGAACGAAAACGGTAACGAAAACGGCGGCGGCAACGGCGGAGAAATCACGGAGTAGAGCATTGAGGCCCTCCCCGGGCCTCAAGTTCAAAGTGATGTGAGAGGAGAGAAGAGAGAGGGAAGAGAGAGGTCACTTTTGCAACTTGTCATCCAGTCTAATACATTACTCATCTTGCCCGCTTCGCTCTGCAAGCGTAGGCCAAGGCAGTCCGGTTTTTCACTTTTGCGGCTTGTCATCCAGTCTAATACATTACTCATCTTGCCTGCTTCGCTCTGCAAGCGTAGGCCAAGGCAGTCCGGTTTTTCACTTTTGCGGCTTGTCATCCAGTCTAATACATTCCTCTCTCCTCTTTCCTCTCTCCTCTCTCCTCTCTCCTCTAAATCCCTAAACCTCTAAACCTCCAGATTATGAGCAAAGAAACGAAGAAACAAATTTGGAAATTCGCCTGGAAACTGCTGACCGCACTCCTGGCTGCATTTGGCGGCGCACAGGCCGTAAGTGCCTCCGTGGCAATCGGCTGGCTCTGAGAAGCCTAAAAGCCCTTGACGGACGGGGAGACCACACACGCGGGTGGCCTCCTCGTTTCCGTTTTTACAATAAACAAGTTGGGTGATACCCCAATGACAGGGGGATATGTGTGGCGAAGTGTGTGTGGACGGGTTACTCGGCCTCGTCCGTCTGGCTGAAGGCTTGTGCCTCGGCCTGTTCGATGATGCTTTCGCGCGTTTGTTTGGCGGTGCGGGTCTCTTCTTGTGTCTCGCCGTTTGTCAGGGTTTGTTTCTCCTCCGTGCTGAGTGGTGTAATGTCGTCGTAGCGTTCCATCTGTAGTTCCTTGGGGGCAGTGAGACCGATGACAAACTCGCGGTCCTTCTTTATCTTTTCGAGAGCCTCACGGGCGGCTGCCTGCTGGCTTTCCTTCTTCGAGTAGCCCTTTCCGGTGCCGCATACGGTGTCGGCGATGCTTACCCGGCAGAGGAAGACGGGAGTGGCCTCGTTCTCCTTGCCCTGCTCGACGTTGAACTCTATGTCGATGCGTTGCTTCTGTCCCCATTCGATGAGTTTGCTCTTGTGGTTCACCTCGCGCGAGGCTTTTTCGATGTTGACCAGTTGGTCCATGATTTTCTCCTTCACGAAGCGCACGCAATGGCCGTATCCGCGGTCGATGTAGATGGCACCCACAAGGGCCTCGAAGGCATTGCCGTTGACGTAGTTGTTGTGGGTCTGTTGCTTGAAGTTCGAGATGATGAAGCGGTCGAGGCCTGTGTCCTTGGCCAGTTTGTTGAGCGACTGGCGGCGGACAATGTTGCTACGGGTGTTGGTGAGGAATCCCTCGGGTTTCTTGGGGAACTGCTTAAATACGATGTGTGCCACCACGGCATCCAGTATGGCATCGCCCAGAAACTCCAGGCGTTCGTTGTTGATGCGTTTCCCCTCTTCCCTGATGGCCATGGACTTGTGGCGCATGGCTACCTTGTAGGGGTGTATGTCATGAGGGTAGAAGCCCAGTATCTGATGGAAAGAACGATAAAGCTCCCTATCCTTGAGGAAGGGGAGCCTTATCTTTGTTAGGAGGTCTGTCAACATTGTTGAATGTTAAATGTCAAATGGCATCAATCGACGTATTTTTTGAAGATGGCACATGCGTTGTGACCACCAAAACCGAAGGTGTTGCTCAGTGCGGCACGCACGGTGCGCTGCTGGGCCTTGTTGAAGGTGAAGTTCAGACGGTAGTCGATTTCGGGGTCTTCGTCACCCTCCTCATGGTTGATGGTGGGGGGCACGATGTCGTTCTCCACGCTCAATACGCTGAACATGGCCTCGATGGCACCGGCTGCGCCCAACAGGTGACCCGTCATGGACTTTGTCGAGCTGATGTTCAGTTCGTAGGCATGTTCGCCGAAGACGTCCTTGATGGCCTTCACCTCGGAGATGTCACCCACGGGAGTGGATGTGCCGTGTACGTTGATGTAGTCGATTTCCTCGGGCTTCATCTCTGCATCTTCCAGGGCGTTCTTCATCACCAGTTTGGCACCCAGGCCCTCGGGATGAGAGGCCGTGATGTGGTGGGCGTCGGCACTCATGCCGCAACCTGCCACCTCGGCATAGATGTGGGCACCGCGAGCCTTGGCGTGTTCCAGTTCTTCCAGAATCAGCACGGCGCTACCTTCTGCCATGACGAAACCGTCGCGACTGGCACTGAAGGGACGACTGGCCTTTTCGGGTTCCTCGTTGCGGGTGGAGAGGGCGTGCATGGCGTTGAATCCGCCCACGCCACCGGGATAGATGGCTGCCTCGCTACCACCGCTCACCATTACCTCGGCCTTGCCCAGACGAATCAGGTTGAAGGCATCGGCCAGGGCGTTGGTGCTGCTGGCGCATGCGCTAGAGGTGATGTAGTTGGGGCCATGGAAACCATACTTCATACTGATTTGTCCGGCGGCGATGTCGGCAATCATCTTCGGGATGAAGAAGGGGCTGTATTTGGGACCCAGTGTCTCGTGGGTGCGCTCGTAGTTCCATTCCTCTTCCTCGAAAGTGTGCATGCCACCGATGCCGATGCCAAGAACCACGCCTACGCGGTTGAGGTCGGTCTGTTCCAAGTCCAGTTTGCTGTTGTCAACGGCCATCTGTGCGGCGGCCATGGCATACTGGCAGTAGGGGTCCATCTTGCGGGCCTCCTTACGGTCGATGAAGAGGGTGGGGTCGAAGTCCTTCACTTCACAGGCAAAGGTGGTCTTGAACCCGGTTGTATCAAAATGGGTAATTGGGGCAGCACCGCTCTTGCCGGCCAACACGTTCTTCCAGGTTTCTTCTGCGGTATTGCCCAACGGGGTAACGGCACCGATACCTGTTACAACTACTCTTTTTAATTCCATAATCTTAAATTAAGGGAAAAAAAGGGAAGTTAAGGAGGAGTTATCGGCCTTTCAGACCGTGGGAGTAAAAGGGACGATAGTCTTGTAACGTGAGATTGCTCTCAGGGAAAATGTATCGTCCCTTTAACTTCCCTTTAACTCCCCTTTAACTTCCCTTCAATTCTTTTCTTTTTGCTTAGGCTTGAGCCTCTTCGATAAACTTGATAGCGTCGCCAACGGTAGCAATCTTCTCAGCTGCATCGTCGGGGATGGTGATGTTGAAAGCCTTCTCCAGCTCCATGATGAGCTCTACGGTGTCCAGAGAGTCAGCACCCAGGTCCTGAGTGAAGTTTGCGCTCTCTACTACTTCGCTTTCGTCAACTCCCAGTTTATCAACAATAATAGCCTTAACTTTTGCTTCAATTTCTGCCATAATGGTAATTTTTAGTTATTTAGATAATGTTTACGATTCTTTAAATCGAGTGCAAAGTTACTACTTCTTGCCCGAATTACCAAATAAATTGTTAAAAAACACACCCTTTTTGCACACTTAGTATGTCTGTGTGCAACTATTCGCGACGTATAGGATAGTGCCCGCGTTGGTATTCGAAGCCGGATGGATTCTCCTTTAGTCGCTCGCTATCGTCCATGGGATTGTAGTTGCGTGGTCCTTCGGGAGGTTGTATGTCGAATTGCTCGTTCCTCCCCATCCAATGCGCCAATGCTTCCAGTGCCATGCGTGTGGCATTGGCCTTTCCGTCGGCCGAATAACCGGCAATGTGCGGGGTGCCGATAAAGGTTTTCCGGAGCAGCTGAAGGTTGATGTCGGGTTCGCTCTCCCATGTGTCGATGATGGCTGCCCCGATGTGTCCTCTGTCAAGAGCCTGCATGAGGGCACTCTCGTTAACCACGCCTCCCCGGGCGGCATTTATGAGGATGGTGCCTCGTTTCAGGCGGCTGATGAAGGCTTCGTCAACCAAGTGATAGGTGGGGTAGGGACCACCGTGGGTGAGTGGGGTGTGTAGGGTGATGATGTTGCAGGAGGTTTGTAGGGTTTCTAGTTCTCCTAGTTTTCCTAGTTCCTCTAGTTTTCCTAGTTTATCCTTCAGTGGGGGGTCGTTGAGGATGATGCTTCCCACGTGTGGGCTTAGTGCTTTGCAGACGGCCTTGCCCACATGTCCATACCCGATGATACCCAGTGTGGCATCTTTAAGACGGACGAGCCCTTGTTGCTCAGCTTCGAACAGGCTATTCCGGACATACTGGGCTACGCTGGTGGCATTGCATCCCGGGCAATTGGTCCATTGTATGCCAGCCTCGTGCAGGTATTCGGTGTCCAGATGGTCGTAGCCGATGGTGGCCGTGGCTATGAACCTAACCTTACTCCCTTCCAACAGCTGACGGTTGCACTGGGTGCGGGTGCGTATGACAAGTGCGTCGGCATCGCGCACCTCGTCGGGCCCAATGCTATTGCCGGGCAGATATACGACTTCGTCAGCCAACCGCTCTGCCTGGCCTTGTATGTATGGGATTTTATCGTCGATGATGATTTTCATTTCAGTAGTTCGTCTTCAAAGTCGTTGATTACGAGATGGCAAAGCGGATGTATCTGCTCCCGGGGAAGCGTTGTGGCCAATCCTACCACATAGGCACCGCTGGCCATGCCCGATTTCAGTCCGTTGATGCTGTCCTCAAAGACCACACACTCCTCCGTGGGGACTCCCAGAGCCTCGGCGGCACGCAGGTAGCACTGGGGCGATGGCTTGCTTTCCGAGAAATGCTCCGCGGTCAGGATGCGGTTGAAGAGTTGGGTCAGTTCGGGGCGCGAACGGTATACGTTCTCCATCTTCGGGCGGTTGCTGCTTGTGACAATGGCCGTGAGAATGCCCCTTTGCCGCAGGACTTCTATATACGCGCGCGCACCTCTTATATATTGGAACGTCATGTCGGCCTCGAACTGGTTTAGCCTTCGTGTCACCTCGGCTTGGATGTCGGGGTCGGTAATCCAGCGGTCGTAGATTTGCACAAGAGTCTGTCCCTTGATTCGCTGGGAGAAGTCGGGGACATCGGACACAAACTCACGTCCCATCATCCCCCAGAACTTGCTATACTGGCTCTCCGTATCCAGAACGACACCGTCCAAATCGAAGAGCGCAGCCCGGAATCTTATGTCGGTTAGTTTTTCCATAATGCTTGCAAAGTTACTAATTAGTATGCTAACGGCCAAGTCATAACACACTTTTTACGATGGGGCAAACTACGTAGGGTATGGCAAAAAGAATGGATAATCGTTGTGGATATGACTTTTATTTCGTATCTTCGCGGCTGGAATGAAAAGCATACACATCATTACTCCCGTAAAGGATAGCATTGACTCGACCTTGGAAACGGTAAGGGCGGTCATGGCATCCCAGATAGGTGTTCCCTACACTTATACGATATATAACGATTTCTCTACACCCGAGAATACGCAACGCCTTGCGGAGGCCAGTCGGGAAATGGGCTTTCGGTTGGTGAATCTCAGTGATATCACGAGTCATCCCTCGCCCAACTACTTGCTGGTGTTGCAACGTGAGCGCCATGCGTGTATGGAGGAGGATGCGGCCCTGGCCATCGTGGAGAGTGATGTCGTGGTGCGGAAAGATACCATGCAGGGACTTTGGGACGAAGCCCAGCGTCATGCCGATGCCGGTATTGTGGCATCCGTGACGGTGGACGACAATGAAGAGGTGAATTATCCCTATGAATATGTTCGTAAATGGAGTGAGAAAGACAAGCAGATGGGCTGCGTTCCTACGCGTCATCATTGTTCCTTCTGTTGTTCATTGCTCACGCCGGAGTTATTGCGACGTGTGGATTTCGACAAGCTGGATCAGACGAAGAACTGGTTTGATGTGACCATATCGCATCGTTCCCTGGAGCAAGGCATGCAGAACTATGTGCTTGTTTCCCATCCAGTCAGGCATCGTCCGCATGGCAGCCGTCCATGGAAACAACTTAAATATACCAATCCCCTAAAATACTATTGGCGAAAGTTTACTAAGGGATTCGACAAGATTTAGGGTGACATATATACATTTTAAAAACGCGTAATGATGGGTAAGCAGGGTATATTGGGCAAGATGGCAAGTTGCGTATTGCACCCCCAACACGTTGTGTTGTGCGACCCGTCGGACGAGCAGCTGAAAAACTTTGTTTGCGAACTCCCAAACCTGTTCCGTACGGGACAGGGGCGTGTGCTCTATAAACACCGCAACGAACTCCGGATTTTCCAATTGGGTGACAGGCAGATGGTTGTGAAGTCGTTTGGCGTACCCAATGCCACAAACCGCCTGGCGTATGGCTTATTGAGGAAATCGAAGGCCCAGCGTAGTTACGAATATGCCCGATTGCTCAATAGCCTGGGCATCGGTAGCCCTGAACCCGTGGCCTGGCTAACCATTGGAAATGGTTTGTTGTTTACGCATAGCTACTATGTGTCTCTTCTGTCCACCTGTCCATATACATATACCGATTTGCAAACCTGCAAGATAAGTCCCCGGAGTGAGGAAGAGCGATATTTGCGGCTGGTTGCCCGTGCCGTGGCTCGTCTGCACGACAATGGCATGATACATCGCGACCTTTCCCAAGGCAATGTGCTCTTTGGCGATGGCGACCGGGTGGAGTTTATCGACCTTAACCGCATTCGTTTCCGGGATGTCGGTTTGGTGGAGGGTTGTAAGAACCTTTCCGAACGATTGCTGGCGAACCGTTGGCAACGAGCCGTTCTGGCTGAAGAATATGCCAAGGCCCGTGGATTTGATGTGGAGGAATGTTTGCGGCTGGTTAATCAGTACAACGTGATTAAAGACTGACCCAAAGAAGATGAACATTGTCCTGAAAGTGCTTCCTCGTTTGGCTGCGGCCTTGATGCGATGGCCGTTCTCAAAGTCGCGTGTCGCGAAACCACGCCTCATAATGACTCTGTTGGTAAAGAACGAGGCCGACAGGATGGAACAGAACCTCCTGTTCCATCATTCCATGGGAGTTCAGGGGTTCATCGTTACCGACAACAACAGCACCGATGGCACGATGGACATTCTGCATCGTTATCGCGAACGTGGCTGGGTGTTGGACATCATAGAGGAACCATCGACGGGCTACGAGCAAAAGCGGTGGGTAGACCGCATGGTGATGATGGCCATCGGAAAGTATCATGCCGACTGGATAATCAATGCCGATGCTGACGAATTGTGGTATGCCCCGTCGGGTAATCTGTGTGAAGAACTTGGGCGGTGTGGTAGCCGCATTATGCGTTGCCCTGCCCATTGCATGATGCCGGAAGAGGGCTTGCCGTTCACCGAATGGACCCAACGTGTGGTTCCGGTGAAAGAACCCGAGGAGTACGACCTTTCGCCATATAGCATATTCCAACCCCAACGCGGCAAGGTGGCACATCGTGCGGAGGGTTACCTCCACATCGCCATGGGGAACCACAAGGTGGCCATGCTTCCGCGCACCATCACCACGGGACCCATACGTATTTACCATTATTCCGTGGGAACCCGGCAGGTGTTCATCGACAAGATGGTGCAAGGCGGGCGCGAGTTGGAGGCGCATCGTGGCAAACACGGAGGCGTGCACTGGCGATATTTCTATAAGTTGTACAAAGAAAACCGCCTGTCCGAGGAATATGACCGCGTCGTCGGGCTCACCCAACGCAAAAGGCTGGAGGATGACGGACACATCCAGACAGATACGACGATACGCGACTATTTCCATAACCATAATCTGATGCCATGAGATTGATAAAAATGACTGGAGGGCTGGGCAACCAGATGTTCATCTATGCCTTGTACCTACGCATGAAGAGCCAATACCCCAATACGCGCATCGACCTCTCGGATATGGCTCACTATCACGACCATTATGGGTATGAACTACACCGCATATTTAATCTGCCCGAGGATGAAATGACCTTGCCTCAATGGATGAAGAAGGTGATGGAGTTCCTCTTCTTCCGTACCATACTGGAACGGCACGAACATGGTTCGCTCGCTCACTACGACGGTCCTGTCCGTTGGCCATGGGTCTATTACAAGGGCTTTTACCAAAATCTGATGTATTTCCAAGGACATGAGGCGGAGATTCGTCAGGCTTTCCGTTTCGACATGGAGAAGGCCAACGAACGGAATCGCTCGTTGGCCGAGGAAATATATCGTGAACCGCAAAGCGTCTCGTTGCACGTCCGACGTGGCGACTATCTGAACCCTAAGTTCTACGACCAGATAGGTTGTGTGTGCCAGATTCCCTATTACCGACATGCGATGGACGAGGTGAGCCGTTTGGTGACGGGTGCCCACTTTTATGTGTTCTCGGAGGATGTTGAGTGGGTTCGCGAGAACTTGCCTTTGCCCGAGGACACCGTTTTCGTGGATTGGAACAAGGGGGAGGACAGTTGGCAGGACATGATGCTAATGTCGCAATGCCATCACAACATCATCTGCAATAGCACGTTCTCGTGGTGGGCGGCTTGGCTCAACGACCATGCCGACAAACTTGTGTTTTGTCCAGACCATTGGTTTGTAAACGACGGAGGCAAGGTTTCCCTATATCCGGATAACTGGATTCGCATACCAACAGACGACTAATCTACTATGAACAAAGACCAAAGCCTACAGTTGAAAGGTGTAGCCATTTTAATGATGTTGTGGCTGCATTTGTTCAATACTCAGGAAAGGGTAGAGGAGTGCACAACGTTGATAAACTACCTGAACGGGAAGCCTCTGGCCTATGCAATCGCCCGTATGTGTGGGATGTGTGTTCCTATCTATCTTTTTATTTCGGGCTATGGGATGGCTAAGGCGAGTGAGATGAATGTGCGTTCCACGTTGCGAAGGTTGTGGAGGGTATATAGTCGTTTCTGGCTTGTGTTTGCCCTGTTTATTCCATTGGCATGCTGGATCAAACCAGAAGCATACCCTAACGGATATGACACGCTATTATTGAATGTGCTATCGCTGGATGTTTCGTACAATGAGGAGTGGTGGTTTTTGTTGCCGTGGGCGATATTGATTGCGACGGCAAAGTGGATTGTGCCTTTCGTGCGCCGTAACAATATCTGGGTTAATTTGATAGTTTTTTTTGTATTATTTCTGTTGTTGATTGAATATAAGTGGCCTGTTCTGTTTTTGGGGAATAACCCTTTCTCCATTTTGCTTAGCCGTTTGATGCTGGTGATGCCGGCCTTCTATGTAGGAGTGTGCGTAGGGAATTATGGTTGGTGTAGTCTTGTAGTTCGTAGTTTGAAATGGCCATCACTGATTATGCTTACGCTCTGTATGGTTAGAGGATTGTTGGGACCAAGTTTGGTGAATGTACTTTTTGCAGTCCCCATTATTTTGCTATTTACATTGTGTTGTGTACCTCAATGGCTCTGCTCTGTCTTACGTTTCTTTGGACATTATTCTATCTACATGTGGCTAACCCACACCTTTTTTGCCTATTATCTGTTCCATGATGCATTGTATGGCTTGCGTTATCCAATAGTTATATATATGATGCTTGTTTTTGTATCGCTGTTTACGGCAATAATGCTTGCTCAGTTGTATAACCTGTTGGAAGCAATGCTAACTCAAAAAAAGAAGATATAAAATGAATAATATAAATAAGGTACGAACTATAGCCTTTTTTCATGGAGAATTCCCTTGTAGTGGAGCCGAGAAGGTGACGTTGGATGTGGGAGAATACTCGTGTGGGAAAGGGGTTCGTGTACAGCCTTTGGTATCTGTGGTCTTGCCCAATTATAACTATGCCCGTTATCTTGATGCCCGAATACAGGGCATTCTGAATCAGACGTATGGCAACATAGAATTGATTTTGCTTGATGACCATTCCACGGACAATAGTGTGGAACTCATGCGGCATTATGCCGAAGACCCTCGTGTTTCGGCCATCATTGTGAATGACGAAAACTCTGGCTCCCCCTTCCACCAATGGAGAAAAGGTATTGCACAGGCACGGGGAAAATACGTTTGGATAGCTGAGGCCGACGATGAGGCTATGGAGGATTTCCTACAGACCTGTGTCGAGGCTCTCGAAGCCGTACCGTCGGCAACGGTATGTTATGCCACCTCTGTGCATATCGACCCCGAGGGACAAATCATCCCACGCCACTATCGCCCCAAACGGGTGACGGGCTATACGGTGTATGGCGGTCGCGACTTTGTGCAACATAATCTCTTCTGGCGCAACTACATAGAGAATGCCAGTGGGGTGGTATTCCTCCGTCAGGCGTACGAGAAGTGCGACCCTCAGTCGTGGGCGGCTATGCGCTCAAGTGGCGACTGGTTGTTCTGGTTCCAGATGTGCATACAAGGTGATGTCATACGTATTCACAAACCCCTCAACCGCTTTCGCATGCACCGTGTCAGCACTACGGCCAAAGCCAAGAAGGACGGTTTCTGCTATATTGAAGATGCACATATCCTGCTGACAATCGAGAAACAATTGCCAGATATAAGTAGATACCGTCATCTGATGCGTGTCGGTCACCTGTACCGGCTGATACGGAAGGCAGGATTATCCCCGGAGCGACGTGCTACGGTGGAGGCGGAAGTCCAAAGGGTGTTGGGGGTGTCTCCGGCTATCCGTTACTGGGAGTCCGTGAACCGTTTGCTACGATGGCTTCCAGGCATTGTGACCATGAAGGGTGATGCATTGCCCGATACTTGGTGAAATTTTTTCCGTAAAAGGTTATATATGAATCGACACGCCTACCTCATCATTGCCCACAACGAACCACGGTTGCTCCGTGCTTTGCTCCAAACGTTGGATGTGGAGTGGAACGACATTTACTTGCATGTCGATTTTTATAGTCCTTCGCTTTTTGATGAGGCGAAAACCATCAGGTTGCAAAAGGCCCGATTGAATGTGTTGCCAAATCCCATGGGTGTCTTTTGGGGACATACGTCGTTGTTGGAGGTTGAGTTGTTGCTATTGCGGGAAGCTTTGAAACATGGCCCGTACCAGTATTACCACATGTTGTCGGGGCAGGATCTGCCCATAAAGTCTCCCGAATACATCCGTCGCTTCTTCGACCAGCACCAAGGCATGGAGTTCGTCGGATTCTGGAATGATGCCTCACATTGCCGCGATGCCTTTCGTAAGGTTCGTTACTATTATTTCTTCAATCGTTGGAAGAAGCGTTCTTCGTCGAAGTTGCTCCATGCCGTGACATCCCCTCTGCGCAATCTGACTTTGAATATACAGAAGGTCCTGGGCGTGAATCGTCAGCGTGGGCGTGACGTTGAGATAAAAAAGGGTTTCAACTGGTTTAGCATTACCGAGGATTGCTGTCGTTATGTTCTGGAACATGAGACGGACATACATCGTCTGTTCCATCATACGCTTTGTCCCGACGAGATTTTCCTCCAGACCATTGTCTGGAACTCTCCTTTCCGTGAACGTCTGTTCGATGTTGACGATGTCCAGCACGGTTCCATGCGGGCTATTGACTGGCAACGTGGTGACCCTTATGTTTGGAAGTCGGACGATGTGGAGTATCTGTTGAACTCTCCCTATCTTTTCGCCCGTAAATTCTCATCTGCCGACATGGAGGCCGTTAGGCTCATGGCCTCTCGCATCATGGAATAAGCGCATTCCCCCAATATTTCTCCTATCCAACCCCAAAAAGAAGCCAGACAATCCTATCAGGACTGTCTGGCTTCTTTAAGTCTGTTTCTCCAAGAAACTTATATGTGTTGGTGAAACGTGCTCTATGCGGTCAACAACTCAATGAGTTTCTCTACGGCAGAGATGAGGCCTTCGGGGTTCTTGCCACCAGCTGTAGCGAAGTGGGGCTGACCGCCACCGCCACCCTGGATGAGTTGGGCAGCCTCGCGGATGTTCTTTCCAATGTTCACACCCTGCTGGACGAGGCTATCCGATGCGGCCGCCGTCAACAAGGGTTTGCCCTCGTTGGAACTACCGATGACTACCAATGCGTTCTCCACCTCAGCACGGAGTTGGAAGGCGATGTCCTTCACGAACTCGGGAGCCATGGCGGGCACAACGGCCTTCATGACCATAACGCCGTTAATGTCCCTGGCGTTGTCCTTCATCGATTGCTTCAGTTGCATGGCCTTTTCGCGCATGGAGTCCTCAATCTGCTTTTTCAGTTGTGTGTTCTCGTTGAGGAACTTCTGGATGGCTCCTTGCAGGTCGGGCGTGTTGTTGAAGAGCCGACGAAGTTCGCCAATGGTGTCGGTGAACTGATACATCATTTCCTCAACCTTCTGGCCCGTAATGGCCTCGATACGACGTACACCGGCGGCTACGCTACTCTCGGAGAGTATCTTCACCATTCCCAGTTGACCCGTGCTCTTGGCATGGCATCCACCGCAGAACTCAACACTATCTGCGAACTGAACAACGCGAACCTTATCGCCGTACTTCTCGCCAAAGAGGGCGATGGCTCCGAGTTTCTTGGCTTCCTCGATGGGCATGTCGCGATGATCTTGCAAAGGTATGTTTTCGCGTATCTTTTGGTTTACGAGGCGTTCCACCTGACGAAGTTCCTCGTCAGTTACCTTTTGGAAGTGAGAGAAGTCGAAGCGTAGGTATTCGGGGGTGACGAGCGAACCCTTCTGCTCAACATGTGTACCGAGCACTTGGCGAAGCGCCTGGTCGAGGAGGTGCGTGGCCGTGTGGTTGGCCTCGCAAGCACGGCGCAGGTCAACATCCACACAAGCCATGAAGGGTGCTTCGGGGTGCTTCGGCAACTGCTTGGCAATATGCACTGTCAGACCGTTCTCCGTCTTCGTGTCGATAATCTCTATGGTTTCGTTCTCGCTCACGAGCACGCCGCGGTCGCCCACCTGACCACCCTTTTCGGCATAGAAGGGAGTTTGGTCAAGTACCAACTGATAGTAGGTTTGCTTCTTCTGCACGACTTGACGATAGCGCACGATGCGGCACTCACTCTCCGTCATGTCCCAACCGAGGAACTTACAGCCCCCCTCTGGCTCCTCCGAGGTGGGGAGGGTGCTTATCCAGTCCTCTGCCTCTACCTTGGCGGCATTTCGGGCGCGGTCTTTCTGCTTCTGCATTTCGGCATTGAAGCGTTCCTCATCGACGGATAGTCCGTTTTCACGACAGATGAGTTCCGTAAGGTCGAGGGGGAATCCGTAGGTGTCGAACAACGTGAAAGCCTTTTCACCATCAATTACGGTTTTGCCCTGTTTCTTGGTCTCAGCCATTACACCATCCAACAGACGGATGCCCGTCTCCAGGGTGCGCAAGAAACTCTCTTCTTCCTCTTTCATTACTTTAGAGATAAGCACCTTTTGTGCTTCCAGTTCGGGATAGGTCTCTCCCATCTCCTGAATGAGGACAGGTAGCAAACGGTAAAGGAAGGCTTCTTTCTGGCCGAGGAATGTATAGGCATAGCGTACGGCTCGACGCAGGATGCGGCGTATGACGTAGCCTGCCTTAGCATTGCCAGGCAATTGTCCGTCGGCAATGGAGAAGGCAATGGTGCGCAGGTGGTCGGCACATACGCGCATGGCAACATTGATACTCTCGGAGTTTTCAGAACATTCAGAATTATCGGAGTTGTATTTCAATCCTGTCAACTGCTCGATGGCACGAATGATGGGCTGGAACACGTCGGTGTCGTAGTTGGAATGCTTGCCTTGAATGGCACGTACCAAACGCTCGAAACCCATACCCGTGTCGATGACGTTCATGCCGAGGGGTTCCAGATGACCGTCGGCCTTGCGCTCAAATTGCATGAACACGATGTTCCAAATTTCGATGACCTGTGGGTCGTCTTTGTTTACCAGTTCGCGGCCAGGCACCTTGGCTTTCTCTTCGGCCGTGCGGCTATCGAGATGAATCTCCGAACAGGGACCACAAGGACCCGTGTCGCCCATTTCCCAGAAGTTGTCGTGCTTGTTTCCGTTGATGATGTGGTCGGCAGGCACGTGTTTGAGCCAGAACTTAGCGGCCTCGTCGTCGCGGCTGAGATTCTCTTTAGGAGAACCTTCGAAGACGGTAACATAGAGGTCGGCCGGATTTAGTTTCAGTACATCCACCAGGTATTCCCAGGCCATGTCGATGGCACCTTCCTTGAAGTAGTCGCCGAACGACCAGTTGCCCAACATCTCGAACATGGTGTGGTGATACGTGTCGTGGCCAACCTCCTCCAGGTCGTTATGCTTACCGCTCACACGCAGACACTTTTGAGAGTCGGCACGTCGGCGTGGCTCAGGGTCGCGCTGACCCAAAATAATATCTTTCCACTGGTTCATTCCAGCGTTGGTGAACATCAGCGTGGGGTCGTCTTTTACAACCATGGGAGCCGAGGGAACAATGGCGTGCCCTTTTGACTCAAAGAACTTTTTGAACGAATTACGAATCTCGTTTGCTGTCATATTTGATAGGGTTTTATTTTTCGCGCACAAAGGTACGAATAAATTTTTAATTTTTAATTTTTAATTTTTAATTTATTATGGTAACTTTGGATAAGTTACTCCGTCTCTACATAAAAATAAAAAACAAACGAATTTGTTTTGTTCTGCGCTCGACTTTTCGTAACTTTGCACCAAAGTACGAAATTGTTATGGCATTAAATCCCAATAAGAGTTTAAAGAAGTACTTCGCCATTGGAGAGGTGGCGGAGATGTTTGGCGTTACAGAGACGCTATTGAGATATTGGGAAAAGGAGTTCCCTTCCATTCAGCCACGAAAAAGCGGTAGAAACGTGCGCCAATATACGCAAGAGGATATTGACGAGATTCGCGTTATTCACAATCTGGTGAAGGTGAGGGGCATGAAGTTGGCGGCCGCACGTGAGGCAATTGCCAAGAATCGTAGTAAGGAAAACTCTACCACCGAATTGATGGAACGTTTGCTCGCTATTCGTGCTGAACTTGTCAGTATCAAGAAAGAGTTTGAAGGTATCGTTTAGGATATTCTCGTTACCGACTTTATTTCATTTATTTTCTTTAGATTGCGGCATATCGTTCGCACGTCCTCGACATCGTGTACTTCCAGGTTTATCTCTCCTTGGAATATGCCGTCTCGTGTCTCTATGGAAAGCCTGTGTATGTTGGCATTGAGCTGTTGGGAGAGAATGCTGACAATCTGGTAGAGAACTCCCGTGTGGTCTATTCCATCAACACGGATGGTAGCAGGGAAATACAGGCGTTTGTGAGTGTCCCAGTCTGCGGCTAAGATGCGGTTCCCGTCAGACACTTTCAGCTTGTTCGCCTCGGGGCATTGCCTTTTGTGTATGGTAATGCGGTTGTTCTTATCCAGATAACCTAATACGTCGTCTCCTGGTATGGGATGACAACAATCGGCCATAATATAGTGCCCAATCGTTTCCTCGTTGAGTATGAGTGGTTTCTTGCGGTCTATTTCTGTCTGAGGTGTCGGCGTGAGGATAAGGTTGCCGTCTGAGGTCTTTCGCTTGAAAAGTTTCTTGATGTAACGTTGCCAGTTCTTTGACGATTTCTTGTTTCGCAGATGAGCCAGGTCAGCATCACCGAGTACAATGCGTCCGGCACCAATGGCAGAGAGTAACTGTTCTCGGCTTTTCAGTTGATGTAAGTCGCAGAGTTTGTCGATGTTCATGCTACTGGAGTCCATCTCTGCTTCCTGGAGGAACTGGTTCAATATCTGTTCACCCTCGTGTTGCTTTTCTCGGTCCTCGCGTCGGAGTATGGCTTGTATCTTTCCTTTTGCCTTTGCTGTTGTCACAAATTTGAGCCAATTGGGCTGTACCTGTGAATCTTTTGAGGTCAGGATTTCTATCTGGTCACCACCCTTCAACACATAATTTAATGGAACAAGTGTGTGGTTGACTTTCGCGCCAATGCAATGCGTGCCTACAAATGTATGTATGGTGAAGGCAAAGTCGAGGGCGGTACATCCGGCGGGCATCTTCTTGACTTCACCTTTGGGGGTGAGCACAAACAATTCGTTGGAGTATAGGTTTAGCTTGATGGTATCCAGAAAGTCCATGCCACTGGGCTGGGGGTCATCCAATATCTCCTTGATGGTCTGTAGCCATTTGTCGAGTTCGCTTTCGCTTTCTTCAGAAGTTTTTTCTCCTTCTTTGTATTTCCAGTGGGCGGCAAATCCTTGTTCTGCAATTTCGTCCATGCGCTCACTTCGTATCTGGACTTCAATCCACTTGCCGACCTTGCTCATTAGTGTTGTGTGCAGGGCTTTATAACCGTTGGCCTTGGGGTGGTTTAGCCAGTCGCGGAAACGCTCTGGGTGTGACGTATAGTTTTTGGTGATGTAGCCATAGATTTGCAGACATTCGGCCACTTCGTCCTCTATGTTTTTCGGTCTGAATACAATTCTGACGGCCAATATGTCATAGACATCCTCAAACGAGACATGCTTGGTCTGCATCTTTTTCCAGATGGAGTAGGGGCGTTTGATACGTGCTTTCAACGTATAGTCGATGCCGTGCTTGTCCAATTCTGCTCGGATTGGACCTATGAAATCTGTGTAAATGCTATTCAGGTTGCCCTCCATTTCGGCAAGCCGTTGTTTAATCAGATTGCATTCTTCCGGATGCTCGTAGCTGAAACTAAGGTCCTCCAGTTCTTCTTTAATCTTGTTCAGTCCCAGTCTGTATGCCAATGGAGCGTATATGTACAGAGTTTCCCCGGCAATCTTGTATTGTTTGTTGGGCAACTGGCTTCCCAAAGTTCGCATGTTGTGCAGACGGTCGGAAATCTTTATGAGGATAACCCGGATGTCCTCATTCATGGTCAGCAGAAGTTTCTTGAAGTTTTCTGCTTGGGCAGACGCTTTGTCGCCAAAGATTCCGCCGGATATTTTGGTTAGTCCGTCAACTATTTGTGCAATCTTGGGGCCGAAAATGTTTTGTATGTCTTCTACGGTGTAGTCTGTGTCCTCTACCACATCGTGTAGTAGGGCAGAACATATACTGGTGCTTCCCAGACCCACCTCCTCGCTGACTATCTGGGCAACGGCGATGGGGTGCATGATATAGGGTTCCCCAGAGAGACGGCGCACACCGGCGTGGGCTTTTCGTGCGAAGTTGAAAGCCTTCGTTATGATATCGACTTTCTTGCGGTGATGACTGCTTAGATAGGTGTCCAGCAGGTGCTGGAAAGCCTCATTGACCATGCGGTCGTCTTCCTGCTCTCTAAGGTTCAACTCGTTCATGGGGAAACCTCCTTTATTTGTTTATCTAACAATCAGTTTCTGTCCGGGTCGGATATTTGTCCCTCTCATGCCGTTCAGACGCTTAATGGCATTGACGGTAGTGTGGTTCCTTCGGGCAATGGCTCCGAGCGTGTCGCCGGCACGTACGGTAACTCGTTTATTGCCCCGGCTCCGAGTAGTTTTTGTGTTTGTTGCTTCAGGCATGGCCACCTCGTTCTCTTTCTTGCTAAAGAGTTCGTCGGCTCGGTGGTTGTAGATTGAGTCGCCTGCTTCAATGAAAGCACTAATGGCTTCTGGCGTCATTCTGATAGGTAGCGGACGGCTTCCGGCAGGAACCAGTGACGTGCGGTATTGTGGATTCAGGGCTTTCAGTTCCTCTATGCTTATGTTGCAGAGGTCGTGAATCTGGTCAAAATGGATGTCGTGCGATACCATGATGGTGTCGGTGGCCGTCGGAAGTTGGGTGTTCGCAGGACAAATATTGTGCTCGCAATAATAGTTCATGATGTAGTTTGCGGCAATGAAGGCAGGTACATATCCACGCGTCTCAGCTGGCAGATAAGGGTAAATCGTCCAATAGTCCTTGGTTCCCCCTGCTCTTTTTATGGCTTTGGATACATTTTGCGGGCCGCAATTGTATGAGGCGATAACGAGTGTCCAGTCGCCGAAGATATCATATAAATCCTTCAGGTATCGGGCTGCGGCATAGGATGCTTTGATGGGGTCGCGGCGTTCGTCAATTAGACTGGTCACCTCCAACCCGTATTGCTTACCCGTGGTAATCATGAATTGCCATAGTCCTGCGGCTCCCACTCGGCTTGTTGCGCCTGGGTTCAAGGCACTTTCTATGACTGGCAGGTATTTAAGCTCCAGGGGCAGTTGGTATGTTTCCAAGGCTTCCTCGAAAAAGGGAAAGTAGAAGTTGCTGGCCCCAAGCATGATGGAAATGGAGCGGCGCAAACGTCCCGAGCTGTATTGGTCGATGAATTTCCGCACCACGTCGTTATAGGGCATTTCAATGACGTTGGGCAGGTGGCTTAGTCGGGTGATGTATTCTTCTTTTGTGAACTCTGGGTTTTCGTCGCTTGCCTGACAATTTTCGTCGAATGTCAGATAGTTCTTGGTGTTCCATTCGCGAAGCAGACTATCCAGTTCGTTGCTCATCATGCCTTCAGGCAGCCCGATTTCCTCGTTTTGCCCTAATTTGTTGTCGAAGATGGTGATTTCTTCCTGTGCAACCATGTGGGTTGCCGAGAGCGTGAGGCTCAAACCGATAAGAAGTTTCTTCTTTATGCTCATACTATGTTGTTGTTCAAGTTAAAAATAAACATTGCAGGACAACCCGTAGGCATTCTGCTTTTGGTGTCGTAGAGTTGGAGGTCCCATCTGTATGATGGCAGGCTCCAGTTTGAGGCTTAGGTCATGACTGATGTCGAATGTTGAAAGTTCGGCATCCACGTATGCATCGATAACCGAAATCAGGTAAACACCAACAAATGCAAAGATACTCAGGTCGCGATACCTGCGGAAGTGGTCTTTTTTGTTCTTGAATATTTCTTTGAACCTGTCTTCCTTTCCCGCTATGCTGTATCCCATGGGGAGCATTCCCTCATAGCTCTTAGTATTGGGGTCGTCGTCCATGATATCAAGGTAGGCCTGGGAATAGTCTTTAAGCATTTGGTTGTTCCATGTCAGTGCATAGGTACATCCCAGAAATCCTCCGTATATAATGGGCAGTTTCCAGAACTTGCGGTTGTATATCTGTCCACCTCCGGGAAGCACCAACGCCAGCCACATCGAACGTATTGGGTCGGGCTTGAACGATGCCTTGTTCCGTTTTTTCTTTATTCCGTTTGTCAACAGACTATCTACGATGGATGTGTCAAGCGGTTCTGCCTCAGCCACGTCGTCTGTGACGATGTAGGCATCTCCAAGGTCGAGCGTGTCTGTAGGCGGGTTCTGGGGTTCTTGTGCCCATAGTTTGCCCGATGACAATACGATTGCCAGCATGACGATGATTTTGCCGTATGTCACGCCCTGTTGCCTCAATGTCTCAGTTTGTCAAAGATGTCAATGATTCGTTCCAGTTCGGCCTCGTCGTTGAAGGGAATGCTGATTTTTCCCTTTCCTTTCTCGCTACATGTCAACTGGACTTTTGTCTGGAAGAACGTAGAAAGAGCTTCTTTTAGTGCACCGAACTCGGGTGACAGACTGGCGCCCTTGCTTTTCAGTTTCTTTCCGTTTGCGTTAATGGTCTCTCCTTGTGCAAGTTCTTTCACCATCTCCTCTACCTTGCGCACGCTCATTCCTGTCCGTTGTATTTCCTCAAACACTTTGATTTGCAAGGCAGGATCGTTCAGCGTGAGCAGGGCACGGGCATGTCCCATGTCTATGTTGCGGTTTTTGAGGGCCATCTGTATGGTGGCAGGTAGTTTCAGCAGACGCAGGTAGTTGGTTATTGTCGTGCGGTTCTTGCCTACGCGTTCGCTCAGCCTTTCCTGAGTCAGGTTATATTGCTCAATGAGATGCTGGTAAGCCAGGGCAATTTCCATGGAATTAAGGTTTTCTCGTTGGATGTTCTCAACCAACGCCATCTCCATCATGTTCTCATCGTCCACGGTGCGTATGTAGGCCGGGATAGTCGTAAGCCCTGCCATTTGGCTGGCTCGCCATCGCCGTTCTCCGGCAATGATGACAAACGTTCCGTCGCCCATGTCGCGTACCGTAATGGGCTGTATGATGCCAATTTCCCTGATGCTGTCGGCCAGTTCTTTTAATGCGGTTTCGTCAAACTCGCGTCGTGGCTGGTTGGGGTTAGCCTGTATGGCCGATATCCTAACTTCGTTGATGGACGAGGAACCTCCTGTGTGCACTTCGTCGGTGCGCATCAGGGCATCCAGTCCTCTGCCCAGTGCGGGGTATTTCTTGTGTACTGCCATGCTATGATGTCAAATGTAAAATATCAAATAATCAGTTCTTCTTTTCGTTCTTCCCAATGACTTCGTTGGCTAAGGCCAGATAGTCTCTTGCACCAGCTGAGTCGGCATCGTATAGGATGACGGGCATGCCGTGTCCTGGGGCTTCTCCCAATTTCACATTACGTTGAATAACGGTTCTGAATACCAGTTCCTGGAAATGCCTTTTGACTTCGTCGTAAACCTGATTGGCCAGTCGCAGACGCTTGTCGTACATGGTGAGCAGAAAACCTTCTATCTCCAGTGTGGGATTCAGTTTCACCTTGATGATGCGAATGGTGTTCAGCAGTTTGCTCAGTCCTTCCAACG
Organism: uncultured Prevotellaceae bacterium; assembly: GCA_947169115.1. GTDB lineage: Bacteria > Bacteroidota > Bacteroidia > Bacteroidales > Bacteroidaceae > Physcousia. The sequence continues at coordinate 147,662 of CAMVOK010000001.1, forward strand.
CGAAGTACTCGCATTGCACAGGGATGATGACACTGTCGGCTGCTGTCAGCGAGTTTACGGTGATGAGTCCCAGTGAGGGGGAGCAGTCGATAAGAATGAAGTCATATTCGTCCCGTATGGGTTTCAGCATCTCTGCCATCACCTTTTCGCGGTTCTCCCGTTGTAACATTTCCACTTCGGCACCTACAAGGTCAATGTGTGAGGGGATGATGTCCAACCCCTCGATGTCGGTTGTGTATATGGCCTCGCGAACATCAATGTTGTCAATAAGGCAATTGTAGAATGAAGTATCTATTTGTGCAATGTCCACGCCAAGACCCGACGATGCGTTTGCCTGTGGGTCGGCATCAATGAGAAGTACTTTTTTTTCCAGTGTTGCCAAAGAGGCTGCAAGGTTCATGCTTGTTGTGGTCTTACCCACGCCTCCCTTTTGATTGGCTAAAGCAATTATTTTTGCCATAATTACTAATCGTTTGGTTATAATTAGGCGCAAATATAAGATTTTCCTTGCAAACTCTCCTCATTTTATGAGGAAAGATTGCTAAAAGTGTTGATAACTCCCCCTTTTTGTTGATAACTTCCCGTTTTTTTACTACTTTTGTGCCGCTTTTCAGAAAAAACATGGAACGTAAATTGATATTGATAACCAACGATGATGGAGTGTCGGCACAGGGAATAACAGTCCTTACCGACCTCATGGCAGGTTTGGGCGAGGTCGTTGTTGTGGCTCCTGATTCGGCACGCTCGGGAGCAGCCTGTGCCATCACCAGCACCCAGGCCGTCACATTGCATCGTCGGGGGGATATGGAGCGCGAGGGCGTTAGTGTGTATGTTTGTTCGGGCAGTCCTGTGGATTGTGTGAAACTGGCTCTCGAACAGGTGTGCCCCCGTCGGCCCGACCTTCTTGTTTCTGGTATAAATCATGGAGACAATGCTTCATGCAGTATTCACTACAGTGGTACGATGGGGGCTGTCATAGAAGGTTGCATGAAGGGAATACCCAGCATAGGTTTCAGTTTGCGCACACTCAAGCATAAGTGCGACTTCTCTCCCTATGCCGAAGACATCACCCGTATTGCTCATTTTGTCCTAACCGAAGGCTTGCCACAGGATGTTTGCTTGAATGTGAATTTCCCCGAGGTTGCAGAACTGGCAGGTATGCGTGTTTGTCGCATGGGACGTGGCCGATGGGTGCAGGAGTGGATTTCGGCTAACAACCCCCGTGGAATGAATGCCTTCTGGCTTACAGGGCGTTTCCTTAACCTTGAGCCTCATAGCGAGGACACAGATTACTGGGCTTTGGATCACGGCTATGGGGCTATCACGCCCATAAAACTCGATATGACAGCCTATGAGGTGATGCCCAACCTTATGTCTTTGACAAAAGAGGCGGAATAAGAACTCTTAACTCTTAACTTTCAATTTTGAAATACTATCTCATTGCCGGTGAAACCAGTGGCGACCTTCATGCCTCCCACTTGATACATGCCTTGCGGGAACGTGACCCGGAAGCCGAATTTCGGTTTGTGGGTGGCGACCGAATGGTTGCCGAGGGCGGCACGCTTGTCCGCCACTATAGTTCGTTGGCTTATATGGGCATAATGCCTGTCATTTCCCATCTGCCCACCATCCTACGGGGTATGCGCGAGTGTCGTCGCGACATCTTGGCGTGGCAGCCCGACGTTCTCCTGCTCATCGACTATCCGGGTTTTAACCTCAGTATGGCAAAATATGTCCGTCGGCACGCTCCACAGATTAAGATTTTTTATTACATTCCCCCCAAGATATGGGCTTGGAAGGAATGGCGCATCAAGGACATCCGTCGCTATGTCGATGAACTATACAGCATACTCCCTTTTGAGGTAGATTACTATCAGAATCGTTTGAACTATAAACACCTCACCTACGTGGGTAACCCCACGCTTGATGAGGTGGTGGACTATCAACAGAGTAATCCTAAAGATTTCTCCCATTTTATCGAGGAAAATCATCTTGGCTCTCGTCCCGTTATCGCTCTGCTCGCTGGTAGTCGTCGTCAGGAAGTCAAGGATAACCTTAGCCGTATGTTACTCGCCGCACAACCCTTGTCGAAAGACTATCAGCTTGTCGTGGCGGCCGCTCCGAATATAGAAGAAGAATACTATCGTCAGTGGGTAGGCGATGTCCCCGTCCAGATTCTCTATGGTCAGACCTATCGCATCCTACAACATGCTACAGCGGCTCTTGTTACCAGTGGAACGGCCACACTGGAAACAGCCGTCTTCCGTGTTCCCCAGGTCGTCTGTTACTATCTTAACTTTGGTCGACTTTTTGCCTTTCTTCGTCGGATTTTAATAAAAATTCCTTACATATCATTGGTCAATCTCGTGGCTGGCCGCGAGGTGGTGACGGAACTTGTCGGTGACGCTATGACGGTTTCCAACGTCCGTCGTGAACTCCTCCGCATACTTCCAGGCAGTGATGCTCGCGAGGCTATGCTTCAAGGTTACGACGAAGTTCGCCAGCGTTTAGGCTATCCCGGTGCTCCCCGTCAGGCTGCCGACCATGTGTTGGCAAAACTTCGTTCTACTCATTGAACAGATGTGCTTTGTAACATCCGTGTTGGGCATGTTCATTCTGATGGGCGCACCGATGTATGTTGCGATAAAACCGACTAATATACTACCAGATTCGCAGTATGCATCCCAAGCATGTTACAATTTTCTTGATTTTATCCTAATCAGGATAATCCTTTTTAGGATAAAATTATATATTCATCCATTCTTGTCATGAAAGTTCCCAATAGATATTCAATAATACCTTATAATCGGGCTATTCGCTTGTGCAATAAAAGGATGTAATCGGACTTCATCAAATCTGGCAGAAAGGATTGGTGAATGAGTTCCTGCCATTTGAAAAGGTTGCCCTTCATCCTCTCTATCATTTTGTTCGCGTATCCTCCTACCTCTCTCATTCTCTCATTATTGTCTTTTATTCTGGCACCTACTAACAATTATAGAAATCCTATTATAGAATTTGTATAATTTGTAAATAATGCTTAACTTTGCACAGAAAACATACATATACGAAGTAATATGGAACACGAGAAAAACCCTTTTGTCGTATCTGGTAAAATACAGCCTGAATACTTTTGCGACCGTGTTAGCGAGAGCCGTCACCTTGTAAAGTCATTGCTTAATGGCAATCATCTTGTACTCATCTCCCCTCGTCGTATGGGCAAGACAGGTTTGATACGCTTTTGTTATGAAAAGCCGGAACTAAGGGACAATTACAATACCTTCTTCATCGACATCCTACATACTACCAGCCTGCGGGAATTTACATATCTCTTTGGACGACAGATATACGAAACCCTATTGCCCCGTAGTAAGAAAATGCTTCTGGCCTTTGTACAGACTATGAAATCCCTCAGTGCCCAGTTCGGCTTCGACCCTGTCACCAATATGCCCACCTTCAACCTGGAACTGGGCGACATTACTCATCCAGAACTCACATTAGAAGAAATCTTTACATACTTAGAGAAGACAGACATACCCAGTATCATAGCTTTCGATGAGTTCCAGCAAGTGGCAAACTATCCTGAGAAGAACATTGAAGCCTTGTTGCGCACTCACATTCAGCACCTCTCCAATGCACAATTCATATTTGCGGGCAGTGAATACCATATCATGCAGGAGATGTTCCTCTCGGCCAAGCGACCCTTCTACAACAGTGCAGACACACTGGAACTTAAGGCTATCGATTTAGAGGAATATACGCGCTTTGTCGTCCATCACATGGCCAATGCAGAGCGTACCATATCTGCATCGGACATTCACAAAGTTTACCACCTTTTCCGTGGCAATACCTACGCCATGCAAAAAACCATGAACGAGGTATTTACACTCGTCGGAAAAGGAGACACCATAGATACTACTGACCTTGTTCAAGCCATCAACAATGTCATAGATTCCAAAGAAGCACTCTTTCGTGAGCAGCTCTCCAACATTCCCGACAAATACAAACCCGTGCTCTATGCCATTGCACAAGAGGGAGAGGTCAGTCAGCCCACTTCCTCACACTTCATCCGCGGTCATAAACTACCGTCTGCCAGTGCTTCACAATATGCCGTCCGCCAGCTTCTGGAAAGCGGCATCATCACGCGTCTTGCCGGTCGCTACTCCCTCAACGAGCATTTCTTCTGTCTTTGGATAAACCGTCTCTATGGCAAGCAAACTCTGGCACAGATGCTGGAGTCTGTACACGATATCGGCCCCGAAAGTTAGTAACTATAATAACATATCATTAAGCGGCACGAGGAGCAATCCTCGTGCCGCTTGGGTTGTATATATGATGATATTATTCCAGCAGTATCACCTTGGCGGTGGCATTATCCATGTCGGGCATAGTCATTCCGACGGGAGCACCGATATAAGTGGGGTCGCAAACCACATATCGTTCTCCGTTCAGTTGAATATAATCACCTTTAACATCCTCGGTGAACTTTACGGCCATAGCCAGATGGCCGGGATAATAAACGAGGATGACTTTCAGTCCCAGCAGGTCGCGCACCAAACGTGACAGAAATATAGAACGGTCCTCGCAGTCACAATAGGGATAGAACAAGGTTTCTTCTGCAAAGAAAGCACGGTCGTCGCCCCACACCTTGTCGTCATATTCATAAACGAAGGCCGTCTGCGTAAAGTTCAGCAGTCTTTCCATCGCTTCTTTCTGACTTATCCCTTTTATCTTCTCCTGCAAGGCAGGGTAGAGCGATTTCGCAACGTCCTCTGCCATTGGCGTATTGGCGTAAAGTGCCCAGCGTGTCATGAAATTATCTCCGAGTTTCGATGACGGATAGGTGTTATAGAAGTCCATGAGATTCTGGTTTACGCATGTCTTTACCGAAACACCGGGGTATTCCTCTGAAGTCAGAGTCCTTGTTTGTGACGGACGGTAAGCCAGTGACTGTTTGTTTGTAATAAGCAGGGACAGGGGCTCCTCATCGGGGAACGAAGCTCCGCAGATTTCCATGCTCTTCTCCTTGCAGTCGAAGGGATAGAATCTCTCATCGTCAATCATGAAATAGGATAGATCGTATATTTCGTGTCGGGATGCATATAGCATGTAGAGCTTGTTCCCTGTCATGCCCAGTCTCATTTCATAGCCCGACTGACAATAGACGAATGCCATCAGCAGCGAAGCCTCATTTCCCTTTCCCATACAGGCCTCTGCCATCTTTTGTAGCATCAGCAGGTATGTCCAGTCGCTCAATCCCCTCTCGATGCGAAGTTCCAGACAGTCGCGAATGGTGTTGTTGTAGTCTTCTGTAGCCATTCTTTCCCACGTTTTCGCAATGGTATTGGGTTGGCAATCTGGTAGCGTAAACCGTTGCCCGTCGTTGAATCGTACCTTCATGTCAGTACCGAAAAGGACGAAGCTGACCCATGTCGGTTCTGGCTGAGCCTGTTCCTTGATGGGTGCTACGGGTAGTGGCTGCGGTTCGGGTTGTGGTGGGGTCACCACTTCGTCTATCACTATGGGAGTATTCTCTACTGGCTTCCCTTTGTCTTCCTTTGGCCGTATTACGGGAGGTCGTTCCTCCTCCTTTGGCTTCTTTACGGCAGGCAATATCTGGTACTCCTCCCACGCCTTTCTCACGAAGTCTGCATATTCCTGGTTGGCCTTCTGTCGGAAGTCCTCATATTCCTTCTCTGCATTCCGTTTGAATGCTTCGTAGGCATCGCGGAATGTATTTTGTGCCCATACCGAATGGGTACAACTGGCAAAGAAGAATATAACGGATAAGATTAGGCGTTGTCGTCCTTGACAAGACCTGTGATTACGTCCACCAGTTCGTGGGCAGGTTCTACGATTGTGCATAGTTCTATCTCTAATCCATGTAATTTTCGTAATCTGTGTTATAGATTATCTCAGTTTCAGCCCTTTCCAAGTCTCCATCATGGCAGTGGAAGGCACGATGGTCGGGGTCTGGCTCTTGCGGTTGATGACGACTGACTGCTGTTGTACGTTTGTCTGGATGTATTCGCCCAGTTCGCCCAGCGTGCAGTCGCCTTTGGTTTCCTGTAGTTTCTTCAGGAGGAAGTAGGTGAACATACCATGTCCTTTTTCCTGATAGGGATAGGCTGTCTCGTCACCTGTGGCAGCGGAGAACACAACCATGTTTCCCTGCGGCGCACTGGCCTTGGCCTTGATGGCTACGCCACGGGCGGAGGCAAGCATTCCTTCGCCACGCTGACTGCCGGAGAAACAGGCATCCATGAAGACCACAACATTCTTTGCCCCCATCTCTCCCAGTTCCTTGTACAGGCGACTCACGGGATAGCAAGCTTCCGTCTGTTGCCCGTCGGCATCCACGGGCAGCAGATAGGCGTCCTTGGTGGCTTCGTTGGGCACACCGTGACCAGCATAGTAGAAGATAACGTTCACGTCCCCCTTATAAGCCTCGGCAATGCTGCGGATGTCGTCCATTGCCGTCAGCATGGTACCGAATGTGGCGTTGTTGTATTGTCGCACGTTGTTTGCGGGCATTCCCAATGTCTTCTGGCAGTATTCGGCAAATATCTTTGCGTCGTTGGCAGCGTAGGGCACCTGTGCCACCTGTGTATATCGCTCGTTGCCGACAATCACGGCAAAGGTCTTCGTGTTGCCAGTCACTCCCGACGGGATGTTCTGGTCGATGGTCTTGTCTATAGCCACAGGCTTCTGTGCCACATTCTGTCTCGGTTGGTTGGCCAGAGGAATTTCCACTTCGGGCAGGTCAATGTCGATGGTGGTTGCTGCCAGTTCCGTGGAGGACTGTTCTGCGTGGTACGTCTTTCCATTCAGGTTTACGGTCAGGTCATTTACCTGCAGTCCGTCTTCCGTGGCGATATAGGTAGCATCGAAGGTCGCATTCTTGAAGTTTGCCTTGAATGTGGGTGCTTCTGAAAGGGGAATCTTCACGAACTTCTTCCCATAATTACTTTCCAGGGGATACAACCCGTAGTCAGCATCGTAGTTCCCAATCTCCATCTTCAGAGGGTTCTTTTTTGTGTATTCCTTTATGGCCTCCTGCATCAACTCCTCTATTTTCTTCTGCTGGTTTTCCTTTGTTACGCGGGCCTGATATTGTGCATTTGTTTCATATTCTTTCTTTTTCTGCCACTCCTTTACTTTAGGAATTATATATCCATCTGAGAAATAAGAAAACTTACTTTTAAAATTAGCAGGAACTTTATAAAAAGCATATTCTCCAACTCCAATATTTGAGTGCATACCTTTTATCGTATATAGGTTCGTGCAGTCACTGAACGCAGATTTGCCGATGCTTGTCACACTGTTGCCGATGGTGACGGATGTCAGGCCACTGCATTTATAGAACGCAAGTTCGCCAATGTTTGTCACGCTGTTGCCGATGGTGACGGATGTCAGGCCACTGCATTTATAGAACGCAAGTTCGCCAATGTTTGTCACGCTGTTGGGTATGGTGACGGAGGTCAGGCCACTGCATTCATAGAACGCATATTCGCCAATGCTTGTCACGCTGTTGGGTATGGTGACGGAGGTCAGGCCACTGCATTCAGAGAACGCCCAATTGCCAATGCTTGTCACGCTGTTGGGTATGGTGACGGATGTCAGGCCACTGCAACCATAGAACGCATATTCGCCAATGCTTGTCACGCTGTTGGGTATGGTGACGGAGGTTAGGCCACGGCAATTGCTGAACGCACAATTGCCAATGCTTGTCACGCTGTTGGGTATGGTGACGGATGTCAGGCCTGTGCATTCCCGAAACGCATTTCTGCCGATGCTTGTCATGCTGTTGGGGATGGTGACGGATGTCAGACGCCAACAATATTTGAACGCATATTCGCCAATGTTTGTCACGCTGTATTCCTTGGATTTATACGTTATTTTGGGAGGAATTGTAACGTTTCCAGAGTAGGTAGCATTATTCCATTTTTTATAAGTTACTTCTGCCGTCATGTCCTGTTGATTCAGCAGATAATAAAGTTCTCCAATTTTTATTGGCTTACCTGCGTTCGCCACAGCGGTGCTTATAAACATTGCGATACCCACAGCGAGACGTAAGAAAAAGTGATTAAGTGTTTTTGTTCTCATGATTGCAATTTCTTTCTGAATTTGTTATTTCTGCATTTCCTCCTAAAAAAAACTCACGTTAATCTTAGTAATCTGTGTGTTTAGATTATCTCAGTTTTAGGTCTTTCCAAGTCTCCATCATGGCAGTGGAAGGCACGATGGTCGGGGTCTGGCTCTTGCGGTTGATGACGACTGACTGCTGTTGTACGTTTGTCTGGATGTATTCGCCCAGTTCGCCCAGCGTGCAGTCGCCTTTGGTTTCCTGTAGTTTCTTCAGGAGGAAGTAGGTGAACATACCATGTCCTTTTTCCTGATAGGGATAGGCTGTCTCGTCACCTGTGGCAGCGGAGAACACAACCATGTTTCCCTGCGGCGCACTGGCCTTGGCCTTGATGGCTACGCCACGGGCGGAGGCAAGCATTCCTTCGCCACGCTGACTGCCGGAGAAACAGGCATCCATGAAGACCACAACATTCTTTGCCCCCATCTCTCCCAGTTCCTTGTACAGGCGACTCACGGGATAGCAAGCTTCCGTCTGTTGCCCGTCGGCATCCACGGGCAGCAGATAGGCGTCCTTGGTGGCTTCGTTGGGCACACCGTGACCAGCATAGTAGAAGATAACGTTCACGTCCCCCTTATAAGCCTCGGCAATGCTGCGGATGTCGTCCATTGCCGTCAGCATGGTACCGAATGTGGCGTTGTTGTATTGTCGCACGTTGTTTGCGGGCATTCCCAATGTCTTCTGGCAGTATTCGGCAAATATCTTTGCGTCGTTGGCAGCGTAGGGCACCTGTGCCACCTGTGTATATCGCTCGTTGCCGACAATCACGGCAAAGGTCTTCGTGTTGCCAGTCACTCCCGACGGGATGTTCTGGTCGATGGTCTTGTCTATAGCCACAGGCTTCTGTGCCACATTCTGTCTCGGTTGGTTGGCCAGAGGAATTTCCACTTCGGGCAGGTCAATGTCGATGGTGGTTGCTGCCAGTTCCGTGGAGGACTGTTCTGCGTGGTACGTCTTTCCATTCAGGTTTACGGTCAGGTCATTTACCTGCAGTCCGTCTTCCGTGGCGATATAGGTAGCATCGAAGGTCGCATTCTTGAAGTTTGCCTTGAATGTGGGTGCTTCTGAAAGGGGAATCTTCACGAACTTCTTCCCATAATTACTTTCCAGGGGATACAACCCGTAGTCAGCATCGTAGTTCCCAATCTCCATCTTCAGAGGGTTCTTTTTTGTGTATTCCTTTATGGCCTCCTGCATCAACTCCTCTATTTTCTTCTGCTGGTTTTCCTTTGTCACGCGGGCCTGATATTGTGCATTTGTTTCATATTCTCCTTTTCTCTGCCACTCATTTACTTTAGGGATTATATATTCATACGAGAAATAAGAAAATGTACTTTTATAATCAACAGGAACATTATAAAAAGCATCATATCCAACTTTAATATTCGCGCGCATACCTTTTATCGTACGTAGGTTCTTGCAACCAGAGAACGCATCATTTCCTATGCTTGTCACTCTGTTACCGATGGTGACGGAAGTGAGTGTTTCTTTTCCATAAAATGGAGACCAACCATAATCAAAGCCGCCATTATAGGTAATATTACGTCCCAAATACAAGGTCTCCAATGGACAGTAATGAAATAAGCCTTTTCCTCTTTCTGATAATCTTTTGTCTGTATATCCCAGCGACAACTGAGATTCTCCGTCCTCAAATACAAGATTTTTCAAACCCCTACATCCATCGAACGCATAATTGCCAATGTTTGTCACGCTGTTGGGGATGCTGACGGAGATCAGGCCAGTGCACCAAAAGAACGCATATTCGCCAATGTTTGTCACGCTGTTGGGTATGGTGACGGAGGTCAGGCCTGTGCAACCCCAAAACGCCCAATTGCCAATGCTTGTCACGCTGTTGGGTATGGTGACGGATGTCAGGCCACTGCATTCAGAGAACGCATATCCGCCAATGCTTGTCACGCTGTATTCCTTGGATTTATACGTTATTTTGGGAGGAATTGTAACGTTTCCAGAGTTGTGATACCCTTTTGGGTGGGTTACTTCTGCCGTCATGTCCTGTTGATTCAGCAGATAATAAAGTCCCCCTATCTTAACCTTTTGACCATATCCCATAGATGCCGCCATCAACATTGTGACCACCAATGTCAGTCGAAATATGTTCTGCATAAATTTTTTATTTTTCATGATTGCAATTTCTTTCTGAATTTGTTATTTCTGCATTTCCTCCTAAAAGTGTGATAAAACCGACTAATATACTACCAGATTCACGGTATGCATCCCAAGCTTTGTCTTTGTGCTCCTTTCTTAAACGTTGCGTTGCCATCCATGCTTGAGGACCATGTGGGAATTTTGTTGCAGCACAGATAGCATTCCATATAATATGAATTAATAATTCTACTACAAAACCTCCACCATAAACTAAAGTCCACATTAAAAAATCTTTTTTCTTTGTTCTCTTTGCTGTGTAAACATACGTATGGTTTAGATAATTTGAGGTATGGGACGGTATATAAGGTTTTAATGAACTTTTTTCAATACTCATAGAATAAATGATTTAACTAAAATAAATAATAGGATGACCATAAATCCTGCTATCTTCACATATTTATTATATGACTCATATCTCAACAAATCATACGAACTCTTTTCTATTTCATAATTAAGAAGTGAATTGATTCTCTTGTCATCCGATATTTTAGACTTTAATTGTTCAATATTATACTTAGCTTTTCGTTCATTTTTTGCGATATACAAATAGCATACGATTAGGAATAGAATTAAAATAGAGAAAACCACATATATAAGATTATCTAAATGTTTGAGGCATTCGTCCATCACAAAGACTGGAATAGAAGCCAAAATAATGACAATAATATTATCGGTGTATCCAGTCATGCCCTTTGAGATGTGAAGACTAAAAGTATCTTCATTATTATTTGTTTTCATTTATTGAATATTTATGTTCATATTTTTGAAATAGTTCATTTAGCTGCATTTCCACTTCTTTCTGTTCTTTTTCACTTATTGTTCCTGTTTTCATCTTGTCAATCAGGGAATTGTATAAGGATTTCTCCTCTTTATCCATAGATTTAATGATTTTGTTGATTGCCTTCCATTCTCTTTTTAGCTCATCTTTATGTTGCTTCGTTTCTTCTAAAATGTTTTTAACATCTTCTTTATTTACATTTTCTATCCTCTTTCCATTGCTCACGAGATAATATGTAGCCCATCCCAGTGTTTCTGTTGTTACTGCCGTCGCTATGGCGTTTGCTGCATTGCCTACAAAAGGAATCCATTTAATACAGAATATTGCTCCTCGTGTACCAAGATAGAAACCTGCGAAAGTTCCAAGGAAAGCAAAAGCAGTACCGACTTCAACCGGTTGTCCGTATTGTCTTGCTATTGCAATAATCATTGTGATAGTAAGTGCTGTTAATGTTGCTTCATCGCCCATCATTGTTTGCGACAATGTAGCAGCAGCCACAGCGTGGGCAAAAGCGAATCCATGAATAATCACATGGGTGTTTCTTTTTTGGGGATCCATAGTTTTTAGTTTTGCATTATAATTTATTACCTTTCAATAACAATTGTGTTTATATTTACATTCATCTTCTCATCCAGTTTCCTTAATGCTACCAACCACTTCTGGAATGCCTCGTAGGAGAGTTGTCGTGGTAGCACCTCGTTGTCAGATGTGGACGTGTTGGCTTTGACAAAGGAATTGGGAGAGAAGATGATATAGAGGTCGTTATACTCCACATCACGGGAGCAGGTCATGGTATATTCGTCCACAAGGGAAGGATTGGACGGCTCATCTTTGGTGGAAAACAAGATGTAGGGTTGGTCGTGCTGAATGCAATAGGCTCCCTCACCGCTGCCACGGTAGGGTAGGAGACAGAAGACTTCTTGGCTGGTTTCGTCGAGGAGATAGACGGTAAGGTAACCATCCACAGGCGAACGGAAATAGAGATACATGTCGTCGCCCGAACGGAAGTCCGTGCTTTCGAACTTCTCTTCCGTACCGTTACGAAGTACCTTAGCCACGAAGTCGATGCCCGCACTCACAATCTCACGAATGCGGCCACTGACGGTGACTGTCACAACCAATGTTCCTTGGTCGTAAGAAGTCTTGTACCGAGGTTCGCCTATCGTCTCTATCCACTCACCCTTTACTTCACTACCGCCGAGAGAGAAGAAACGACTGTTGCTTTTCCCGTTTTCATTATTCAGCACGGTGGAGTTGCTTTGTGTGACCAGTGTGCCAAACTCATCAGCAATGGCTGTGAGCTTGGCACGGTCGAGAGCTGTACGCTTCGCCTCCTCTAATGTCACATTTTCTGGGACATAGTAGGTATAGGCACCTGTTACCTTCGCCGTCCGTTGGGCGAAGATGGGTATCAGGAACGAAGACAGAAATAATATAACGAACAGGCGTTTCATGTATGATTTTTTTTCGAAACGAATTATCCTAATTAACCTTAATTCTCTTAATAATATTCTTGACATTAAGATAAATTCTTGCTCCGTTCCTCTCCGCAAGCGTAAGCTTCTTCGACGAGCGAAGCGTAGGTCTGCGACCATCCGATTACGCCGTCCGATTTCGTGGAAAAGATTAAAATAAATTAGGATAATTCGTTTCTAAATATAAGAGTAAGGTTGGTTCGGTCAATTCGTTGTGGTTTCATTACCAACCAAGAAGTTGGTCAAGTTTCTTATGCAAGTCGTCGCCACGTTTTTCCAAGTCCTGACGAACGGCATTCTTGACAGCGGCCTTGGCCATTTTGGAGTTATATGCCAGTCGCACAAGCACCTCTTTGTTCTTGTTCTGTTTGGTGCGATAAACTTCCACGACGGGTATTGTGCGCCCGATGTTCTGGGAGATGAGGTTCTTGGCAGCCGAGATGCTCTGTACGACAGAGGCAGCCTCCTCTGCTTCCAACTGTTTATTGGCTACGGTGTTCTCGATGAGGGCGGTCACTTCGGTCTGGATTTGTCCTGCCAGATTCTGTTTGGCCAGTTCCAATGCCTGCATCTTAGCGGCATCGTAGTTCTCACCGATGCTGGCAGCTTCGCCCATGATGTACTTGGGGAACATGTCCTCGTCGTATTCCATCTGCATGAGATACGATTTGTCGAGTTGCTTTTCGATGGGCAGTGCACCGGGCATCACCTGCCAACCCTCTTTCTTGAAGTCTTTGGCATCCTTGCGGGCAGCCTTACTGGCTTTGGCATTCAGTTCCGATTCCGTAAGTTTCCGATTTGCTTTGCGCTCTTTGATTTGCTCTTTTGTCAACTGTGCGTAACTGACCGTTGTGCCCAGCATGAGGCAAGCGGCAATGAGGAGAATAGACTTTTTCATGGTCATTCATGTTTTGTGCCTATTGGCTCCCAGATTCGGCGGTTAATGTAATGCGCTTAATAAATACGAAAGACGTGGGTGCCTTATACTCGCCACTTACCTCATCATCGGGCTTCTCGCATTGCCCCTCACTAAAGGATAAGTAACTCGATTAGCCCACGTCGCGAAGTATTACACACAAGGTATAATACACCCAACATGAACGTCTCGGCTACGCTTCTTCGAAGTGAGTTGAATTTTGCGAGAATTCGATGATCGAAGATAACGCTCGTAAACGTCCTTTTCCAATAAGTATTTGACCCTCATGCCCTATTGGGCTAATCGAGTCGGGACAAAGTTAGGAAACTTTATTTAAATATCAAAAAAAAAATATAAAATAATCATGTCAAATGTCAAATGCTAAATGTCAAATGGGTGTTAAATGTCAAGTGTACAAATGTCAACGAAAGTGCCATACTATGGCACTGAAAAGTTTCATAGTATGGCATTAATGAGTTTCATAGTTTGGCACTATTGAGTGCCATAGTATGGCACTGACCCTAATAAAAAGAAGATAACCAGCAGGCTATCTTCTTTCTTTGGAAATGTGTTGTTGTGGGATTTACAGGTCGATGTGCTCGGCTGTGATGTCCTGACCAAGGAACACGGAGGCGTTCTCCTTGAAGGTGAAGGGGTGCTCGGTGGTGAGGAACCGGCAGGTGCCGTCCTGGGTGATGCGTTCGTGCATGTCGGTGTGCCGGCGTAGGTAGTCCTGTAGGCTGTTGGCCACGTAGTCACCCTGGGGCATGAGTTGGATGCCGGCAGGGGTGTACTGGCGTATCTTGTTCATGATGAGAGGGTAGTGGGTGCAGCCCAAAATGATGGTGTCGATTTCGGGATCGCGGAATAGGAGTTGGTCGATGTACTTCTTAACGAAGTAGTCAACGCCCGGGCTATCGTATTCGCGGTTCTCGATGAGGGGTACCCACATGGGGCAGGCCTGACCAGTGACCCGTACACCGGGATGGAGTTTTGTAATCTCGATGTCGTAGGTGTGGCTGCGGATGGTACCCTGTGTGGCCAGAATGCCGACGTGGCGCGTTTTGGTCAGTTCGCCCACGGCCTCGGTGGTGGGTCGTATGACACCCAGGACGCGACGCGTGGCGTCAATCTGAGGCAAATCTACCTGCTGAATGGTGCGCAATGCCTTGGCCGATGCGGTGTTACAAGCCAGGATGACAAGCGGACAACCTAAATCGAAGAGACGTCGCACGGCTTGGAGTGTAAACTCATAGACCACCTCGAAGGAACGTGTTCCGTATGGGGCACGTGCATTGTCCCCGAGATACAGATAGTCGTACTGGGGCATCAGTTGTCGTATCTGGCGCAGGATGGTCAGTCCTCCATAACCAGAGTCGAAAACACCGATAGAACCTGTATTTAATGCATAATGCATAATGTAGAATGCATAATTAACGATTCATAATTCACAATTCACAAAGCACAATGCACAATTGACAATGTAGAATGCATAATTAACGATTCACAATTAAGGCTGCGCCTAATCCCTACTCTCTAATCCTTATTCTATATTCCCCAATTCGTTATCATCCGTTGTCACTTCTTCTTCCGTCTGTGGAACTTCAAGTCCCAACTTCTGCATAACGAGCAGAGTGACGTTGTCGCCCAGTTGCGGATGGATGAAGGGACAGGCGTTTCCATCGGTGTTGATGATGTAGCCATAGCCTTTTTCTGCACCAATGGCTTGGATGGCCTCGTTGAGTTTGGCACGTACCACGTCCATCATGTCTTCTTCTGCCTTGCTGAGCAGTTCGCTGGCCTCCTGACGGAACTTCAGGCTGCTCTCCATGAGGGCCTGCAGTTCGGCTTGTCGCTTGATGAGGATATTCTCGGGGAAGTCTTTCTGCCCTTGCAAGAACTCGGAGAACTTGCGTTGGAACTCTTCCTCGCTACGGGTTGCCTCCTGGTCGTATTTGACCTTCAGCGTGGCGACGTTCTGTTTTGCCATCGCATATTCGGGCATCTGGCGTAGTACGTTGTCGTAGCTGAGATAGCCAAACTTGACAGCTTGGGCACTTAGCCCCCCGTGTTTCCCCCCGAGTGGGGAGCAAAGGAGTATAAGTGATAATATAATAAGTTTTTTCATTTCTTTACCATTGATTTGAGAAACCCTCCCTCGGGAGGGCATGGAAGGGGCTTTTTATTTGATGCCCAGTTCGGCACGTACCTGTGCGGTAACGTCGGTGCTCAGGGTTTCGTTGACAAAGGGAATGGCACCGCCGGAGATGTCAACTACATAGACGTAACCGCCAGCTTCGCCAATCTTCTTGATGGCTGCCAACACCTTGGTCTGGATGACTTCCATCTTCTCACTTTGCTGTTTCTGCATATCCTGCTGACTGGCCTGATAGAAGTCCTGGATGCTCTGCTCCATCTTCTGCAGGTCGGTAGCCTTGCTCTGCAGGATGGCCTGTGCGGTCTGACCTTCTTCAGAGAGTTTCTGCAATTCCTCGGCTTTGGTCTGGTATTCCTTTTGCAGGCGTTCCAGTTCGTCCTGGTACTGTTGACCCAGTTTCTGGATTTCGGCACTTGCGGCCTTGTACTCTTCCATCTCGGGCAGTACGTTAGCCATGTTGAAATGGGCGAATTTCTGTGCAAACAGGCTCATGGGAGCCATCATCAGTAATGCTACTAAAATCTTTTTCATAATTATTGTTTGTTATTAGTTGTTTAGAAGTTTAGTAATTTAGAAGTTTAGAAGTTTAGTAATTTAGAAGTTTAGAAATTTAGAGGTTTAGAGGTTTAGAAGTTTAGAGGTTTAGTAATCGGACGCCCGTAGGGCTACGCTTGCGTAGCATCGCGGAGCAAGAAGTTTAGAGGGTTGGGGTAGGTTTGGAAGGGAAGGTGCAAGGTGCAAGAGGATACGTTTGGTGGTTGAAAGCCTAATCCTTAACCCATAATCCTTAACCCATAACCCTTAATCCATAACCCTTAATCCATAACCCTTCATCCTTAACTCTTAATCCTTAACCCTTCACCCTTAATTTAGTTGTAACCAAGTTTGGTGAGAACCTCGTTGGATATGTCGATTTTGGGTGAGGCGAAGATGATGCCAGCATCGCTTGCTCTGTCAAGTACAAGGCTGTAGCCTTTCTGCTCGCAGATGTCCTTGACGGCGTTGTAAATCTCGTCCTGTATGGGGGTCATCAGACTTTCGCGTTTTTTGTAAAGTTCACCGTCCGGACCGAAATACTTACGTTTCAGTTCTGCGGCTTCTTTCTCCTTGGCTACGATGGCTTCTTCCTTCTTGGCTTTCTGCTCTTCGCTGAGGAAAACGGCTTCGTTCTGGTAGTTCTTGTAGAGGGTCTGTGCCTCCGTCTGCAATACATCCACCTCGGCTTGCCATTTCTTAGAAACCTGGTTGAGCTGCTCGTTTGCACGCTCGTAGGCAGGAATATTCTTCAGAATGTATTCCATATCAACGAGTACAAACTTTTGCGCCTGTGCTGTCATGGCACCCAGTGCCATTAACCACATAATAAATAGTTTTCTCATTTCTATATCATTTTTAATTTTTAATTCATGTTTAAATTTTAATTTTTCTCTTTTCATTCATCAGAACTCCTGTCCCAAAATGAAGTGGAACTGGCTGCCACCTACCGACTTGTTGCCAAAGACACTGTCGAAACCGTATGCCCAGTCGATACCCAGCAGACCCACCATAGGCAGGATGATACGTACACCGACACCGGCACTTCGCTTCATGTCGAAGGGATTAATCTTCTTCACGTTGTTCCAGGCATTACCACCTTCGACGAAGGTCAGGGCATATATGTTGGCCGAGTTTCCCAACATCAGGGGATAGCGCAGTTCCAGGGTGAAACGGTCGTAAGCATAGCCCGGATAGCCCTGTGGGGTGAGTGAACCGTTGTCGTAACCGCGAAGTCCGATGGTTTCGGTGGCGTATGTCGAACTATAGCCCGAGGTTCCGTCACCACCTACGTAGAAGGTCTCGAAGGGACTCTTCTTGTGCTTGTTGTAGTGACCAAGAATACCAAATTCAACACGGGTCATCAATACCAAACACTTGCTGCCACGGGTCAGAGCCGTGAAGGTGCGTGCCTTGAACTTCCACTTGTGATATTCAATCCATCGGTACTTGTCTTGCAGCTCTCGCTGGTATGACGAGGCATAATAGTTGGTGGCCAGGTTGGCATAGTTCTTGCCGTCGATGAGACTGAAGGGAGGTGTGAACGAGGCGGTTAGCATAAATTCACTGCCTCGGCGTGGGAATATCTGGTTGTCCGTAGAGGTTCGTGCCAGATTGAGGCTTATGGCCAGTGAGTTGCAGTTACCGTTGGAAACCAGGAAGTACTCCCAGTCTTTCAGCATATAACGGGTGTAACCGAGGTCGGCCGAGAACTGGAAGTAGTCGTCGGGCCATGACAGGCGTTTACCCCATCCAATGGATGCACCCACCAGTTTCACGAATTTGTCGGGGTCGTAGAAGTTCTCGTAATAGTTGTTGTAGTACGAGTTTGTTCCGGCTCCGTAGAGATATGAGTTGGTGTAGTTGCGGTAGTAGGCTGAGTTGTAGTATTTGTCGCTGACGTCGGTCTGCTTTGAGAAGAACGCACTGACGGAGAGCGAACTGGGGCGCTTGCCGCCAAACCACGGATTCATGTACGATGCGCTGTATGCCTGATAGTACCGGCCGTTGGTTTGTCCGCTGATACTGAAAGTCTCGCCATTACCCTGTGGCATCACGCCTCGGCGCATGCCGCCTTTCTTGAACAGGTTGGCCATACAGAAGTTAGAGAACTTCAGTCCAATCTTACCAATGATACCCGTCTGTCCGTAACCCAGTGAGAACTCTATCTGGTCGTTCGATTTTGGCGTTAGTCCCCAAGCCATGTCCACAGTTCCGTTTTCGTAGTTCGGGTCAACTTTGGGGTCTATGCTTTCGGGGTCGAAGAATCCCATGGAGGCAATCTCTCGATAGGAACGTTCCATGGCCTCCTTGGAGAAGAGGTCGCCGGGCTTGTTACGTAGTTCACGGCGTACTACATTCTCGTACACGCGGTCATTACCAATAATGCGCACGTGGCTGATGTGCGCCTGCGTTCCCTCAAACATGCGCATCTCCAGGTCCACCGAGTCGCCCACGATGTTGGTTTCCACAGGGTCGAGCTGATAGAAGACGTAGCCATTGTTGTAGTATAGGTTGCCGATGGCATCATCGTCACCCGAAAGGCGGGCCTGCAACAGTTTTTGGTCATAGACATCGCCCTTCTTCATGCGCAACTGCTGATTGAGGTCGTCGGTGTTGTAGAGGGTATTTCCCACCCATTCGATGTTGCGGATGTAGTAACGTTGACCTTCATCGACGTGCAGATATATGTCCACATCATTCTCTCCGAAAGGTACTACGCTGTCGCTTACCAGGAATGCATCGCGATAGCCCAGCTGTGCATATTTCTCGATGAGGTTCTCCTTGGCTTCGTCGTACTTCTTGTCGATAAATTTCTTCGAGCGGAACCAACTGCCCATATTGTGGCGTTCGTGTATGGTCTTCAGTACGCCTTTACTTATCAGGTTGCCCTTGATTTTCTTTTCTGGCAGGTTGTCGTTTCCCGTAATGTAGATGTGGTTTATCTTTACCTTGTCTTTTTTGGTAATGTTGACATCCACTATGACATGGTCGGGTTTCGAGGTGTCGTCGTGTGGGGTGATGACAATCTCAGCGTTTTTGTATCCCTTTTCGTCGAAATACTTTTTGGCCAGAATCTTGGCTCTGTCGATGGTGTTCGGTGTCAGCTGATTCTCCCTCACCAGACCGATTTTCTTTTCCAAGTCGTCGCGTTCCCCTTTCTTTACGCCCGTATAGTTTATCGCGGAGATACGTGGACGTTGGGTAAGTTGTATGTTCAGGTAAGCCGAGTCTCTGACTATGCTATCGACTTTGATGGCCACGCTGCTGAACAACCCGTTGCGCCAATAACGGCGTATGGCCTTGGTGATTTGTTCGCCAGGGATGGTAACCCGTTCGCCCACTTGTAGTCCTGAAAGACCGATGAGCAGGAACTCGTCATAGTTCTGTACGCCGCTGACGGTGATACCTCCGATGATGTAGTCGCGGGGTGTCCGGCTATAATCGATAGTGGGTTCTATCTCTTTCTGGCTTTGTGCTGCAATGGGCAGTACGGAACAAAGCAGAAGGGTTAATAGTATAAGATGCTTCAGTTTCACTTTCTCCAATTATTCACAATCAGGTTAATCCCTAATCTCTACTCCCTAATCCTTAATTCTTAATTCTTAATCCTTAATCCCTAATTCTTTCGTCTCTTCCTCCACCTGGTCGCCCGTTTTGCCGAAACGCCGCTGGCGATGCTGATAGTCCAGGACAGCCTGTTGCAGGCATTCCTCGCGGAAGTCGGGCCAGTAGGTGTCGGTGAAATAGAACTCCGAGTATGCAGCCTGCCATAACAGATAGTTGCTGATGCGCAGCTCGCCTCCAGTGCGTATGAGCAAGTCGGGGTCGGGCATGAAGTTGGTGAGCAGTCTTTGGCTGATGGCCTCTTCGGTTATCTGTTCGGGTTGTAGGGTGCCGGCTTTAACCTCCTTGGCCATGCGCTGCATGGTGTCGGTTAATTCCCAGCGTGAAGAGTAACTCAAGGCAACTATCAGGGTCATGTGGTCGTTCCCTGCCGTATGGTCCATACATTCTTGAAGTCGGCGCTGCACGCTTGCTGGCAATCTATCCAGTCCGCCGATGGCACGGAAACGTACGTTGTTCTTCATGAAGGTTTCCTCTTCCAGATGGTCGAGCAGCAGGTTCATCAATGCTTCGATCTCTGCAACGGGGCGGTTCCAGTTCTCGGTGCTGAAGGTGTACAACGTCAGATATTTAATGCCCAGTCGTGCGGCTTCTGCTGTGATGTCTTTCGCGCGTTCCACGCCCTCGGCATGTCCTGCCGTGCGAGGTAATCCCTTGGCTTTCGCCCAACGTCCGTTGCCATCCATGATGATAGCCACGTGCTGTGGGATGTTGTTCTTGTCAATTTGCTCTAACAAAGTCATATATCTAAAATTCTTAATAGGCCCACCCCGTCCCCCTTAAACTCTTAATTCTTAACTCTTAATTCTTAACTCTTCACTCTTCACTCTTAATCCTTCACCTTTCACCCTTAATCACCCTTAATCATTATTATGGCACGTTTTGCACTTGGGCATCATGTCGTAGGTCAGGAACAGCATCATGAACGAGTAGCAATCCTTGTTTTTGAATCCCGTGCTATGTATGCCGTAGGGCATGTCGAGTTGTCGCCATTGTTTGCTTGTGTCCAGTGCGTCTGTGGTGGTGAAGCGGAAGGTCCATTCAGCCCCCACATTCAAACGTGGTTTGATTTTATATTTCAGTCCTATACCCACAGGTAGGTTCAGAGCCACTTTTGTACCCCCTCCTCCGCCTGTTACCAAGGTAAATCCTGCGCCCATCACGGCATAGGGGGTGATTCTGCTATTGCCTTTGTAGGCTTGTCCTATGCCATAGCCCCAGAAGTTGAACTCAAACTGGGCTCCCAGGTCCAGGACATTGCGCTTGAAGTGAAAACTTACGGGCACTCCCCCGGCAGGTGTCAGGCTTGTGGCGTCGGTCGGTATGTAGTACCCCTTGGTGTTTCCAGTGAGGTGTCCCATTGCCAAGTCGGCTTTCAGCACCATACGGGGATTGAATATCTTGCGAACCAGAAATCCTCCCATGACACTGGAGTGTCGGAAGGGAGTCTTGTTGGCATCGCCCATGTAGAAGTCAAGTCCCAGGGTTCCTCCCATTTCCATCTGGTATTCCTCGTCGTCCTGCGCTCCCATATTGAGGGTCGCAGTCAAACACAGGAATATGATGGTCAGCCTTTTCACTTTTAACTCTTAACTCTTCACCCTTCACCCTTCACTCTTCACCCTTCACCCTTCACTTATCACTCTTCTTAAACCCCAACCTGTTGATGCGTCCTCGCCATATTTTGTTATCGGTTGCAATCCACAGGAATTGCTCGTCATCTACCGTGGCCACAATGTATTGGGCAGCACGAGCTGCTGTTTGTAACTCGGTGTCCACGTTCATGTCTCCGTTTTCGTAGTCCTTCCATGAGATTCCATGGTCGCTGCTGTGCAATATGGTGGATAATGCCGTGTATTTACCATCTGTAGTTTTGCCTCCCAGAGCCTGCAGTCCTCCGTCATAAGGCAGAACGCACAGGTTGGCAAAGGCAGGACAACGATAGCGGTCGGTGGCATTGGGCGTATAGTACATCCACTTTTCCATGGTCTCCTCGCCCGTGCTCCATCCCTTGGCCCAAATGGTAGCTTTCTTATCGGTTGTGTTGCAAAGCCCTATGAGCAACAACCGTTTCATACCATCGTTCATGGTGTAGAAGACGCTGTTTAGGCTGATGGTGGGCATGTTGTCGCTACTGTCATCCAGTTTCTCCTCTTCCCATGCGCTTCCGTTACTCCGATAGAGCTTTTTGTCGCAGAGACCATAGAGGTACTCGTCACTGGCAGCCACCAAGGTCAAACCGGTCATGGTAGGGTATGAGGTAGCACTCCACGTCAAGGCATCGGAACTCTCGATGATATTGCCGTCGGTAGTGCTTAGGTATAGCTTATTGCCCATCTTTTGCAATGAGGCAATCGTTGCATTCGTTGTTCCCGTGGTTGTGGCAGATGTCCAGGTGCCAATCGTGCCGAAAGGATGTTGGGCACATGTGAGCAGGTCGCTCCCGCTCTTCTTGCCAAACACAGTCACCTGTCCATTCCATGTTGTCATCTTTCTTTCTGCCATACCGTTCAACACGTCGGTCTCGCCCAGTTGGTTCCAAACGGTACTGTCTCCGTTCTGCTTGTGTGTGTTGAGGCTCAAGGTGTATATACGGTTGGAATTGCCTGTTTGTGAAAATACACGCAAGTGCAATGGGGTGCTCAGATCCAATGAGTCCTCTCCGTTGTATGAAACCCATTCTCCATTGGGATTGTTGACCTTTCGCCAATAAAGGGCTCCTTGGAACGTGATGGCAGTTTTTACTCTCTCCAGTCGGGTACGAATGGGCAGTGAGTCGAGATTCTCGATAGTTAGCTGCCTTTGGTCGATGGTCATGGGGAAATAGTTCCCAGAGAATGTAGTAGTGTAGATGCTGTCCTGTCCTTTGCTTGTTTTCAGGTACATTGTGCGGTATAGCGAACCCAATGTAACCCCGGATATGTAACAGTCTTCTGTAAGTTCGGCCGTGTCGTCATCGTCCTTGCAAGAGGTGATGAGCATGGCTGGGAGCATGAGAAGAACCAGTAGCGGATAGATATATTTCTTCATACGTATGTACGCGTGTTTTTTAATTCGGCTACAAAAGTACGATATTTCTTTGGTACGGCGAAACTTCCTACCTGTAAATTAAGAATTTTTATAGATATGGGCGATGCTATTGCCGTCAATTAACAGTTTTTCGGTTATTTTCCCGTCTATCAGGGGGGCTTTCACCCCGTCGCCGAGTCGTATGGGGGATGTTTCTATCCGTGCTTCGTCCCAAAGATTAGCGTTAATGAAACTTTGCAGCGTTTGTGAACCACCCTCTACAAGTAAGGTCTGTATGCCCATTTTGTGCAGTTCGGCCATTAAGAGGTTTAGCCTCTCTTCGTCCGTCTCCCCGTTTATGGCAATGCTGTTGCCGCCTATTACAACTCCTCTATGGCTCAGTACGATGGGTCGTGGATTGCGTCCGTGCCAGTAGCGTACGGTCAGACTGGGATGATCCAGTTCCCAGGTGCGACGTCCGACCAGTATGGCTTCGTTTTCTGCACGTAGTTTGTGTACCATGGCTTGTGTTGCGGATGTGGAGAAGTGTACGGGCGGTTCTTGGTCACTTTGTCGCGTGCGGTCAATGTAGCCGTCCTGACTTTGTGCCCACTTTAGGGTGATGTAGGGACGGTGAAGAGTATGGAAAGTGATGAATCGGCGGTTAAGCCATAGGCATTCCTTTTCCAAAATACCTACGCGCACTTCTACGCCCGCTTTTTCTAACATGGCTATGCCACGGCCATCTACTTGTGCAAAAGGGTCGCGGCAACCCACCACGACATGGGGTATGTGCTTGTCGATAATGAGTTGGGCACAGGGTGGGGTCTTGCCATAGTGGGCGCAGGGCTCAAGGCTTACGTATATGGTGGACTCGGAAAGAAGTTCGGGCCGCGCAACCGATGCAATGGCGTTGACTTCCGCATGAGCCTCTCCGCATCTGCGGTGGTAGCCTTCGCCGATAATCTTTCCCTTATGTACAATCACGGCTCCCACCATCGGGTTGGGGGCAGCCCCTTCGCGTCCACACTGTGCCAGTTGTAGGCACCTTCGCATGTACATCTCGTCGATGTCTCTCTGTTCCACGAAATAATTTTTGAATTTTGAATCTTGAATTTTGAATTATTACTACCTTTGCATCATGAAAACCTATCGCCAGATTGTTGATTGTCTTCGTCAGGTTTATGCTGACGGCGAAGCCCGTGCTCTTGCCCGGTGGTTGTGCGAAGAGCGTTTCGGCCTCAGCCAGACAGATATTTTGCTCGACAAAGATAATGATTTATCGGCAGAAGACCTCGAAAATCTTAAAGAAATCACCTCAAGGCTTGTCCATCATGAGCCTATTCAGTACATTCTTGGACATACTACATTTTGCGACCGTCTTTTTTTTGTGGCTTCTGGGGCTCTTATTCCGCGTCCAGAAACGGAAGAACTGGTACGGCTCATTCTCGCCTCCCGTGGCGATAAAATGTCTGCTCCCCGTATTCTTGATGTTGGGACAGGTACTGCCTGTATAGCCATATCCCTCTCGTTGGGACTTCCCCAATCTGAAGTCACGGCCTGGGACATCAGTCGGGAGGCTTTGGACGTGGCTCGTCGGAATGTTGCTTCTTATCCCGATTGCCATGTCTTTCTGGAGTGCTCTGATATTTTCGCACCGCCCAATGACGACCGCCAATGGGAACTTATCGTCTCTAATCCCCCTTACGTGAGGCAGAGCGAAGCGAGTGGTATGGAGCGGAATGTGCTTGACTATGAACCCCATTTGGCACTTTTCGTTCCCGACAACGACCCATTGCTTTATTATCGTGCTATTACTGACTATGCCACAACGCATTTGACTGATGGTGGAGAACTGTGGTTTGAGATAAACCATTCCTTTGGCGCAGAATTATCCCATTTAATCGAAGGAAAAGGTTTCTGCGAAGTGCATGTCTTTGAAGATGCTTTTGGGCATCCTCGGTTTGTTTCTGGCTTGAAATTGTGAACTTTTGGTTAATTTTTGGTTAATTATGCGAAAAACGACGATTCCATCGGATAAATTGAATGAAAAGGAACTTTTTCAACGATTGTCTTCTCTGTGTGCTCGTCGGGAGTGCTGTATAAGGGATATGGAGGAGAAAATGTTGGCATTGGGTGTGGAAGAGGAGATGCAGTCGCGTATTATAGACAGACTGGTGCAGGAACGTTTTGTTGACGAGACCCGGTATGCCCGTGCCTATGCTCTCGACAAAATGCGCTATAACCACTGGGGCAGACTGAAGATAGGTCAGATGTTGCGTATGCAGGGCATATCGACATCCGATAGGGATATAGCCTTGCGTGAACTGCCCGATGAGGAGTATGATGATATATTACGTCGTCTAATTGAATCAAAACTTCCTACCATAAAGGCAAATTCAGATTACGAACGACGTGGTAAACTCTTCCGCTATCTTTTGGGTAGAGGATTCGAAATGTCAGACATAGAACGCCTGATTGATTCTGAATTTTAATACATTGTTTGCATTTTAGCGTACTTAATCGTACCTTTGCAGTCGAAAATGATAATATTGTAATAATATGAAGACGTTAGAAAAAATCTTTGCAGCCAAGTTGCTGAATGTCAAGGCTATCAAATTACAACCCAACAATCCTTTCACATGGGCCTCGGGTTGGAAGTCGCCATTCTATTGTGACAACCGTAAGACACTGTCATATCCCTGCCTGCGTAGCTTCGTAAAGCTGGAGACAGCTCGCCTCGTTCTTGAGCGTTTCGGAGAGGTGGATGCCATTGCTGGTGTAGCTACGGGTGCTATCCCACAGGGTGCTCTGGTGGCCGATGCTCTTGGCCTGCCTTTCGTGTATGTGCGTTCAAAACCCAAGGATCACGGTTTGGAGAACCTTATTGAAGGTGAATTAAAGCCTGGCATGAAGGTGGTGGTTGTGGAAGACCTGATTTCAACGGGTGGTAGCAGTTTGAAGGCTGTAGAGGCTATACGCAACAACGGTTGTGAGGTTATTGGCATGGTAGCAGCATATACCTATGGCTTCCCTCAGGCCGAGAAGGCATTTAAGGAGGCAAAGGTTTCTTTGGTTACACTTACCAACTACGAGGCTGTCGTGGCTGAGGCTCTGCGCATTGGATACATCAACGAGTCGGAGATTGCCCTGCTTGACGAGTGGCGGAAGGACCCGGCAAATTGGAAGAAGTGATGCTATGACAAAATACGAAAGTTCCGTAAAGAAAATTTACACTCCCGTAGGGAATGTGTATGCGAAACTGAGCGACCTGACCAATCTCAGAGTTATTCAGGAGCGTTTGGCTGACCCTTCTTTTGAACAGTTGGTACGTCAGCAAGCTGGTGATAAATTGAACGACGACCAGTTGCGCCAGTTGCGTGATGTGGTTGCCAAGATGCAGTTCGACCAGGATTCTGTAACAGCCGAGGCTGGTCCGATGGGTACGGTTTCGTTGCGTATTATAGAACGCGAGGAACCCAAACTGGTGAAGTTCCAGACGGAAAACTCACCCGTACAGGCCAATTTGTGGATTCAGTTATTACCTGCCTCAGATGTGCAGTGCGCCATGAAGGTGACACTTGGGGCCGACCTCAACTTCTTCCTGAAGCAGATGCTCAAGGGTAAGTTGCAGGACGGTGTGGAACGTCTGGCCGATATGCTGGCCATGTTACCTTATTAGGCTATAGCTCCTATAGTGCCTATAGTTCCTATAAAAAATAAAAAACTATGAAACTCTGGGATAAGGGGTATGACATCAACGAGGCTGTAGCCCGTTTCACTGTGGGACGAGACCGCGAACTCGACCTTTTCCTGGCACGTCATGACGTGCTGGGCAGTATGGCACATATCACCATGTTGGAAAGTGTGGGATTGCTGGGTAAGGACGAACTTCCCATGTTGCTTGCTGAGCTCCGTCGCATTTATCGCGATGCAGAAGAAGGAAAGTTTGAAATCGAGGAAGGCATTGAAGATGTCCACTCTCAAGTAGAACTCATGCTTACACGTCGGTTGGGTAATGTGGGTAAGAAAATACACAGTGGTCGTAGCCGTAATGATCAGGTGCTTGTTGACTTGAAACTTTTTGCCCGGGAACAAATTCGTCTTGTGGCCGAGGATGTTCGGGCTCTTTTTGAGCAGTTGCAGCAACAGAGCGAGCGCTACAAGGATGTGCTAATGCCCGGCTATACCCACCTGCAGGTGGCGATGCCCAGTAGTTTCGGTCTTTGGTTCGGAGCCTATGCCGAGAGTCTGGTTGACGACCTTTCTCTGCTCTCAGCTGCGTACCACATAACCAACCGTAACCCGTTGGGCTCGGCTGCCGGATATGGAAGTAGTTTCCCTTTGAACAGGCAGATGACTACCGATTTGTTGGGTTTTGACTCCATGGACTATAATGTAGTGTATGCCCAGATGGGGAGGGGAAAGATGGAGCGTATTGTAAGTTTTGCTATGGCCTCCATCGCCGGAACCTTGTCTAAGATGGCTTTTGATGCCTGTCTCTTCAACAGTCAGAATTTTGCCTTTGTACGTCTGCCAAAAGAGTGCACTACAGGCAGTAGCATCATGCCACATAAGAAGAATCCTGATGTGTTTGAACTCACACGGGCCAAGTGCAACAAGTTGCAGGGTCTGCCCAATCAGATTACGCTCATCATGAACAATCTGCCGAGTGGCTATTTCCGCGACTTGCAGATCATAAAGGAAGTATTCCTCCCAGCCTTCGACGAGTTGCGTGATTGTCTGCAAATGGCAGCCTATATCATCAATAAGATGGAGGTGAACAAGCATATTCTTGATGACCCACGTTACGATTTGATGTTCAGTGTGGAGGAAGTGAACCGTCTGACCACCGAGGGGGTTCCTTTCCGCGACGCCTATAAGCGCGTGGGAATGGACATCGAGGCAGGGCGGTTCCAACCCCGTAAGGAGGTAGCTCATACCCACGAAGGTAGCGTTGGAAACCTTTGTACCGAAAAGATTCGTGGTTTGATGGAACAAGCCTGGGAGAGTTTCGACTTTGCTAAGGCACAGGAGGCTGAACGCAAGTTGCTGGGGAAATAATTTTCATGAGAAAAACATTTCTGGCCATAGCTCTTCTCTTGGCAGCTTCGTGTCATGATGAGGCTGTTAGCAACAAGTATTGTTCGTTGCCGGCACAGTTTTCTTTTTCTCCGGTCAATAGCATTTCTCAACTTTATACCTCGTGTGAGTCACAGGGGGAGTGGTGTAGCATCATTCTATCTGGGAGTCGTTTCTATTTCACGAAGGCCAATGGCTCACAGGGAATGGCAAACCAGACGGCATTGGCTGGCTATACGGGTTTCTACATGGGACTTGCCGGATTTCTTGTTGGTTTGCCCAACATGCCAGAGGTTGGTTCTGATATGCCAATCGTTACCTGTTACGATTTGGCTTGTCGTAATTGTTATGACCAATATACTGTTGCTCGTCGCTTAGAACTTCAGGAGGCAGGTCGTGCCTATTGCGGTCGTTGTCAGCGGACATACGACCTGAATAATATGGGACAGGTAAGTCAGGGAAGTGCAGGTCAACCCCTCTATCGCTACCGTGTTTATTACGGAAATAACACGTTGAGTATAAATAATCGGTAGTAAAAGAAATAATTTTTAATTTTTAATTTTTAGTTTTTAATTTAATTCGTATCTTTGCACCCGCAAAGGCTGCCCAGATGGTGGAATTGGTAGACACGAGGGACTTAAACGAGTCTTGATATGAAGCGGACAAAAGCAGAATACGAGGAAGCCATTCGCAACTCTCACAGCATTGCCTCTGTATGCAGATACCTTGGACTGAAGCTGGCGGGCGGAAACTATCGTATCATCCACCAGGCAATAGAGGAATACAAACTGGACACTTCACACTTCACCGGTCAAGGGTGGAATGTAGGGATGAAGTTCAAACCGAAGGCAGTAACAGATATCAAGGATGTTCTGGTTAGGAACTCCTCTTATCAAAGTTACAAGCTTAAGAGAAGGCTTCTCAGCGAAGGTCTAAAAGAGAGAAAGTGCGAATGTTGTGGACTCACAGAATGGCAAGGTTGCCCAATCCCATTGGAACTGCACCACAAGAATGGTGATAATCGGGATCATAGGATTGAAAACTTGCGGTTGCTATGTCCCAACTGCCACGCGATGACAGAGACATATCGAGGACGAAACAAGAGTGCTCATGGGGAAACCCATGAAGTAGAATTGCCCTAACAAACAGAAACCTTTCTGTCGGCGACGACAGATGTGGCGATGGCTCACTAAGTTCAGCCCAAAGGCTGATAAACGGCGTAGAGACTATATAGGCAACACCTAAACCGCAGGGCATGGTGAAGAAATAGTCCAGACTACAACATCTCTCCGAGATGGCTTGTGTGAAAGCAAGAGTAGCAAGAAAATCCCTTGGCCTAACAGCCGTACGGGTTCGAGTCCCGTTCCGGGCACAAATGCAGAAAAAGGCTCCCCAGCATCGTGCTGGGGAGCCTTTTTTTATGAGCTTTGAATAAGGATTAGAGAAGAGGAATAATCCCTAATCTCTAATCCTTAGTCTACAATCACTTCACTACCACCTTCCTGCCATTGATGATGTAGATGCCCTTGAGAGCCTTCTTCACACGCTGGCCGGCCATGTTGTAGATAGCAACGGGAGTTGCAATAGCGGTCGTTACGTTCTGGATGGCAGTTGTCGGGTCTACGTCAGGCTGTTCTTTACCGTAGTAGAGCAGTGACCAGTTGTCCCATACGCACCAGTCTTTCTCAACCTCCTCGGTCTTGCGCAGACCGATGGTTACGCTCTTCTGCTCGTTCTTAACCTCGAACAACAGGTAGTTCTGGTAGAGAGGAGTCTCATCTTCTCTGAAGTTCTGGAGGGCTATAGAGCCTTGAGCTGCTGTGTCTGGTATGCGGTAGGTTTCTTCTCCAGCAACGAGTGCAACGGTGCCATTTTCTTCGGCAACCAATGTGAAGGCAGTCATATCCTCCATGTTCGTGATACCCAGTAATGGTGTCTCAGCCTCGTCACTGGCAAAGAGTACGGCGTGACGGGCGATGTCCTGACCGGCCTCATACTGTTCCTTAACAACAGAGCCTACACCGCCACGGTAGTAGCCCTGAACGCCCAGACGATACCAACCGGGGAGCAGACCATAGATTGTCTGAGAAATCTCGAAGCTGGTGTCGAAGAACTCGGCCACTTCGCCTTCGCTGTTTCCGTAACCAACTGTACCTTCAATCTGATCCCAACCATAGACTGTGGTAGAGTAGCTGTACTCGTTACCGTCGTAGTTGTAGATGACAGGAGTTACATCGGCAGGCTCCTCCTCGGTAGCGCCAGCCCAGTCACACATTACGTAGTTTGTGAAGGCTTTGTTTAAATCTATCATGGCCTGTTCTACGGCAGCTTTGTCCTTGAAGTCGCTGTTTTCCAGATGTTCTCCAATCTCAAAAATGACATCCTCAATGCTAGTGTCGCTTGTGGTAATAAGATCATCGCCCATGCGCATGTCCATAACCTCAATGTAATGGTTCAGGGTGGCTGTCAAGGCTGCGGTTTCCTTAGCCAGTTCAATGGCCTCCTTTAATTTTTCAATAGCAGCTTTTGCATCTTCCTTTACAGAATTCTTACCCTTCTTGATTTCGTCCTGACCGTTCTTGATGGCTTTGGCCAGACTGTCCTTAGCTTCTATTGTCAGAATGTATTCTGCACCTTCGGCAGTGTATGTCTCTGCTTCTGCAATGCGGCGTTTGATTTCGGGATGCCAAGCATCTCCACCATCGCCATTGAAGACAATCTGGAAGTCGTCGAACAATACCCAGTTACCACTGGAATTCCAAGTATTGCCGCCAGTCAGGTCGCGGATACCTACGATGATGCTGTCTGCAGGCTCTTCCAGGATGATGTTAAAGTAGTTCTCGTAGAAGCCTTCGTTGAAGTAAACATTGGCACCAGACATACCGTTGGGGACATACTTGTCACCATTCATGGAATCGGCGTTCTTGCCGTTTGTGCCGCCCGTGCCATCATAGAGTTGTACTTCGCTACCTTCGTCCAGCAGATTCTTGACTTTTACGGTCTGAATGGCGGTGCTATCGCCGTTAATGATGGCATAGAGTTCAGCATCAACACCCTGACCGTTATCGTCACGCTCGAATGCCTTACAGCTCAGTGCGAACACACCGGCAGGCATGTGCTTGATGGTCTGGTGAATGTCGAACTTAGCGTGGTAAACCTCGGCATTACCGCCTTCGGCTAATTTCTCCTCGCCTGCGGCATCTGTGTAGGTTACATCCTCACCGCCCCATGCAGGAGTTACCCATTCTGAATCCCAGCCGGAGAACTTAATGTAGTTTCCGTTGGCATCCTTGTCGTCGAAGCCGGGGTTATTGAGCAGGAAGGACAGGTCGTCGTTCTGGGCAACATTAGCGCCGATGAAGGCAGCAAATGCTTCTGCCAGACGGCTGTCGGCGGTAGCAATTTGCTCGGAGGTATAAGTATGATTGTCCAGGCCCTCGCCAATCTCTTCCAAAATTTTACTGAATGTTGGGTCATTTGCGACATTAGCCCACTTTCCTTCCAAGTTGCCAACCTTCTCGTCCCACTTGTTGTAGATGGCATCCAGTGTTTGGTAATCTTTCACGGATTGTGTCAGTGCTTCGAACGCCTCGTTCAGGTTGTTGTAGATTTCCTGCAGCGTCAGACCCGATTCTTGGCGATAGGCAGAACTTGATGCGTTGGTCAGAGTTTCCCAATAGGCATTCACCACCTCCCAGTAGGCTACCACGTTTTCTATATCTTCTTTTGGGTAGGTTTCGTTGCACTTTTTGATGAGGTTGTCCAAAGCAGTCTCCCAGGGGTCAACCTCGCCATAGTAGGTGAGGGTGAAGTTGTCGGCCAACATCCAGTTGACGTTGGCATTGCGAGTACGCAGACCCAGTGTGACATCACCACCTGTGCTCACGAAGCTCATCGTGAAGTGCAGAGGCAGGTTGTCGGGGGTATTGATGGGGGCAGTGGTAGTGATGTCGCCGCCAGTAGCGAACAACTCGACACCCTCAACTTGGAAGGGTAATGCGGCACTCTGAAGGGTAGCTTTTGCATCCACACCCAGTTCGTACTTGCCGAGAGGAAGAGCCTTCATAACCTGGTACATACCACCATCCTTCAGCGTAGTGGGTGCGCCAATCCAACTCTCCATGAAGCCCTTCACAGTGATGCCTTCTGCATCGTTAGTGTAGGTGTCGCCGTTCCAGCAGTTGTTCTGGCCCATGGGGTCAACGGTCCAGTAGGGAGGCAACTGCCATTGTTCGCCCTCGTCGAAAGCAGCATTCTTAATCAGAGAAGTTGCATCGCAGGGGTTGGTCTCAGAGGGTGGGTTCGTACCGTCCTCTCCATATTTGAGTACCGCATATACGCGAGCAACCTGAATCTTGTCGTCCAATTCAGCAATAGCTGCATTGATGTCTTCTATCGAACCATTGTTATAGACCTCGGTGTATGCCTCGTAGTTCACGTCCAGGTCCTCTTCTACGATGGTCTTGGCACGGCTGTAGAGATCGAGGCGTGCGCTGAAGAGCGCGCGAGTTACGTTGAGGAACTCGTTAATCTGCTCCTTGGTATATTTGCCATCCTGTATAATCAGCCAATCTACACCTACACCCTCGGCTTCGGGATCAATGTTGGTGTAAACAATCATGTCGCTGGTGCTTCCAGCCCATCCCAGGAACTCCTTGTCGTAGTCACGCTCCTCGATGGCGTCCAATGCGTCGCGACCATATACACCGTTCAGTTCGTTGGTCTGGATGCGATAGACATTGTTGCCCTGGGGACGCAGTGCCCAGAAGTTGTTACCCTGACTTCCCATATCGAGGAAAGCTGTGTTGTCGGCTGCACGGAACATGAATTTGTTTACCTGGATACTGTTGTCGCGATGGATGACGTTTGAGGTCAGGAAGAATGACCAGCCTTCTTCATCTTCGCTATAAGCGAGTTGGAACACAGAAGGATACACTGTACCTTCTTTTTCTGTAACGAGGGCTGTTTGGGTTCCCCAGTAGCCAGCACCTGTCAGGAAGAGTCCAGCCTTTGTGTTGAAGAAAACATAACTTTCTTCAGCAACAGGTTCGTCACCTTCGAACGGATACTCCAGCGTGGGAGCCGTCCACGTTTGGGCGTTGGCGGCAAAAGCTACCAGAAGAAGCCCAAATAAATGAAGTAATTTGTTTTTCATAAAATAATAATTTGTTAGTTAAAAGAGTTGTTTAGTTAAAATGTATAAGTTAGTTTATTTTATTAATAATAAAGCGAAATTTTCGTTCAAAATCGCCCAAATTGGTACAAATTCGCTCAAAGATACGAATAATTGCTTGGAAATGAGCCTCTCAAAGGCATTTTTAACATTTTTTAAGGTCAAACAAACCCTTATCCGGATTTCGTCGCCCTTACGTCGGGGCTTCGTCAACCTTATGACGAGGTCTCGTCAACCTTATGACGGAGCTTGGTCAACCTTATGGCAAAGGCTCGTCAACCTTATGACGAAACGGGGGTCTCCTTACGTGCGCGCGTACCTTTATATATTATATAAGGGCTTCGAGTTGCTGAGTGAGTGTTACGAACTGAGGTATGGAAAGTTGTTCGGGACGTAAATCGAAAAGTTTATCCTGGAGTAGGGTGGTACCGTCAATCCCGAGGTCGGCAAGCAGTGGACGAAGATTGTTGCGGAGTGTCTTTCGACGTTGGTTGAAAGTGGTTTTTACCACACGGCGGAACAGTCGTTCGTCGCACCCTAAGTTGGTGGTTTGGTTGCGCGTGAGTCGTACAACAGCCGAACGTACTTTGGGGGGAGGGTTGAAGACGCCTGGCTCTACCGTGAAAAGGTATTCTACATCGTACCATGCCTGGACGAGGATGGAAAGTATTCCGTAGGTCTTCGACCCAGGTTGGGCGGCCAGACGTTCGGCTACCTCCTTCTGTATCATGCCCGTGCAACAGGGGATGAAGGACTTGAAGTCCAGCATCTTAAAGAAAATCTGACTTGATATGTTGTAGGGGTAGTTGCCTGTTAATACAAAGGATTCACCTGAGAATGTGCGGTCGAGGTGCATGGTTAGGAAATCATCCTCAATGATATTCTCCTCCAGTTGCGGGTATTGTCTCCTGAGATAGGAAACGGATTCGAAGTCTATCTCTACGACTTTGAGTGGTCGGGGTTTCTGCATGAGAAACTGTGTCATTACCCCCATGCCAGGGCCAACCTCCAAAACGGGAAGGTCGGGACAGGCATCCACGGTGTCGGCGATTCTTTTGGCTATGCTGAGGTCAGTCAGAAAGTGCTGACCAAGGAACTTTTTGGGTTTTACTTTGTGTAACATGGGGACAAAGATAGTGATTAAATTGAAAATTGGAAATTGAAAATTGAAAATAATTTGCTAACTTTGCCACGGATTATGAAGAAAACCATTCAGAACATATTGCGTGTGGGGCTGCCGATGGTCTTTGGCGGGGCTATACTGTGGTGGATGTACAGGGGTTTTGCCTGGCAAGAGATACAAGAGGCGGTGAGCGTGGATATGCGATGGAGCTGGATGTTGTTGAGTCTTCCGTTTGGCATACTGGCACAGGTGTTGCGTGGCTTGCGATGGCGGCAGATGCTTGAACCAATGGGTGAAAAACCGCGTCGCCTAACTTGTGTGAATGCCGTATTCCTCAGTTATGGCAGTAGCTTGGTTGTGCCTCGTGTGGGTGAATTGTTGCGGTGTGGTGTTTTGTCTCACTACGAAGGAACTCGCATGAGCCGTGCCGTAGGAACGGTGGTGACGGAGCGCATAGTGGATGTCGTATTGATATTGTTGCTTAGTGCCGTCACACTCTTGTCTCAGATACCTGTTTTCATGCGTTTCATGAACCGGACGGGCATGTCTCTGGAAACCATCTTGTCAAGGTTCACCCCCACAGGCTATATGGTGACGTTGGTGTGTGGACTCACTGTTATGCTGATGGCCATATATCTATTGCGCCGTTTCCATTTCTTTGACAGGTCACAACAGACAGTGCGTGGACTGTTGGATGGGTTGCTCAGTATTCGTCACATCCGAAACAAATCTCTCTTCTGGCTCTATTCCATCGGAATCTGGGTTTGTTATTTTTTCCACTTTTTTCTCACTTTCTATTGTTTCTCCTATACAGAGCATCTTGGCCCAATGGAGGCATTGGTTACCTTTGTGTTGTTTACGTATGCCGTATTGGTTCCTACACCGAATGGTGCTGGTCCATGGCATTTTGCCACAAAGACGGTGCTTATGCTCTATGGGGTGGATGGTAACGAGGGAGCCATGTTTGCCCTTATCGTGCATTCCGTGCAAACCTTGCTGGTGGCAGGCTTGGGCGTAGCAGGGGCACTTGCCTTGGTCGTG
Source organism: uncultured Prevotellaceae bacterium (assembly GCA_947169115.1). GTDB lineage: Bacteria > Bacteroidota > Bacteroidia > Bacteroidales > Bacteroidaceae > Physcousia. Next base: position 182,887 of record CAMVOK010000001.1, read on the forward strand.
GCTGGCCGAAATCGAAAACTCTGAGGTTCTCGGAGATCTCGGAAAACTCAGAATATTCAGAATACTCAGAATACTCAGAGAACTCAGAAAGGTCAGAAAAACCTCGATTTAATCGTATAATTTCTTGATTTCGGCCCCGTCATAATAATGGCGGAGAATCTCGTCGTACTTGTGTCCTTCGGTGGCCAAAACGGCGGCTCCTATCTGACATAGTCCTACGCCATGGCCCCAACCGGCTCCGTGGATAACGAAGCGTTGGGGAACACCCTCGCGAATGTCCTCGCTGTCAACGACGATAGCTGAAGAGAACAGGTGGCTGCGACTAAGGGTGCGACGAATCTCCAATTCCTTGCCGATGGTAAATGAGGCTTCACTGCCTACAATTTTCAGACGTACCAAATGTCCGCTCCGACCGCGTTCTACGGGTTCGAGAGCCAGTATGTCTCCAAGGTCGCGTCCCAGTCGTTGAGTGATAATTTCGTGCAGTTCTTCTTGGGTGTAGCTGACTATCCATCGATAGAAATTGGTGGTCTCCTGGTCGTAGTCGTTGAGCACAGTAGATAGAAGTTGCTGGTCGTGGGTGTTGCAGGCCGAAGGCGGATTGCTGAGAATCCATTCGCGGGCCGCTTCCTCGGTGACTGCAATGGTATCGTGGGTGTCAAAACTGTCTCTGACGGCATGGAGATAGGGGTGAGGGTTGTTCTCCCAGCAGTTCTCGAAGTCGTTGGTGATGCCGCCACAACATTTGCCGAAGCGTGCGTCACACACCTTGTCATCGTACATCAACGTCTGACCGCGTGTCTCATCTATGGCTTTCTGGGCTTCAGCACTAATTTCACGGGTAATACCCTGATAACGCTGACAATGGTCGTCGGCGCAGACATCAAAAATGGTATGTTCCTCTTGGTCGTGCCAGCGAATGAGTTCGGTGTCGGTCTTTTTAAACTGGAAGAATCCCTGTCCTGTGCCCAGTCTGCGTTTCTCCATTTGTGCCATAAGCCAAGAACGGCTAATGACGGCACTGGCCTTCAGAAATTCCAGTGGACAGGTGCTTTTCATTTCACTGCTGATGACACTGGTCAGATAAAGTTCTACGGGTAGGACATTGATGGCTACGATTTTTTCTTCATCGATTACTAAACGCAGTTTCCCCTGGAAGGTTTGGGTCTCCTGACGTTCCCAATGAAATTGTTTCCCGATGGTTACACCGCAGAGACTGAAGGATGCTTCGGGGTCTTGGGGACGGAAGGTTAAATCGTGGTAGATGTTTCCATTCCACTTTAGGGCACCTTCCTCGATGCTGACGGTCTGTTCGCCTGTGATGATGGCCCCTTTGGCCCGGAACTCCCCATTGAGGTGGAAGGTTAGTTGTTCGGCGGTCATAATGCCGACAGAAACTTCGGGTTCCTCTTGTTGAGGTGAAGGATTAGGGGTGTAATCGGACGACCCGAAGGGGTTACGCTTGCCGTGCAAAATGGATGAAGGGTTTTTGTCTTCTTCTCCTTCATTCTTCGTTTTTAATTCTTCCCCCTTAATTATCTCAATAACGGGTTGTAGTTCCTCCTCGGTCATAGTCACTTCACGCAGGATGTTGACGGCCATTTCAGGGGTTATCCGTCGGAAGTCTTCTTCTCGTGGGGTGATGATGAGTCCACCCATGTCCAGTGCACCCGGGCTGACGAGCATCTTCTCCTCTCCTTCTGCATAGTAGCAATCGGGGCGATGTTTCTTGCGTGGGAATACCAGTGTGATGATTTCATCCTCTCGGCCAGCCCCCCATTCCTGATGCCATGAGATGATGTTCATGCGAGGTTCCGGACTGCCCTCGGGTATGGGCATTGCGTCGTACAACCGTTGGCAAAGCACGCTGTCGGGAGCTGTAGGCAGTGAACGGATGACAAAAACCGGGCAGACCCATGAGGTGAGCAGATAAAGTCCACAACCCCGTTTGTTGCCTGCCTCTTCGATGGCGGCTTCTTGCTGTGGGGTGATGGGATAGAGTTTCGTCAGTTGCGTGTCGTAGTGTTTCCAATCCTTTTCGATGGGCAATATGCCACGATGACCAGCCTGAAGATGGCAATGGTCGGGGCAGGAGGCTCCGCATTCGGGGCCATTATAAAAAATGATATGTTGTGGCATGTTCCAAGCCAGATGGCGCAGTGTATTGAAGTGTGTATAAATGGCTTGGGGGAGATGTCGGCGTGTAGGAATAGTCAGATGACCAGGTAGTATGGGGTAGGGATTCAATAATATTTCATAGTGTTTTTCTGTGGGCAGGCAGTGCTGTTCCTTGGGGCGGTTGTGATTGCACAGAAAACATGGGCGCTCGCTTATCGTCTTGGCATCCACCTTTGCTCCTGTGCTGATAATCCGCTTGGGATTCCACTGAACAGCCAACGTTGGTGAAGGGGGAAGGGTGAAGGGTGAAGGGTTATTGCTCTCCTGTCCTTCATTCTTAATCCTTAATTCTTCATTCTTAATTTCTAAATCTCTAGTCTGCACCTCTGCCAAGGCAGCGTAGTTTTCTGCTGCCAAAGCCCAATTGGCAACTTCTGAAGCGTGAAAATCCTCGATTTCATCGGCATTTACCTCATGCTGCCAGAGCTTGTTTAATTGCTGACGCGCACGGATTTCCAACGTACGCAAACTGTCTTTATACAGGTTGTTGCGGTTTACGGCATCCGTGGAAAGTGCGGCATCGCTATTGCCTTCCCATCGGCGACAGAGGTATAGTTCGTCATAGATGCGCCCAATCCGATAGCGACGGCTGAGCATCAGTCCTAGTGCATAATCTTCGCCATAACTGGTGTTGGGAATTTGGATTTGGCGGAGAATCGGGGTAAAGAAAGCACGAGGTGCGCCCAGACCATTGATGCGGAGGGCGTTGTTGCGACCGTTGGCCTCCGTCCATTCGCTGTGGTCAATAAGTCCGGGAGGCAAGGTCTCTAACTGGAAGTTACACATACGGTATGAGCCGATGACCATGGCCGCATTCTCCTTGTAGAATGTATCGACGATGCGTTGCAGGGTTTGGGGGGAAGAATAAAGGTCGTCGGAGTCCAGTTGAACAGCAAACCGTCCACAGCGAGGGTCGTGAATGGCCAGATTCCAGCATCCACCGATGCCCAGGTCGTCACGCTCGGGTATAATATGGTGGAGGGTGGAGAGAGGAGAGTGGAGAGAGGATACATTTTCTCCCTGGGAATTATCTCCCTGGGAATTATTTTGAACTGATTCATGATTTCTCTCTCCCCTCTCCTCTCTCCTCTCTCCTCTACATAAAGCGTCCAGCACCTCCGTTGTCCCGTCCGTCGAATGGTTGTCGATGACAATAACGTTGAAGGGGAATGTGGTTTCCTGCGAGAGAGCAGAGCGCACGGCATCCTCGATAGTGCGAACACGGTTGCGCACAGGGATGATAACGCTGGCCTCTACAGGCATTTCCTCTCGGTCAAGTATAATTTGGTTATATTCGCCGGCTGCCATGTAGGCATTTATGTGGCGTAGATGCCGGGTGACGGCACGTTCCATCTCCACTTGCCGTGCTCGGTTTTGGGGATCGACATAGTCGAATTGTTTTTGTCCGCTCAGACGGGTGTCGGTCTCAACTTCTGTATAGAGATATTCGTTTACATGCAGAGGCAGACATTCTTGACTTAGAAAGAGTCGTAGGTCGTATAGTCCGGCATGTTGGTAGGGATGTACCATTTCTTGTTGGAAATATCGTTTCAGCCCTTCCGTGCGAATGAGAAGTAGCGAGCCCATAGCAAAGTCATCGCGCACAGATCCCAGTTGATAATCAATGAGGGGACGGCGCTCACGACTGCCGTCGGGGAGCATGGTGTAGTGGTCGGAATAAAGAAGCGAGGCTCCGCTGTCGTCGGCAATAGTAACCAGACGGGTGAGAGCCTCATAACCCAGTTGCAGGGGCCATGTCTTTGTGTATATCAAAGTGTAGCGTGCCTGAGTCAGATTGGCAATCTCACTTAAAGCACGTGTAGAGAATGGAGGTTCTTGGATGAAGTGTATTTTGTTGACATTCGAGTCGTTACGTAGTTGATTGACGGTGGTTTCTACCTGCGCTTCACTTTCGTAGGGAATGAAGCAATCGATGATGGAATGAGTCATATCTTTGTTGTTTTCCTGCAAATTTACAGAAAAAGCAGGAAAGAATAAGGATTTTCTCTCATTTTTTTGTAACTTTGGATAAGTTACTCCGTCTCGGTAAAAAAACAAACGTATTTGTTTTGTTCTGCGCTCGACTTTTCGTAACTTTGCTATCGTGAGTAAAATGAATCGCTAATGATGAAAAAGTATTTTTTAGCTGTAGATCTTGGTGCTACCAGTGGACGCACGGTGTTGTCGTCTTTCGATGGGGAGCGAGTTTTCATGCGTGAGTTCACGCGTTTCCGTAATCCCCAGATACCTATTTCCGGACATCTTTTCTGGAATCTGCCTCATCTTTACAACGAGATTCTTGTTGCACTTCGACAAGTGGCTGAGGAGGGTATTACACTGACAAGTATTGGAATTGATACGTGGGGTGTGGATGTGGCCTTCTTTGGAAAGGATGGTCAACTGTTAGGCTTGCCTTACTGCTATCGTGACAGTCATACAGACGGAGCGGTGGAACGTTTCTTTCAAGAATACATGCCAGCCCGGGAATTATATGACCGTACCGGTATTCAGTTTATGCCTTTCAACACCCTGTTCCAGCTCGAAACGCTACGCCGTAATGGGTGCACCGCCCTTGATGTGGCTGAAAAGATACTTTTCATTCCAGATGCTCTCACATATATGCTCACGGGCAAAAACGTCTGTGAATACACCATCCTGAGCACCAGCCAGATGCTCAACCCACAAACGGGCGACATTGACGAGGACCTGTTGGGTACGTTGCGACTGGGTCGCAACAAACTGGGTACCCTCGTCCAGCCTGGCCACTGCGCTGGCACCCTTACTCCACAAGTCCAGACCGCTACGGGGCTTGGTCCTGTGCCCGTGGTCTGTGTAGCAGGACATGACACGGCTTCGGCCGTAGCAGCTGTGCCTGCGGAGGATGAGGATTATGCTTACCTGTCCTGTGGAACATGGTCACTTCTGGGCATTGAGAGCCGTCACGCCATCATTAATGATAAGAGTTTTGAACATAATTTCACCAATGAGGGTGGATTGGACGGTACGACACGTTTCCTGAAGAACATCTGCGGACTATGGCTCTTTGAGAATTGCCGCCGCGAGTTTAGCCAAATGGTAAATGGTAAATGGTCTAATGGTCAATGTACTGATATCCCACAGGATGTAAACGAACTGAATGCCCTGTGTCACACCTCGTCGTATGACGGACTTATTCAGCCTGACGACCCAATGTTTGCCCATCCCGACAGCATGACTGCAGCCATACGTCGGTTCTGCAATCTGACCAACCAACCGGAACCAGAGTGCGCCGCCGACTATGTGCGTTGTATCTTCCGCTCGTTGGCACTCCGGTATCGTCAGATATTGGAAATCCTCGATGAAATGGCTGATTTCAATATCCGGAAACTCCATGTCATTGGTGGAGGTTCGTTGAACGTCCATTTGATGCAGATGACAGCCGATGCAACGGGATTACCTGTCATTGCAGGGCCTGCCGAAGGTACGGCATTGGGTAATACTATGGTTCAGGTACGTACTGCTGGAGGAGTAGGTTCGCTGGCAGACATGCGTCGCATTGTTGCAAAGAGTGTGGAACTGAAGACTTACATGCCCAACCATACCCCCGAGTGGGATGCTGCCTATGAGCGGTTCCTGGGCTTGGCGTGAAGATTTGTTTTTTTCCTTGCGTCGCTCCGTCCTCCCATTATTCCGAATATCTGAAACAATAAATCTAATAATATCAACATTATGAGTAAACCATTAGTTGAAACCAAAGCCCGTGTGGGGGTGTTCTCCATAGCCCTGCAGGCTTATCTGCCCCAGTTTCCCCAGCTTGTGCCCGAATTCGAGGCCCAGTATGAAGCATTCAAGCAAACCTTGCCCGACACGATAGAACTCGTGGACGGTGGTATGGTCACCACCAAGGAACAGTCGATGGCCGCCGGTGACAAGTTTCGTGCAGCCGACGTCGATCTCGTCATCCTGCAGATGCTCACTTACTGTACCTCCTACAATATGTTGCCCGCCGTGCGCGACCTGGACGTGCCCGTGATTATCGTGAACGTGCAGAAGAAACTGGCTCCCGACTATGCCAAGACCGACATACCTACATGGCTGGGTGAACTTTATGCCTGCGGTGCCATCGGTGAGATGGTGGCTGACCTGAACCGTGCCGGCAAGCGCTCGGCCGTCATCACTGGTGTGGTGGAAGGCGGTGACCCCGAGGTACAGCGCGAAATAGACGACTGGTGTCGCGCCGCTCAGGTACGCCGCCGTTTCCGCGATACCAACATTGCCCAGATAGGCCGTCCCTATCCCGGCATGATGGACCTGTACATCGACGAAACTAATCTCTACCACCGCATGTTTGTCTATACCAAGCAGTTCGATTGGGAGAAGATGTGGGCCATTGCCGACAATATTACTGACGAAGCGGCCATTCGCCAGAAAGCTGAGGACATATTGGCTACGTTCGACATCGAAGGCGGCGGCACCGTGGAGAAGGTGTGGGACATGGCCAAGTATGTGGTAGCATTCGAACAGTGGGTGAAGGACGAACGTCTGGGCATGATAGCCTCCCACTATGACGGCTTTGCCCAGGGTGTGGCAGGGAAACTCGACTCCATGCTCATCCCGGCTTTCTCCATGCTCATCAAGCAGCACACGGCCTGCGCTGTGGAGGGCGACATGAAGGTGGCCATGGCCATGAGCATTTTGAAGACCATTAGCGGCACAGGTACGCTGGCCGAGATGTACTCGATAGACTTCCCGAAGGACATCTGCATCATCGGTCACTCCGGCTCGGGCGACTTCGATATCTCGCAGGCTCGCAAGCCGACGATGAAGATTGTGCCTGTGTTCCACGGAAAGAGCGGCGGTGGCTACCTCACGCAGTTCTATCCCCCTACGGGTCCCGTCACCTACCTGGCCATCACGCAGGACAAGAACGGTGTGTTCAAGTTTGTCGTAGCCGAGGGCGTGAACGAGGAGGGTCCCATCTTCATGTTTGGCGATACCAACATGCGCACCAAGTTCTCGCTGCCCTGTCGCGAGTTCGTGAACAAGTGGAGCGAGACCGGACCTACTCATCACATGGCAGCCGCCGTGGGGCATCACATCGACACCCTGCTGAAGGTGGCCAAGATCTTCAATATTGAGTGTGAGGTCGTGTGCCGCTGAGAATTTGTCATAACGAGATTATGTAATAACGACAAGAATGGCTAAAAAAGGAAGTTTGAAAAGCACCCTGGCGGTGTCTCTCAACAACTATCTCGATGCGGGTGCCATTGTAGCAGGAGCCAGCGGCATAACGCTATGGAAAAACTACTTAGGACTGAGTGAAATGCACCTTGGTTGGCTCAATGCCATCAGTGCCAACGCTTTGGGAGCTGCCATCGGTGCCATCATCGGCGGTTTTCTTGCCGACAGGTTCGGACGCAAGTTTATCTTCACGTACAACCTGTTGGTGTACATGTTGGGAGTGTTGATAATCATGTTTTCTGTCAATTTCCCGATGTTGCTCTGCGGTTTCCTCATTACTGGCATATCTGTTGGCGTAGGTGTGCCAGCTTCGTGGACATACATATCCGAGAGTTCGGAGGTTAACAACCGTGGGCGCAATATCTGCATCTCTCAGATGTCATGGGGTGTAGGCCCTATGGTGATTCTACTTTTTGGTATGTTCTTTGCTCCTGGTGGATATCTGTATGATATAGTAGAATCGTTGGCTCACACTGTTATTGGTGCAGATGCAGCTATTGCAGCCGTAGAGGTATTCAGTTCTCGTGTGGTTTTCTTTACCCTCTTTGTTGTTGCTTTCATTGCTTGGAACCTGCAACGCCAACTGGAGGAAAGTGCCGAGTTTAAAGCAAACAAGGAGGAGAAGAAGAGTGGCATTGTGGAAAACATCAAAGTGTTGTTTACCAACAAGATTGCAGTTAAAACTGTTGCGTTCCTTGCCATCATCTACCTCACATGGAACCTTGTGGCCTCTGTGATGGGTTTCTTCCTGCCTCATATTTATGAGACGGCTGGTGGCGTAAGTAACGAGCAGGCTAACTGGCTGAGTTGTGTCCTGTGGTTCTGCACTGTTGTTACCACGGCAGTTCTTTCTAAGTATATAGACCGCACAAGTCATAAGTTCATATATGTACTTGGTCTGCTCATAGCCATATCACCTTGGGCTATGGTTGTCAGTACAGGTATCGGCAGTACGACCTCTCTTTGGGCCTTTGCAATACTGTGGGGTATCGAAGGAGGTCTGAGTGTACAGATATTTTATGCACTGTGGGGCAGTGAGCTGTTCCCTGCAAAGTTTCGTGCTGGTGCCCAAGGCTTGATGTTCTTCCTTGTTCGGGGCTTGTCAGCAGTATGGGGACTTGTCTTCACCTACATCTACGGTGAAAATGGTGAGGGCTTCACCCTTGCTGCATGGTGCATGATTGTTCTGCTGTTGCTCTCCCTCATCGTAGGTGTGATAGGTGCTCCCAACACACGGGGAAAATCGCTGGAGCAAATCACGATGGAAAGATATGGGGAATAGCCCCTACCCCTTAACCCTCCCCGAGGGGAGGGAGTATATACACACATAAAGAATCATAAAAGATAATAAACATCTAAATCTATTTTATAATGAATATCACACAATCTTCAAACGCAACTACTCCCCTCCATCGGGAGGGGCAGGGGGGTGGGGTCTCTATATTGGAAGGCCGCCCCGCACTGAGGGCTGAAGTAGAAAAAGTGGCCGAAGTGGCTGGATACCTCTGGCAAAAGGGATGGGCCGAAAGAAACGGTGGCAACATCACCGTGAACGTAACAGAATATATCGACGATGAGGTACGTCAGATGCCAGCTATTGGTCCTGTGACCCCCATCGGACTAACCTTGCCCCACCTGAAAGGGTGTTACTTCTATTGTAAGGGAACGAACATGCGTATGCGCGACCTTGCCCGTCGTCCGATGGAGAACGGCAGCATCATCCGCATCCTCGATGATTGTGCTTCATATGAGATGATAGCCGACAATCCTGTGCGTCCTACCTCGGAACTGCCCAGTCATTTGGCTGTACACAATTATCTTTTGGCAAAGGGTTCGCCCTATCGTGCCTCCGTACACACCCATCCCATCGAGCTCGTGGCTTTGACCCACAGCCAGAAGTGGATGAATAAGGATGTGGCCACACGTATGCTCTGGTCGATGATTCCCGAAACGAAGGCTTTCTGTCCTCGTGGCTTGGGTATGGTGCCCTACATGCTGCCCAGTAGCACAGAACTGGCCGAGGCTACCATCCGCACCATTGACGACGATTACGATGTAGTGATGTGGGAAAAACACGGTGTTTTTGCCGTTGATGTTGATGTAATGGCTGCCTTCGACCAAATTGATGTCCTCAACAAGAGTGCACTCATCTACATCCAGAGTCGTGCTCTCGGCCACGAGCCAGAAGGTATGAGCGACGAACAAATGGCAGAAATGAGTCGTGCGTTTAATCTTCCGAAATAATATAACAGAATGGAAGGGAAGTTAAAGGGGAGTTAAAAGGACGATAGTATTAGACTGGGTAAAACGCCCTACAAAAGTGTCGTCCCTTTAACTTCCAAGGCCTGAAAGGCCGATAACTTCCCTTTAACTTCCTTTTAACTCCTTTTTACACCATGAAACGCTTTGCATTCAAGATGTTCCTCAAGCCTGGCTTTGAGGATGAGTACCAGAGACGGCATGCCGCCATCTGGCCAGAACTGAAACAAATGATTAAGGACCAGGGTGTGGGCAACTACAGTATCTACTGGGACCGCGACACCAACATTCTTTTCGCTTATCAGGAATGTTCGGGTGAAGGGAACTCGCAGGATACCACTCAGGTAGATCCCATCACCCAACGCTGGTGGGACATGATGGCCGACATAATGGAGACGAATCCCGACAATTCGCCTGTCACCATCCCCCTGCCCGAACTCTTCCACATGGATTAACTTTATTCCTCATGTACGAAACAGGGATGGTCACATTGTGCGACCTTCCCTGTTTTTGTATTATATAGTCTTGGACTGGAATTCAAGGTTTTACTTATTCAGTAGTTATCGGAGATGAGAGACTTCCTGTGGAAAAATCTTTGGTGATGGTTTGCTCATGCCATATTTTATATTTACCTTTGTCTTGTATAGATGTATATTTGAAGGAGACATAAGTGCGCCAGTACATAGCTATAGACTTGAAGTCGTTCTACGCCTCTGTAGAGTGTGTGGAAAGGGGACTCGACCCACTGACCACCAATCTTGTGGTGGCGGATGAGTCGCGCACGGACAAGACCATCTGCCTGGCTGTGAGCCCTGCACTGAAGCGGTTTGGCATTCCTGGACGGGCACGATTGTTTGAGGTCCGTCAGAAGGCGAGGAGGGTGCCGTTCATCATTGCTCCGCCGCGCATGAAATTTTATATTGAGTACAGCACGCGCATTTATCAAATATACCTGCGCTATGTATCGGCAGAGGACATACATGTCTATAGCATAGACGAGGTGATGATGGATGTGACGAATTACCTTGCCACATACAAGATGACGGCGCAGCAGTTGGCAAAGCGCATGGTGCAGGATGTGTTGGCAGAAACGGGTATTACCGCTACGGTGGGCATTGGCACGAATCTCTATCTTTGTAAGGTGGCCATGGACATCATGGCCAAACATGCCCAGCCGGATGAGGATGGGGTGCGCATGGCTGAACTGGACGAGATGTCGTATCGTCGCCAATTGTGGAATCACCGTCCGCTTACCGATTTTTGGCGTGTGGGACGTGGAATAGCTTCTAAGTTGGCTTTCTATGGTATTGATACGATGGGAAGATTGGCACGCATGTCGATACGGAACGAGGAGTTGCTATACCGAATGTTTGGGGTGAATGCCGAGCTCCTTATCGACCATGCCTGGGGATGGGAGCCATGCACGATAGACTACATCAAACGGTATCGGCCTGAGACAAACTCCTTCTCCAGCGGTCAGGTGCTGACGGAACCTTACACGTTGGAGAAAGCCCGTGTGGTGGTGCAGGAGATGGCCGACGGTATGTCGCTGCAGTTGGTGAGCAAACGTTTGGTTTGTGACCAAATTACGCTCTATGTGGGTTACGATGTTGAGAATGTAAAATCTCAAATGTCAGATGGAGGACGTAAAACGGGAAATGGCTATGATGGTGATATTGTGAGGGATTACTATGGCCGACTGGTTCCCAAGCCTGCCCATGGTATGGCTAATCTTAAAGAACCGACTTCATCGATGCAGATTATCACGGAGGCTACACTGGAGATATTCGACCGTATCGTAAACCCTTCGCTATTCATACGGAGGCTCAACTTGACGGTCAATCATGTGGTAGCCGAGGAAACACTTTGTAAAAACATCCAGCCCTGCCAACTTGATTTGTTTACCGACTATGAGGCACTGGCACGGGAGAAAGAGAAGCAAGAAATGTCGTTGGCCAAGGAACGCCGACTGCAGGAAGCACGACTGAAAATTAAGGAGCGTTTTGGAAAGAATGCCATATTGCGTGGCTTGAATTTTGCCGAAGGAGCCACGGCCAAAGAGAGAAACAGGCAGATAGGAGGACACAAGGCGTGAGCTTAATTCAATGCATAATTCATAATTCATAATTCACAATGCATAATTCACAATTCACAATTCATGATGGATAATTGCGAATACGACGATATCATAAACTTGGAGCACCCGACTTCGAAGCGTCATCCGCGTATGACGATGATGCAACGTGCTGCTCAGTTTACCCCCTTTGCCGCCCTCAATGGGCATAGTGAAAGCATAGGGAATGCGGCTCAGCAGTGGGAACAGTTGCATGACCATGCAGACACGGGATGCGCTGAATTACCCGAATAAATTTGGTAATACGCTTACTTTATTTTATCTTTGTACCCATATACAATAAACATAATTCATAGAGTTATGAAAAACACAATGAAATGGATGATTTTGCTGGCAACACTTGTGGTGACGATGCCAGCTCGTGCACAGTTTAGCGGCCTGAAAGGCCTGGCCAAGGGCGCAAAGCAGAAAGTAACCCAAACTACAAACACCCGTACCAATACCCAGACAGTGGAGGGGGCCAATCGCCGAACTACTGAAGGAGTTGCAGAGACCCCTATGACTACACAGTCGCAAACCCAACGCTCAGCGGCTCCCTGGCCCATGGTCAGCGATTCGCCCAGGTACAAAGATAACATGGGTCTCCGCGACTTCCTCATGAACATCGCCGACGTGAGTGACGAAGAAATCAGTACTTTGCACGACCAAATGTTTGCCCGTTTCCGCGAAAATGCCTCCATCATCAAGGCCAACGGGGCAGATAGTTACGATGCACAGCAAGAGAATGGCCGTTTCATAGGTTTCTTCTGGAACATGAACCAAGTGCTGAACATGTGCGTAAGCAATTCCATGACCAGCAACGGAACGCTTACCCCCGATGAGGCCTATTACATGGTGCAGAGCCGCCAGGGCGGTGGCATAGGTTACTATGTCATGCAGAAGGACGGTGCTTTCCGATTCACTACTTACAAGGGTGATGGCGTGTTCCTCAATGCCGAGGAGTTGGCTCAGGCCAAGGATTCCTACATCCGTATGCGCAAGTGGCAAACACTCTCTTATCAGCTGCACATCGTAATGCAGGAATGTGGTTATGAGGTAGATCCAGCGTTGCGAGTGGTGTATAACCGAAGCGGCATGTACGCCAATGCTGTCGAGAAAGCCTGTGAGGCCAACAACCCCGAGAACATAGAACGCAAGCCCCGTCCTGCTGCTGGTAGTATGCACGCATCGCTGAAGGCACAAGCTTTGGCGGTGGCCAAGGCCGACGATGCAGATGTTGTGGATATCATTATCACGAGCAACCAATGGGATGTGAAGATGAAGGGACTTGTACCTGTGAACCGTAATGTCTATGGCTACTATATCTACAAAGACGAGCAAGGACTCCAGTGCTATTCCCGTATGTGGACGGAGGATTACATAGGTAATGGCAAATACGGCAATCTGCGCAAGGGTGGCGTCGGCGTAGGTAGTTCGTTCTACATTAAGTAAATTTAGATGTTGAAACAGAGGTGGTCCACGATAAGTTTTTTTGCCCTCGATGAAGGAAACGTTACTTGGTAAGACCCTTGAAGAACTGCGCCCCGTGGCTGAAGCTACGGGGCTGCCACGTTTCGCGTCGGGGCAGATAGCGCAGTGGATATACCAGAAAGGGGCAACCTCTATAGACGAGATGACAAATCTCTCCAAACAGGGACGCGAACAACTGAAGGAGCGCTATGAGGTGGGACGACGCGAAGCCACGCTTTGCCAGACCTCTGTTGATGGGACAAAGAAGTATCTGTTCCCGACAGGAAACGGACATTTCATAGAGTCTGTCTTTATCCCTGACGGAGATAGGGCTACACTATGTGTAAGTAGTCAGGTGGGCTGTAAGATGGGCTGCCGGTTCTGTATGACGGGTCGGCAGGGATTCGAGGGGCAACTCACTGTGAATGACATCTTGAACCAAATATATTCCTTGCCCGAATGGGAGCAACTGACAAACATTGTTTTCATGGGGCAAGGCGAGCCTTTCGATAATTTGGACAATGTGCTTAGGGCAACGGAGTTGTTGACCGTATCGTATGGCATGGCATGGAGCCCGAGGCGCATTACGGTAAGCACTGTAGGACTGAGGAAGGGTATGGAACGTTTCCTGCGTGAGAGTCAGTGCCATCTTGCTGTTTCCCTCCACAATCCTTTCCCTATACAACGGGCCGAGATGATGCCAGCCGAGAAATCCTTTTCTCTTACGGAATTCCTTCCACAATTGGCGCAGGAAGATTGGGCAGGACAACGGAGATTGTCGTTTGAGTATATCGTTTTTGAAGGACTGAACGACACCAAGGCACATGCCAAGGAACTGGTGCGCTTGTTGGCACCGCTCCATTGCCGGGTCAACCTTATCCGTTTCCATACCATTCCCGATGCGCCTTTCCGTGGGGCAGGGGAGGAGACGATGGTTCGCCTGCGAGACTATCTGTCACACCATGGGGTGACTGCTACCATACGTGCCAGTCGGGGGGAGGACATCATGGCAGCTTGTGGACTACTGAATACGCAGAAAACAAACTAAAGACCCACCCTAACCCTCCTTGTGAGGGAGGGAATGGTTACAAATAAAGCTGAAGAGTAAAAACAAGAATATGAATACAATAGACAATCTGCGGACGTATATACTCCCCTCCCTCACATGGAGGGGGTGGGGAGTGGGTCTCTTCTTATTGCTCCTCGTCTCTTGTCAAAATGGTCATCTGGCCACCCCTTCGGCCAGTGGACGACCCTATGAAGTCCTCGTCGTGATGGATAAAGATGCTTGGGATGCTCCCGAGGGACGTGCCCTCTTCGATGTTCTCGACACTGACATCCCTGGTTTGCCACAGCCCGAACGGTCGTTCCATATTTCCCAAGTGGCTCCCAAGGATATGAACCGAACGCTCAGCATCTTCCGGAATATCATAGAGGTGGATATCGATCCCACGGTGTACACCACCACACGCATGAAGTTCGTGCGTAATGTGTATGCCCGTGACCAGGTCATCCTGCGCATACGGAGCAACTCGAAGGAGGCTTTTGCTGAGTATGTTGCAGAACATGGTCAGGACATCATAGACTTCTTCACAAAGATGGAGATAAACCGCCTGTGTAAGGATTTGAGTAGAAAATACTCCAAACTGACTTACGACTTGGCTCAGGAAATATTTGGCTGCGAACTCCGTGCCCCCGAGGAACTAAAGAACTACAAAAGAGGCAAGGACTTTTTCTGGACTACCAATAATACTCCGACAGGTCAGGTCTGCATGATGATGTATGCCTATCCCTACGAGGGACCTGAGACATTCAATAAACGGTACATCCTCCACAAGCGTGATTCGGTGTTGCGCATCAACATGCCTGGTTCCGACCCAGATATGTACATGCAGACTGATACTGCATTTACCGATGTGCGTCCCATTGTTGTTCATCATAAGTATGCCATGGAAGCCCGTGGCCTTTGGTATATGAGGAACGATGCCATGGGCGGTCCCTTTGTGGCCCATTTCCGAGTAGATACTGAGAACAATCGTGTGGTAGTCGTGGAAGGCTTTGTCTTTGCTCCTGAGAAAATGAAACGAGGACTGATGCGACGCATGGAGGGTGCTCTCTACATGCTTTTGTTGCCAGAGGAACAGGCAAGTGAGATAGAAACATCGCTTGAGGAGGAAACGGACACTTCTACCGATGATTCCCACAAATAATCCCATTGATTCACTTTATCCCATTATAATATCATTAAAAACAAGACAAGAAATATGGAACAAAACGAACGCATCCGCATCGGTATCACACAGGGCGATACCAACGGAATAGGTTACGAGATTATCTTAAAGACTTTTGCCGAACCCACCATGTTGGAGTTGTGCACACCCGTAGTGTATGGTAATCCCCGTATTGCTACCTATCATCGCAAGGGGCTAAACCTGACTACGAACTTTGCTGCCATCCAAACTGCTGATGACGTGCAGCCCGACCGTCTGAACATGGTCGTTGTGGACGATGCTGAGGTGAAGATAGAACTTGGGTCTCCATCGGGGGAGGCAGGACAGCAAGCGCTCAAGTCATTGGAACGTGCTCTGGCAGACTATAAAGAGGGAAAGATTGATGTCCTTGTGACTGCTCCCATTAACAAATATACGATACAAAGCGACACCTTCCGTTTTCCCGGCCATACGGAATATATACAGAACCATGTCGGTGAAGGAAATGAGGCTCTGATGATACTCATGAACGAGCGTATTCGCGTGGCCTTGGTGACAACCCATCTGCCCATCAGTCAGGTTGCACAGGCAGTGACGGCAGACCGTGTGATGACCAAGTTGCGCATTCTAAATCTGGCTTTGAAGCGCGACTTCGCACTCTCTGCTCCGCGCATAGCTGTCCTTTCCCTAAATCCACATGCTGGTGAAAATGGTCTGTTGGGAAGTGAAGAGCAGGATGTGCTGAGTCCCGTTATGGAACAGGCTATTTCTGAGGGCATCTCAGCCTTTGGTCCATACGCAGCTGATGGATTCTTCGGAACTCGTGCCTACGAACACTTCGATGCCGTATTGGCTATGTATCACGACCAAGGACTGGCTCCGTTCAAGGCGTTGGCCATGGACGATGGCGTGAACTATACGGCTGGCCTTCCGATTGTGCGGACGAGCCCCGACCATGGTACAGCCTATGACATTGCAGGGAAGGGAGTGGCCGATGAGAACTCGTTCCGTCAGGCTTTGTTCACGGCTGTTGACATATGGCGCAACCGTCAGTTCTATGATGAGGCACATGGTAATCCCCTTCCTAAACTCTACCATGACCGTCGCGAAGACGAGCGCCGTCCGCCTCGCCGTACCGAATAAATGACAAATAGGTACCGAAATATATTCCTATTTATAGGTGTATCGGCCATCGTGGTGATGTTGCTGACGTTCCATATGTCGTGGGAAGAGGTGCTGTACCATGTACGCCGTGCCGGTGTGTGGCTGCCGGCAGTCATCCTATTGTGGGTGCCCATTTATGCGATGAATGCCTGCGCTTGGCGTGTGATTATCAACGACGGGGAGAATAGGAAAATGGGTTTCTGGCGTGTACTCAAGTACACCATATCAGGCTATGCCCTGAACTATGTGACCCCTGTCGGTTTGCTCGGGGGAGAACCCTATCGCATCATGGAACTTACTGCCTATGTCGGAAAGGCCAAGGCGGCCAGCAGTGTCATCCTGTATGCAATGATGCACATCTTTTCCCACTTCTGCTTTTGGCTTTTCAGCCTGGGTGTTTTTTTTATCCGTTATTGGGGGGAGTTATCGTGGTCCATGACTCCTGTATTATGTCTATTCATGTTGTTTTGTGCCTTGGGCTTTTATTTCTTCCTCAAGGGATACCACGACGGGTTGGCTCTGCATGTGTTGCACTTCTTCTCTCATATGCCATGGTTGGGTGTGCGATTGAGACATCTGGAGGAAAAGTATGCTGAGGGAATACGTAAGGTAGATAGCCAGATTGCCGCCCTGCATGCTCAGCGACGAGTTACCTTTTATTGGAGTCTCTTGTTGGAATTCCTGGCACGTATGGTTGGCTGTTTTGAGATACAGTTCATACTATTCATATTTACCTCCGATGTCAATTTCTGGGATTGTGTGTTGATTCAGGCATTTGTCAGTCTCTTTTCCAATCTTTTCTTCTTTATACCCATGCAGATGGGTGCCCGTGAAGGAGGTTTGGCCTTGGTGGCCGATGTTATGCGTATGAGTGGCGCTTATGGAGTGCTCACGGGACTGATAACCCGTTTGCGTGAGTTCTTCTGGATTGCCGTAGGACTTTTTTTGATACGATTGGGTAATAAATAGTCACAAAAGCAATATTTTTTAAGTATTAATTTTTCGGATTTAATTTATTTTCGTATCTTTGCACCGCTTTTCCGAGGAGAAGTCCTCGCAAGGGGGTATCTGTTGCAACATGCAGATGGTAAGTGATTCTGGAGAGATGGTAGAGTGGTCGATTACACCGGTCTTGAAAACCGGCGTGCTGAGAGGCACCGGGGGTTCGAATCCCTCTCTCTCCGCCAGCAGGGAAAAGGAGGAACAATAGACAGATGTTCCTCCTTTTTGCTTAACAGGAAGTGGATATGAAAAAGAAAAGACTGGCGATTTTCGTATCGGGCGGAGGTACAAACTGTGAGAACCTGATACGCTATTTTCAGGGTCGGGAGGACGTAGAGATTCCTCTCGTTGTAAGCAATCGGGCGGATGCGTATGCTTTGGTTAGGGCAGAGCGTTTGGGCGTGTCCACAACGGTAGTGACCAAGGCAGAACTGGCAGATGCCGTTAATGTACTTCCCTTGATGCAACACTATGGGATAGATATGATTGTATTGGCTGGTTTCCTTCCCTTGATACCGAATTATCTTATTGATGCCTATCCTCGTCGCATCGTCAATCTTCATCCGGCTTTGCTCCCCAAGTATGGCGGAAAAGGCATGTGGGGCCATCACGTACATGAGGCAGTGAAGGCTGCTGGCGAACTGGAGACGGGAATGACGGTTCACTATGTAAGTCCTATTTGTGATGGAGGTGACATCATTGCTCAGTTTCCTGTAGCTTTGTCGCCCGATGATACGGTGGACGATATTGCTGAGAAGGAACATCAGTTGGAAATGACACATTTCCCCCATGTCATAGACGAACTCGTTTCTGCTCTTTCCAGTTCAGAGAATTAATAGGTTAGAAAAATCTTTCTCAAACATTCTTTTTTGTGTGATATTACGCGTATGGCAAAGATTTTTTGTCCTACGCTTTCGTATTTCGCTTGATTTTCTTATCTTCGCCATCGGAATACACAATTTTTAACCTTTTTTTATGTCTTATTTAGTACTTTTTAAACTTCTGGGGTCATTGGCTTTGTTAATGTTCGGTATGAAGTCGATGAGCGAAGCACTTCAGAAGATGGCGGGTCCACAGTTGCGACACGTTTTGGGTGCAATGACTACTAATCGTTTCACGGGTATGCTCACGGGCACCTTCGTAACCGCTGCAGTGCAATCGTCAACGGCTACGACCCTGATGACGGTGTCTTTCGTCAACGCTGGTCTGTTGACGCTGGCTCAGGCCATTTCCGTTATCATGGGAGCCAACATCGGTACTACGCTAACGGCTTGGATTATGTCGGCAGGAATATCGTTTGACGTTAGCAACTTGGCTTTCCCTGCTTTTTTCGTGGGTATTATATTGATATATCAGAAGCGTTACCGCTATATCGGTGATTTCCTTTTTGGCATAGCTTTCCTTGTCTTTGCTTTGGCTACATTGAGGGCAACAGGCCAGGATATGCATTTGGGTGAGAATCAGGTCGTGCTTGATTTCTTTGCCTCATTTGACCCCAATTCGTTTTCTACTACCCTCATATTCTTGTTGCTGGGTGGTGTGCTCACGTTCTGTGTTCAGTCATCTGCTGCCGTGATGGCC
Source organism: uncultured Prevotellaceae bacterium (assembly GCA_947169115.1). Lineage (GTDB taxonomy): Bacteria > Bacteroidota > Bacteroidia > Bacteroidales > Bacteroidaceae > Physcousia. The sequence goes on from CAMVOK010000001.1 coordinate 202,084, forward strand.
ATCACCATGATACTTTGTTCAAGTGGTGCACTGCCCATTTATCAAGGTATTGCCTTGGTTATGGGCGAAAACATCGGAACCACGGTGACATCCAATCTGGCAGCTATGTCGGCGAACACCCAGGCTCGTCGTGCAGCACTTGCTCACCTGTTCTTTAATGTCTTTGGTGTTATTTGGATTCTCTTTGTTTTCCGTCCTTTTGTTGATGCTGTTTGTGGCCTTGTGGGCTATGATGTCACCTTAGACAAGATGAAGGTCGGAGCGGAGATGTTCTTGGCCAATGCAGCCAAACTTAGTTTTGTACTGGCGGCATTCCATACTTGTTTTAACGTGGTAAATACGGCCATATTGATATGGTTCATCCCTCAAATTGAGCGTTTGGTTTGTTGGGTGATTAAGTCTAAGAAGGTGGATGAAGAAGAAGACTTCCGTTTGCACTTTATTACTGCTGGCTTCATGAAGACCCCAGAACTTTCTGTGCTTGAAGCCCAGAAGGAGATACAGCAGTTTGCCCTGCGTATTCAGCGTATGTTCGGTATGGTGCGCGAATTGCTTACCGAGAAAGACGAGAAACAGTTTAACAAGATGTACTCCCGTATAGAAAAGTATGAGGGAATATCGGATAGCATGGAACTAGAGATTGCTAAATATCTCGACGAGGTGTCCGATGCTCATCTTTCTGATGATACCAAGGCCAAGATTCGTGCCATGCTTCGTGAGATTTCGGAAATTGAGTCTATTGGTGATGCATGTTACAACATGGCTCGTACCATATCCCGAAAATATCAGGGCAAGCAAGACCATTTCATTGAAAAACAGTACGAGCATATCCATCAGATGATGGAGCTCACCGATCAGGCCTTGACGCAAATGAACAGACTCATGGGCGGTCGCAAGGAGGCATTTGACATCAACCGTACCAAGAATCTCGAGAACGAAATTAACAACTATCGTAACCAATTGAAGTCACAGAATATCAGTGATATCAACAATCACGAATATACGTATGCTGTTGGTACAATTTATATGGATTTGATTAACGAATGCGAAAAACTGGGTGACTATGTTGTGAATGTCGTTGAGGCACGTATGGGAATGCGTCAGCGCTTGGCATAGACGTGATTCCTGTTTTTGGTGTACAGAAAAGGCCCGATGTGCATCGGGCCTTTTCTTCTTCTATATGTGGGTTAAATTCAACGTTTTCGTTAAGCCAAATGACCAAAGCGAAGCTTGTTTCAGCTTTGGCATGACGAGAAAGGGTCGAATATAATTCAACTTCTCACTTGAATTTTGGCTTAAGTTCATCGGGCGAATCATTTGTGTGCATGTCAACCTTGGGTGCCTCACGGGTGAAGAAATCGCTGATTTCATCGAACGAAAGCTTAAGTGAAGGGGCAAACTCACGACTTTGCATGTAACTGAGGATGGCATGGCGCATCTGTCGGGCAACAAGGCGGTTTTGGAGATTGTTCTTGATGTCCATGGTTGTCATTATCAGGCTTCCTTTTCCTACACGAGCTTCTATGAACATGCCGAGTTTTCGTGAGAGATGCCATGTGTCAATGGGTTGGATGGGCGACTGATATTCCTTGGGGAGAGCTGTGAGATTCATTACCTGGGCATTGTTCAGTAATTCCCACCAGTTCAGATTTCCCCATGTATCAGAAGGAAACTCGCGGAACAAAGGATGGTTGGTGTCTATATAGGCTCCAGTGGTGTGGGGAGGACGCATCTTAAACCAACTTGTATTCCAGAATACGGGAAGGTAAGTCTGACGAACATCGCTACCTAACTTTATCTTTCCTGCAGCAGTGATAAGAACCTTTCCTCCCTTCTCCAGTGTTCTCTGGGCCATGCCATCGAGACTGTCTGTGATATAGATGTCCTTGGAATCTATTTCAGCCAGTTCTTTCGGATATACCCAAAACTCCCACGAATTAAAAATATCTTTGCCGATGAATACAGAAAGAAGGAGTTTGGTTGGTTGTTGGAAACGTGACAGCGGCATGGATATGGTTCCAATGTCGGGTGTCTTTCCAATGGGTATGTTTTGCTTGCCCAGCGAGCCACTATGCAGTATCTGTCGTTTTTCATCGGAAATGGTGTATCGGGGTTCCACGTCAACAAGCCTGCCATAATAGGCGTTGTACATGGCAATGGGTACGGATAATGTGTCAGCAGAACTAAAGACGAATCTTGGGAATTTTGCAAGAGGCACGATGGGGAAGCAGAATTGAGTCCACTCATCAACCGTACAATACCCCTTTTCTTTCCAGAACACATTAAGAACTCCTTCAAGCGCAGTGCCTTGTCCGCTGTAGTCGTTCAAGCCGAGAAGTTGGAATCCAGCATAGTCGGGCGTTCTTAGGTTTCGTTCTATCTCGTATTTATAGCAAAGTGTCTGTAACTTTCCACTTGCCATGAGGAACTTTTCGGCTTGACCTTCCATACCATTATCGTGGAGCAAATCGGCAAATATCTCAAAATTGCCCGCCTTGTTGACTCCTGTATATAGACGTACCTCCTTTAAGTCGGGAAAGGCACACCACTGCCCCTGCTCGTGTGCGATAATGGGGCTGTTATTGTCTTCCTTCCCTTGATAGTTACGTGGCCGTAGTATGTCATTGAGATAATCATCGTCACTCGATGGCGCGTGACGACTCCAATTCAGCCCTCGTCCACCGCCTTTTACGTGATACTCGCTCAGATCGTCCCATTGCCATCCACCACCGACACTGGCACCGCAGTAAATGCGGCGTGGGTCTGTTTTTTTCCAGTGATTAACCCATTGGTTGGTATATTTTACCCAATTCCCAGCAGGTTCGTTTCCCGATGCCATCATTAGGAATGAGGGATGGTTGCCATAAGTGTCCAAGATGCGTTGTGTTTCCTCCATCAAGTATTTGTCGATGGTCATTCCTGCTCCCAGTTTCACACCATGGTTAGGCCATGTAGGACCTTCTGGTTGCAGGTATAGACCAATGCGGTCGGCAACGGCAAAGGCCGCTTCTGGTGGACAGTACGAATGGAAACGTATGTGGTTAAGTCCATAATCTTTGCATTGGCGGAAAATGCGTTCCCATTCGGCTTCGTCGGTTGGGGGGTATCCGGTGTTTGGGAAAGTACAGTTTTCCACAGTTCCACGCAAGAAAATGGGATGCCCGTTAAGGTAAATCTGACGGCCTTGGATGGCTATGTTTCGCATTCCGAAGTCACTCTCGTAGGTGTCCCGGTCATTGACCGAGAGGGATAAATGGTATAGATTGGGGTGAAATTCGTCCCATAATAGTATATTACCAAGGTTGATGTCGAATTGCATTTCATGATCCTCATACATAAAATACTCATCAAAAACAACTTGATTGTTCGGGTCGCTAATGATGAGGTGTATGAGTGGAGTCGCATCTGTGAATCGCAGATGGCTGCCCAGTTCTGCTACGACAGATACCATTTTTTCGTTTACGTCGGGATATATGCGGACATTGTTGACCCAAGCATCACGGGGGGTGCGTTGTAGTTCTATGCGACCAGTAATGCCATTCCAGTCGCCTTGTGTTTGGTCTGTGACAGAGTGTGAGTCCTGTCCCACACCCACTCCGTCTATACCATTGTATATGCGGATGGCGATGTGGTTGCGCTCTCCTGAATTAACATAATCGGAGATGTCGAACTCATGAGGAGTTGATAAACTTTTCTGGTGGCCTACTTGTTCTCCGTTGACATAGACGGTTGTTTCTATATGTGGACGTTCGAGATAGAGTAATACGCGTTCTCCGCTCCATGATTGAGGAAGATAGAATCCGCGCCGATACCATGCAGTACCAACGTAATGTTTGGTCGGGGTTAGGAAGAATGGGAACTTGATATTGTCGGCAAGTCGGTATTTCTCCATGTACGGATTGAAGTAGAACGAAGAGTCATAGAGTGATCCAATCCATTTCGTCTCTAGCGATGGCGCATCGCCTTTGTCTTGCTCGGGCATAGAGCCAGGCAACATGATATAGTCGGAGAGATCTCGGTTGTACCATTGTTGTTCAATACCAACATCAGTCCTGTCTATCTCAAATTGCCATGTGCCAGAAAGATCTATGATGTTTTGGGCTTGTAGGTCTGAAAATTGAAAGTTAAAAATGGAAAACAGTAAGGCCAGCGATAGTTTACGTAGCATATTCATAATTTAATTTTCAACTTCTGTTTCCTCCTTGTCTAATATTTCGTACTTCGAGTTGTTTGATTTGAACTCAGGTACAATTTCTTTCATCTTTCGTACGATTTCCATGTCATCGTACTGTTGAGCTATACTGAAAAGTTCTTCAATCTGTTTACAAATCTCTTCGAAGTTTTGTTCGCGGATGCTTGCGATGCGTATTTTGCTGTTGAAGGTGGGCTTTGTCCCTTCTTGTTCGTTAAGAACTTCTTCGTAGAGTTTCTCGCCAGGACGTAAGCCTGTGTACTTTATCTCCACATTCTTTGCACCGCTTAGGCTTATCATACGTTTAGCCAAGTCTGCAATCTTTACTGGATTGCCCATGTCAAATACAAATATTTCTCCACCATTCCCTTTTGTTCCAGCTTCGAGAACAAGTTGGCAGGCTTCGGGAATAAGCATGAAATAGCGTATGATATTAGGGTCGGTAACGGTGACAGGACCACCCTTCTTGATTTGTTCGCGGAACAAAGGAATAACACTGCCGTTGGAACCCAGAACATTGCCGAATCGTGTGGTGACGAACTGGGTGGTTTCCTGCTCCAACTTGTTTTCCCATCTCTCCATCTTCAGTTTGCGGTCAAGGCTTTGCACATACATTTCACATATACGTTTCGAGCATCCCATGACGTTAGTGGGATTCACGGCTTTGTCTGTTGATACCATGACAAATTTCCGTACCCCGTATTTTACACTGAGGTCTGCAATAACCTTCGTTCCGTATATATTGTTGTGAACAGCCTCTCCTGGATTGTCCTCCATCATGGGCACGTGTTTGTAGGCTGCGGCATGGAATACATATTCGGGACGGAAATCCTGGAATATTTGTTCCATACGATTGGGGTTGCAAATACTTGTAACGATGGTTTGTGCTTTTATGTTGGGAAAGTCTTTGGCCATCATCAGACGGATGTCGTGTTCTGGTGTCTCAGCTTGGTCGATGAGAACCATACTGTCTGGTTTGAAGTTGGCTACTTGACGTACAATTTCGGATCCAATGCTTCCAGCAGCACCAGTGATAAGTATGCGTTTCCCTGTTAGTTCCTCTCCGACAGTTTTCATGTCGACTTGAATCTCGTCGCGTGGCAACAAATCCTCCACGCTGACCTCCTTTAGAACCATAGCATGCATTTCGGGCACTTTTTCATTTGTTTGGGAGTTATCCGTCATGTTTGAGTCGTAGAGCCTTTCTTCCAACATATAGATGTGTACTCCGTGGCTGATAAGAATGTCTTGCAGAGCTTCGTCGTTCTGAAATTCTTTAATGCGTAAGGGGGATACCAATACGGCTTCGATACCATGTTTTTCAATGGCTTTCACTAACCTGTCCCTTTTGCAATAAACCTTTTCGCCCATTAATCGAGAATGATTAAAGTTGGGCTGAGGAGAAATAAAGCCTCGGAGTATGAATTGTGTGGGCTTCTGTCCACGTATGTTTTTTGCCAATGTTACTCCACCATCGTTCACCCCATAGATGAAGGTTTTCAGTGCTCGTTTGTCGGAAGTGGTGATATCATAAAGTAATTTTACCAAAACTCGCATAGTCCACATGACCACTGTCGCAATCAGGAACATGAGCATAATCATTCGACTATTGAAGTAGTCGAAATGTTTGGTCGGTAGGTAGAAATAAATGGGGTAGTGTAGAATCCATATCGTCACCATGGCCAGTATGTTGGCTAAAGCTACACGTTGAAGGTCAATGAACGAAGAGTAACGTATGATTCCTGCATAGGAACTAAATATTTTGAAACACAATATACAGATGGGAATGTATATGAGCATAACATTGCAAATGGCATGGAAATGTACCATGGTTTGGTAACCACGGTAGAACATCCAATGGGCAAAAATGGCAGATGCAAAGATAATGGCACAGTCAAGTATGAGAATACACCAATAAGGTAACGAATTGCGTTTGAAATACCAATTCAGAATTTTATCAAAGAATTCCATATTTTTTGTTATTTCTTTAAAATTATAATGTCTGACTGCAAAGTTAACAGACTTTAATCGGTTTTCCAAATTTTAGTGAGGGAAATGTCAAAAACGCATTCCAACAAATGCTCTCATACGCCATTTGTTGTTCCCAACCTGCAGCTTATCGCGATCGCCGATAAGGGTATAATTGAAAACCATCGTACCACCAGCAAAATAACGGCCAAAGTTGCGTACCAAGGCCACTCGTCCAGTTAGGATGAATTCAGGAAAATGGTAGGGCATTTTTTGAATATCGGAACCTGCCCACTGACGAGCGTGGCTGTAAACGATAAACGTGGGTAGTGCAGAGGTATGAAGCAACCAGTTGCGTTTAATGACGAAATTGTATCCGTAGCCAGCTCCAACACCGACATTGGCGGCTTTCAGACGTACGATGTTGTAGCCCAAATCCGTTTTCTCCGAGGTGTGCAGTTTTTGCCATTGTAGCGAGGCTCCAAGCATAAAACTACCAGCAGAACGCTTCTGTATGTATGATTGACTAAAGGCAGCAGGGTATGAGAACTTCTTATGATTGAAGGCGTAATAATAATTGAAGTTGAATGAACGAAGGCTAATCATGTCTTTCCCGAGTTCTATGCGTGGCGCATCGCCCTTCTGTGTCCATCCTCGTACGTTTTTTGCTCTTTGTACGATGATGTCGAATCCCATGCGATTGTAATACTCGTTGGTGTTGTATTCGAAGTCATTATACCATCCAACAATGCTGCTGGGGTTAAAAGTTAGGGCTAATGTGATTCCTGAATATGAACCTGCCAAACTGACTGTGTTTTTGCTTTTGTTCGATGAATGGGTACGTAGCTTTTCTCCGCCGGCTATTCCTTTTGTATCTACGGAAGAGCCAGTTAGGTTATACCTTGCCTTTACTGTCCATCGTGTTTGTGGTCGGGTGATATAGTTCGTATCCACGGATATGTTATAATAGCGGTTGCCTAACCACTTGTCAACTCGTCCCCAGAATTCTTTGAAACGGTCGCGTTCCTTTTCCTCTGCCTGGGTGGGGGATAGTCCTACAAAAAGTAGAAAATATATAAATAAATAATGTCTCATTCTCATTTCGGACAACAAAGGTAGGAAATAAATGGGAGAAAATAGAAAGATGCATATAAAACTTTCTCTTTAAGAGAGAAACTTCCTATTTTAGTCGGTTGATTATGGGGAGAATGAAAGTTTTTCTGACTTTAAATCGTCCATATCAGAATAAATCCTTAACTTTGCATACTATTATAAAAGCAATTTTCTCGTATGCCTCGTAATTCTCAGGGACAGGGCGCCTATCAGGTGCAGACACAGGTGCAACAACTTACACCTCAACAGGTGCTGTTGGTGCGCCTTACTGAGATGCCCTTGAATGGTTTACGCGAGCGTATTGAGAAAGAACTGGAAGATAACCCTTGGTTGCAGGGTGAACGTGGCGAGGGAGCCAACATGCCCGATAACGATGTTTCTCCAGACCATTCTGAACATGCAGAATCCTCAGAGTTTACTGAGAACTCAGACCATACGGAAACTTTTGAAACTTCTGACTCATACGACGATATAGATGATGGTATACCCTATGACCCGAATGTAGATCGTCAGCCTCGAGAAATTGGGGATGTTTTTGAGTCTTTTTTTGACCATCTTGTGGACCAACTTAGTGAGTATGATTTAAATAGTCATGAGCGTGAGGTAATGAAATATCTTATTGGCTCTCTGGCCGATGATGGTTTGTTGCGAGTTCCTTTACAACAGATAGCGGATGAGATGGATATTTATCAGAACATCTCGACATCTGTGGACGAATTGCATCGTTTGTTGACAACAGTCCTTCAGCAGATGGATCCTCCTGGTGTCGGGGCCCGTGACCTTCGTGAATGTCTGATGTTACAGGCACGCCGTAATTATCGGGGTGAGGCACGCGAACAGTTACTTACTTTATTTCAACGTTATTGGGATGATTTCGCTCATTTGCGATGGGCGCGTATTCAGCATGTTTTGAAACTTGACGACCTTGAACTTGAACATCTTCGACAGCGAGTTCAGCGTTTGACTCCCCGCCCTGGGGGAAGCATAGGTGGAGACCATAGTGACAACCATTCAATTACTCCTGATTTTATCGTCGAAACGGATGAAAACGGGGAGATACACATGACATTGAATGAGGGGGATATTCCTCGTTTAACAATAAGTCCAGATGCAGAAGATGAGATGCATATGCCAGTTGCAACGAAGAGCGAGCGTGAGGCGATGGCATATCTGCGTCAGCAAGTGGCAGGAGCTCAGATGTTTATTGACGCAATTGCTCAGCGACGGGAAACTATGCTGAAGACGATGAGGGCGATTATTCGTCTTCAGCGCCCTTTTTTTCTTGAAGGCGATGAAACTTTATTGCGACCGATGAAGTTAGAGGATGTAGCCAGTCAGACAGGTCAGGACATAAGCACTGTCAGTCGTGTTTCGAATAGTAAGTATGTACAGACAGACCATGGTATTTATCCTTTGCGTTGGTTCTTTACGTCAGCAGCTCGTCAGAATGGCGATGAGGTTACGGTGAGGAAAATACTTCAAGCATTAAAGAAATTGGTAGATGAAGAAGATAAAACTCGCCCGTTGAGTGACGAACGTCTTGTGGTTTTGTTGCGTGCGGGTGGATATGATGTTGCCCGACGAACCGTGGCAAAATATCGTACACAATTGGGGATAGCTGAAAGTAGATTGAGAAAAAAATGAAGATAAAAGAAAGAGCCACAGTACATGTCCTGGCTAAGGGGCTGTCCGATGTTTTTCGCCCATCGTACTTCCCGTTGTTGGGTATTGTGCTTTTGTTGCTGTTCTCTTATCTTTCCTTGCTTCCTTGGGGACTGAAGATGTCGCTTTTGTTGATGGTTGCTTTCTGGACACTGTTGCTTCCCTCCTTGGGAGTGCGTGCTTATCGTAGGTTTACCAATAAAAGTCGGCAAGACTTATTATTGCGTCGCAATCGTATCGTTCCTTACGTGATACATATTCTTTGCTATGGCTGCCTACTCCATCTACTCCATCGAATAAGCGTTCCTACATTCTTGGAGAGTATGATTATCATAAGTCTGCTTGTGCAGTGCGTTTGTACGATTGTCACTTTATGGTGGAAGATAAGTATGCACTCGGCTGGTGTTGGAGCTATAATGGGAGCTATCGTCGCCTACTCGGTAATGTTTAACTTCAATCCCGTTTGGTGGTTGTGCCTGTCTATTTTGGTTAGTGGTTTGGTAAATAGTAGCCGTATGCTTTTGCGCCAGCATACACTTGGACAGGTTCTTGGTGGTACGCTGGTTGGCTTTTTATGTGGATTAATAGGATTGTATATTTAAAAGTGATTTGTGAAATATGAGATGTGAATTACCAAAAGTGAGTATTATAATGGGTAGCACCAGTGACCTTCCCATTATGGAGAAAGCGGCGAAAACACTCGATGAAATGGGTGTTTACTTTGAAATGAACGCTCTTTCTGCTCATCGGACTCCAATGGAGGTTGAGCAGTTCGCGCGTGAGGCTGAAAAACGTGGCATTCGTGTGATTATTGCTGGGGCAGGTATGGCTGCAGCTCTGCCTGGTGTGATTGCTGCGAATACGACATTGCCTGTTATCGGTGTGCCTATAAAAGGAATGCTTGATGGCTTAGATGCCTTACTCTCCATCGTTCAAATGCCTCCTGGCATACCAGTTGCAACAGTGGGCGTAAATGGGGCACAGAATGCGGCGTTACTTGCTATCCAGATACTTTCATCGAGTGATGAGGTTTTAGCCATGCGTTTGAAAACCTATAAAGAGGGCTTGAAAGAAAAGATTGTAAAAGCCAATGCCGAGTTGGCAGAGGTGAAATATGAATTTAAAGTGAATTAACGTTCTTAAGGTCTTTAAAGTCCTTAATGAAACTATTAAGAAAGACAGCGATGCAAAGAAGAAAAACACATGAAGTACGTGTCGGTAACATTGGTATTGGCGGTGACAACCCAGTCCGTGTCCAGTCAATGTGTACGACTTCGACGATGGATACAGAGGGATGCGTCCGTCAAATCTTGGCTATTGCCAAGGCTGGCGGAGAACTTGTCCGTTTGACTACTCAAGGTGTGCGTGAGGCAGAGAACATGAAGGAGATACGTCGTCGTGTGCGTGAAGCGGGTTGTGAGGTACCTCTTGTGGCCGATGTGCATTTCAACCCTCGTGTGGCTGAGGTGGCTGCCCTGTATTGCGAAAAGGTACGCATTAATCCGGGCAATTATGTTGATGCTGCTCGTCAGTTCAAGCATTTAGAATATACCGATGAGGAATATCAAGCAGAATTGCAAAAGATAGAGGCGCGTCTCATTCCCTTCCTTAATATATGCCGGGAACACCACACCGCTGTTCGCATAGGCGTCAATCATGGTAGCCTCTCAGACCGTATAATGTCACGCTATGGCGATACACCAGAGGGAATTGTGGAGTCGTGCATGGAGTTTCTTCGTATCTGTATGAAGGAGAACTTCCTCGATGTCGTTGTCAGCATCAAGGCCTCGAATACGGTGGTCATGGTAGAGAGCGTTCGTCTTTTGGTAAAGGCGATGGACGCCGAAGGGATGACCTTCCCCTTGCATCTTGGAGTTACGGAAGCCGGTGAGGGCGAGGATGGTCGCATCAAGTCGGCTGTAGGTATTGGTGCCCTGCTTGTCGATGGCATTGGCGACACCATTCGTGTCTCGCTTAGCGAGGCTCCAGAAAATGAGATACCCGTGGCTTACACCCTATTGCAGGCCGCTCGTCTGCGTTTCACTAGGACGGAATACATATCTTGTCCCGGATGCGGCCGTACGCTCTTTGACCTTCAGGGAACTATAGCCAGGGTTAAGGCTGCCACCAGTCATCTCACGGGTTTAAAGATAGCCGTCATGGGCTGTATCGTAAACGGTCCTGGCGAGATGGCCGATGCCGACTATGGTTATGTGGGGGCTGCCCGTGGCAAGGTCAGCCTTTATCGGGGCAAGCAGTGTATTGAGATGAACATTTCCGAGGCTGAGGCTGTCAATCGTTTACTGGAAATTATAAATCACGACTTGCAAGGCTAATAAACTTAATAAGCCAAATAAGTCAAATATTATTATATTATGAATAATCAACCCTTATTGATTTACAACACACTCTCTCGTCAAAAGGAGTTGTTCCGTCCTTTGCATGAGGGCCGTGTGGGCATGTATGTTTGTGGCCCCACGGTCTATGGCGATGCCCATCTGGGCCATGCCCGTCCTGCTATTACCTTCGACCTCTTGTTCCGTTATCTCCTGCATTTAGGTTACAAGGTACGTTACGTCCGTAACATTACTGACGTTGGACATTTGGAACATGATGCAGATGAGGGTGAGGATAAGATTGCCAAGAAGGCCCGTCTTGAAGAACTGGAGCCCATGGAGGTTGCCCAGTACTATACCAATCGTTTCCACGAGGCTATGGCCGCGCTGAACTGTCTGCCTCCCAGCATTGAACCACATGCCACGGGACACATCATAGAACAGCAGCAATTGGTACAGCAGATTCTGGACAACGGCTATGCCTACGAGTCGAATGGCAGCATCTATTTCGATGTGGAGAAATATGACCATGACCATCGGTATGGAATACTCAGTGGTCGGTCATTAGAGAACATTAAGGATGCAAGCCGTGAATTGGCTGGGGTGGGAGAGAAGCGCAACCAAGCCGACTTCGCCCTGTGGAAGAAAGCGCAGCCCGAGCATATCATGCGCTGGCCATCGCCTTGGAGCGACGGATTCCCAGGTTGGCATTGCGAATGCACGGCCATGGGACGTAAGTACTTGGGTGAGGAGTTCGACATCCACGGCGGTGGCATGGACCTCGTCTTCCCCCACCACGAGTGTGAGATAGCTCAGGCCGTGGCCAGCCAAGGACACCCGATGGTACATTACTGGATGCATAATAACATGATTACCATCGGCGGACAGAAGATGGGCAAGTCGTATAACAACTTTATCACCCTGCCCGAGTTCTTTGCAGGAACTCATGAGAAGTTGACTCAGGCCTACGCCCCCATGACCATTCGCTTCTTCATTCTTCAGGCACATTACCGCTCGACCGTTGACTTTGGAAACGAGGCTTTGCAGGCTGCTGAGAAAGGTTTGGCTCGATTGATGGATGGTTGGAAATTGCTCCAGCGTCTGCAAGACGGTCAGAAGACCAAAGGTGCTCCCCAAGTGGAAGTCCAGTATGTTGCAACCCTGTCACAACAATGCTACGATGCCATGAACGATGACCTCAACTCTCCACAGGTCATCAGTGCCTTGTTCGATGCTTGCCGTGTCATAAACACCGTAAATGACAAGAAAGCAAGTATTACGTCTGAGGTGGCACAGGCTTTGCGTGAGTTATTCCATACTTTTGCCTTTGACATATTGGGACTCACTGAGAACGCCGGTACCAGCAATAAAGCCCGTGAGGAAGCCTTCGGTCATGTTGTTGACATGCTTTTGGAGCAACGCAGTCAGGCTAAGGCTGAGAAAAACTGGGCACTTTCGGATAAGATACGTGATGATCTTGCGGCTCTTGGTTTCGAGGTGAAAGATACCAAGGATGGTTACTCTTGGTCGTTGAATGTATAATCTATATTTTTAAAAGCAGGCTACGGAATCGTTAAGGTTTCGTAGCCTGCTTTTTTTGTACCCATTCTTCGTAGGTCCGTTTCCAGCGATTGTGGGTCCAGAGCCATAGTTCTGGGCATTCGCGGATTTGGGCCTCAAGTAGAGCTGCATAATAATTTGTTGCTTCAAATTCACCCAATTCATCGGCATTTATGCTTATCTTCTGAAGCTCGGCTCGGTAATATCCTCGTTTGGGACGGGTAACACGCACATAGTATAGTGCGGCATTCACTTGGCGTGCTATCTTTTCCGTGCCGATGAAAAACGATGTTTTGTGGTTCAGGAAGTCTGTCCAGTGGTGCATGGCTTCCCATTTGGGACTTTGGTCTGCGATGAAACCGATAATCTCTTTTTGTCCTTCCTTTCTTGCCGTAAGTATCTGACGCAGGGTCAACTTCATGGGTATGCAGAGTCCCCCGAATTGTTGGCGCAGTTCTATGAAGAAACGGTCAACTTCTTTGTTGTAGAGAGGATGGTAGATTTGTGCTCCCTGCCATTCGTCATCGAGCCACAGAGGGAATGATGCCATCCATTCCCAATTTCCGTAATGGCCAAGATAGAAGAATCCAAAAGGCTTCCCTTCTTTCCGTAACGTTTCTTCCATCTCAGGTATGCCAACAAACTCCACGCGTCGTTTAACTTCTTTGTGTGGCATGGTAACAAGTTTCAGCGTTTCTACGATGTAGTCACAGAAAAAGTGATAGAAACGCTTTTCTATACACTTGCGCTCATTCCTATTTTTCTCTGGGAAGCTCTCTGCCAATTGGCGTGCAACAAGGGGACGACGATAGCGTACGATGTGAAATACCAGTGGAAAGAGCAACCAGTCAGACAGGAAGTAGTGGACGCACAAGGGCATGTGCGACAACATTCGAAGCAGGGCAAATAGAAACTTGTACAATAGTTTGAAGTTAATGGGTTGAAATCTGCGAATAGGAAGTGTGGAGTATGGAAAGTGCTTTCTTCAGCCTTGTCGAATCAACCTTCTCACCTATGGGTATGACCTTGCGTGCGGTCAGGTCGTACATGGTTTCGCCACCTTCGTCTTTATAGAACAATCCTGCGGGATAGTTGCAATAGACAAATGGCTTGTAGTCGGGCGCGAGCACGTTTCTGCTCCATCGGTAATCGTCATGCGGAAGCCCCATTTGTGCCAGTAGTGTGGCGGCAATATCGCTCTGGTTCATTAGTATAGAAATGTGTCGTGCCTCTTTCACGGCACCGCCAATCCAAAGCATTGGGCTATGGAAGAACTCACTTGTGTCATAAGTCTGCTCGTAGAGGAATCCGTGGTCGGGGATGATGATGACCAACAGGTTCTTCCAGACGGGCAAGGTTTTCAGACTATCCACGAGGTCACCCAGGCATTGGTCTGTGTAGGCAAAGGCGTTCAGCTTCTTGTCCTCCAGCCTGTGGTAAGGTACATTCCATGGTTCGTGGCTCGAAAGGGTTTGCCATACCATCATCCATCGTGCCGTGGTATCTATCTCGGCAATGGTTCTGTACATTTTCATGGCCGATGTGCCGTCGTTGGCTCCCCAACTACTATTTAGTTCCTCGGTACTGAAGTAGGAATCGTCCATTAGGGCTTCGAAGCCCATGTCGGCCAGATATTGGTATTTACCCATATTTGTCATGGCTCCACCGTACATATAGCCAGTTTGGTAACCCGCAGCTTGGAAACTCTTGGGTAGTGAAGACAGGTTTTCATGCATGTGTGCCTCCTTCATTGGGCTTATGGAGGGGTAGGATATCCATCCAGAGTAAGTGCATACTGTACCTCGGTCGGTGCGGAACGAGTTGCTGTAGTAGTTGTCCCAGAAAATACCCTCTGGGATGAGTCGTGATAGATTGGGGGCTACATCAGGAATACCTCCCAGTTCTTTCACGAACTTGCCACCGAAACTTTCCATCATGACGAAGAGCACGTTGGGGCGTTGAGTGGTGAGCAGGGTGTCTGTGATTTCGTTGCTTGTCTTGTAGACGGTAACAGCTTTGATGCTATCCTCGTTGACTTTGGTATATCTGTGTTCATCGAAGAATGATGCCACAAAGCGGAATGTTGGGTTTGTAGCAGCGTGACTTAAAAAGAGTGGACCACGGAGATAACAAGAGCCAACACGGATGGGCACGATAGCTAAGAGAAGAACAATTAGTCCCATAATGAGTGGTTGCTTCTCGTTAAAGCGTTTGGGCGTGAGCCAGATTGCTGGTACGCTTGCCATTAGTATGAATACGATGACGGCCACTACACGGGTAGCCAGGAAACCGATGCTGACACTATTGGTCGTACCTTCAGGCGAAGCGGCATAACTAAGATGTACGGCACAGAGTTTGAACTCCCAAAACTCATACATGACGATGTCGGCCATGGTTGTGGCTGCCATTACGAAGGCCATTAGGCAGAAATAGGGCACCAGAATCCATCGTATGCCTCGTCGCATAAATAATACACATAAGGCAGGGATGGCCAGTAGCAAGGCCGATGTGTGAAGGTCGAGCAGTAAGCCATGCAATGCAATATTCAGGAACTGGCCGAATGTCACCGTCTGAATATCTTGATTATAGATGATGAAGGCTATTTTGCCTATGAGGAATATGCCCGTCAGTAGCAATAGCAAAGCTAATAGATATTTCTCTCTGTTTTTCATAATCCCTAAATATCTAATTCTTTATTTCTTTCTTCCAAAATCGGCTGGTACTTCTCCCCATTCGCTTGTTTCCCATTTCAGTACTGGTGCGTGTAGTGGATTCTCGCGTAGCCATTTCTCTGCCCTTTGGATGAGGTCGTAGGCTTGTTCCGTTTTCTCGTTTCGTTCCAGTTTCGTTTTACACTTACGGTTCTTTACCCATAAGATGGCATTGTACGAATCGCTGTAAACCTTCATTGACCAGCCTTTCTGCTTGATGAGAGCCAACGCGTGGACGATGGCCAAAAACTCGCCGATATTGTTCGTGCCCTGTATTGGTCCATAGTGAAACAGGCGTTGTTCGTTACCTAAGTACACCCCCTGATATTCCATGGGGCCAGGGTTTCCGCTACAACCTGCATCCACTGCTATGGCATTGAAATCGACTGTTCCTTCCAGCCTCTCGTAATCCAGCATTCTTGCGTCTTAACTCTTAACTCTTAATTCTTAACTTTTATTTACATGCGTTCCGGCACCTCAATGCCCAACAGAGCAAGTCCATTGCGCACCACTTTGCTCACAGCCTCGGAGAGGGCCAGGCGTACCACCTGTTTTTCTTTGTCTTCTTCCTTCAGTACGCTGAAGTCGTGGTAGAACTGGTTGTACTCCTTCACCAGATCATAGCAGTAGTTGGCGATGCACGATGGGTTGTAGTCATTGCCTGCCTGACGCACCACGGCAGCAAAGTCGTTGAGGTGTTGTATGAGGCTTATCTCCTTGTTGCTCAGTTCGGCAGTCGTTGGAAGTTCGGCAGGAACCTCTATGCCTTGAGCGGCAGCTTTTCTGAGTATGCTGCGTATGCGAGCGTAGGTATATTGGATGAAAGGTCCTGTGTTTCCGTTGAAGTCAATCGACTCTTCGGGATTGAAGAGCATGTTCTTTCGGGCATCAACTTTCAGGATGAAGTATTTTAGAGCACCCATACCTACGATGCGGGCGATTTCCTGTGCTTCTGACTTTGTGATGTCCTCTAATTTATTCACTTTGTCAGCACTCATTTGACTTGCATCCTCAATCATGGTCTGTATGAGGTCGTCGGCATCCACTACAGTCCCCTCGCGCGATTTCATTTTGCCGTTGGGAAGTTCCACCATACCGTAGGAGAAGTGTACGAGGTCTTTGCCCCACTTGAAGCCCAGTTTGTCAAGCAGGATACTCAAAACCTGGAAATGGTAGTTCTGCTCGTTGCCCACTACGTATATCATCTTGTCGATGGGGTAGTCTTGGAAACGCAGTTTTGCCGTGCCGATATCCTGTGTCATGTACACGCTTGTACCGTCACTCCTGAGCAGCAGTTTCTCGTCCAGTCCCTCCTTGGTAAGGTCGGCCCATACGCTACCGTCTTCGCGGCGGTAGAAGAAACCTTTCTGCAGACCTTCTTCCACTTTCTCCTTACCTTCCAGATAAGTGTCGCTTTCGTAGTATATTTTGTCAAAATTTACGCCCAGTGCCTTGTATGTCTCATCGAAACCGGCATACACCCACTCGTTCATCTTGCGCCATAAAGCACGAACTTCGGCATCGCCCTGTTCCCACTTTACCAGCATTTCGTGAGCCTCCTTGATGAGTGGAGCCTCCTGCTTGGCCTGTTCCTCATCCATCCCCTTGGCCATCAGTTCTTTCACCTCCTCGCGGTAGTGTTTATCAAAAGCCACATAGTAGTCACCGATGAGGTGGTCCCCCTTCTTGCCGCTCGTTTCGGGTGTCTCTCCGTTGCCCCATTTCAGCCAGGCCAACATTGATTTACAGATGTGTATGCCACGGTCATTCACAATGTTGGTCTTCACCACACGGTTACCATTAGCTTCCATCACCTGTGCCAGTGCCCAACCCAGCAGGTTGTTGCGGACATGTCCTAAGTGTAGGGGTTTGTTGGTGTTGGGACTGCTGTATTCTATCATCACCAGTGGACTCTTGTCTGTAACGGGCTGGAAGCCGAACCGCTCCTGGCCGTTTATCTCTTGCAACAAGAGAATCCACTGTGCCGGAGCAATGACCAGGTTGAGGAATCCTTTTACTACATTAAACCTTGCCACTACGTCGGGCACTGTCTTGGTGAGGTATTCCCCAATCTCCTGTGCCGTGTCTTCGGGTTTCTTCTTGCTCATTCTGAGGAAGGGGAACACCACAAGCGTTACGTTACCCTCAAATTCTGGGCGTGTCTCCTGTAGTTGTATGCTCTCCTGTGCTACGTCCTGGCCATAAAGTTCCTTGATGGCGGTCGCCGTAGCCTGGGTTATCTTATTGGTTATTTCCATAATCCTACCTTATTATATTTATATAACTTTGTTTCGTGGGCGCAAAGATAGTGCAAATCGAGCGAAAAAACAAACTTTGTTTGGTTTTTCCAAGATGCCGCCTATCTTGGGTCGTAAGCCAGCGTGTGTGCAGATTGTTGGCCTATTCCGAACAATTAGTGTTTTTGGGGAATAGAAAACTCTTGTGTGGTTTTTGTTAAAATATATGACTATCCGCAATCGTACCACCAAAGCCCAAAGGGCTGACAAGAATACAGGCAGGGGTAAAACCCCTGCAAAAAAGAGCAATAACGTTAGCCCTGTAATCGGACGCGTAGCTACGTTTGCTGTGCAAGAAGGGGCGACAGACTATTCTGTCACCCCTTTGGGGTTTACATTCTGTGTGTATCTCAGCAGGGGCTTCACCCCTGCCTGTAATCTGCGACCCTTTCAGGGTTTTGGTGGTACAATTGCGGATAACCATTTAAATTATGTCCATGCGAAACGGCGACCCCGATCTGTGATAGGAGCCGCCGTTATGGTTATGGATTTGTTTCCGTTATTCTTTGTAGGTGAATTTACCACCAAATACACCACAAGATATATAATATTTATTACCGTTTATTTCTTGTTGTAAGTAATAAGAATAGGATCTCGATCCATCATTTGTATCGCCTGTGAATGTGACAGATATATGACTTCCGACGACTTTAACAGAGAATGTTAAGTTGTCTTTAGACTTAGTCTTGCCGTTGTACCCCCAAGTCTCAACTCTGTTAGTAAATGCATAAATACTGTAATAGTAGTCTTTGATGTATTTATGATATAAATCAAACCGTTCGTCAGAAATCATATTCCCCTCATCGTCGTATGTGCCTGTAAATGTGACATCAAATGCTGAGTCTCCTAAATCTACGGATTTAGCGTCGGCATCTAATGCAGATACGAAGTGGCCTGTATATGTAAATTTCCCATTGTTAAATGTTATGGTCTCGTATGAACCGCTGCTATAATTGTCTGTCCAAGTTCCCACAATTAGTTTTTTCCAACCAGGGTCATTTATTTTACTCCAGTCGAAATCCCATTTCTTTATCCATGTATCTGTTCGTGTTCCATACTTTACGCTTGACCATTCTGCAGAAAGCATGTCTGAGGTAATCAACTTAATTGTTAATGTATAACCGTCGGAGAATGCCAGAATTTTGTTTTCCGTGTCGTAGAACCAAGTTACACTATGCGAGTTACTGCTATCTTTGTCATACATGATACCTGTCCCATCACTGTATAGAAGAAATGAGTGGGCAATGTTCCCATTAAAATACCAGTAGCCCAGAAGTTCGCGGTTCTCAACTTTCTCTGTAGAGTTACCCATAGGCTCTTCGCTCCCGTTTTCATTGGGCGTTAGGCCTCCGTTGTCATCATCGTCTCCACAAGATGCGAGACAGACACTCATGCATACCACCATTACCATGGTTAGTATACTCCAAAATAAATTCTTTTTCATACGTTTAATTATTAAAAGGTTAGTGCAATATTGCCTTCTCCATGTTGCACTAACCCTTTATCACAAAGAATAGCGCAAACCTGCCATATCAGACTCAGGCCTACCACAGCCTCTATAACCTATGGGAAAGTCTACGCTATATACGTACACTCCAATGGTTATAGAAATGCTCTGTTCTTCTTGCGAGGTGGTAGTTCGAGTCTGAATTTGAGCAAATTAATTTAATGTCAGTCCACTGACAGACAAGGCAAAGTTAGGAATATTTTTTGGAATGGCCAAAAGGGGAGGGCTTTTTTATTTGGAAATAAGACATTTGTTATAAGATGAGATGTATGACTTAAACATAACCTCGAATGAAAAGGAACAAAAATACGTTGATTATAGCAACCATCATTCTTTGATTGCAGCAACCGTTATGTGTTGATTGCTGCAATCAATATATTTTGGTTGCTACAAGCATTAAAAAGTGAGAGGGTAAGAGGTGGGAACGTGAGAGTGTGAGAGGGGGATAAAAAAGGGATGTGCCAGATTGTTTTGGCACATCCCCATGTTCTTGTTCTAAAGAAGCTTACTTAACAACAGCAGCGAGTTCAGAACCAATCTTAGCCTTAACCACCTTCTTAGCGGGGATGGTGATGGTAGCACCAGTAGCGGGGTTAACGCCCTTACGTGCTGCACGCTCTTCAACGGCGAGAGTGATGATGCCGGGAACCTGTACCTTGTCACCAGCTTTCAGTGTGTCCTTAACTGCGTCAACAGCTGCGTCAACAGCCTTCTTTGCGTCAACCTTGCTCAGGCCTGCGATTTCAGCAACCTTAGCAATCAATTCGGTTTTGTTCATAATGTTTTAAGATAATAAGTTAATAAATAGTGTGTTTAATAATACGTTTCTGCGTTTTGTATGAGCAAATTTAGGGAAAGTTCAATTAGATACAAAGAAAAAAGCTAAAAAATTTATTAAAAAAGTGAAAATAATTATCATATTGTCTTCTTCCTGCCTTTTTTCGGAGGTTTTTATGTACTTTTGTACGTGAATTTAAGATTATTATTGAATTATGCGTCAACAACTACCCCCTATAACCAAGAACCTGCTCATCATAAACGTCTTAATGTATGTGGCTTCTTGGGTTTTGCCCCGTTACGGCTTTGATCTTAACCGATTGTTGGGGCTTCATTTCTTTATGGCTTCGGATTTTCGTCTGCATCAGTTCTTCACCTATCTTTTCATGCATGGTAGTATTGAACATCTGTTCTTCAATATGTTTGCCCTGTGGATGTTTGGTGGTATCATGGAGCATGTCTTTGGTCAGAAACGCTTCCTTATATTTTATTTAGTATGTGGCGTTGGTGCTGGTGTCATGCAGGAACTGGTACAGTTTATCCATTACACGGCAATCCTGTCCGAGATTGGGGCTGTATCGGCACATCAGTTGGCAGATGCACTTAACGTCTGGAATACGGTGGGTGCTTCGGGTTCCATATATGGCATATTGTTGGCGTTCGGTATGTTCTTCCCCGAGGAACGTATGTTCATCATTCCCATTCCTTTCCCGATTAAAGCGAAGTATTTTGTGGTTGGCTATGCTGTCATAGAGTTACTTTCGGCTATGTTGCGCAGCAATGATGGTATCGCCCATATGGCACACCTCGGTGGTATGCTGTTCGGATTGATTCTTATCCTGCATTGGCGATATCCCGGTGGCTTACAGAAACGTTTTGGGAAATGGTGGGGCCGTTGGCGCAAATCGAAGATGAAGATACATCGTGGAGGTGGGAAATTTTCCGATGAAATGGACTATAATGAACGTAGAAACGCTCGCCAGCAGGAAGTGGATAGAATTCTTGAGAAGGTAAAAAAACGTGGTTATGCTGCTCTGACGGAGGAGGAGAAACGAATACTTTTTGACGCAAGTGGCAGATAAGGATAAAAAGAAGAAAAAGAACTCGTCTGGCTTGAGGGGTGGCGTTCAAAGTTTCCTGACAAGTCTCTTTCTGGGTGCTAACCTTGTAACGTTAGTGCTCTTGTGGGCTTGCTGTGCCAGTACGTGGGTGAATCAAGTCTACCATCCAAATATTGGGGTGGTGGGATTGCTTTTTCCAGCACTCCTTCTGCTGAATTTGCTATTCGTGCCTTTTTGGCTTGTCTTTAAGTTTCGTATGCTTGTTGTGCCTTTATTGGGCATGGCTTTGTGCGGCACCTTCATACTCGACTATTGCCCCATCAACTGGGGTGAAGCAGAGGAGGATGCCGATGTGACGATTGTCTCCTGGAATACCTTTAGTTTGGGAGATAATGGCAAGAACGGCAAGGCAGTAGTGGACTATCTGCAGGAGTCGGGGGCAGATATATTCTGCCTACAGGAGTCATTGTGTAACTCGGAAGTCCAGCAGATGTTCTATAAGACATTTACGGACGAAGGGTATCAAATCTATTATGATGAAGCCTGTGTGCTGGTGTCGCGTTATCCTGTGTTGTCGTCGAAGAGAATAGATGCTCCATCGTATGCCAGGAACGGCGTGTCGGCCTATGAGTTGCTGATGGGTGAGGATACGATTACGGTGTTCAATGGGCATCTTGAATGTAACCGTTTGACTGTGGCGGAAAAGAGCGATTATGAGGATGTATTGCGTTCGCCAGAGAGTACAAAAATTAAGGGTGAGGCTCGCTATTTGGCAGGACGACTGGCTCGTGCGGCTGGTTATCGTGCCTGTCAGGTGCAGGCTTTCCTGACTTATCTGGATAGTGTGCCCGAAGGTCGTCCAACGTTTTTTTGTGCCGACTTTAATGACACCCCCATTTCCTATGCCTATCAACAGGTTAAACGTCGGATGAACTGTGCCTATCGTGCTAAGGGTAAGGGGATTGGACTGACCTATCGTGAACGCCATTTCCCCATACGTATCGACCACGTTTTCTTTTCTGATGAATGGGAATGCTGTGAAGCCCGTGTAGATCGTTCGATTGACGTTTCCGACCATTTTCCCGTTGTTGTAAAGTTGAAGAAACGCTCAAAATAGTTTTTTATAACGACATTTTTATTTTTTAAATTTTAATTCATTTCTGTGCCTTTGAATTTTTGTTCTAAGGCTTTTCCGCTTGACAATCGGATGAAAAGTTACGCATACGTAGAGTTGCGGAGTACGTAATCGGTTTACCGCTTGCGTAGAGAAACGGAGCAAGAAATCCCCCAATAAATTTGTTTTTTTGCTCGCTTATTCGTACCTTTGTGGGCAATTTGCGCGTATATAGGCGAATAATTAGGTAAAAACAATTAAAATAATTCAAAAAATGCAAAACAAAGGATTTGTAAAAGTAATTGCTTTCCTGTTGGCTCTAATTTGCGTTTTCTACATGAGTTTTAGCTGGGTTGCCAGTTATTACGAGGGAAAGGCAGAGAAGATTGCCGCCGAGAAGGGTGAAGAGGCAGGACAGCAGTACTTGGATTCCGTCCAGAATGCAAAGGTATATGCCAATGTCTGGACGCTGAAGCAGTGCCGTGAGATGGGTCTTGGTCTCGGTCTTGACCTAAAGGGCGGTATGAATGTGATTTTGGAAGTCAGCGTGTCTGATGTAGTGAAGGCTCTTTCCGATCACAAGGAACTGACGAACAACACTTTCGCACAGGCTGTGGAGATGGCACAGAAGTCAACGTCCAAAGGTGACGGTGACTTTATCACCCTCTTCATCCGCGAGTACAAGCAGCTGAATCCCGAAGGACACTTGAGCGAGATTTTCGCTACTCAGCAGTTGCGTGACAAGGTGAGCACCACCAGCACCGATGCTGAGATAGAGAAGGTTCTGCGTCAGGAGGTGAAGTCTGCCATCGACAACTCGTACAATGTGCTCCGCACCCGTATTGACCGCTTTGGCGTCGTTCAGCCCAACATCCAGGCCCTCGAAGGTCAGGAAGGCCGCATCATGATTGAGATGCCTGGTGTGAAGGAACCCGAACGTGTACGTAAACTGTTGCAGGGTAGTGCCAACCTGGAGTTCTGGGAGACCTACAATGCCGAAGAGGTTTATCAGTCACTTTATGACCTTGATGCTCGTCTGGCTGCAGCCAATGTAGGCGGTGAAGAAACTGCCGTGACCGACACAACGGTTGCTGAGGCTACCACAGAGGCTACAGAGACCACTGCCGTGGCTGAGGCTTCTCCCTCGGACTCTGTCAAGTCTGTCAAGGGTGGTCTGACGGCTGCCATCAACAAGGACAAGGCTCCTGAGGCTGCTGATGCTCAGGATATGGAAAAGGCCTTGAAGGAACACCCCCTGTTGGCTCGTCTGCAGGTACAGCCCTCTCAGGGTTGCGTAGTAGGTATCGCCCACAAGCGTAACTTGGAGGCCATTTCTGCTCTCTTTGATACTCCCGAGGCAAAGGCGGCACTGCCTGGTGACCTCCGTCTGAAGTGGGGCGTCAAGGGTATCAACGATACCGATGGTTCAGATTTCTACTATCTTTATGCTATTCGCGTGACCGAGCGTGACGGACGTGCTCCTTTGGAAGGTGATGTCATCACAGATGCTTCCGACGAGTTCGACCAGAACGGCCGTCCCTGCGTAAGTATGAAGATGAACATCGACGGTGCCCGTCGTTGGGCTCAGTTGACAAAACTGAACGTCAACCGTTGCATCGCCATCGTTTTGGACGACAATGTCTATAGTGCCCCCAATGTTATCAACGAGATTACGGGCGGTAACTCCCAGATTACGGGTAACTTCACCCCCGAAGATACCAAGGACTTGGCTAATGTGCTGAAGTCGGGTAAAATGCCTGCTCCTGCCCACATCGTGAGCGAAGAGATTGTAGGTCCTACACTGGGTGCTGAGTCTATCCGCATGGGTGTTTACAGCTGTATCTTGGCCTTTATCATCCTGATGTTCTACATGATAGCCATGTATGGATTCGTTCCGGGTATGATGGCTAACATGGCTCTGCTACTTAACCTGTTCTTCACGGTGGGTATTCTTACCAGTTTCCAGGCAGCTCTCACCATGAGCGGTATTGCTGGTATGGTTCTGACACTGGGTATGGCCGTGGATGCCAACGTGCTTATCTACGAGCGTACAAAGGAGGAAATGAAGTCTGGAAAGCGTCTGCGCGAGGCTTTGGATGCTGGTTACAGCAATGCCTTCAGTGCCATCTTCGACTCTAACCTTACCACCATCATTACGGGTATTATCCTTTACTATTTCGGTACAGGTCCTATCCGTGGATTCGCAACTACGCTGATTATCGGTGTGCTCGTTTCATTCTTCACGGCCGTATTCCTCACCCGTGTGGTTTACTCAACGGCTATGGAACGTGACTGGAAACTTTTCCGTAACCTCACTTTCGAGACAGCACTGGGTAATCGTTTGTCCTTCAAGGAGCCAGCTTTCAAGTTCATGCAGAACTACAAGAAGAGTTTCTCTGTATTTGGTGCCATTGCTCTTATCTCTCTCATTGCCGTATTTGGTCGTGGATTCAGTAAGAGTATTGACTTCACGGGTGGTCGCAACTTTGTGGTAACATTCGACAAGCAGGTGCAGCCCGAGGAGGTTCGTGGATTGCTGGAAGTGGCCTTCCCCGAGAGTAACACATCGGCCATTGCCATCGGTACTGACGGCCAGACCATCCGTATCTCTACGAACTATCGTATTGAAGAGGATGGAACTAAAGTCGATAGCGAGTTGGAAGAGAAACTATTCCACGCCTTGCAGGATGCTGGTATGTTGGCTGCTGATTTGGAACTGGGGACCTTTATTAATCGTGACGTACGCGAGGGCGGTTCTATCATCAGTAGCCAGAAGGTAGGACCTTCAGTGGCTGAGGATATCACAAACGGTGCTATGCTTGCCGTTCTGTATTCCTTCATTGCCATCTTCCTCTACATCCTGTTGCGTTTCCGCAACTGGGCCTTCTCCGTGGGTGCTATTGTTGCCTTGATGTCCGACATCATTGTCGTTCTGGGCGCATACGCTATATTGTGGGGCTTCGTTCCCTTCTCGCTGGAGATTGACCAGACCTTCATTGGTGCCATCCTGACGGCTATCGGTTACTCTATCAACGACAAGGTGGTGGTCTTCGACCGTATCCGTGAGAACATCAACCTCTATCCGAAGCGTGACCGCCAGCGTCTGTTCAACGACTCTCTGAACGCTACCCTGAATCGTACCATTAACACCAGTGTCAGCACATTCATCGTATTGGCTGTAATCTTCTGCATTGGCTTGTTCTTCAAGGGTGCAGGTAGCATCATCAGTTTCTCGTTTGCCATGATTCTGGGTGTTATCTTCGGTACATTCTCTTCAATGTTTGTGGCTGCCCCCATCGCCTACTTGGTAATGGGTCGCAAGATCAACGAGGAGGAGGAAAAGTAAAACTTGAAAAAAAAAGAAAGGGGCCACGAAGCATTGCGCTTCGTGGCCCCTTTCTTTTTTTGTTGTTCAGAACCTTACGTATGTTTCTACCCAGGCCTGATGATAATCAGTTTTTGTCGTGGTCTTGTCGTGGTGGTAGTTGTATTGGAGTTGTAGCATCAGGTTTTTGTGTGGTTGCAGGTTGGCACTGATGCTATAGATGCTGTGTATTGAGGCTTTGTTGGCATAGTCGCGATAAACATCGTATTTGGCATAGCACTTAATCCAACGCCAAACAGGTACGCCTACCGTAGCATACCAGGCATCGGCCTTGTTGCCACCTTTCCAGTAGAACGGTGCGGTAGTTGTTGCTGCTACGTAGTCACTGGCTTTGTGCCCATAAGAACAGGCATACTCAGCACGCACGCTCCAGTGGTTCTGGCTTCCTTCGTACTTGATGCCAGCGGCATAGCGGTTACGGTCAACGGTCACGCCGGCATCATTCGTCCAGCTGCCCGTCCATCCGAAGGCACCAATCCATAGGTCTTTGACTGGGCTCCATTGAAGGCTTCCCATGAAGTCCTTACGGTGATTCTTGTCACGTCGGTTAATGCCCTGACCGTTATAGACGGCTACGGCGTAATGGAGTTGGCGATGTCCATCGCGACGACACTTGAACAGGTCGCCTTGTATCTGCAGACCCAAGTCGCGGCCTCCCATCGAACTTTCTCCACAGCGATCTCCAAAACCAGAAAGTTTCTTGGTAAGTTGGCTATAGTCCCCCATGCCGACATCCCAGGGGTTATAGGGATTTTCGAAAGTGAAGCAGCGTTTGAACTCGCCGACCTTCACTTCCAGTTCCTTCCACTTGCTCCAAGCAACGAACGCATCCTTGACGTGGGGCGTTCCGTTGAGCTCAAATTGAAGGCGATACTTGAAGTCCTTCATGATGGTGCCATCAACGTAAACACGAATCAGACGGATTCCAAATCCATCACCGCCATGGTCGCCTGGCTGGTTGTTGTATTTGTACGAACCGATAACGTAGCCCCCAAACTTGGGGATGCTGGCAACATCACTGTGTTTCCACTTCACTTTCTTTGTAAGTGCATCCTGAATGGTATGGTAGGTGGTGTCCAGAAATGCTTCATCTTCGTGGGGCTCGGCATGAGAGCCAAGCGTTGAAAGGGCCATCATAAGGGCCAACACGGTAATCTTTTTCTTTTCCATGATGCAAAGATATGAAAAATGAGAAAAAATACGAAAAAAAGGCGTTACCTTTGTATTATGAAATTAAACCTGAATGGTTGGAATATGTCATATCATACGTGAATTATCCTATTCCTTAATAAATATAAATAATAATGTATAAGAGATTTTTTCTTCTGCTATCGCTTGCGCTGTGCGTGATAGGTGCGGTGGCACAGAAAGCGACAGTTACGGGTACGATTATGGACGGCACGCTCAACGAACCTTTGCCGGGAGCGGCCGTGGTGTTGCTGAATCCTAAGGATAGTACCCAAGTGACGGGTGTGGCAACAGATGTCAACGGAAAGGTGAATATGCCCGTTTCCAAGTATGGTACTTACTTGCTGCGTATTTCCTACGTAGGCTATATAACGAAGTTTCAACCCCTGGAACTTGACAAAAAAAACAAGACATTCGATTTGGGAACCATCATACTGGAGGAAGATGCCAAGGTGATGAAGGAGGCTCAGGTGACAGCCCAACTGGCTCAGGTGGAGATGAAGGAGGATACCTTTGTCTATAATGCCGGTGCCTATCGTCTGCCCGAAGGCTCGGCTTTGGAGGAACTGGTGAAGAAGTTACCTGGTGCTGAGGTGGACGAAGATGGTACCATTAAGATTAACGGCAAGACCGTTAGCAAAATCATGGTTGGGGGAAAGGAGTTCTTCGACAACGATACGAAGATGGCGATGAAGAACATCCCCACAAAGATGGTGGAAAAGATAAAGTCATACGACAAGAAGAGTGATTACAGCCGTATAACAGGCATTGACGACGGTGAGGAGGAGACGGTGCTCGACCTGACGGTGAAGAAAGGGATGAAAGAGGGTTGGCTCATCAATGCCGACTTGGGCTATGGAACGGAAGACCGCTATGTGGCAAAGGCCAATATCAGCCGCTTTACCGACCACATGCAGTTTACGCTCATCGGGAGCCGTAACAACATCAATGACAACTCGTTCCCGGGTGGCGGTGGCCGTGGCTGGGGCGGTGGTGGCGGACAAGGTATCACTACGAGCGACATGTACGGTGTGAACTTTGCCTGGGATAACGGAAAGAAAGATGGCGACGCAGGACTGGTGAAGGCTGGTGGTAACGTGCGTTACAGCCATCGTAAGAACGACGTACAAACACGTTCCAACAGTGAAATGTACCTGAATGGTACTACCAGCACCTTCTCGAACTCTCGTAATAACTCTGTCAACAGTAACCAGAATGTGAATGCCAATTTCAGGGTAGAGTGGCAACCCGATTCTATGACGAACCTGATGTTCCGTCCAAACTTTTCCCGTTCGTGGTCGGATGCTCATGGGAACAGCCTGAGTGCCACGTTCAACGAAGACCCCTATGAGTCGTTCACAGACCCATTGGCTCAGTATAATCTGACGGAGAACAAAACCACCCGTGACCGTATTACTGTCAACGACAACGACCGTCAGACAAAGAGTGAGGGCAATTCGACTAACGTGGATGGTGATTTGCAGGCCAATCGTCGATTAGGTAAGGCCGGACGTAACTTAACATTGAACCTGGGTGGACGCTATTCCGAGAACGACAATACGTCGTGGAGTCGTTCCATGATTAATTATTATCAGCAGAATAAGAAGGACTTCAACAACCAGTATAATCTCTCGCCATCCACTTCCTATAACTTTCAGGGGAGATTAAGCTATACTGAACCCATAACCAAGTACTTCAATCTGCAAGCCCGCTACCAAATGCAGTATCGCTATTCCGACAGTGATCGGTCCATGTATAGCATCGACTCCCTGCTCACCAAGTTCGGAGGTTACTATACGGCAGAACAACTCTATCTGGGCTACATTCCAGGTCTCGACAGCCTGAACTACTGCTACAATATGGAAAATTCGCAGTATGCAACTTATCGGGAATATAACCATGATGCCAGTTTCATGAGTCGGTACAACCGAAAGTTCGAGAACGGGCAGGAGATGCGTCTTAATGCAGGATTCAACCTTCAGCCCCAAACCACACACATGGACTATAAGAAGAATCAGTTGGACACTACCGTGGTACGCCATACCTTCAACTGGGCACCACGTATTGACATGCGATGGAAAATCAGCAATACCAGTCAGTTGCGCCTGCGTTATAATGCTTGGATGTCGCAACCCTCGATGACCAATCTTCTGGAAGTGACCAACAGCAGCGACCCCTTAAACATATCCACAGGTAATGCCGGGTTGCGCTCATCGTGGAGTAACCGTTTATTTGCCTTCTACAATGGATACAACGTTGATAAACAACGTGGATGGATGATAAACGCCCGCTACAATAACACGAAGAACAGCATTTCCACTGCCACCATCTATGACAGCCAGACGGGTGGAAGGTACACTCGTCCTATGAATATCAACGGCAACTGGGATATGGGTACTTCCATTATGTTCAATACAGCTCTCGATAAGGACAAACACTTCAATATCTCGAACTTTGCCAACATCAACTATGCAAACAATGTCGGTTATTTGAACAAGAATACCACTATTAGCGGACTGGACATTTATAAGGATGCCGCCAAGACGATTGTGGATATGGACAAGGTGTTTAGTCAAGTAACCTTGCAGAAAACGACCACTAAAAACACCAATGTGAATGATAATTTGCGTATGAATTATCGTAACGATTTCCTTACGGATGGAACCTACGAGATAGGTTTGAACAGTGGTTTCAACTATCAACATGCCCGTAATAAGTTGCAAACCTCAGCCAATATCGACAGTTGGACGTTCAGTTATGGTGGTAATCTGAATATTACCTTCCCTTGGAATATGTCACTAGCTACTGACATCAGTCAGCAGAGCCGTCGTGGTTATTCTGATGAATCTATGAATACCGATGAACTCATTTGGAATGCTCAGCTCAGCCAGAACTTGAAGAAGTGGCTTAAAGGTCACGAACTGACTGTAATGGTGCAGTGGTACGACATCTTGCAACAGCGTAGCAATATCAGTCGCTCCATATCAGCCACGATGCGTAATGATACGTGGACGAACGCCATAAACAGCTATGTCATGGTTCACCTTGTCTATACGCTGAATCTGGTGGGTAATAAGGAGGCACGTGGTGCTATGGGGCCTGGCGGTCCCCGTGGGGGAGGAGAAGGTCCACGTGGTGGCGGTGGTCCTGGTGGCCGAGGGGGCTTCGGCGGAGGACGTCCGTTCTAAAACAACGGAGATTCCGGATTATCCAATTTTACTGAAATAAAGAGAAGTTGACACTTCCATACTGGCGGTGTTCCAAGAAACGGGGATGACTTTCGAAGTTGTCCCTTTTTCCGTGTTCCAGTACGAATATGCCGTTCGGCAAAAGTAGGTCCCGTTCAAGCACGAGATCTGGCAGGTCGGGGATGTTGGGCAGAATGTAGGGTGGGTCTGCAAAGATGAGGTCGTACTGTTCATGGCAGGCATTGAGGAACTTGAATACATCGCCACGGACGGGGACGGCATTTTCGTCACCCAGACGATGAAGAAATTCCTCGATGACTCGGTAGTGGAATGGGTCACGCTCAACAGCAACTACGTGACTACAACCGCGTGATAAAAGTTCCAGGGTGATACTGCCTGTACCAGAGAATAGGTCAAGGGCACGGGCTCCCTCAAAATCGAGGTAGCCACGCAGTACATTGAAAAGATTCTCCTTGGCAAAGTCTGTGGTGGGTCTGGCCTTGAACGAGCGAGGTACCTCGAAGTGGCGGCCTTTGTATTTGCCTGTGATTATTCGCATGTTACGTTTGCTATATACTTCTTCAGGGCTGATTCCAATTCTTTATTCTTGCCGAGTAGAATGCAGTGGTCTTGGTGCTGGTCAAGGTGTAGTTGTTTCCATACAGAGAGCAGGAAATAGACTTGGTTGGCCAGTTCCTTGGCCTCAAAGGAATTGGCAAACAATAGTTTCCCTTTCTCATAGGCAAATACGAAAAGCTGGCGACCATTGGTGTGGGCATATAGCCGATGTTCCTCGTTTCTTTTCCGTTTGTCCTTTGCCAACATGCGGTTCATCAGTTGTCCGAAGTAACTGTGGATGGTGGCATGGGGGTAGTGCTGTAGAATGAGTTCTTCTAACTCTTTCTCAATAACGAAAACCTCAATGATTTCCAAGGCTGGCAGCATCTCGTAGTGCATGTTCATGCCTGTGAGACTATCGGAACCAAAGGTTAAGCGATAGAGTGCTTGGGCCTCTTCGCTGCGAAATTCGTCGAGTGGGATTCTTGTTGAGGGATAGTCAGCGTAGATGCTTACCTCGTCATAGTCTGGTCGCAGTAGGGCGTTGGTTTTGAAAGCTGTTTCGAGTGCTTCCCTTAGAGTCTCGCCCTGTCGTGGTGCCACATCCTTTTGGCTGTGTGGCGTGGAAAAAGAAAATCCATCCGAAAAAATCCGGATGGATAGTTCTTGTTCCGTTAATCTCTTATTCCCAGTTACCAGCATTGTTGTTCCAGTTCAGACCAGCTTCACCAATCTTCAGACCGGGATAGTTACCCATGCCTTCGGCCAGTTCTCTGCGGTTCTGTGCCTCGCGGCTCCACAACTTGCTCTCACCAACCATGAAGGTTTCAAACTCTGCACCACATTCCATTACAGGGATGATGGCATCAGACTTTGTCTTAATCCAGATGGCAATCAGATCAAATTGCTTCTTTTCGCCACCGTTGGCATCGGAGTTGGGGATGTAGCGCAGTTCCTCAGGATTGAAGCCTTCGGGATAGAGGGAGTCGATAAGGGAAACCCAAGTGGTATCGCGACGGAAACCTTGCAGGCCATTGGCAGCGATTTCTGCAGCGTCGCCACGAGCTACGATGGCAGCGGCCTTGGAGTCAGTCAAACCTTTCTCCATCTGTGCCTCGGTCAGCACACCCTGCTTAATGACGATGGGCAACTTAGCCTCTTTCACCCATGCGATGAGGGTGTCCCAGTCAGCACAGAAGCCGATGTTGGGGTTCTGCTCCTTGTAGGCGTTCTGGGCGTTACGGATTTCAATCAGACGTTTCTTGACGTCAATCTCGCGTTGCTTTACGGCAGCATCAAATTCCTGCTGGTCTGCAATACTGCGATAGCAAATGAACAACATGCACAGTGCAGCGATGCCTAAAACTACATTAATTAGCTTTTTCATAATGTTTATTTAATTTTATTTTGATTTTTGCTTACTTATTCGTACCTTTCGTCTTGCAAAAATATAATAAATAAATGACATAACCCACAAAATGAGCTATTTTTTACGATAAAATGTCATTTTAATTTTAATATTTGATTTCGGATGCCAATAAAGTCTGATTTAGGGTCGTTTATACTCGAGAATTTCCCATTCCCTCCTACAGGAGAGCAACTTCGGGCCGTTGAGAGGTGGTGTGACTTCCTGTTATCGCGTAACCGCGAAGAAGTCTTTCTCCTTACGGGGTATGCTGGAACGGGAAAAACCACCCTTGTGGGTGCACTTGTCCGCTCAATGATGGCTCTTGGCCGTCCAGTGGTATTGTTAGCTCCCACAGGCCGTGCGGCCAAGGTATTTTCCCTCCATGCCGATGCCCCGGCTTATACCATTCATAAGAAAATCTACCGTCAGAAGACGTTTTCGGCAGAGATGATAAATTTTCAGGCAAATGTCAACAACCATCTCCATACGCTGTTTATCGTCGATGAAGCTTCGATGATAAGCAACGAGGGGCTGTCCGGCAAGCTGTTCGGTACGGGACGTCTGCTTGACGACCTTGTCCACTATGTCTATGCTGGAGAGGGATGTCGTCTGATGCTTGTGGGTGATTCGGCACAGTTGCCACCTGTGGGTGAGGAACTGAGTCCTGCGCTCGATGCCGATGCTTTGGCTGGGTACGGACTGGAGGTTCGACAGGCGGCTCTGACCGAGGTCCTTCGTCAGGTTGAGGATTCAGGAATATTGTGGAATGCAACGATGCTTAGAAAGCTGATAAGTACCGATGAAATAGGAAGTTTTCCTCGTTTTCGCGTACAGGGATTCCCTGATGTCCGTGTGGTGCCTGGGGATGAACTGATAGAACTTTTGGAGGATAGTTACTATCGTTGTGGAACAGATCAGACCATCGTGGTTACACGTAGTAATAAACGGGCGAACCTCTTTAACAATGGTATCCGGGGGCGCATACTTCAGTACGAGGAGGAATTAACCTCGGGCGACCAGTTGATAGTAGTGAAGAATAATTACTTCTGGTTGTCAGATGATAACGGGAATTCTGATAATTCAGGAGATACGGAGAATGCTGATTCTGAAGTCTCTTCTCATGCTGTCGTAGACTTCATTGCGAATGGTGATGTCTGCGTTGTGCGTCGTTTCCGCAACGAGCGCACGCTTTATGGGTTCCGCTTTGCCGATGTTACGCTTCGTTTTCCCGACTTCGACGATATGGAACTGGACGCAACCATCTTGCTCGATACGTTACAGAGCGAGGCTCCGGCTCTGACGCAAGAGCAACAATTGGCACTCTTCAATGCCGTTTGTGCCGACTACCCAGAGATTACCAACCGTCGCGATTTAATGAAGAAAGTAAAGGAAGACCCCTATTTCAATGCTTTACAGGTGAAGTATTCATACGCCATTACCTGTCACAAAGCACAGGGTGGCCAGTGGCAACGGGTTTTCATCGACCAAGGGTATGTTACCGAAGACATGCTCTCGCCCGACTACTTCCGTTGGCTTTATACTGCTCTCACCCGTGCCACAGAGACCGTCTATCTCGTTAACTGGCCGCCTCAGCAACTGCAATAGTTTTCCTCGGATAGAGACATACTAATGTGGGCACCCAAGGATTAGTATTCCTTAGGTGCCCACATTACTATTGTTTAGGTCGATGCCTTAGTACATGTTTACGATGGCTTCGTAAAGCTCCTGCTTGCCACTGGTTTGCTTGGGCTCACCGACAAGTTTACCATGTTCGTAGGCTTCTTCGAAGGTCATCTTTCCATCTTCGAACTTTTTGCCGAGACCTGCATCGAAGGAAGCATAACGCTCCTTTACCATCTGTGGGATGGGTGATTTCTCGATGATTTCGGCTGCGGAAAGCAGGGCCTTGGCCATGGCATCCATGCCACTGATGTGGGCGATGAAGATGTCTTCGAGGTCGGTGCTGTTGCGACGGGTCTTGGCATCGAAGTTCGTACCGCCCGTACCGAATCCACCGTTTCGGATAATCTGCATCATGGCTTGGGTTAGTTCGAAGTGGTCGATGGGGAATTGGTCGGTGTCCCATCCGTTCTGATAGTCGCCACGGTTGGCGTCGATGCTGCCCAAGAGACCTGCATCAACGGCGCAAGCCAGTTCGTGCTCGAAGGTGTGGCCAGCCAAAGTAGCGTGGTTCACCTCGATGTTTACTTTGAAGTCCTTGTCAAGACCATTAGCGCGGAGGAAGCCGATGACGGTTTCTGTATCAACGTCGTATTGGTGCTTGGTGGGTTCCATGGGTTTGGGCTCGATGAGGAATGTACCCTTGAATCCACGGGCACGGGCATAGTCGCGAGCCATGCGCAACATGGTGGCCATGTGTGCCTTCTCGCGCTTCATGTCAGTATTTAGCAGACTCATGTAACCTTCGCGACCACCCCAGAACACATAGTTCTCGCCGCCCAGTTCGATGGTGGCGTCGATGGCATTCTTAATCTGCACGATGGCGCGTGCCACTACGTCGAAGTCGGGGTTGGTCGATGCACCATTCATGTAACGCTTGTGACCAAACACGTTGGCTGTGCCCCATAGCAACTTAATGCCTGTCTCCTGCTGCTTCTGTTTCAGGTAAGCCACCACCTCTTTCAGATTTTTCTCGTATTCATCGATGTTTTCGGCCTCCTGACAAAGGTCGACATCGTGGAAACAATAGAAGGGTATGCCCAGCTTCTGCATAATCTCGAAACCAGCGTCAGCCTTGTGCTTGGCTGCTTCTACGGGGTCAGCGGAGTCGTTCCAAGGGAAGGTCTTTGTGCCAGGACCAAACTGGTCGCTGCCTTCGGCGCACAAGGTGTGCCACCAGCACATGGCGAAGCGCATCCAGTCTTTCATTTTCTTTCCCATTACCACACGCTCAGGCTCGTAGTAGTGAAAAGCCATAGGGTTTTTGCTCTCTGTTCCCTCGAAGGGAATCTTACCGATGTTTGGAAAATACTGTTTCATGATATTTATGTATTTAATGGGTTTAATAGGCTTAATATTTGGAGTTAAAGGGAAGTTATCGGCCTTCGGCCTTGGGAGTTATAGGGACAAATGTATTAGACTGGTTGAAATAACTCGCAGGGGTATCGTCCTTTTCGCTCCAGCTATGCTGGCTTGCCTTAGCAAGAACTCCTCTATAACTCCGCGAGCAAAGCGAAGCTAACTCCTTTTTAACTCCTTCTTCCATATCTCATACGCCTTACGATAGGCTTCGGTGTCTTGCGGTTCAAAGGTATCTACGATTCGCAAGGTAGATAAAGCCTCTTCGGCATTCTGGTAGATGCCAGCCCCGATGCCAGCCCCACGGGCGGCGCCTGCAGCTCCGTCGGTGTCGCAGAGTTCTATGGTGGCTCCTGTAGTTCCTGCCAGTGCTTGTCTGAATAGCGGGCTGAGGAACAAGTTGGCACGTCCAGCGCGTATCTTTGTTAATTCCATGCCCATGGTGGTCATTACCTCCATGCCGTAAGCCATGGCAAAGGCAATGCCCTCCTGACTGGCTCGTAACAGATGAGCTTTATTGTGAATGTTGAAGTTCAGTCCATGCAAACTGCAACCCAGGTCGCGATTTTCCAGCATCCGTTCAGCACCATTGCCAAAGGGCAACACGACGAGCCCATCAGAACCAATGGGAGCCTGGGCGGCCAATTCGTTCATGTCGTTGTAGGAGAGGTTGGGGCACACGTTGTGGTGCATCCAACTATTCAGACAACCTGTGCCGTTGATACACAAGAGGATGCCGAGGTGCGGCTCCTCGGGATAGTGGTTGACATGTGCGAATGTGTTGACACGGCTCTTCGGATCATAGTCAATGCGGTCGGTGACACCATACACCACGCCGCTCGTGCCTGCTGTAGCTGCTACCTCGCCAGGATTCATCACCCCTAAAGAGAATGCATTGTTGGGTTGGTCCCCAGCACGATAGGTTACTGGGGTACCAGCCCGCAGTCCCAGTTTTTGTGCCACGTCAGCCCGCACTTGCCCTTGCCATCCGAAGGTGTTCACACGGTCGCAGGGTGTGGTTGGGTTGATGCCGTAGAAGTCTATCAGTTCATTCGCAATACTGTTCTGTTTGAAGTCCCATAGCATGCCCTCCGACAGACCGCTTAAGGTTGTTGTCATTTCACCAGTCAGTCGCATGGCGATATAGTCGCCAGGGAGCATAAAACGGTATATCTTGTCGAATATTTCAGGCTCGTTCTCTCTGACCCATGCCAATTTAGACGCCGTGAAGTTGCCCGGTGAGTTTAGCAGATGGCCGAGGCAGTATTCTCTACCCAATTTCTCCATTGCCCGTTCTCCATAGGGTACGGCCCGGCTGTCACACCATATAATGCTGGGGCGCAGGGGCTTTCCCTCTTTGTCCACTACCACCAGTCCGTGCATCTGGTAACTAATGCCGATAGCCTCCACATCGTCGCCTTTGGCTCCTGTCTGTTTCATGATGTCGGCTGTGGCCAGTCGCAGATTTTCCCACCACATTTCGGGGGCTTGTTCCGCCCATCCTGCCTTTGGGGCTGTGATGGGCATTTCCTGTTTGGGATAGAAGGCCGATGCGGCAATTCGTCCTGTCTGAGTTTCTATGAGCGCAGCCTTCACACTGCTGCTGCCAATGTCATAACCAAGTAAGTACATAGCTTTGCCAATTATGTATTATACCATAGTTTTACCACAAAGTTATGAAATATTCTTCAAACCTTACCCCCTAATCCTTAATCTTTTTGTATATTTGCATTGAAAAATAAATAAAACGATAAAAACAATAAGAACTATGATGAATTTTTTGCAAGCTACTCCCGCTGATACAGCGACAGTAGAGAAAACCGTTGAAGTTACAAAAGAAGCTGTAGAGAGTTTGGCTCGTGGCGATGTGAGTTATCTTACCCAATTTTTGCAGCAGGCACTGACGTTTTGTATAGATGCCGGTAAAACCATCCTGGTAGCCGTCATCATCTACGTTGTGGGACGTTTTTTGGTGTCAATTATCAATAAGATACTGAGCAATGCTCTCGATCGTCGTAACCTCGATCCTTCCATCAAGACATTCCTGAAGTCCTTCGTCAACATCCTGCTTACGGTGCTTCTGATTATTGCCGTAGTCAGTGCCCTGGGTGTTAACACCACCTCGTTTGCTGCCTTGTTGGCCTCGTTTGGTGTGGCAGCAGGTATGGCTCTGAGTGGCAACCTTTCTAACTTTGCCGGTGGACTTATCATCCTGCTCTTGAAGCCTTTCAAAGTTGGCGACTATATCGAGGCACAGGGATTCGCTGGAACAGTGGATGCTATTCTTATCTTCAATACTGTTCTGCGAACAGTCGATAACAAGGTTATCTATCTGCCCAATGGCGCTCTGAGTAGTGGTTCGATTACGAATTACAGCCAGCAGGCTCAACGTCGTGTTGACCTCGTGGTAAGTGTTGAGTATGGTCAGGATGTAGATAAGGTGAAACAACTCCTGCAGAGCATGTTCGGCCAGGATAGTCGCATTCTGAAAGACCCTGCTCCCTTCGTAGCTCTGAGCAAGTTGGGTGATAGCAGTGTTGACCTGACTGTACGTCTTTGGGTGAATGCTGCCGATTACTGGGATGTATTCTTCCAGACTCAGGAACGCATATATGCCGAGTTTAACAAACAAGGTATCTCGTTCCCCTTCCCGCAGATTACGGTTCATCAAGCCTAATATGTGCGATTAATGGGCTAAAAACTTGTTCTTTCCCTGTGTTTGTATTAATTTTGTAAGGAACTAAAATATTATAAGATTATGCTGAACGAAACTCCTCTTTGCCGTGTGGTTCATTCTCAAGCCCAAAAATATGGTGATCGTGTGGCTTTGCGCTACCGCGATTATGACTTAGGACAGTGGCTCGATATTACGTGGAACGAGTTTTCGCATCGCGTGCATCTGGTTTCTAATGCCCTACTTGCTTTGGGTGTGGACGTGCAAGAGAATATTGCCACCTTCTCACAGAACAAGCCAGAATGTCTGATGGTGGACTTTGGTGCTTACGGCATACGTGCCGTGACCATTCCTTTCTATGCCACCAGCAGCGAGACACAGGTGAAGTATATGGTTTCGGATGCCAACATCCGTTATATCTTTGTTGGCGAGCAGTATCAGTATGATATCGCCTTACGTGTCATGCAGATAGGACCACACGTCAAGAAACTGATTATTTTTGACAAAGCCGTACAGCGCAATCCACAGGACCAGACAAGTATATACTTCGATGAATTCCTTGCCATGGGCGAGGGAATGCCTCATCAGGAAGAGGTGGAGCGTCGTAGCGATGCCTTGCAGCCCGACGATATGGCCAACATTCTCTATACCAGTGGCACCACGGGCTTGTCGAAGGGCGTTATGCAGACCCATCGGCAATATGCCACAGCCTTCCGTGGTCATGTTCCAGCCTTGAACCTGTCCGACCAGGATGTCATACTTAACTTCCTGCCCTTTACCCATATCTTCGAACGTGCATGGAGTTACCTGTGCATCTGCTATGGTTGCACGCTATGTGTGAATCTCCATCCTCAGGATGTCTTGCAGTCCATGCTTGAGGTGCATCCTACTTGCATGTCTGCCGTTCCACGTTTCTGGGAGAAGGTATATGCCGGTGTGCAGGAGAAGATACGGCAAAGCAGTGCCGTGCAGCGTACTTTGATGTTGGATGCCTTGCGGGTAGGTAAGGAATACAACGTGAAGTATCGCATGCGTGGACTTGTGCCTCCTATGTCGTTGAAGATGAAGTACAAGTTCTATGAGAAGACCATTATTGCTCTCCTCCTGAAGAATCTGGGACTGGAACGTCAGAACTTCTTCCCCACGGCCGGAGCTGCCGTACCTGTGGAGGTTGAGGAGTTTGTTCATGCCTGTGGCATAGGCATGATTGTCGGTTACGGACTGACGGAATCCACGGCTACCGTTTCCTGCGACCGTTGGAACCAGACCATCTCTTTAGGCTCTGTTGGTCGCATATTGGATGGCGTCACCGTGAAGATTGGCGAGAACAACGAAATTCTTTTGAAGGGCGAAACCATTACCAAGGGCTACTATCGCAAGGCTGAGGTAACGGCCAATGCCATAGATGCCGAAGGATGGTTCCATACGGGCGATGCTGGTTACATGAAAGACGGTGAACTCTTCCTGACCGATCGTATCAAGGACCTCTTCAAGACCAGCAACGGCAAGTACATTGCTCCGCAGATGATAGAGACAAAACTCGTGGTTGACCGTTACATCGACCAGATTGTCATCGTTGCCGACCAGCACAAGTTTGTTTCGGCACTTGTCATCCCCGACTATGCCATTCTGGAGCAGTGGGCCAAGAAGCATAACATCGCTTTCAGTAACCGTGCCGACCTGTGTGCCAATTCCGAAGTCATAGACTTTGTGATGGAGCGCATCGAGACCTTGCAACAGGAGTTTGCCCATTACGAACAGGTGAAGCGCATAACCTTGCTGTCTGAACCCTTCAGCATGGAAAAAGGCGAACTGACAAATACCCTAAAGGTAAAGCGTCCTGTAGTCTATCAGAACTATAAGGCAGAAATTGAGAAAATGTATGAAGAATAGTTTCTATAGTCACTATAGTCTATAGTCACTATAGTTCCTATAATTTTTTAAGAAATAGATGATAACAATTGAACAGTTGAAAGAGGTGAGGGAGCGCACTGAGCAACTTCATCGCTACTTGAATATTGATGCAAAGAAAATCCAGTTAGAGGAGGAGCAGTTGCGTACGCAGGCTCCAGGCTTCTGGGACGACCAGAAGCGTGCCGAGGCCCAGATGAAACTCGTAAAGGGACTGGAGAAGTGGATAAAGGGATATGGTCAGGTGCAGTCGCTCTGCGACGAACTGGAACTTGCCTTCGAATATTACAAAGAAGAACTGGTGACTGAAACCGAGGTTGATGAACTATATAACCGTACAACCGAGGCTATTGAAAATCTGGAACTGAAGAACATGCTCCGTCGTGAGGAGGATGTCATGGATGCCGTCTTGAAGATTAATGCTGGTGCCGGTGGTACTGAAGCGCAGGATTGGGCTCAGATGCTGATGCGTATGTATATGCGCTGGGCCGAGTCCAACGGCTATAAGTGTACGGTCAGCAATGTGCTGGACGGGGATGATGCTGGAATCAAAACTTGCACGCTGGAGATTATGGGCGAGTTTGCCTATGGTTATCTGAAGAGTGAGAACGGTGTCCACCGTCTCGTTCGTGTGTCACCTTATAATGCACAGGGCAAACGCATGACTTCCTTTGCCTCAGTTTTCGTCACACCATTGGTTGATGATAGCATTGAGGTGAACATCGAGCAGGCTCGCATCTCGTGGGATACTTTCCGAAGCAGTGGCGCTGGTGGTCAGAACGTGAATAAGGTGGAGTCCGGTGTACGTCTGCGCTACCAGTATAAAGACCCCTATACGGGCGAGGAAGAAGAAATCCTGATTGAAAATACCGAAACCCGCGACCAGCCCAAGAACAAGGAAAATGCCTTGCGTCTGTTGCGTTCCATGCTTTATGATAAGGAACTGCAACATCGTATGCAAGAACAGGCCAAGGTTGAGGCTGGAAAGAAGAAGATAGAGTGGGGCAGTCAGATTCGCAGCTATGTGTTTGACGACCGCCGTGTCAAGGATCACCGCACCAACTATCAGACTAGTGATGTGGGCGGTGTGATGGACGGCAAGATAGACGCTTTCATCAAGGCCTACCTTATGGAGTTTGGGGCTGAAGAGTAGATTCATTGAGCATTGAGCATTGAACATTGAGCATTGAGCGGGAGCAGACTCGAAACGGAGTTTCAACATTGATTATAGAACTTTGAATTTTGAACTTTGAACTTTGAACTAAAAAAAATAACTATGAGCATTAAAAAGGAAAACCGCATGAAGAAGGCTGCAAAGCATGCAGCACAGGAAGAAGAACAGGCTCGCAGGGTGATTCGTGGAATCATCATCGGCTTAGTCGTTTTGGGTGTAGTCTTGGTTGCACTTTTGTCTCTGATGTAAGCCTGTGGCACAGGAAATAGAACGTAAGTTCCTTGTCGAAGGCGACTTCAAGTCGAAGTCATACGCCTGTAGTCATATTCAGCAGGGATATATCGGAACCAAGCCAGGTCGGACGGTACGTATTCGCATCCGTGACGAACGGGCATACCTGACCATAAAGGGACCGGCTGGCAAGGCTGGCCTTTCGCGTTACGAGTTTGAAACAGAGATTTCCTTGGCCGATGCTCGCGACCTGTTGCTGTTGTGCGAACCCGGCATTATCGACAAACATCGCTATTTAGTGAAAAGTCCGGACGGGTTACATACATGGGAGGTCGATGAGTTTCACGGCGACAATGACGGACTGATTATGGCCGAGATAGAGTTGGGCAGTGAGGACGAATCGTTCGAAAAGCCCGATTTCATCGGTCGGGAGGTGACGGGTGACCGTCGTTACTACAACGGACACCTTCGTGCTAACCCTTACAAATTTTGGGGATGATAAAGTAGCCTATTATTAGGCCGATGCCTACCCCGATGTCGTTGGCAACAAAATCTAACCAGTCGCCTGAACGCGTAACCGTCAAATATTTCTGCATCAGTTCCAACGTTCCCCCCATAACGACTGGCAATACGATGGCTCCAAGAGCCACGTGTTGCCAGTCTATTTTTGTGTGCTGTCGCCAATATTCCCACCAGATGACACTGCATGTGCCACCATACATGATAAAGTGAGCCCATTTGTCAAGCAGGTTGATGTTTTCCAGCTGGGGAATTTCTTTGAATGGAGCCAAAGAAAGAATGACGACCAACGCAATCGTCATGTGACTCAGTGGGTATCTTTTTAGGTAGGATGCTTTCATAATCAAAGATTTTGTTGCAAAAATACGAAAAAAATCGTACTTTTGCCTCTGCTTTTGTTGAAAATTCATAGATGGTTTCTCATTCGAGCAACAACCGGGGTAACTTCGCAACCCGATTGGGTGTAATCCTAGCCTCTGCGGGTTCTGCTGTAGGGTTAGGGAATATATGGCGTTTCCCGACCGAAGTGGGTAATAACGGTGGAGCCGCTTTCATACTGGTCTATTTTGGTTTTGTGCTTTTTCTTGCATTGCCCGTTATGGTATGTGAGTTCCTGATGGGTCGTGCTTCTCGTTCCAATACCGTAGGTGCCTGGAAGGTTCTTGCCCCGGGTTCTCCCCTTATTGTTGTTGGCTTTTTAGGCATTTTAGCCGGTGTGCTGATATTGTCTTTCTATTCCGTGGTTGCAGGTTGGACATTGGATTACACTGTCCTCTCCCTCACCTGTCAACTCATGGGCGAACAGGATTTTGCACAGGTGTTTCAGGCATTTGTCTCCAATCCATGGAAACCCCTTGTCACCATGCTTCTTTTCCTGTTGGTCACCCACTGGATTGTGGTACGTGGCGTGGAACATGGCATTGAGAAGTATTCCAAACTGATGATGCCTCTCTTGCTTCTCATTATTGTTGTGCTGGCCGTGTATGCTATGAGTATGCCTGGGGCTGAGGCTGGTCTCATGTTTCTGTTACGTCCCGATTTCTCTAAA
This sequence comes from uncultured Prevotellaceae bacterium, assembly GCA_947169115.1. Lineage (GTDB taxonomy): Bacteria > Bacteroidota > Bacteroidia > Bacteroidales > Bacteroidaceae > Physcousia. The sequence goes on from CAMVOK010000001.1 coordinate 244,705, forward strand.
GTTACTCCTGGGGTGGTGTTAAGTGCCATGGGACAGGCTCTTTTCTCACTTAGTGTGGGACTCGGATGTCTGACCACCTATGCATCGTATTTCAACAAGGAGACCAAACTCATGTCGTCTGCCCTGAGTGTATGCCTGATAGATACCCTTGTAGCTGTAATGAGTGGTTTCATCATATTTCCTGCCGTTTTCTCGGTACAGGGCGTCGGCGTAGATGCCGGTCCTGGTTTGGTGTTTATCACCTTGCCTTACGTGTTCAACATGGCTTTCAGTGGAATGCCCTTGTTGGGCTATCTTTTTTCGGGACTGTTTTATCTGCTGCTCATTCTTGCAGCCCTCACGAGCAGCATATCCATGCACGAGATTTCCACCGCATTCCTTACGGACAACTATCGGATGGAACGTCGGCGTGCTGCACGCATTGTTACAGGTGCCTGTTTGTTGTTGGGCATCGCCTGTTCGCTCTCCTTTGGGCCGTGGAAAGACTATACCCTCTATGGGATGACAGTCTTTGATTGGTTCGACTTTGTGTCAGCCAAGTTCTGTATGCCCATCGGAGCCATGTTCATCTGCATTTTTGTGGGTTGGGTGATGCCTCATAGCGAGGTTCGGGCACAGCTCACCAACTGGGGTACCTTGCCCGTCCGTCTATATGGCATATTCCGTTTCTTGGCCCGTTGGGTGGCACCTTTGGGGGTGATGATAGTTTTTATTAACGAGTTATTGGCTTAATTGCATGGCAAATAGAGGAAACTTTGGAAGTAAGATAGGTGTGGTACTTGCTGCTGCCGGTTCAGCTGTAGGTTTGGGCAATGTGTGGCGTTTCCCTACCGAGGTCGGCAACAATGGAGGTGCGGCGTTCATCCTCATTTATCTGGCATGTGTGATTTTCATAGGCATGCCAGTTATGATAAGTGAATTTGTCATCGGTCGCAGCACCCATGCCAATACCATTACCGCATTCCGCAAGCTGGCTCCTGGCAGTTGGTGGCGTATCGGGGGCATTGAGGGTGTTTTCGTGGCTTTCTTCATATTCTGCTATTACATTGTGGTCTCGGGCTGGACGCTTCACTATACGGTGGCCTCTTTGACCAATCATCTATCGGCCGACCAGGATTATAAAGCCTATTTCCAGAACTTTGTCGGTAGCACTTGGGAGCCCGTTGTCTATGCCGTGGTCTTTATGCTCATGGTTCACTTTGTCATAGTACGTGGCGTGGAGCGGGGCATCGAAAAGGCATCGAAGTTAATGATGCCTATGCTTTTGCTCATTATTGCCGTTTTGGTGATATGCTCTTTCTCTATGAGTGGTTTCACGGATGGCGTGTCTTTCCTTTTGCGTCCCGATTTCTCCAAGGTTACTCCCTCCGTTGTGCTCAGTGCCGTAGGTCAGGCCTTCTACTCGCTCAGTCTGGCTATGGGTTGCCTTTGTACCTACGCCTCTTATTTCAGTCCTAACACCAATCTGATGAAGACCGCTTTCAGTGTGGGCATGATAGATACCTGCATAGCCGTGCTCTGTGGGTTCATCATTTTTCCTGCCGTCTTCTCGGTGCCCGGCGTGGAGGCTAACGAAGGACCGGGGTTGGTATTCATTACTCTTCCCCATGTCTTCAACATTGCTTTCCACAATGTACCCATCATTGGTTATGTTTTCTCTACGCTCTTCTATCTTCTGCTCATGCTTTCAGCCCTCACCAGTGCCATCTCATTACACGAACCAGTCACGGCTTACATCCACGAGGAGTGGCATGTCAGTCGGCGTCGTGCAGCATGGATGGTAACCTTTGGCTGCATTCTGTTGGGCATAGCCTGTTCGCTCTCCATGGGGATATGGAACGACTACCAAATTGCCGGGCTCTGCCTGTTCGACCTTTTCGACTTCATTTCGGCCAAGATTATCCTGCCCTTGGGCGGTATCATCATCTGTCTGTTTGTAGGATGGCGACTCGACCGTCAGTTGGTTTATGCCGAGGTTACCAACCATGGAAACCTTCGCATCCGTTTGTTCCGTCTTTACATTTTCTTGGTTCGCTGGGTAGCCCCCTTGGCTATCGGCATCATCTTTATCGACCAGTTGTTTAGATAGCCGAGGCATGGCATTCTTCGAATCTACGTCCAGCGAACGCAGGGGACTGATAATCCTTTCTGTGGCATTACTACTGATGCTTGCAGTTGGTATGCTGCATTATGCGTTCTTTCGGAGCGATGGGAGAGAGGGAAGTGATGGGAAAGATGGGATTGAAGGAAGACAGGGAAGCCCTCGTTACTATGCCGTACCAGAAAGGAAGGTTGAAACCTTCGACTTCGACCCCAATGAGGCTGATTCCACCACCTTGTTGCGTCTGGGTTTCTCACCGGCTCAGGTCCGTGGCATCTATCGCTACAGAGCCATGGGTGGACGTTATCACGAACCTGCCGATGTGCAACACATTCCGGGCATGACCAACGAACTGTGGGATAGACTTTCGTCCCACATCCGCATTGGTCGCAAATACCAGTATGTAAAACCTATGCCATATCGTCACGATGCGGGGCAGACAACAGAGGTCGCAGAAAGTTATAACCGAGACACCCTTCGCTTCCCTCTGAAGTTACGTGAGGGACAGACCATTTCCCTCAACGATGCCGATACCACCTTGTTAAAGAAAATCCCGGGCATAGGTTCCTATTTTTCTCGTCGCATTGTCTATTACCGTAAGCAGTTGGGCGGATTTTCCTCTGCCCGTCAGTTGCTGGAGATAGAGGGAATACCCGTTGATGTCGTTCGCTGGGTATCGGTTGACACGTCTCAGGTGCAGAAGATTGATGTCAACCACGCCACCAAGTCCGAACTCGTTCGTCATCCCTATTTGCATGTCTATCGTGCCGATGACATCTGGCAATATCGTCACAACTTTGGTCCTCTCCGTTCCATCGACGACCTCCGTCAGTTACCCAATTTTACGGCCGAAGACATTGAACGTCTCCGTCCTTATCTGGAATTTAAGTAACCCATCCCCAAAGCATCGGGCGGCACGCAGATTTGCGTGCCGCCCGATGCTTTTTTGTATATGTTTGTAGTCTTAGTGACTACCAAACTCGTAGCTACGATTCCACACCTGGTCCCAGACACCTTCCTCCTTGGCGTCTGCCTCTTCCTCATCTTCACCTTCTTCTACGTTGCCAGGATTGGCACCGCCTTTAACCACTGAGCCTTCGAGGAGGTTCTCTTGGCTGTCCATGTCAACCATCCTGACATAGGGTATTATATATCGATTCTTTTTCATTTTACCTTTTATTTAACTAATACTTTCTTTCCATTTACGATGTATATTCCACCCTTTTGAGTCTTGCTGACACGTTGTCCAGACAGGTTGTAAATGACATCCTCTTTCTTTTCACTATTTGCCAATTTGATGCCAGTTTCCAAATCACCGAAGTCAAGTCCCTCGAAGAACGCTTTTACGTCAGCACTGTCTTCTGCCTTGAAGTAAGCTCGGTAGCCCTTTATGGTTTGTTTTCCAGTAGAGTGTTTCATCTTGTTCGAGGCAATGTAGTAATAGAGATAGTCTCCGTCGTCGCCAGGGATGCTTACTTTTCCGCCATAGTGTCCGATGACATCAATGCCCATGTCTGGATTTACATGAATAATGGGGTTACCCTCTTCTATGTTGTCCTCTTTTATGATGACATTGCTGAAAGTAAAGCTGCTTGCATCGGTGCTAGTCTTCATCAGTACAGGTGTGTTGGCCGTGATGGCAGGTGTTTCCATGGGTTCGAAGGAGATTGCCCATTTTTCATTGTGTGAGAATTCAGATACTTGCACGTCATCACCAAACTTTGCTCTCAACGTAGTATTGTCAATGTCGAACGGCACCACGAACGTAGCCCAGTTGCTGTTGAAGGTTCGGTTGAGTGTCACACGTGCGGCACAACGCTCTGGTGTGTAGGCCACGCTTTCGTCCAAGGTGAGGTAAGCCTCCAGTTGTACCAGGCGGAAACGGTTGGCCGACCACCAGTTGTGAGTGGCATCCATTTCTATGTTCAGACCCAGTTTCACGTCCTTGGGGTCGCCCTCGAACGAGAACTCCAACGACTGGTCGTTCCATCCACCGCCGAATACGTTACCTTCTGCTCCTACTTTTTCCAGATTCTGCGTATTTCCGTCAGCATAGAGTTGGAAGGTTTTCAGACCTGCACTGGCACGTGACGTTACGGTCAGCAGGTAGCGACCGGGATTCAGGTTGACATTCTGGTAGAAGTCCATCGTATAAGCTGTCGTTCCCCACAAGTCTCCTCCATCGTAGTATGGACCTCCTGCAGTGCTGTTGCCCTGGGTGAATTGCTCGTTGTTTCTGACGTCCATGGTAGTTTCGTCACCAGATGTGATGTTGAGGTCACGTGTCCAACCCGAAATTTCTCCATAGGTGGCAGGTGCGTTGGGCTGAACCAGTTTAGAGGTTATATCCACGGCTCCATTCACACCTTCTGCCATGGCATTGCTTTCTACATAGAGACGGTTGGCATTGTTGATGGCTGTGGCTTGGCTGGCAGCCTCTGCAGCTGTATTCACGGTTGCGTTAACTGCTGTGGTAAGTGTGCTCCACTTGCTTGTCGAGGCATAGGGCAATTCACTTATTGGCACGGGAACTTTAGAAGCCGCGTAAGCATTCCAAGATGCTACGCCAGAGGTGAAGGTGGTAGTCTTCGCTCTTAGGTTTTCCGTCGCTGCATCTATTTCGCCTGGCGTGCTACCCTTTTCAGCTGCAATGGCAGCCAAAAGGTTGCTACGGTCGGTACCTTGTACGTTAGTGTATGTGGCATTGTCGCGTGCGGCTTCAGCAGCATCCTTGGCTTGGTTGTAGGCAATCGTGGAAATTGCGACATTGGGGATGGCCCGTACTTCGTAGTCGCAGAAACTTATCCATTTACCCGTAGCAGTTGCACTGGCTGTTACGGCCACTTTCACCTCTGTTTCAGCTGCGAGTGTGAAGGGCACGTAGCGCCATTCCCATCCGTTTCCGTTGTTGCTGTTACTATAGGTTCCTTCACCAAAGTTGGCTGCACCGCTGGTGTCGATACCCTTTCCTGTCGCCGAAGCTGGGAAGTCATTGACAGTGCCTAGCAAATCGGGATCTTCTTCGTCCGTGATGTCTGTTACGTTGAGTGACATGGTTACGTCACCGCCAGCGGCATGTCGGCCTGCAACCTTGAAGATGTAGTCACCTGCAGGCAAGGTAATGCTCTGGTGGAAACTGATGTTCCACGAAGCAGAACCGTAGTTGGCTGATGTCTGTTCCCAATAGCCACGGCTTGCGTCTCCGCTCCAGTGCTGTCCGCCGTAGTTGAAGACGGTGCCTCCTTCTTGTTCCCAGTCGCCCAGCATGACAGAGGTTGTGTAGTTTGCGATTACGTAGTCGTATTCGCCCACCTTCAGAGCCTTGGTCATGGTGTCGAAGGTTGTTGCCAAAGTAGCGGCATCAGATGCAGTTGTGCTTGAGGTATAGGCTGGTATAGGATCGCTACTGTACAGCGTAGTGTATATGGTGGTGCTGATGGCATCGGCCTTATCCTTTTCTGCTACGGTCAGCGCGCGGTTGGCTACATAGCTGTTCCATGAGGCTACGCCTGAGGTGAAGGCCGTAGTGGTTGTTCGTAGGTTACTTGTAGCCTCATCGATGCTTGCTATGGTGCTGCCCTTGTCGGCAGCAATGGCGGTCAGCAGGTCGGCACGGTCCTTACCTTGCACGTTGGCGTAAGTGGAATTGTCACGTGCGGCCTCGGCTGCAGCAAAGGCTTGGTTATACTTCACCGTGGATGCGGCCACGCTGGGTGCCGTGCGTACCTGATAGTTGCAGAATCCCACGTACTGGTGGGTTTGTCCGCTCGTCATGTCGCCGTTGACGGAGATAGTGATGGTAGCTTCACCCTCGCCAGCCGATACGGAGAAAGGCACGTAGCGCCATTCCCATCCTCGACCAACACCGCCGTTGGCATACACGTGATCCTCGTCGGCAGCATGGAAATCTGTTTCACCAGAGGTGTTGATGCCTAGACCGCTATCACCGTTTCGTGGGAAGTCGTTGATGCTGCCCAGTAGTGTTTCGCCCTCCTCTACCTTCAACGTGAGTGTAGCGTAAGGCGAGCAGCGCCCGGCCACCTGGAACACGTAGTCGCCGGTGGGCAAATTTATATCTTGAGTGTATGAGGTATGCCAGTCTGCTGTGCTACCATAGCCTACATTCTGTTCATCGTATGCAGAGCCGCCACTCCCAGTTCCGTCCCAGTGCTGGCCGGTGCGGGTTATGGCGTTTGTCGTGGTCCATTCACCCAATTCGATAGCATCCACATAGTTGTCCTCCACATAGTTGTATTCCCCTACTTTTATAGCCTGTGTCAGGGCGTTCAGTGTGGTAGTCATGTCGGAGGCACCCGTTGTGGCCGTGTTGGCTCCGCCTGTGGCTGTGGGTATGGGGTCGCTGCCGTACAGCGTAGTATATATAGTGGTGCTGATGGCATCGGCTTTTTCCTTTTCCCTGACGGCCAGTGCGCGTGCTGTGGTATAGGTGTTCCATGTGCCCACCCCGTTCTTAAAGGCATTGGTCAGGTTGGTCAAGTCTGTTGTGGCTGTTTCGAACTTCAACTGTGTTTCGCCTGTCTCAACAACGGATTTCGGATAGGTCGTATTAACGGCTGTATATAGGTTACTGCGGTCGGTACCGCCTACGTTGCTGTAGGTGGGGTTGTCAAGTGCTGCCTCAGCAGCATCTAAAGCCTCCTCGTAAGCATCACGATAAACGGCCAGTGCATCGTTGCCAAAATACTTAATCTTAAAGTCGCGGAAGATGGTCCACTTATCGGTTTCTCCACCGTCTTCATTCTTGAATCCGATATTTACGTTGCTAGCAGCATCCAAAGAGAAAACGAGTGAGTTTAGATAGAGGCCAGCATCAAAGGAATTGGCAGCTTCGGCCATGGTGTTTTCCCCGTTTGCTATTGGCAATACCTGCACCTTGTTCACTGTTTCTCCCACCTTGGCGTAGAGGTAGGTGTTGTAGGTTCCAGCACGGTGGAAGGCATATACCTCTATGTTGTAGTTACCTGCAGGTAATTGTGGAGCGATTTGGTAGAAGTCAAAGTTTGCTCCCCAGAACTCAGAGCATCGTCCGTTATATTTTGGATAAGCTGGATTGGTGTTGCTGGCGATAGTCCACAAACTTAATCCGCCCGTCTCGCGCATGGCTGCATTATAAAGCATGGCATCGGTTAGGTCAAGATATTGGCCTGTAACCAAGGTTACGCTACCTGCAAAGGTCGAGGCTGCTTGACGTAGGTTAGTGATAGCCGTTTCAATGGCTCCCGTGGTCGTGGCAGCATCCACAGCCGTCTGTTGGGTGCTGGCTGCGCCCTCCAGTGTGGTGAAGGCTGAGCTGCCGCTGCGGTCTGTGAACTTGGTGGTCTGGTTCCTCAGTGCCAGCACGTTGGCCTTCACGCTAAGGAATCGATCATATGATTCGATGATGGCGCGTGCCGTGGTAATGGCTGCATCTACAGCATCGGCGGCATCGCTATAGCCCTTACCCGTGGCGTAGGTGATGTTTTGTGCATCCACCACAGTTCTCAGTGCGGCCTCGGCTGCGGTGGGTAGCGAGGCATATAGTCCCTCAGCCTCCTCTACCTTGTCGGCGAGGCGTTCTCTTTCTTTGCTCAGTACGTATGCTCCGTGGTAGAAGAGTGAGAAGTTGCGCCAGACTAACCAATGGTCACCCGTAGTGGCATCGGCTGTCAGGGTGAAGGTGAGGTCGCCGTCTGCAGCGTGGTGGAAGGTGAGTGTGTTCACACCATTGCCCTCGTCAAACCAGGTGGCTGCTCCTCCTCGGCCGTTGACAGTGCCCGATCCGACAGTGGCGATGTTTACGCTTTCGCCCTCGGCACTCAACGTGGCCACCATGTCTGTTCGGGTGAGGGCCACGGCGGTCAGGGTGTAGTAGCCGGCAGGCAAATTGCTAAGGGTCTTTGACAGCGTGGCTGCCGACTTGTTCCAGTATTCAGCGTTGTTATAAACTGCGTCATAGGTTGGTGTTTGGCTTGCCGTCCAGTTGGTAACGTCCCTTATCGGGGTATCGTTGGAGATGTTCACACTGACGTTGGGCTCCGTGCTGACGTAGGGACCGTAGTAGGTCAGGCGGAAGTTGTTGAACACAGCCCAGTCGTTGCCATCGGCACTGGTGCGCTTGATACCGAAGGTGAGGTTGCCGTCGGTGATTTGGAATCGGCCAGTGCTTTCGCGTGTCATGGTGCCGTCCAGGATGGCAGCCTTTGCCTGTACGTAGGTTCGTCCGCCAGAGGTGTGTGCCATGGTGGCCTCGGTAGTGTTGGCGTAGAATATGGTGCGTCCGCCACGGCCAAAGCCAGCCACGCTGAGTTCATACACGCCGTTGGGCAGTCCCGTTACCGTTTGGTAGAGATGGAATTCGGTATTATAAAATTCAGGGGCGTATTCCGCGCAGGAACCTTTGTTGTTTGCATCAGTGGCATCAGCGGCCCATACTCCCATGTTGGTATAGGTCGCAGCCCCATCGGCGTTGCTTACGTCCTCTATTGTCCAGTTGCTCATGCGCGTGTCGTTGCGGTTGAAGCGGTAGTTCTTCAACAGGAAGGTGGCATCCACACCGTTCCCACTGTTGGCAGCACTGAGCGTGGCCAAGCGTTGTGCCTTGGTCACCAGTCGCCACTGTGCGTTGGGGCTGCTGGCATCGGCCAAGTTGTTGACAATGGCGCGGTTTGTGCCGTCGTAGCCGATGTAGCCGTCTTCGTCCAGTTTTTTTATGACGTATATACCGTCTGAAACTTTCCCAAAATACATGGAGGTGGCAGCTCCATCGCAATACTCACCACTGAAGTAATGGTTGTCGCCTCCGTTGCTTATCTTGGTGTCTAGTGCGGCGGTGGAAGTTAGGTCGATTTCAATGCCGACCTCAATGAGTGTGGCCTTAGAGCCCCAGTTTGTGCCACCGCCGAAGTACAGGCCAGAACCTACATTCTGCAGGTAGTAGGTGCCTGGTGTGGGAATGGGGCCTAAATATTCGAGTTGGAAGTTGTCCCAGCAGCACCAGTGGTTGGTACTAGTGCCCTTGGCACCCACCGTCAGACTTCCGTTGGTTACGAGGATGATGTCGGTGTAGTCAGTCCAGTATAAACCACTGGTGAAACTTGTGGACATGGCCCCCATGCTATTTTCGCTCTGAGTGATGGTTTTGAAGTTAGTTGTTACCTCGCTGGTGCCGCTGGAGGCATACACAACGGGATAGGGATCGTCATTGGCTCCGTTGTCAATCCTTATGGCGGCCTGTGCCCTCACACGGTAGTATCCGTTGGGTACGGTAATGGCCTGGCTTAAGGTAAAAGCCGCATGGAAACTCTCAGCACAGCAGTTGGGGTCGTCACCGCCGCAAAGGTTTTGGTTATCTGAAGTCATGCTCCACATTCCCTTCATGGTGACATTAGAACTCTCGAAGTTGGCATCACCGATGAGACAGGTGATGTTTGTGGGGTTCTCTGCGGATGCAGTCTCCGGGAAGAGGTTGGCTGTGTTGATGAGCTTCCAGTAGCCGTAGTTTGTGGCGGGAGCGTCTGCATTAAGCAGGATGGATTTTGTACCGTCCGAAGGAGCGACAAGATACGTGCCTGCTGCGTTGAGCATCGTGTAGGTGTTCTCCAAACCACTGACAGGGGTAAAAGTCCAGGTGGTTGCTGTAGCACTCTGATCCACATAGCCAGAAGACTGTAGCTGGGCTGAGTTTGGCTCGCCATAGCTAAACGTTGATGTGGTGTAGAGTGTATAAGCCCCTGCTCCGTTGCTTGTCAAAGTGAAACTGAGGGCACCGTTGTCGATTAAGGCATAGGTACCCCACGCTGCACCACAGGAGAGGAACGAACCCGTTCCCACGTTATAGAGATAGAAGTCGCCGTCGGTCGGTGCTTGCGCCGTCCATCTCTGTGCCCTCATTCCGAGCACACTTACGATGCATAGCATCGCTAAAAGTAATTTTCGTTTCATTTTTGTTATGTTTTTATCTTTCTTTTAGTTATATTTTCGCATAATGGTTTCAAAAATACAAAAAAATGAGAAAAATGCCAAATTAATTTGGGCATTTTTTGCATAGGGTTCGAAACTTGAATTAATAGATGGAAATTACATGGTAAATAAAGCACGAATTACCAAAAATCACCCACGAATTATCATATTTTTTCCATAATATTTATAACTATTATGGCTATTTATGGATTAGATTATGCCTATTATGGTAATTTGTTTTCGTAGGATTTTCGTGCATAATTCAAATGTCTGTCAATAGGGTGAATTTGGTCGACCTTATGTCGGGGCTTGGTCATAAGGTTGACGAGGCTCCGACATAAGGTTGACCAAGCTCCGTCAACCTTATGACGAAGGCCCGACGTTACTTATGGCAAAAACGGAACCCCGTGGGGCCCCGTTTCTGAGAATTTTATGTGCGCGCGTACGCGCGCGTTCCTTTTTATATAATGCTTAATTCATAATTCATAATTCATAATGCTCAATGTTCAATACTCAATGGTAAATGGCTAGATGGCCGCTCGGCGACGTTAGGCGACGCTTGCGTAGCAAAAAATGGTAAATGGTAAATGGCTAAATGGTAAATGCCTAACTTTTTTCTTCCTTCAGGGGATTCCAGCCTTGGGCTTTCAGTTCGAACTCCTGACCATCGCGGGTGATGAGGGCACGGCCAAGGTTTTCTTCTGTGATGTAGCCGATGACCTTTACGTCCTCCAATTGACTAACGCGGTCGTGGTCGGTGAGGGGTACGGTGAAGAGTAGTTCGTAGTCTTCACCGCCATTGAGGGCACAGGTGGTGACATTCATGTTCAGTTCCTCGGCCATGACAGCGGTTTGATAGTCGAGGGGGATGCGTTCCTCGTAGATGCGGCAGCCGGTGTGGCTCTGGGTGCAGATGTGTATGAGTTCGCTGGAGAGTCCGTCGCTGATGTCCATCATGGCGGTGGGGCGTATGCCAGCTTGTTGCAGTCGTTCCACGATGTCGCGGCGTGCTTCGGGTTTCAACTGACGTTCGAGGAGATATTCACGACCTGAGAAGTCGGGTTGGAAAGACCCTTCCTGACCTCCCCTTGTAGGGGAGGAATCCTCCCTCCCTTCAAGGGAGGGGTTGGGGGTGGGTCTTTGACTGTTGAAGATTGCTTTTTCTCTTTCCAGCAGCTGCAATCCCATGTAGGCGGCTCCCAGGTTGCCTGAGACACAGACGAGGTCGGTGGGCTTGGCTCCCGAACGGTAGGCGATGTCCTGGGCCGGTGCCTCGCCGATGGCCGTTATGCTGATGGCCAGGCCCGTGAGGCTGCTGGTGGTGTCGCCCCCCACGAGGTCAACGTGGTGTTCCTGGCAAGCCAGTAACATGCCAGAGTAGAGTTCCTCGATGTTCTCGACGCTGAACCTCTTGGACAGGGCCAGGCTCACGGTTACCTGTCTGGGGGTACCCATCATGGCATAGATGTCGCTGAGGTTCACCATGACGGACTTGTAGCCGAGGTGTTTCAAGGGGGTATATTGGAGGTCGAAGTGTACGCCCTCCATGAGCATGTCGGTGGTTACGAGAATGCGACGGTCGCCGCCGTAGTTGAGCACGGCGCAGTCGTCGCCCACACCCTTCTCGGTGCTTTGGTTCTCGGGCTTTATTTCTTCGGTGAGATGCCTGATGAGACCGAACTCACCCAATTCTGCTATTTCCAATTGTCAATTGTCAATTATCAATTATCAATTGCGCTCATGAGCGCCGTATTATTTCGCGCATGATTTCGGTCATCTTGGGCTGCACCTCGTTGGCGGCACGCTGCACCTCCTCGTGGCTTACCTCCACGGGGTTGTCGAATCCGCCAAGGTCGGTGATGACACTGATGCCGAACACCTTCATGCCGCAGTGGTGAGCCACGATGACCTCGGGCACAGTGCTCATGCCCACGGCATCTGCCCCCAGACGGGCAAACATGCGATATTCGGCTGGGGTCTCGAAGGTGGGACCCTGTGTGCCCAAATATACCCCATGCTGCACCTTGATGCCTTTCTCCTGAGCTATCTCGTCGGCCATGCGTATGAGTTCCTTGTCATAGACTTCGTGCATGTCGGGGAAGCGTGGTCCGGTGGGGAAGTTCTTTCCACGGAGTGGGTTTTCGGGGAAGAAGTTGATGTGGTCGGTGATAATCATGAGATCGCCTACCGAGAATGCAGGGTTTGTACCGCCGCTGGCATTGCTGACAAAGAGTGTCTTGATGCCCAGTTCGTACATCACGCGCACGGCGAAGGTGACCTCCTTCATGGCGTAGCCCTCGTAGTAGTGGAAGCGACCTTGCATGGCCAGTACGTCCTTGCCTCCCAGTTTACCGAAGATGAGGGCCCCACGATGTCCCTCCACCGTGGATTGGGGGAAGTTGGGAATCTCAGTATAGGGTATGGTCTGTATGATGTCTATCTCATCGGTCAGTCGTCCCAGTCCCGTGCCCAGTATGATGGCTGTTGCGGGTGTCGTCGTCATCTTGGTTTTTAGCCAGGAAGCGGTTTCTTGAATTTTTGAGTACATAGCCTGATATTTTTTCGTTAAACATATCTTGTTCGTCGCGTAGGAAGTCCACTCTGATGGGGAGTATATAGAGAGACTCCTTCACCTCGCGGCTCAGTCCCTGCATGTAGAGGAGACGTGTGGCATCCTTCTCCGTGGTAATGATAATGCGGGGGGAGGGCAGTGATGCGAATACGTGGTTGATGTGACGTATGTCGTAGGGGGTGAAGTTGTGGTGGTCGGGGTAGGAGAGGGTGGTGATTCGCTGGGTGTGTCTTCTCAAGTCGAGGTGCAGCTGTTCGGGAGAGGCGATTCCCGTCAGGAGGAGCACTGATTCTTCAGGAGCAAGGGACGAGAGTTTGCGTTCCTTGTCGTGGAACAATCCCCACAGTTTGCCGTAGCGGAAGGTGCTGAAAAAGAGATATTGGTAAGGTTTCAATCCCAGGGCTTTCTGAATCACACGGTAGTCCATGGGCTTTATGTCATGGGGACATTTCGTCACGACCACAATGTTCGCCCGGTTCATGCTCTCCATGGGCTCGCGTAGTCGTCCGGCGGGCAGAAGCCGGTCGTCGGTCACCATGCGGTGGTAATCGACGAGGAGAATGCTGAGACCTGGCTTCACGTAGCGGTGTTGGAAAGCATCGTCAAGCAGAATTACCTCAACATCGCATGTCTCTGGGTCGTCGCACAAGCGTTCTATACCCTCTCTGCGGTTTTTGTCCACGGCCACGTAGATGTCGGGGAATTTCTGTTTCATCTGCCATGGCTCGTCACCGATTTCCTCTACGGTACTCTCTTCCGTGGCCAGGATGTAACCACTGGTCTTCCGCTTATAGCCTCGACTCAGCACAGCAACTTTGTAACGGGGGGAGAGCAGCCGAAGCAGATATTCGGTATGGGGCGTCTTGCCAGTACCTCCGACAGTGAGGTTACCCACGCAGATAACGGGAATCTTGTAGCTGCGGGATTCCAGTACGTCCATGTCGAACAGGGCGTTGCGTAGGGCAACTCCCATGCCGTAGAGCCAACTCAGGGGAGTCAGCCACTCGTTTGTACGTACTAAATCACCTTCCATCTTTTTTTCTCTTTACTCTCCTTTCTCTTCTTGCTCCGCGATGCTACGCAAGCGTAGGCCAAAGGCCGTCCGATTACTCTCCTCTCTCCTCTCTCCTCTCTCTTCTCACTATCTAATATTCGGCTCAAACGGAATGCGGGTCTGCAAACGGTCTTGCTGCTTGATGTTGCGCAGCAGGGAGAATGTGGTGTAGTATTCGCCCAGCATGTCACGCATCTCTGCCTCCAAATAACCTGACTTCTTTTCGTTCAGCAGCGTCATGTACCAAGGTTCGGGATTGGGGTAGCTTACGGTATTGTATTTTTTTACCTTGGCCAGTTTGGCGGCAGCCTTGATGGCGGCATCCAGGTTGCCCAGTTTGTCCACCAAACCCAGTTCCTTGGCCTGTTCACCTGTCCATACACGTCCCTCGGCAATTTCCTTCACGCGTGCCAAAGGCATTTTTCGGCCTATGGCCACACGGCCGGTGAATGTTTCATAACCGCGTTCTACCATAGCCTGCATCAGGCCACCCTCTTCGGCGTTCATCGGGCGTGACAAGGTTCCTAGGTTACTCAAGGCGTTGGTCTTCACCACATCGAACTTCACACCCACCTTCTGGGTTATCAGTTCGCTCATGTCGGGAATCATGCCGAAGATGCCGATGCTGCCAGTCAGGGTTGTAGGCTCGGCGTAAATCTGGTTGGCACCGCAGGAAATGTAGTAGCCACCACTGGCAGCCATGCCGCCCATGGATACCACTACGGGTTTTTCCTCTTTCAGCAATTCAACTTCGCGCCAGATCTGTTCGCTGGCGTATGCAGAGCCACCCCCTGAGTTTACGCGCAGGACTACGGCTTTCACATCCTTGTCCTCGCGCAGGGCACGCAGGTCGTCAATGACTTTCTCGCCAACAATCTGGGGCTCGTTGCCACTCATGGAGAAACCCTCACTTGTCTGAACAATGCTGCCGACGGCATAGTAAACGGCAATCTTGTCATCTTCCTCCTTGTAGTCGGGAACCTCGGCAGAGGCCATCTCGCTGGGGGAAACAAAGGTTAGACTCTTGTCGTCGTCGAGTTCCATCTCCTGCTTCAGGATTTTCTTCACCTCATCGAGATACACGAGCGTATCTGCCAGATTGCTTTCAATCAGGTAGCGGCTGGGGTGAAGTGCCATGTATTCGTCGGCTAGGCCGTTCAGGCGTTCTGTGTCAATCTTGCGTGAAGCAGATACTTCTTTCAGTATGTTCTGCCAGATGCTTCCCAAGAAACTGGTCACCTGTTCGCGGTTTGCTTCACTCATTTCTGTATTGGTGAACGGTTCAACGGCACTTTTGAACGTTCCTACCTTGAACACCTGCATCTTTACACCCACCTTGGCCATGGCGTCTTTGAAGAACATCGGTTCGGAGGCAAGTCCGTGCCAGTCTATCATGCCTTCGGGGTTCACCATCACCTTGTCGGCTACCGAACAGATGTAGTAGCCGCTCTGGGAATATGTGTCGCTGTAGGAAAGGATGAACTTTCCGCTTTTCTTAAAATCAACAAGAGCCTGTCGCAGTTCCTGCACGGTGGCAGGTGTGCCTGCCAGCAGGGCGTTTTCCAGATAGATGCCCTTTACCTTTTTGTTGTCTTTGGCCTTGGCGATGGCTTTGGTCAGTGTCTCCAAACCGGCAACATTCTCCTTGACGGCACCTGTGATGGCCGACATGGGGTCGTCCTGACTCTGTTCGGCAAGCACGCCTCCCAGATTGATACGCAGTATGGAGTTGTCCTTTACGGCAGAGGTCATCCCGTCACTTGCCACCATACCGGCAAAAGAAATAATGGTAAAGATTGTGGCTACAATCGTAAACAAAACTAAAGCCAGCATGCTGGCTAATGTGTACTTTAAAAACGATTTCATAATGTGATTATACTATACTATATACCTTATTATATTATTTATATGCGCGCAAAGTTAATACAACCCGTCGAGAAAAACAAGAATATGGGGGAAAATGAAGAAATATCAAAAAAAGTCATTAAAATATTTGGTCAGTTCGAAAAGTCGCCGTACCTTTGCATCC
>CAMVOK010000002.1 GCA_947169115.1 uncultured Prevotellaceae bacterium
GTGGCAAAAATGGTCGGATATTTTGAGGAAATCGGGTGCAGAATGTGCAGTACATACTCATAATGTTTCCCAAATGTTTCCCAAATTTGCCGTAAGGTGCTGAAAATCAGTTCCATTTAGCCGCCGCGCAGGCAGCTGTCGAGGAATAATCGAAAGATGCTGAAAATTAGTGAGATACGAGGCAAGTACTTGGCAAACAGGTACTTGCCTCGCTTCTTTTTGCTCATATTCTGCACGTTATATGTGCAGAACGTGTTGGGCAAGTACCCCAATTTGTTGACCAGATTTTCAGGCCATGTTGACCAAGCAAAAAAACGGTATCGGCACAAAAGGCGAAAAATACCCCCTTTGTTTGCGATATGTTGACCAGATTTTCAGGCCATGTTGACCAGATTTAATTCTGATTGTGCATGAATAAATGAATTGTAAAACAAGTTCTAAAAGTATTAAACATTTCACTAATTATTAAAATTATGGCAACGCTTAAACCCACAGTTAAGTCAAAACTAAAGACAGGGATGTACATTGTCCACGTGCTGCTGTTCTGGAGTGGACACGGTCATAACAAAGCTTCCAATGGTGTGGACGAAATGGCTTGGAGAGGTGCAGACTATGGTCAAGGTATGACTGCCAATAAGTTTAAGGAGACCATCAGTCAGATGCAAATAGGTGGGCATCGTAAACTGCTTATCTTGACGGAACCGTGCTTTTCAGAGGCCGTCATCACACCGCTTGTGGGTACTCCTGGTGTATTGGCCATGTCAAGTGCAGGTCGCTATGAACAATCGTTTGCAGACAATTGGAGCAGCACACTCGGTGTATGGCGTTGCGACCGCTTCAGCCGAAACATTGTGACCCATTTATCGGACAATCCTTCAACGACATATCGAGACTTGTTTCTTTACTGTGCTCGACGCACGTTAGGATCACATGTACATATTGTCAACTCAGCCAACTTCGGCAACCTTTATACCACTGGACCAGGAGAGTTTTTTGAGAAAAAATAGATTGAGGTACAAAAAAGGGGTGATTCCAGTGAACCCTTGTTGCAATCCTCCGTTGTTGCAGGATTTTAGTCTTGTAGTTTTGCTAAACCTCCTTCGGATGTCTCTTTATAGAGGGAGGGCAGGTCGTGTCCCGTTTGTTTCATGACACGCACGACGCGGTCGAACGACACACGGTGCTGACCGTCGGAGAGCGAAGCGTAGAAGTTGGCGTCGAGGGCACGGGCTGCGGCAAAGGCATTCCGTTCGATGCAGGGAATCTGTACCAGTCCGCAGACGGGGTCGCAGGTCATGCCCAAGTGATGTTCGAGCCCCATTTCGGCCGCATACTCAATCTGGGTGACACTGCCGCCGAAGAGCTGACAGGCAGCAGCGGCTGCCATGGCACTGGCCACGCCAACCTCGCCCTGGCATCCTACGTCGGCACCTGATATGCTGGCATTGTATTTCACCAGATTCCCAATGAGTCCTGCCGTGGCTATGGCATGGAGCATGCGCTCCTCGGTGAAGCGATGGTTGTGTCCCAGATGGTAAAGTACGCCCGGCATAACGCCACACGACCCGCAGGTCGGAGCCGTGACAATGAGTCCGCCCGAGGCATTCTCCTCGCTTACGGCCAAGGCATAGGCATAGACGAGACCGGAACTTTGCAGATTGGCCTTGTAGCCCATCGCCTTGGTGTAATAGATGGGTGCCTTGCGCTGGAGACCCAAGGGGCCAGGCAGCACACCCTCGCGGTTGATGCCACGCTCTACGGCTTCGCACATCACCTGCCATACTCGTCGCAGATAGTCCCATATCTCGGGTCCTTCGTTCTGTTCTACGTATTCCCACAGCGAGCATCCCGTCTTGTTGCACCACCCGATAATCTCCTTCATGGTAGTAAGGGGATAGACCCGACGGTGTTCAATGGCATCGTCGGGGCCTTGCGAGAGTGCCCCGCCACCGATGCTATATACCGTCCATTCGTCGTAAAGCGTAGTGTCTGGCTGTACGACGGCAAACTTCATGGCGTTGGGGTGGTAGGGCAGTCGGGTGTGGGGTTCCCAGTGCAGACTGACAGAGCCTTGCTGTTCAAGCACACGCAAGATGGCCTGGTCGGTCATGTGCCCGCGACCGGTAGCTGCCAGCGAGCCATAGAGCACCACGTCGAAGTTCTTGGCCTCGGGGTGGCGTTGCAGGTAAATCTTGGCCGCTGACTGCGGTCCCATGGTATGGCTGCTTGACGGGCCAATGCCGATGCGATAGAGATGACGTAGGGATTCCATGATATCAGATACGTTTCTGATGTGTGTTTTTATAATTAACTGAAGATTATCGTCTTGTTCTTATAGGTCAGAATCTTGCGGTCGATGTGCTTGGAGACGGCGCGCGAGAGTACTATCTTCTCCAGGTCCTTGCCCTTTAGGACAAGACTCTCCGGCGTGTCCTTGTGCGAGATTCGGGCTACGTCCTGCTCGATGATGGGGCCTGCGTCGAGTTCGGCCGTAACGTAGTGGCTTGTCGCTCCTATTATCTTCACGCCGCGAGCCCATGCCTGATGATAGGGTTTGGCCCCGACGAAGGCTGGAAGAAAAGAGTGGTGGATGTTGATGATGTGGTGTGGGTAGTTGGCAATCATCTCGTCGCTGATTATCTGCATATAGCGTGCCAGCACGATGAAGGTAACGTGCTTCTCCCTCAGGAGTTCCATCTCGGCAGCCTCCACCTCGGCTTTGTTAGAGTGGTCCTTACGGATGTTCCACACATAGTAGGGGATGTCGAACTGCTCTGCCACGTAACGAAGGTCCTCGTGGTTTGAGACGATGCAGGGGATATCTACGTTCCACTCCCCGGCCTTGTAGCGAGCCAGAAGGTCGTAGAGACAGTGACTCATACGGCTCACGAATATGGCCATGCGCGGCCGCTCGTCGCTGTAGTAGAGACTGAAGGTCATTCCGTAGCGCTGTGCGTATAGCGTGGAGAGGTACTCCTTAATCTTTGTCTTCGGCACCAGGAAACCGTTGAGTTCCCATTCTATGCGCATGAAGAACACGCCATCCTCACGGTCGACGTACTGGTCGAGATAGACGATGTTGCCATGATTGTCTGTAATGAACTTCGTTATCTCGCTGATGATGCCCGGTTGGTCGGGGCAGTGTAATAAAAGTATAGCGGTTCCACCCCCAACCGGGGAAGATGCGCTTGATGGTTGTATGTTATTCATATTTTCATGAGTGTTAATACTAACTACTCCATCCCCAACAAGGGTGGACTAGGGAAGAGGCTCCCTCCTAACCAGAAGCACCACGTTCTCAACGTGTTGCGTATGCGGGAACATATCGACGGGCTGGATGCACAGGCCCTTGTAGTCGGCATCGAGAAGCTGAAGGTCGCGCGCCTGAGTGGCAGGGTTGCAGCTCACATATACTATGCGTTCGGGAGCAGCCCTCAGAATGGTCTGCACCACATCGGGATGCATGCCGGCACGGGGAGGGTCGGTGATGACGATGTCGGGGCGACCGTGCTCGCGGATGAACTCGTCCGTAAGGATGTCCTTCATGTCTCCTGCATAGAACCGGGTGTTCGTTATGCCGTTTATCTCCGAATTTTCCTTCGCATCCTCGATGGCTTCGGGCACATACTCGATGCCTATCACCTCGCGGGCACCTCGTGCCACAAAGTTCGCAATAGTGCCCGTACCCGTATAGAGGTCGTAGATGAGAGGCTTGTCCGATTGCCCGTTGTGTATATTGCATTGTGTGTCACCAAAGGCCAGCTCCCTCGCTACCTTATATAATATATATGCCTGCTCGGTGTTCGTTTGGTAGAACGACTTCGGACCTACCTTGAAGCGCAGGTCCTCCATGTGCAGGAAGATGTGGTCTTCTCCGCTATATACCTCCACAGGTAAGTCCCCGAACGTATCGTTATACTTTGTGTTATTTACCCACAGCAGGCTCGTCACCTCGGGGAACGTTCCTTTCAGGTGCTCCATTAGTTCCATGGCCTGGCGGCGTTCCTCTTCCGAAAGGATGCAGAACTGGATGAGGAGCATAATCTCCCCGCTGTTGCTCAGCCTAATCATCAATCCCCGGAGCAGACCCGTATGTTCGCGTGCGTCGAAGAATGATAGGCCGTTCGCAATGGCCCAGTCGCGGATGTCGTTGCGCAGACGGTTGTTCTCGTCGTCCATCAAGTAACATTCCTCGATGGGTAATATCTTGTCCCAGGCTCCACCGGCATGGTACCCGACGGCACCGGCAGGACGTTGACGACTTTCAACTTCCTTCATCTCTTCCCTCGTTAGCCATATCTTGTTGGCACAGCCGAACTCCACCTTATTGCGGTACTCACGCGTCTTTGCGCTCCCAAGGATAGGACGGCACGGGGGCAACTCCACCTTGCCGATGCGCTCCAGACTGTCCATTACCTGCTTCTGTTTCCATCGCAGCTGTTCGGAGTAGGGCAGCATCTGCCACTTGCAGCCGCCGCAAACGCCGAAGTGTCGGCAGAATGGCTCAACACGTTTATCGCTGTACTTGTGGAACTTTATGGCCTCTGCCTCCGCATAGTGGTGCTTCTTCTTCGTCAGTTTCAGGTCAACAACGTCCCCGGGAACCACCCAGGGAACGAACACAACCAGGTCGTCAACGCGCACCAAAGCTTTCCCTTCGGCCGCAACGTCTGTTATCTCTATCTGCTCCAATACGGGGAGTTCCTTGCGTCGTCTGCTCATTGCCTTCTCAATTTATCGGCTACAAAGAATAATCTTGGGACTATTTGGTAACATAGAAAAAGCGCGTCACAAAACTCCGTGACGTGCTTTTCCTATGTGCCATACTCACTTCTATATCAGATATTGGTCACTGATGCTTTCGTTGTTCTGTACGCGGGCAATGGTCGATGCAATCAGTTCGGCAGCACTAATCTGCTTCACCTTGGTGCAGTCGCCGCTGTAAGGTATGGTATCTGTGAACACCATTTCCACTAATGGACTCTTCGTTACTCGCTCTGAGGCAGGGCCACTCATGATGCAGTGGCTCGCAATGGCACGGACGGACTTGGCACCGTTGGCTATCATTAGCTCGGCAGCTTTGGTAATGGTGCCGGCTGTATCTACGATATCGTCAAGCAAAACCACATTGGCTCCTTCAACGTCACCAATCACCTGCATGTGGGCAACCTCATTAGGCTTGCGGCGCGTCTTATTGCAGAGCACCAACGGGCACTGGAGGAACTTGCTGTACGTGGAAGCTCGTTTTGAACCGCCAACGTCGGGAGTGGCAATCACCAGGTTCTCCAGTTTCAGGCTTTGGATATAGGGCAGCATGACGCTGGAAGCATACAGATGGTCAACAGGAATATCGAAGAAGCCTTGTTCCTGGTCGGCATGTAAGTCCATGGTGATAACGCGATTCACGCCGGCAACACTGAGCATGTCGGCCACAAGCTTGGCACCAATAGCCACGCGAGGACGGTCCTTGCGGTCTTGACGTGCCCATCCGAAGTAGGGAATGACAGCATTGATGGTGCGTGCTGAAGCACGTTTGGCCGCATCTATCATTAAGAGCAGCTCCATCAGGTTATCGGCATTGGGGAAAGTGGATTGTACGAGATAGACGTCGCGTCCGCGAATGCTTTCCTCATAGCTGACGGAAAATTCACCGTCGGCAAAGCGGGTTACAACCAGATTGCCCAGAGGACAACCGAGCGCAGTACAAATCTTCTCGGCCAAATAGCGAGTACGTGTGCCGCTAAAGACCAGAAATTGTTTGTTTACCATCATGTTGGATAGGGAGTTATGAAGTTAGGTTTTATTCCGTAATTTGTCGAAGTTTGCGGAAATGCGCAATGAGGTCTTTGTAGTCATAACCTCTGTGGATGTTGAAACGCTTCCATAAGTCGCCGCGAATCACCACACCGCCGAATCCGTATTGGCGTATCTCTGGGATGTTCTCCAACGATATGCCTCCTTGTGCCATCACATGTTTGTCGATAGTTCCTCTCCTCGTGGCAATGGCAAGGTCGTCGGCCGTAAAGCGGGCAATATAGTTAGGTTCCGATATGCTGTCAAATACGTTCTTCAGGATAACGTACTTACTCTGCGACTTCTTCTCTACTATCTCATCAAGCGAATAGCAGGTACGGCTAATCATGTCATGATAGTCCGCTGGAGCCGTAGGATTATGGTGACTCAGATGGATTCCCATAAGGTTGAACTCTTCTTTTAGGTAGAAGTGGTCGTGTACGACAATTCGTTTATGGTACTGGTCGGGAAGTAAAGTCAGCAGTCTTTCGCAGAAGACAGGCTCACTGTTAGGCTTCCTAAGATGCAGAATGTCAAGACCCTCCTCGAAAAGAGTTGTCAGTATCTTGTCTTCTTCAATGAAGAAATCTGGCGATGTAAGTAGAATTAGTTTCATGTCCTCTGCTAAATCCAGTGCAAAGATACAAATAAGCGAGCGAAATGCCAAATTTCTTTGCAAAATGTTTGCGTATCTTCAGTGGACAACACGATGCTCGATTATGATGTTCTCTGCTACTACATAGCCCATGGTCCACGCAGCTTGAAGGTTAAACCCACCCGTGACGGCATCTACGTCAAGGACTTCTCCAGCGAAATAAACGCCAGGGTGGGATTTGGAAGCAAGTGTCTTGGGATTGATAGCCTGTAAGGATACACCACCAGATGTTACAAACTCGGCTTTGTAAGTACATCGTCCGTCTGTCTGATAACTATCGGCCGTGAGCGTGTTGACAAGACGGTTTAGCTCCTTACGGTTCAACGTGTTCCAACGGTGGCTTTCATCTATGCTTGCTCGTTTAAGTATCATTTTCCAGTGACGTGAAGTAAGGTGCGTCGGATAGTAGTTGGAGATGTTTTTGTCTGTTCCTTGGTATGATTGTAAGCATTCTCGTACCTTATTCTCGTTTTCCCCGTGCATCCAGTTGATAGTAACGGTTGCATGGTAGTCATGCTCCGCAAGATAGCGTGCCGCGTATGAGGATAATCGCAGAACGGCGGGACCACTTATCCCAAAATGGGTAAGAAGAATGGTAGATTGTGCTTGGAAGTTAGTGCCGGCAATAGATATACGACAATCTTCTATGACAATGCCTGTTAGGTCACGGATGGCTTGGTCATTAATGTTCAAGGCAAATAATGATGGAACAGGAGATACTATAGGAAGCTGAAGTTCGGACAGGAAGTTGAGGCCGGAAAAACGTGGGGAGCCTCCAGTGGTAACCACAATCGCATCATAATCCTCCTTACCTTCATTTGTTATAATATCGTAGGTTGGATAATGGGGGGTAATGGATAAAACGCGCTGGTTTATTCGTAGGTGGATGCCAGAGGTTCTTATCCCTTGGAGTAGGATGTTAACGATCTGCATGGCATTCTGTGAGCGCGGAAATATACACTGGTCTGGTTGGGTCGTCAGTTCCACACCCATTTCTTCCCACCATCTTCTTGTGTCTTCAGGAGAGAATCTGTGAAATAGTCGTTGCATAAGACGGCTGCCGCGAGGATATACCTGATTGAGGTCCGACACATCGCGGAATGTGTTGGTCAAGTTGCATCGACCACCTCCTGTGATGGCTAATTTGGCCATGGGACGACTGCTGCGTTCATAAATAGTGATGTCGATACTCGGCATCATACGTTTCAGGTTGACTGCGCAGAAGCATCCTGCAGCCCCAGCTCCGATTATTGCAACTTTCATGGCACAAAGATATGAAATATTTCATAATCCACGACTCACAATTCGTAATTATTCCTTATCTTTGTCGGCAAACATGTGAATTATGGAATATATATATATAATAATAGGTATAGGGATAGGTCTGGTTGTCGCTTACTTCTTAGTGGCAAAACAACGCACGCAAATTGCTTTGCTGGAGCAAGAAAAGAAACATTTGGAGGAAACGGCTCAGAAGGAGCGGACGGATGCGGCTAACTATGTGATGGAATTGGAGGCCCGTCATAAAGAACAATTGGATGAGCAAAGGGTACAACATAAAGAACAATTGCAAAAAACAGAGACACAGTATCAAGAGGCACTGAAACAGATGAATCTTCAGCATGAAGAGCAGATGCGGCAACAGATGACACTCATCAAGGCTGAAATGAATACAGCCTCGGAGCGCATACTAAAGGAACGTGCCGAGCAATTGTCCTCGGCTAATAAGGAACAGTTGGCCACTATACTGAATCCATTACAGACTCATATCCAGCAGATGCGAGAGGCGGTGGAGAAAAGCGACCGTGAGCAGACGGCAACCATGCAGCGTCTTGATGCCTCCATAAAGACCAGTTTCGAACTAAGCCGCAGGGTGGGGGAACGAGCCGACAGGCTTACGCAAGCATTGACAGGCGAGAATAAGACCCAGGGAAACTTTGGCGAGCTTCGCCTGAAGCAATTGCTCGAGGAAATGGGACTTGAAGAAGGTGTGCAATTTGAATTGCAGGAAACGATGAAGGACAGCGAAGGACGCACCATCTATGAAGAGGAAGGTCATCGCATGATTCCCGATGCCATCCTGCATTTCCCTGACCAACGAGATGTTATCATTGACTCTAAGATGTCGTTTACCGCATTTGAGGATTACCACAATGCTCAAACCGAAGAACAACGACAGGATGCTTTGCGTCGGCATATAGCCAGTATGCGAGCACATGTTTCGGAACTATCTCGCAAGAATTATACAAAATACATCAAAGAGAATCGTGCAAGGCTCGATTTCGTACTTATGTATGTGTTCTCAGAGTCGGCTCTGAACTTAGCACTCTCCAATGCTCCCACGTTATGGAAGGAAGCCTATGACAAAGGCGTGGTTATCAGTGGCTCTCAGAATCTATATATGATGCTGCGCGTATTGGAAATGACATGGCGACAAGTACGTCAGGTTGAGAACCAACAACAAATCATGCAATTGGCGAATCTTATGGTTGATCGTGTGCAATTGTTCGCAGAACGTATGAATGAGGTGCGTCGTCAATTTGAGAAGACAAGTGAGGCTTTTGAGAAGGTCCAGGCAAGTACTGCCGACAATGGCCAAAGCATCATCACCACAGCTCGTCAACTTCTGAAGATGGGGGCGATAGAGAATCCGAAACGAAAGAAATCCTTGAAAGACACACAAAACGTGCTTGAAGTTCCTTTTGTTGAAGACGAAAAAGAAAATAATCTTTAATCCCCAATCCAAAATATTTTCGTACCTTTAACCACGTTTTAGGTACTTTCATTCGGAAATGCCCAATTATATTTGGTATTTCGCTCATTTATTCGTACCTTTGCGCCCAATGCCACGAGATGGCAGAAGTTTCAAACCTATTAAATAAAATTTTTTAACTAATGGCAACAAAAATTAGATTACAGCGTCATGGCCGTAAGGGGTATGCCTTTTACAGCATTGTGATCGCTGATGTAAGAGCTCCACGTGATGGTAAGTTTACAGAGAAGATTGGTACTTACAATCCCAACACCAATCCCGCCACTGTAGATTTGAAATTCGACCGCGCTCTGTATTGGGTAGAAGTTGGTGCACAGCCTACTGATACCGTTCGTAACATCCTCAGTCGCGAAGGTGTATACCTGATGAAGCACCTGAAGGGTGGCGTAAAGAAGGGCGCATTCGACGAGGCCGCCGCACAAGCTAAGTTTGATGCTTGGAAGGCAGACCGCCAGAAGGGTCTTGCTGCAATTGAGTCTAAACTCGCTGCTGATAAGCGTGAAGCCGAAAAGGCTCGCATTGAGGCAGAGAAGAAGGCCGATGCCAAGATTAAGGAGAAGGTAGCTGAGAAGAAGGCTGCCGAAGCTGCTGCTAAGGCTGAAGCTGAGGCTGCTGCTGCATCAGAGAACACTGAAGCTACAGAGACAAACGCCGAGACCACCGAGGCTTAAATCGTTAATGTTAAAAATTTTATTCTAATAGATTTTTCCAAACAACAGCAGAAAGGGCTCCGCCGTGAGGTGGGGCCCTTCCATTATGATGTATTCTCTCTTATAACCTCAGATACAGGGATGTGTTAATGTCTGCGGTGATATTTTTCCCAGAACTGAGATAGGAAGATAATACACAGCATTGCACTGGTTACAAGATACCCCCATGTCATGAGTTTACCCCCAAGAACTTCGCAATAGCTGAATTCATCAAAATGTTCTCCAAGTAGCCTTATCTCAATGACTGCCAATGTATTATTGAAGATGTGAATAATCGAGGTTAAAACAATATTCCCCATCTTCGTATATATGATGCCGAGTATAATACCCATGGCGATGGCAAATGGGACTTGTGCCGGGTTGATGTGGATTAATCCAAAAAGGGTTGCCGAAATGAGAATGGCTTGCCATCGGTGGACGCGGTGACGTAGGAGAGAACCGATGATGGCTTCGCGGAAGATAAGCTCCTCCGTAATTGGTCCAATTAGGGCGATTGCAATAATCCCCCATATATTATATGCCATTGCTCTCATTTCACCTTTCATAAGGTCTGGTAACCCTAATTGTTCCATTAATAACCCCATGCTGAAGATGCCCATCAAGGCTGCTGCTAAGGCAAGGGGTATGTGACGCCATTTGATATTATTAATGCTAAAGGTCTTTGGACGGATAATATGCAGAACGTAACAAACTGCAATGGCGATTATTCCACTAACGATAATACTGCATGCCATGGCCGTCGTCGAGGATATTCCTAAAAGATGAATTAACCCCATTAAAAGTCCTGCAGTAATTTGGGAAATAATGAAAATTAGGATTGCAGTTAACGGTTTCCAAAATCTCTTCATCATGATGCTTTTCTATTTTTCGATGACAAATGTACGAATTTTTTTTCATTTTTCGTATTTAATTCGTATCTTTGTACGTATTCTTACACATATTATTATATGGGTAAACGTCAAATAGAGCACCATGGCATTGTTAAACGTGTTATGCCATTAGGGATTAGTGTGGTTGTTGTACAAGAGACAGCGTGTGCTGCTTGTACTGCAGCTCGGCTATGTCATAGCTCAGAAAAGAATGAAAAACAGATGGATATTTTTTGCTCCAATGCTTCGTCATATAAGGTGGGGCAGGAGGTTGTCATTGTTGGGGAAATGACTTTGGGCTTACGTGCAACATTGTGGGCTTACGTGTTTCCTTTGATTCTTTTATTAACCACATTGATTGTTTTTGATAGGTTAACGGGAAGTGAGGCTTGGGGTGCCATGATTTCGTTGATTTCTCTTGTCCTTTATTTCTCCCTGCTTTATTTGTTTCGACATCGTTTGCAGAGAAACTTCCAGTTTCGTATAAAATCATGAATTAATATCAATCATTAAAAAATAATAATTATTATGAGTTTGATTTTGGCAATTATTGCATTGGGTGCCATCGGGCTTATTGCTGCCTTGCTGCTCTACTTTGCATCACGGAAATTTGCCGTGCATGAGGACGAGCGTATAGGTCAGGTAGGTGCCGTTCTGCCGCAAGCTAATTGTGGCGGTTGCGGATTCCCTGGTTGCGCTGGTTTTGCAGGTGCTTGTGTGAAGGCTGCCGACGCTGGTTCCCTCGAAGGGCTGCTATGCCCGGTGGGTGGCCAGCCTGTAATGGAACAGGTGGCAGAAATCTTGGGCATGGCAGTGGAGGCTTCGGCTCCCAAAGTCGCTGTGGTGCGTTGTAATGGTTCTTGTGAGAATCGTCCGCGTCTGGTGCAGTTCGATGGTGCGCCCTCGTGTAAGGTACAGCAGATGATTGGTATGGGCGAGACGGGTTGCTCGTATGGTTGCTATGGATGTGGCGACTGTGTGGCTGCTTGTCAGTTCGATGCCATCCACATCAATCCTGAGACGTTGCTCCCAGAGGTTGATGAAGAGAAGTGCACGGCTTGTGGGGCTTGTGCTAAGGCTTGTCCGCGTCAGATTATTGAAGTACGCCTGAAAGGTCCTAAAAACCGCCGTATGGTTGTTCTATGTAACAATAAGGACAAGGGAGCCATCGCAAACAAGTGGTGTAAGGCTTCGTGTATCGGTTGTGGTAAGTGCGTGAAGGTATGTGAGAAGTTCGAGGCTATCACTTTGACAAAGAACCTTGCTTACATCGATGCAGAGAAGTGCAAACTCTGCCGTAAGTGCGAAGAGGCTTGCCCGAAGGGTGCCATCCACGCCATAAACATGCCGCCGCGTAAGCCGAAGGCCGAGACTCCGAGTATTCCGAATACTCAGAGTACTCCGAATGCTCCGACTCAGAATGTAGAACCCTCAAAAGCTGAATAAGATATGAAGACATTTAAGATAGGAGGAGTTCATCCCGAAGAGAATAAACTGTCGGCAGGTCAGCCCATTCGTGAGGCTCAGTTGCCTAAACAGGCTATATTTAGCATGTTCCAGCATATCGGTGCTCCCGCAAATGCTGTTGTCAAAAAGGGAGACCAAGTGAAAGTTGGAACTCTGCTGGGCGAGGCTGGCGGCTTTGTCAGTGCCCCGATATATAGTAGCGTTAGTGGTAAGGTTAGTAAGGTGGATGTGGCGCTGGATGCCAGCGGTCTTCGTCGTATGGCTGTGACCGTTGACGTTGAGGGCGACGAATGGGAAGAGAGCATCGACCGCTCGAAGGACCTTATTCGCCTGAGTGACCGTCCCGAGCTGGATGCCAAGACCATAGTTGAAAAGATAAAGACCGCTGGCATTGTCGGCATGGGTGGTGCTACGTTCCCCACCCATGTGAAACTTTGTCCGCCTCCTGGTAAGGTGGCCGAGTGTGTGATTGTGAATGCTGTGGAGTGCGAGCCGTACCTTACAGCCGACCACAGCCTTATGCTTGCGCATCCTGATGAGATATTAGTCGGTCTTCAGTTGGTAATGAAGGCCGTTGGTGTGACCAAAGGTTACATTGGTATCGAGAATAACAAACCCGATGCCATTCAGTTGATGACGGAGAAAGCAAAGCAATATCCCGAAATAGAGGTGGTTCCCTTGAAACTGAAATATCCGCAAGGTGGCGAAAAGCAGTTGATTGATGCCGTCATTGGCCGTCAAGTTCCTGCTCCTCCTGCATTGCCTATCGATACGGGTGCCATCGTGCAGAACGTCGGCACGTGTTTTGCCATCTACGAGGCCGTGATGAAGAACAAGCCCCTTATAGACCGTGTCATCACCGTTACGGGCAAGAGTTTGAAACATCCCTCGAACTTGTTGGCACGACTGGGAACACCGTTTAGCCAACTGATTGACGAGTGCGGTGGACTGCCCGAAGATACGGGTAAGGTTATTGGTGGTGGTCCCATGATGGGTAAGGCATTATTGAGTTTGGATGTGCCCATGACAAAGGGGTCGAGTGGTTTGCTCATCATGAACGACAAGGAGGCCAAGCGTGCCGAGGTTGATCCCTGCATTCGTTGTGCTAAGTGCGTGGGTGCCTGTCCCATGGGACTGGAACCCTATCTGCTGGCCAAGGTCAGCGAGCTGCGCGACTGGGATGCTGCCGAGCAAGAGGACATCACTTCTTGCATCGAGTGTGGTTCGTGTCAGTTCACCTGTCCAAGTCATCGTCCTCTGCTCGACTACATTCGTTTGGGTAAATCAACCGTAATGGGTATCATTCGCAGCAGAGTTGCCAAGTAAAAGCCCCCCTAAACCCCTCCCGAGGGAGAGGCGTGGTTACGCTTAAGAAATAAAATAGAATGTAAAACAATAATTAAAGCCCTAAACCTCAAATGTATATACGCCTTCCCCTCGGGGAGGGATTGAGGAGGGGGTCGTGATATTATGAATAAATTAATAGTTTCCCTTTCACCACATGTTCATGGAGGCGACTCCGTGCAGAAGAACATGTATGGTGTGTGCATAGCCTTGCTGCCTGCCATGCTGGCCAGCTTCTATTTCTTCGGATTGGGAGCCGTGACAGTCATGCTGACATCTATCTTGGCTTGCGTGTTTTTTGAGTGGGCTATCACAAAGTTTGTGCTGAAGCGTCAGCGGCTTACCATTCTCGATGGCAGTGCCATCCTTACAGGTATGCTTCTGGCCTTCAACTTGCCCTCTAACCTTCCCCTGTGGATAATCATCTTGGGTGCCCTGTTTGCTATCGGTGTCGGCAAGATGACCTTCGGCGGTCTGGGACAGAACATATTTAATCCCGCCCTCGCAGGTCGTGTGTTCTTGCTGATTTCATTCCCCGTGCAGATGACCACATGGCCTGTCAGCGGAGAGATGACCTACTTGGATGCTCAGACCGGTGCTACACCTTTGAGCCTCATGCAGAAAGCAATCTTGGAGAAGGATGCTTCCATACTGAATGATCTGCCATCGAGCCTCGACATGCTTATTGGCCAGACGGGAGGCTCGCTTGGTGAGGTTAGTGCCCTGTTGCTGTTGTTGGGCTGCATATTCATGCTCTGCAAAAAGATAATCACTTGGCACATTCCCGTCAGCATTATTGCAACCGTATTGGTATTTGCAGGTTTGCTGCATCTGGCCAATCCCATCTATGCCAATCCCTTGCAGGTCATCTTCTCGGGTGGTTTGATGCTGGGTGCATGCTATATGGCCACTGACTATGTAACCTCACCTATGGCCCCCAAAGGTCAACTCATTTATGGCGTATGCATTGGTTTGTTGACGGTCATCATCCGTAACTGGGGCGCTTATCCCGAGGGCATGTCGTTCGCCATCATCATCATGAACGCCTTTACACCGCTCATCAATAACTATTGCAAGCCCACCCGCTTTGGCGAAGTGGCAAGAAAGGAGGCCGCAAAATGAAAAAACTGAAATCTACATTGCCTAATATGGTAATTGTGCTGACCTCGATTGCCGTTGTGGCAGGTCTTGCATTGGGCTATGTGAATAGCATTACGGCTGAACCCATAAAGCAAATCAAGGCACAGCAACTTGCCGATGGAATCAAGGCCGTATTGGCAGCCGATGAATTGAATGTTGAAGAGCCTATAACGCTGGATGATGGTGCTGTCATTTATCGTACGGACAAGGGCGTTGCGGTACAAGCTACTGACCCCAATGCTTTTGGTGGCAAATTGACTGTGCTTGTGGGCTTCAACGCCGAAGGCCTAATTCAGGGTTATCAAATATTGGAAACCGCAGAGACTCCGGGCTTGGGTGCCAAGGCTGGCGAATGGTTCCAAAAAGACCAGAAGGGTGACATCATAGGTAAGCAAGCTGGTAACCTCACCGTATCGAAGGATGGGGGAGAGGTGGATGCCATCACGGCTTCTACCATCACAAGTCGAGCATTTCTGCGTTGTGTGAATGCTGCCTACGAGGCACTGAGTAGCCAGCAGGAGGATGCACAGAGTGGTGCTTCCCAACAAGTTAAGAATGAAGAATAAGTAGAAAGGTGCAAGGAGCAAGGTACAAGAGGATACGCTTGCTGCTTGTGATAAAGAATAAAGTACGAAACATTTCTCTTGCTCCCTGTTCCTTGCTCCTTTCTCCAAAATTGTAAAGATATGAATAACATAAAAGTATTTCTAAATGGTCTTATTAAGGAGAATCCTACCTTTGTTCTTCTCCTTGGTATGTGTCCTACATTGGGCACAACATCTTCAGCCTTCAATGGTATGTCGATGGGACTTGCCACAATGGCCGTTTTGGTGTTCTCGAACCTGATAATCTCACTTATCAAGAACCTAATCCCTGATATGGTGCGCATTCCATGCTACATTGTGGTGATTGCTTCTTTGGTAACCATCCTGCAGATGCTTATCAAGGCATACGCTCCTGCTGTGGATGCTTCCTTGGGTTTGTTCATTCCCCTGATTGTGGTGAACTGCATCATCCTTGGACGCGCCGAGGCCTTTGCTGCCAAAAACGGAGCCATTCCCAGCATCTTCGATGGCTTGGGTATCGGACTTGGTTTCACTTGGGCATTGACCCTGTTGGGTGCTTGTCGCGAGTTTTTGGGTACAGGCAAAGTGTTCGGCTTCACGTTGTTCCCCGAACAGTATGGTGCTCTTCTCTTTGTCCTTGCTCCAGGTGCCTTCATCGTACTGGGTTATCTCATTGCAGTATTCAACAAACTAAAGACTAATTAAGTGGGAAGGTGCAAGGAACAAGGTGCAAGAGGATACGCTTGCTGCTTGTAATAAAGAATAAAGTAAAAAACATTTCTCTTGCTCCCTGTTCCTTGCCCCCTGCTCCTAAATAACTAAATTATGGCATTCTTACTTATATTTATCACAGCGATATTCGTTAATAATATCGTACTGAGTCAGTTCCTCGGCATCTGTCCGTTTCTAGGTGTGTCGAAGAAAGTGGAGACAGCTATGGGTATGGCTGCTGCCGTAGCCTTTGTATTGGTCATTGCCACGCTGGTGACCTATCTCATTCAAATCTATGTGCTGAACGCCTTTGGGTTGGAGTACTTGCAGACCATAGCCTTCATCCTCGTCATTGCAGCCCTTGTGCAGATGGTGGAGATTGTACTGAAGAAGGTCAGTCCTGCCCTGTATCAGGCTCTGGGCGTGTTCCTGCCCTTGATTACTACGAACTGTTGCATCTTGGGTGTAGCAATCCTCGTTGGTAACGGCACATACGATGCCGCAGGCATGGAACCCGGACTGGTCAGCGGCGTATGGTTTGCGCTGTGCACAGCTATTGGTTTTGGCTTGGCTCTTATTGTCTTTGCTGGCATTCGCGAGCAATTGGCCCGCATGGATGTTCCCAAAGGCATGCAGGGAATGGCTATCGCCCTTGTTGTCGCAGGTCTGCTCAGTATGGCGTTCATGGGCTTCAGTGGTGTCAACAACGGATTGGCAAAGCTGTTTTAAGAGGGAAGATGCAAGGAGCAAGGTGCAAGAGGATACGCTTGCTGCTTGTAAAAAAGAATAAAGTACAAAACATTTATCTTGCTCCTTCCCCCTTGCTCCTTGCACCTAAAAGAATATTAACATGGAAGATTTTTATTATCGGAACCTAAAAGTATATGAACAAGCCAAGCAATTGGTTGCAGATGTATATGCTCTTACGCGTATGTTCCCGCCTCAGAAATTGTATGGGTTAACAAACCAGATACAACGTGCGGCAATATCTGTACCATCTAATATTGTTGAGGGCATGGGGCGATTCTCGCTGAAAGAACGAATCCATTTCATCGAGATAGCATATGGTTCGATGATGGAAACAATGTGTCAGTTGGAATTATCTGAAATGTTAGGATATATCACTCCCGAAGTATTAACAGAGCAGGATGATAAAATCAGGCGATTGTCACGTATGCTTCTGGGATTAAAACATTCGTTTGAAGAGAAACAGAATATTATTAACCAGACAAGGTAGTAAGTCGCAACAAGCAGTGTATTCCTCCTGCTCCTTGCCCCTTGCCCCTTGCTCCTAAAAACAAAGCTATGAAAGAAACAATTTTGGTAACTGGCGGTTGTGGCTTTATTGGTTCGCACACCACCGTTGAGTTGCAGGAAGCAGGTTACGACGTTGTCATTGTCGATAACCTGAGTAATTCACGCATCGAGGTGCTTGACGGCATAGAGAAGATTACAGGCATTCGTCCTGCATTCGAGAAGGTTGACCTTCGCGACATGGACGCAACGGAGGCTGTCTTCAAGAAGTATCCGAAGATTAAGGGTATCATCCACTTTGCAGCTTCTAAGGCTGTGGGTGAGAGCGTAGAGAAACCCTTGTTGTACTATCGTAACAATCTTGTTTCTCTTATCAACCTGTTGGAACTTATGCCCAAGTACGACGTGAAGGGTATCATCTTCTCTTCTTCTTGCACCGTCTATGGTCAGCCCACGAAAGAGAATCTGCCCGTCACCGAGCAGGCTCCCATCCAGAAGGCGCTCAGCCCCTACGGCAACACGAAGCAGATTAACGAGGAAATCATCCAGGACTACGTTCACTCTGGTGCTCCCATCAAGTCGGTAATCCTGCGATACTTCAACCCCATTGGTGCACATCCCACAGCCGAGATTGGTGAACTTCCCATCGGTGTGCCCATGAATCTGATTCCTTTCGTTACGCAGACTGCCATTGGTGTTCGCAAGCAACTGAAGATATTTGGTAACGACTATGATACTCCTGACGGAACCTGCATCCGCGACTACATCTATGTAGTTGACCTCGCCAAGGCTCATGTAAAGGCTATGACCCGCGTGCTGGAAGGCGATGGTGACAAGGTGGAAGTATTCAACATCGGTACTGGCCGTGGTCTTTCTACGTTGGAGGTTGTCGAAGGCTTCGAGAAGGCTACCGGCGTGAAGGTCAACTGGGAATACGCTCCCCGTCGCGAGGGTGATATCGAGAAGGTGTGGGGTAATGTTGACAAGGCCAACAAGGTGCTTGGCTGGAAGGCAGATACTCCTACCGATCAGGTTCTTGCTTCTGCCTGGAAGTGGCAAGAGAAGCTCCGTGCCGACGGTATCATGTAATCTTCCGCGTTATTAAAAAGGGGCATGTCAGAATAAAAACTGACATGCCCCTTTTTTTATTTGTCAACATCGAAACACACAAAACTCACGGATTGTCTATAATGTCTTTTTCGTAGAAATATCTCCAAAGGGGAGCTGCCATCAAGGCTTGCTGTATTTCGCCATTCAATAATAGTTGTCGAACTTCCTCGGGTTCCATTTCATAAACGGCAATATCCTCGGTCTGCTCTAAGTGCTGTGTGCTGGTTTTCTCAACTCCTACGGCAATAAGTGTATGGCTGACATTTGTACAAGCCGATGAGTTGGGACACAAGGTCATAAAGTGTTTCCATTCTCCACCGGTGTAGCCCGTTTCTTCGTACAATTCGCGTTGGCCTGCCTGTAGTGGAGGTTCTCCGTCTTCTATTACGCCAGCAGGAATCTCATAGGCAACCACTCCACGGGCGTGGCGGTATTGTCGTTCCATGATGAACTTGCCTTCTTTGTTGATGGCGATGATGTTTACCCAGTCGGGATATTCCAATACATAGAATTCCTTGTGCTCTGCTCCGCTTGGCAGCCTGACATGGTCGCGACGAGCCGTCATCCATGGGCGACGTATCAAGTATTCGCTGTTAAGCAGTGTCCATTTCTGAATGTCTTTCATATCCTTTTACTTGTTTCCGTGGAGTAGATACCATCCGAGAAGTCCCAGTTGTAGAATCAAGATAAAGGGAATGCCAAGGCGGAACGACCAGTGCTGCGTCTTGTGATGCCATACTTGCATGCCCAGTAGTGCCCCGATGCTTCCACCAAAAATGGAGAGTAAGAAAAGGGTGGATTCCGGCGTGCGCCATTTCTCGTTTTTAGCCTTCCATTTGTCTATTCCAAAAACAACGAACGTGATAATGCTCATTGCCAGAATATAGATTACAAAATACTTCCACATTTTTTTTTATTTAATTATTTCTTCTGATACACTCTTACGTAGTCAATCTGGTATAGCATGGGGAAGGCGTCGTGCTGGGGTCTGCCGCCGTTGATGCCTCCGATGGCTAAGTTCAGCAGAATGTAGTGGGGCTGTTGCATAGGGTTCCTATGATGCCCAATTCCTCCGTTCTGCGTTTTATTCAAGGAAACCTCGTTTAGGAGTTCGTCATCTAAGTATATTCTTAGATAATCTTCTTGCCAGTCCATCACCCATGTGTGGAACTTCTCGTTCCAGTACGGGTCTTTGTCGAGAAAATGCTGATAGGGAATGCGCTTCGAATCCCATACGGCATTGTTGGGGAGGTCGTTTCCCCAGGCTGCATTGGCTAAAATGTGGGGCGTTCCGTTAATGTGGTAATACTCCATAACGTCAATCTCCCCACAGGAGGGCCATGGCATGGATGTTCCTAACGTCCATATTGCCGGCCAAGACCCCATGACAGCTGGAATCCGGGCACGAACTTCCAGTCGTCCGTAAAGGAAGGAGAAAGTTCCTCGTGTGTTGATGCTGCCACTGCTGTATTTCGCATACGGGCGGCGTTTCCTCCAGTCACGCGCATGCTCAGTATATTGTGGATTGGGAATGCTGTCTATGCGTCCCTCAAGGATGAGGAAACCGTTCCTTGTATTTGCGTTTTCGGGTTGATACCATTGGTCTTCCTCGTTACGTACAAACCCATGTTCGGAGTGCCATACCTCCCAGTTTACGGTCTCGCCGTCAAATTCGTCGTGAAACACAAGCTGCCACTCGTCCTGAGCGTAACATATGATTGGGACGAACAGGACTATAAGACTCAATAATTTATTCATTGTCCTTGGAGTTTGCTGTTCGCAGTATTAGGGTAGTAGCTCCAATGGTGATGATGCTGCCTTCTTCCAGACGTATGCGGTCTTGGTCACGTAGGATTTCGTTCATGTAGAAAGTCCCCGTGTTGCTTGGTGCATCTCGCAGTATGTATTGCAGTTCCCCGCGCTTGTTGCGTTGCACCCGTATGATGCAATGTTTCGTATCTACGCTTGGGTCCACTGTTTCTATGGGGGTGTTGATGTTCGTACCTTTTACGTAGCGTCCAATCACATTGTCGCCCATGTGTAGGGGGAGAACCTGTTTGTAGTGAAATACATTCTCCACAACAACGATGCTTCCGTATGTCTCGGCATTCGCTTGTTCGTCGAGGAACTTTTCTTCGTGTTTACTACGAAGTTTACTGGTTCCGATGCGTATGCCGAACTGTTTATGACATTCAGGGCATTCGAAGACCAGTTGCTGACCGTCGCTATATTGGGTTTCGTCAAAGGTGATATAGTTATCACATTTGGGACAACGAACCCTTTTCATGTTATTGGGGAAAATTGGGATTTATGAATGGTGAACCCATGCCGAACGGTATTCCGAGGAACGCTGTCTGATTTCCCGTGCGGCATCGTTAGCCTCTTCCTCCGTGTTGAAATGGCCGACGACCACTCGGTTCATGGAACCGTTGGAGACAATGCGGGCACTGACAAATCCCCGTGAGGAAAGCGTGTTGACATAGCGTGTGGCGTTCTCCATGGAGATGGCACTTGCCAATACGATGTAATATTCTTCCTTGGCGATAGGCTGTTCAACAGTTTCTTGGGGCGTTGATGCAGGTTCTGTCTTTTCCGTTGCTGTTGTATTCTCCTCTTCTGATGCCGCAGGCTGGATGTTCAGGCCTGGAGTCGTGGGGAACAGCAATTCCTGTATGCTGCTCCGCAGTTCAAAACCGTTCCCATACTGTGTAGGACTGTTGAATACAATGAAAAGCAGTATGGCAGCGCAGGCGGCAGCAACAAAGTTGGCGATTCTACGGTTTATTCGGATGACAATAGCCTTTTCGTCGGCCTCCATGGATGCCGTGATGGGCACAACTTTGGCTACCTTCTTATCTTCTAATGAAGCAAAATGGAATGTGTCTAATCCATAATACTCGGGTGTCGTAACGCCCGCATCATGGGCCGTGAACTGTATGTCCTTTCCGTCTTCGCTTGTGAAAATACCAATTGCACCGAAGTCCACGCACCCTTCGTCCTCCAGGGTCTGTGTGATTTCCGTTACCCATTCACCAAGTCTTTGTCCGGCTTGTTGTTCCGTAAGGTTGTAGATGTCGGAAATGGCACGCACAACGAGGTCATCGCTATGCATTAGGTTGGCATTGAAACGAACCGAACGATAGGGGGGGAGAATCTCATCGTCCACCTCGTTACGGACAGCCTCAATCTGCTGAACGATGAAAGTACCCAACCCCGGTATAACTACGTAATCGTGATTGAGTAATAGGTATTCTACTAAAGTGGACATTTGATTCATGATGCAAAGGTAATGCTTTTTTTCTAAATCTACCAACATTCAGTTGTCTTTTTTGAAACTTTTTCTGCCTCTCTTTGTATAATTGGATTATAATCAATATCTTTGTGGTAAAATAAAAAATTATTTGCGATTATGGAATATATAATGACTTCACTTGAGGGTGTATGGATACTTGAACCAAAGGTGTTTGGTGATTCACGTGGTTATTTCATGGAGACGTATCAAAAGGCTGATTTTGAGCGTCATATAGGTGATATTACTTTTGTGCAGGACAATGAGTCCAAGTCATCTTATGGCGTATTGCGTGGTCTGCATTACCAGAAAGGAGACTTTAGTCAGGCCAAGCTTGTACGTGTGATAAAAGGGCGTGTCCTGGACGTTGCCGTGGATTTGCGTAAGAGTTCGCCCACTTTTGGTCAGCACTTGATGGTGGAACTCAGCGAGGAAAACAAACGCCAGTTCTTCATACCCCGTGGCTTTGCACATGGCTTCTTGGTCATGAGTGAAGAAGCCGTATTCTGTTATAAGGTGGACAACGTGTATGCGCCACAGGCAGAGTGCTCCATTCGTTTCGACGACCCCACGCTCAATATTCAGTGGCCCATTCCTGCCGAAGACATGAATCTGTCGCCCAAGGATACGAATGGCGTAGAACTAAAAGACGCTGTTCTGTTCGACTGATTTCAGGGATATTTCCACACCTGCCCCCTCGCATTGCAGACCTGCAATCGGGGGGGTAAGTTTTGTTAGGCGCACGGTGACTTGGGTGAGGGTGGGGTACTTCCGCAACAGGCTATGGCCAATTCTTCCGGCCACGTGTTCCAGCAGTTTGCTGGGTTTACTCATTTCCTCGCGTATGGTATCTGCCATATCTGCATAGCTGACGGTGTCCGTAAGCTGGTCGCTTTCGACAGATGCTGTTTGGTTGGTCTCAGCCTCTACCGTGACGAGGAAGTCTGCCCCGACCACTCGTTCCTGGGGCATGACTCCGTGGTATGCATGTTGCCGTATGTTATTCAGGAATATCTTCATCAGTTGTGTTCTCTCCAGGAATGTATTTCTTCAGGGCACGCACCACACCGGCCTTCCATGTGTTGATGCTCTCGCCCTCAAGGGAGAGGGAACCAACCAGTTTGACCACATTCTCAATGGGCATTCGGTAACGCAACATGCCGGAGATGAGTTTGGCATAGTTCCAAAACTCTTGATTGAATTTCTCGTTCAGTCCCTCCACGGTTATCTTATAGCCTCGTTTGTTCTGGAACTGGAAGTCGTATCGCTTTCCCACAGGGGTGACAACCTTGATGATTCGGCCCTGACTGACGCTCTTAGGTATCATGATGCCCTCGTCGTCGTCCATCAGACCTGTGAATATCTCGTAGGGACGTCCGTCGAGTAGTCCGACGAAAGCCACCCAACGGTCCTTGTTGTTCTGAAAACGTACGATGTCACACTCAAGCACGTCGGGGCGTTTCTCCATCACCTCGGGCTGAGCAACTTCTATTAATGTTTGTTCCATGATTGTGTCGTATATATGCTGCAAATTTAGGAATTATTTCGTACATTTGCAAAATAATAATATAATAAAGGTATGTTGAAGGATATGTTATGCCGGCGGACAACCATCCGCCGCTACCGCAAAGAGGACGTGAGCGATGCCCTGATAGATGAGTTGTTGGATTCAGCCATGCGCACGCAGACCATGGGGAACTTGCAGCTCTACAGCGTAGTAAGAACTCGTAGCGAGGAGATGAAGCAGCGTCTCCTGCCCACTCATTTCGGGCAGCCCATGGTTGTGGATGCCCCGGTCGTGCTGACCATCTGTGCCGATTTCCACCGTACCACACGTTGGTGTGAGGAACGCGAGGCCCAGCCTGGCTATGGCAATGTGCTCAGTTTGATGAATGCCATGAGCGATGCCCTGCTCTTCACACAAACCTTCTCCCTGCTGGCCGAGGAGGCCGGACTTGGCTTGTGCTATCTGGGAACCACAATTTATAACC
This sequence comes from uncultured Prevotellaceae bacterium, assembly GCA_947169115.1. Classification (GTDB taxonomy): domain Bacteria; phylum Bacteroidota; class Bacteroidia; order Bacteroidales; family Bacteroidaceae; genus Physcousia. The sequence goes on from CAMVOK010000002.1 coordinate 23,673, forward strand.
CCGGACAGATTATCGATGTGTTGGGCCTGCCCCAGTTGGTTATGCCCGTGGCAACTCTCACCGTAGGGTGGCCCGACGAACGTCCCGTCATCTCCGACCGTCTGCCCCTTTCGGCAATCGTACACGAAGAGACCTACCACGACTACAGCCGTGCCGACATCGACCGCCTCTACCAGCCCAAGGAAGCCTTACCCGAGAACCGAGAGTTCGTGCGAGTGAATGGCAAACAGACTTTGGCACAGGTCTTCACCGACTGCCGCTACCGTCGTGAGGACAACGAAGCTATGTCGGAAACCTTCCTGGAGACCATGCGCCGACAAGGGTTTATGGTTTAAGTTTAGTAATCGGACACCCGTTAGGGCTACGCTTGCGTGGCGAAGCGGTGTAAAACTGGCTTGAGATAGTTACAATCTCAGTCCGTTTCCGTTACTTCTGTATATCCCTGCGTCCGCTATATGGACCTCCGTTTTGTGACATCAATGTCACAAACCGAGGCATAAGGAAATTTCGCTTTGTGACATATACAGTCACAAGTCGAATCATAAGGCCGTTTCGTTTTGTGCCACCAATGTCACAAAACAGAGGTTGTACTCAATGTCTGTACTCCTCCGGGGAGGCAATTGCGAGTTATGTGTTTGAGCAATTGGGGAGCATAGCGACGGTGGCAAAGGTAGGGGTGGTAGCGTCAAGAGGAAAGTATGATGGTTCGTTACATTTATTTTATGGCTGTCTAAACCACCCCTGCCCCTCCTTTCTTGCTCCGTTGCTCTACGCAAGCGTAGGCTTCGTCGTCCGATTACAAAAAGGAGGGGAATTGAAGTTGCGCTTTCTTTTTGCAACGGTTGCGTTTCATTCGCCTGCCCATAAAATTTTTCTCTTTTCTCTTTTCATTTTTATCTATTCTTTGTATATTTGTCATCGTAAACCAAAAACAATACGCCTATGGACTAACAACGACCTAAGCAAAAAGACATTATAAAAAGAGCGTTAAGCTTTTGTAGCTTCACTTCGGAATCTGGACAATTCCACCATATCAGGAGCGACATCAGTGTTAGCGTCCACGCTGTGTATAGCGTGGGCATGACTGATTTCCTGATATGGGCAAGTCCAGAGCCTCGAAGTGAGATCATACAAAGTCAGCCCCCGCTATTTTTATTTTGCCTGCTTCCCATCCGTGACTAATCTGTCTGCCAAAGGGGCACAGCGGACGCTAACACAATACTCTATTAATTACCCAAACAATGAAAAAACTTTTATTATTTTTTTGCCTGCTACTGACTAGTCTTGGTAGCAAGGCTCACGACTTCGAGGTTAATGGTATTTATTACAACATCACCTCATCCTCTTCCCCCTACACTGTTGAGGTAACTTATCGAGGTAATCGTCCCTCTTCATACAACGAATACATAGGTAGTTTCACCATCCCAGAATCTGTTACGAACAACAGCAAGACCTACAGCGTAACAAGTATCGGCAGTGAAGCGTTCTATGGCTGCAGTGGCCTAGCCTCCATCACCATTCCCAACAGTGTGACCAGCATCGGTGGTTATGCATTCTATGAATGCAGCGACTTGACCTCCATAACCATCCCCAATAGCATGACAAGCATCAGTAGTTTTACGTTTCAAAACTGCAGTGGCTTGACCTCCGTCACCATTCCCAACAGCGTGACCAGCATCGGTAGTCATGCGTTCTCTGGTTGCACTGGTCTGACCTCCATCACCATTCCCAACAGCGTGACAAGTATCGGTATGGGTGCGTTTCGGTATTGCTATGATCTGACCTCCGTAACTATCCCCAACAGTGTGACAAGCATCGCCGGTTCTGCGTTCTCTGATTGCCGTGGCCTGACCTCCATCACCATCCCCAACAGCGTGACAAGCATCGGCGGTGGGTTGTTCTCAGGATGCTGTAGTTTGGAGACAATTGCCGTAAATAGTGGAAACATGGTCTATGATTCCCGTGAAGGATGTAATGCCATTATTGAGACAGTTTCCAATACATTGATTGCAGGATGCAAGAATGCCATCATCCCAAACAGCGTGACCAGCATTGGTGAGGCTGCGTTCTCTGATTGCAGTGACCTGACCTCCGTTATCATCCCCAACAGCGTGACAAGCATCGCCGGTTCTGCCTTCTCTGATTGCCGTGGCCTAACCTCTGTCACTATCTCCAACAACGTGACAAGTATCGGCGGTTCTGCGTTCCGAAATTGCACAAACTTATCATCTGTCATCATTCCTAACAGCGTGGCAAACATAGGCAAGTGGGCGTTCGATGGCTGCGAAGCCCTAAATTTAATATATTGCGATAGAGAAGAACCTCCTTCTGCTAAGGATGACTCTTTCCCCAACGGAGTTTCGGCAATAATACCCAATAATGTCGCTGCATATAAAACAGCATTAGGATGGAGAAATTTAGCAATTAATATTCCATTTGCACTCAGAGGAACAACACAATCGACCATTACGCTAAGAACTTCTGCATACTTTACCGACCAGAAAGTGGTGTATGGCGGTGTTACATATACCCCATCAAATGGCATTGTTAAAATAACTAATCTTGCACCAAACAAGAAATATTCTATACCAGTAACAGGGAAATATGAGGGAAAAGAACTAAGTGCGGTTGTGACGGCACAGACAAAGACTATTTATGTAAGTAACGTTTGGAGGATAGATAGAACAAACACGACGCTCACTATATTTTGTGGCAATTCAGATAATGTCCACGAAGCTTCCTCATGGTGGGGTGCTTATGATGCTGGAGACGCAATTGTAACCTATGCTGGTTTTGAGAATTATGGAATGGGTTCTGACTATGAATTTTCTTCTAATGCACCGATAATAGGTACACGAAATTTCAAAGGGAAAAAAATTGTAATTGATGGACTTGTCCCAGGTAAAGAATATTCTTTTTCTTTTGTGGTTAAAACAAGCGACGGTAGTGAGTTTAGGTCTACTGGAAGTTCGCAAACCTTGGATATTACTGCTAAGGGAAGTGCTATAATGCAAACGGCTTCATCGGCAACACTGAAGGGAGAACTACAAGATTTGATAGATGCAACTATAGAGAGTATAGGTTTTGAGGAAAATGAGTATAAATCAGACGAATTGAAATTTTGCGGTTTGAAGCCTAACACTTCCTATTCGAAGACATTCAAGGCAACATTCAAAGAAGGAGGTTCCGTAACAGCTGATATCACTTTCAAAACATCATCTCTCACCCTCGAAACCCTACAGCCAAAGGTAATCAGCGAGGGCAATGTTATTGTAGCGGCCAAGTCGAATCTTGATGACGAGGAGACAAACGTGGGATTTGAGTGGCGCAGACAGGATTGGAACGATGACTTCGACTCGAAGACGGGTGGTGCCTACCTGTACAACGGAGAAATGGAGGGCTACATCCGTAACCTTAACGCAAACTACCTGTGGAAATTCCGTCCGTACTACGAGGCCAACGACGGAACACGCTACTACGGTGAATGGAAGGGGCTTGACCCATCGGACTACTCATACTTCGAACCCACGGTACATACCTATGCCAATGTGACGGTGAACGAGAATACGGCTATGGTGAAGGGCTACGCCCAGCGTGGAACAGACAACGTGACGAGTCAGGGATTCCTGTACTGGCCAAACGACGGAAACTATGTAAAGGCTGAACAGCCCATGCGCGTGACGGAAGTGCCCGACGATGCAAAGAAGGTAACGGCCAAAGGTACGGTGATGACCGCCAAACTGACGGGTTTGTCGTATAACACAACGTACAGCTACGTGGCCTTCGTGGAGACCTCAGAGGGTGAGACGTTCTACGGTGAGGAAATGACCTTCCAGACGGACGATGACTTGACGGGAATTGAGCCAATTCATAATGCACCATCCATAATGCATAATGAAGAGGCTATTTATGACCTGCAAGGTCGCCGCCAGACAAAGATGCAGAAGGGTATCAACATCATCCGCATGAGCAACGGCACGACTCGCAAGGTGCTGGTTATGTGAGCGCAAAGCGATGCTTGCATCAGCTATGCCGAACGTGAAGCAGCTCGAACAAGGTTCAAGGTGCTGGTTAAGTAAAAAAAAGAGTAAGAAAAATGGAAGAGGCCAATCAGCCTCTTCCATTTTTATAATAAAGCATAAACATACCTCAAAGCCAATGTTAGTGGGCAACGCCTCCGAATGTTGCAGGAGAGATGGTTGACTTCCGTTTCCTGCACGCAACGCTCGGAGGCGTTGCCCACTAGTTCAACCCTTGGTTTGGGCAATCAAAACATGTTGGTTGGGCAAGCAACATATAACGATTGCCCCAATCAATGGATGATGGTTGTGGCAACCGTTGAGGGGCTGTTACGGAATCAGGAACCTTAGCCACTCCTGTCGGACGGAGACTTCTATGGGAAATTGTACGTCGGTAAGTACTTGTCCGTCGATGCTGATGCAGGCGTTGCCAATTTCCTCGATGCGAATCTTCTGGCGTGAACGGTAGGGACGGACGTTGCGGTGACTGAGGAGACGACCAGTGACGAGCATATACATACCTGCTACGAGTTGAGAGATGGCAGGGTGGGAGAGTGTGGTGACATCGAGCATGCCATTGTAGGGTACAGCATTGGGGGTAAGTCCGTAGCCATAGGAGTTGCCGATGCAGATGTTCATGAACGAACCTTCCAGTGTTTCGTGATTGACCGTGAAGCGTGCGTGGTGCTCCATGCGATGGAAGAGCATAAGGAAGAAACTGGACAGGTAGGAGAGGGAGGAGAGTCCCCAGAAACGATAGGTCTTGTGCTTGATGTTGACAATACTGGCTGCCAGGCCGATATTCAGGCAGTTGAGGAAAAACCTCTCCCCAGCCCTCCCCCAAGGGGAGGGAGACGCACAGTCGCCAGAGGGCAATTCCCCCTCTTTGGTAGGGGAAAAGGGGGAGATGGAAGTGATACATCCCACATCAACTTTGCGCTCGCGCCCCTTGATGAGTACGTCCACGGCTTTTATGGGGTCTTCCTCGTCGATATCCCAGAAGTGGGCATAGTCGTTGCCGTGACCGTTGGGGATGACGCCAAAAACAATGTCGTTATGTGCTTCGGGATAGGCAGACAGGGCACCGGAGATGGCTGAGTTGAGTGCTCCGTCGCCACCCACGATGATGATGGTCTTGTAACCATTGTTGGCCAACATGGCTCCCAGACGGTATTCCGAACCTGCGCCTTCGCTTTGGACAAAGTCGTAGGCTATGCCTTTTTCGTTTAGGTACTTGCGAATCTTTTCCCACCGTTTGTGGGTGCGAAGTACGCCGCTCTTCGGACTATAGATGATTCCCCAACGCATGATTCTAAATTAAGAGTTAAGAATTAAGAGTTAAGAATTAACTTTTCACTTTTCATTTTTCATTCCACAAATCCATTATCGTGGCTATTTTATCTTCCATCGGCAGTGTGGCATCTATCCAGTGGATGGGTATGCCTCGTCGTTCCTCCATGCCGCGGAACCATGTCATCTGTCGCTTGGCGAACTGGTGGATGGCGATTTCCAATTGTTGGAACATTTCATCGTAGGTAAGCTGGCCTGTGAGGTAGAGTGTGACGTATTTGTATTCGAGACCATAGCGTATGAGCCTTTCGGGCGGCAGACGTTTCAGAAGTTGCTCCACTTCTTCTACCATGCCGTTGTTTAGTCGTTCCTTTAATCTCTTGGTTATCTTCTCTCTACGTAATTCACGGTCTATCTTTACTCCAATATTCAGACTCCTGCGCTCGGGGAAGCGAACCGAACCCAATTCGTAGCTTTTCAGCACCGATTCGATGTACAATCCCGTACCTCCGCACATGACAGGAATGCGGCCACGGGCGGTGATGTCCATGTAAGCATTTTGGAAAGCACACTGGAACTCATAGACGTTGAATCTGTACCCTGCTTCTACGATATCTATAATATGGTATGGAACCTGCTCGCCATCCACCCAGTAGTCATCGAGGTCTTTGCCCGTGCCTATGGTCATATCGCGATACACCATACGACTATCGGCCGAGATGACTTCTCCGCCAATCCTGTGACAAAGCTGTGCTGCCAGTGGCGTCTTGCCGCTTGCCGTGGGACCGAGTATGGTAATTAAATCATAATTCACGGGGTTGAATGTCAAATGTCAAATGTTGAAAAACGAGTTTTGCTCTACACTCGCTTAATCGCAGACTTCAATGTTCAATTCTCAATGTTCAATGTTCAATACTCCTCCCCATTAAGGGGAGGCAGGGAGGGGGCCGTTATCCCATCTTTGATATGCGATCCAGTTCGGCTTCGTTAATGATTTTCACTTTCTTGCCGTCGATGGCCACCAGACGTTCGGAGGCAAAGGCGCTTAGTGTGCGAATGGCGTTGCTTGTGGTCATGTTCGACAGGTTGGCCAAGTCCTCACGGCTTAGGTAGATGGACAATGTGCAACCGTCTTCTTCCACTCCGTAGCTGTCTCTGAGGAACAGCAGGGATTCGGCGAGTCGTCCGCGGATGTGCTTTTGTGTGAGGTTGACCGTTCGTTCGTCGGATATCCCCAGCAGTTTCGACAGTCCCAGGATGAAGAACCATGCCACATCGTTGTTGCTGCGGATAAGAGATATGATGAAGGGTAGGGGTATTTTGGCGATAACGGATGGTTCGAAGGCGGCAGCTGTGGCTTGTAAGGCTTCGCCGGCAATATAGGCGCGATATCCAAAATATTCGACAGGTTTGTACAACCGCATGGTCTGGCTACGGCCACCTACGCCATCCTTATATACTTTTACCTTGCCAGAGAGGAGACAGAGCAGGAAACGAGGTTGTTCGCCTTCCTTGTAGATGATTTCGTTCTTCTTATATTCCTGAACTATCAGACATTTACGAAGTTGCTCTTGTTGTTCCTCTGTGAGGAGTTTGTTGAGCGATTCTATCTTTTGGAATACGTCTATCGTATTTTCTGCTTTCTTTGACATGATAAATGGCCAAATATTTATGTTTTATGACACAAATTTAGCAGTTTCTGAACGAATGGACAAGGAAAATGCAAATTAATTTACCAAAAGCTTTTTCCTTTAAATTATTTTGTCTAAATTTGAGTGTCCGAAAATCATAAAAAACACAAAACATAATCAACTATGAGTTATTTGCGCTTTGACAAGACTCTGATGACGAATCTGCAAGAATCCCTGCCCAAGGAAATTCTTCGTTCGAATCGCAGTGGAGCCTACTCGTGTACGACCCTGGTGGATTGTAACACGAGAAAGTATCATGGCCTGTTGGTTGTGCCTGTGCCTGAGTTGGATGACGAGAACCATGTCTTGCTTTCCTCGTTGGATGCAACGGTGATACAGCATGGGGCTGAGTTCAATCTCGGTTTGCACAAGTACAACGGCGACAACTTCGCTCCCCGAGGCCATAAGTACATTCGTGAGTTTGACAGTCTGCAAGTGCCCACAACCTTGTATCGTGTGGGAGGCGTGTTGCTGAAACGCGAAATGGTGTTCCAGCATTTCGAGAACCGCCTCATCATCCGTTACACCTTGCTGAATGCCCACAGCGAGACCACGCTTCGCCTGCGTCCGTTCCTGGCATTCCGAAGTGTACGTGAATACACCCACGAGAACAGTCGTGCCAGTCGCGATTACTACGAGGTGGAGAACGGCATCAAGACCTGCATGTATCCGGGTTATCCCGATTTGTATATGCAGATCAACAAGGCCAACAAGTTCATTTTCCAGCCCGACTGGTATCGTGGCGTGGAATATCCGAAGGAACAGGAACGTGGATATGCAACGAACGAGGACTTGTACGTACCTGGCTATTTCGAGTTCAACATCAAGAACGGCGAGAGCGTGGTCTTCAGTGCCGGACTTTCCGAGGTGAAGACCGACACGTTGGCACAGTTGGCAGACTTTGAGGTGAACGTGCGAACTCCGCGCGATAACTTCTATAACAACCTTGTGAACAGTGCCCATCAGTTCATCATCAGTCGTGATGGCGAAAACTACGTGCTGGCTGGCTATCCTTGGTTCAAGTGCCGTGCGCGTGACCTCTTTATCTCTCTTCCCGGTCTGACCTTGACCAACAACGAGGTGGAGAAGTTCGAACTGGTGATGAAGACGGCCGAGAAGGCTATCCGCCAGTTTATTGCCGGTGACCCGATTGGGGTGAAGATCTACGAGATGGAACAGCCCGACGTGCTCTTGTGGGCTGTGTGGTGCATCCAGCAGTATGGCAAGATTGTCGGTTTGCAGAAGTGCATCGACAAGTATGGCCGTCTGGTACAGGACATCATGGAATGGATTCGTGCCGACAAGCATCCCGGACTGGAATTGCGGAACAATGGCCTTCTGTATGCTCCTGGAGGTAAGGAGAAGGCTATAACATGGATGAACAGTTCATCCTTCGGTCGTCCCATCGTTCCCCGTACGGGCTTCATCGTAGAGTTTAATGCCTTGTGGTACAATGCCCTGATGTTCAGTGCCGAGATTTGTCGTCAGGTAAAGGACGAGACCATGGCAATTACCCTTGGCGGTTTGGCCAGCAAGGCAGGAGCCAGTTTCATAGAGGTATTCCTCAACGAGCATGGTTATCTGCTTGATTATGTTGACGGAAACATGATGTCGTGGGAGGTTCGTCCGAACATGGTATTTGCCGTTGCCTTCGACTACAGTCCCTTGGATGCCAAACAGAAGAAGTCCGTGCTCGACTTCTGCACCAAGGAACTGCTCACCCCGAAGGGTCTGCGTTCGCTGAGTCCCAAGAGCGGTGCTTACAATCCCATGTATGTCGGTCCACAGCAGCAGCGCGACTATGCCTACCATCAGGGTACGGCATGGCCATGGTTGGCAGGCTTCTACATGGAGGCATGTCTGCGTGTCTTCGGACGCAGTCGTGTCAGCTTCATCGAGCGTCAGCTTGTGGGCTATGAGGAAGAACTCTTCTACCACTGCATCGGCACCATTCCCGAGCTGTTCGACGGCAATCCGCCCTTCCACGGACGAGGTGCCATCTCGTTTGCTATGAACGTGGCAGGAATCATGCGTGTAGTGAAGTTGCTTGATAAATATAATGAATATTAATAGAAAGGAGGAACCAATATGAAAGTTTTAATGTTCGGATGGGAGTTCCCTCCTAAGATTTATGGTGGACTGGCTGTTGCCTCATACGGTATCACGAAGGGTCTGAGCGTGCAGAACGACGTGGAGACCACATTCTGTATGCCAAAGCCCACAGGCGACGAGGAGAAATTCCTCAAGATTATCAATATGAGTCAGGTGCCTGTCGTATGGCGCGATGTTCAGTATGACAACATCAAGGACCGCTTCGTCGGACACACGGCAGAGGACTACTATCGCTTCCGCGACCATCTGTATGCCGACTTCAACTATCTGCAAGGGCTTGACGACCTTGGTTGCATTGGTTTTGCCGGTGGTTATCCTGGCAATCTGCACGAGGAAATCAACAACTTCAGCATCATTGCCGGTGTGTTGGCACGTTCGGAGCAGTTCGACATCATTCATGCCCATGACTGGCTGACTTATCCTGCTGGTGTACATGCCAAGATGGTGAGTGGTAAGCCCCTGTGCATCCATGTTCATGCCACCGACTTCGACCGCTCGCGTGGTAAGGTCAATCCTACGGTCTATTCGATTGAGAAGAATGGTATGGACCATGCCGACTGCATCATGTGTGTATCTGAGTTGACCCGTCAGACGGTTATCAACCAGTATCATCAAGACCCACGCAAGTGTGTGGCCATGCACAATGCCGTTTATCCCTTGAGCGAGGAATATCAGGCCATCGTGCCTCATAAGAATCCCAAGGAGAAGGTTGTCACCTATCTGGGTCGTATCACCATGCAGAAGGGTCCCGAATACTTCATCGAGGCTGCCAAGCGCGTACTGAACCGTAGCCGCAACATCCGTTTCTGCTTTGCCGGCAGCGGTGATATGATGAATGCCATGATCGACCTGGCTGCAGCCTACGGCATTGCCGACCGTTGCCACTTCCCTGGCTTCCAGCGTGGCAAGCAGGTCTATGAGTGCTACAAGAACTCCGATGTCTTTGTCATGCCTTCGGTGAGCGAACCCTTCGGTATTGCTCCGTTGGAGGCCATGCAATGTGGTTGCCCGAGCATCATTTCGAAGCAGTCCGGCTGTGGTGAGATTCTGGAGAATGTCATCAAGGTTGACTACTGGGACATCGATGCCATGGCCGACGCCATCTACTCCATCTGTACCAACGAGGCCTTGCACAAGTATCTGGCCGAGGAAGGTATGAAGGAGGTGGACGGCATCACCTGGGAAAAGGTGGCCATCCGCATTCGTTCCTGCTACGACCAACTCATCAACCGTGGTTACTTCGATGTGAATGATTATAAAGCATAAGAGACCCCACCCCCCTTTCCCCTCCCGAGGGAGGGGAGTGGTTACAACTGAAAACATAACAATTGAGAGTAATAAATTAAAATAGAATTAGTCCTGAACCTCTAAACGTATATACGCCCTCCCCTCGGGGAGGGAATGGGGAAGGGGTCCTTAAAATTAAAGATTATGAAAACCATTTGCTTATATTTCGAGATTCATCAGCCTGTGCATCTCAAACGTTACCGCTTCTTCGAAATCGGTACCGACCATTACTATTATGATGATTACGAGAACGAGCGTGCCATCACCGAAACTGCCCAGAAGAGTTACATACCCGCACTCTCCACCATGTTGGAGATGACGAAGATGTACGGCAAGCAGTTCAAGGTGGCATTCTCCCTCTCGGGTGTAGCCATCGAACTCCTGGAGGTTTATGCCCCCGAGGTCATCGAACTCTTGCAGCAACTTGCCGAGACGGGATGTGTGGAGTTCCTGGCAGAACCATACAGCCACGGTCTGTCTTCGCTGGCCAACGAGGAAGTCTTCATAGAGGAGACCAAGCGTCTGGCCAAGAAAATCAAGGAGATGTTCGGTCAGACCCCGAAGGTAATGCGCAACTCCTCGCTCATCTACTCCGACGAGATTGGAGCCCTGGCAGGTCGCATGGGCTTCAAGGGCATGATAGCCGAGGGTGCCAAGCACATACTGGGATGGAAGAGTCCCCACTTCGTTTATAATTGCGCTATGGACCCCAATGTCAAGCTCCTGTTGCGCGACTATAAGCTCTCCGACGACATCTCCCTGCGCTTCAACGATTCTTCTTGGAACGAATATCCCCTGTTCGCCGACAAGTATGTTGACTGGATTGCCCAGTTGCCCGAAGACGAACAGGTCATCAACATCTTCATGGAGCTCTGTGCCCTGGGCATCTTCCAGCCCCTGTCGAGCAACATTCTGGAGTTCCTGAAGGCACTGCCCGCTGTGGCCAAGCAGAGAGGCATCGTGTTTGCTACTCCCAGCGAGATTATCAGCAAGACCAAGTCAGTAGGTCCCATGGAGGTGGTATATCCCGTATCGTGGAACGACGAAGAGCGCGACACCTCGTGCTGGCTCGGAAACGGCATGCAGCGTGAGGCCTTCAACAAACTCTATCAAGAGGCCGACCGCATTCTGGCTTGCAAGGACCGCCGCATTAAGCAGGATTGGGACCGCATACAGGCCTCCAACAACTTCCGCTTTATGACCACCAAACCTGCCAGCGTGGGCATGTACCGTGGTTTCTACGACAGTCCATACGATGCCTTCACGAACTATATGAACGTCCTGGGCGACTTCATCAAGCGCGTTCAGGACCTCTTCCCGATGGAAGTAGAAAGCGACGAGCTCAATGCTCTCTATACCACCATCCACAACCAGGGAGAAGAGATTGCCGTTCGCGACAACGAAATCAGCCGCCTGCGTGCCCGTCTGGAGAAGTACGAGCCCACCCCCGATGCTGAAAGTCCCAAGTCGATGAAAACGGAGCCGGCAGAGAAACCCGCAGAAAAGAAGCCAGCAGCCAAGAAGGCTCCTGCCAAGAAGCCCGCTCCCAAGAAGGAAGCTGCTCCCAAGAAGGAGACAATTGCCAAGAAAGCACCTGCCAAGGCTAAGAAGTAATCTAACAGTAGGGTAGTACCCAAGCGTCGCTACCCACAACCCCACGTTTGCCCTTGCACATTGCTGTGCAGGGGCAAACTGTTTTATATCCTGTTATCTTTCTCCTGTAGCTTCTATCAATGATTCAGAAAGAGGTCAGTGAATGCTTACGATATAGGTTTCTCAGATATGTACAACAAAACAACAGCAGCAATATGCTTCACTTGAAGGTAAGTGTTTGGAGAGAGGGATAATAAGAAAAAAAAAACATCCCCCTGCAACCTTTTGGAAGCAGGGGGATGTTTTTGTGTTTAGCGTATCGGCACAGAAGGACTATGCCGAATTGCTATTAATGATTCAGGGCGAGGTCAACGTTTACGGCGCAAGCTACGGAGCAACCTACCATGGGGTTGTTACCGATGCCCAGGAAGCCCATCATCTCTACGTGAGCGGGCACTGAGCTGGAACCTGCGAACTGAGCATCTGAGTGCATGCGACCCAGGGTGTCGGTCATACCGTAGGAAGCAGGACCTGCGGCCATGTTATCGGGATGCAGGGTACGACCCGTACCACCACCGCTGGCTACAGAGAAGTAGGGCTTACCGGCACGGATGCGCTCCTTCTTGTACGTTCCGGCTACGGGGTGCTGGAAGCGAGTGGGGTTGGTAGAGTTACCGGTGATGGAGACATCAACGTCCTCCTTCCACAGGATAGCCACGCCTTCGCGAACGTCGTCGGCACCGTAGCAGTTCACAGCAGCACGAGGACCGTTGGAGTAAGCGATACGCTTAACTTCCTTCAGTTCACCCGTGAAGTAGTCGAACTGTGTCTGTACGTAGGTGAAACCATTGATGCGGCTGATAATCATGGCGGCGTCCTTGCCCAGACCATTCAGGATGCAGCGCAGGGGCTTGTCGGCTGGTCTTGACTTGTTGGCCATCTGTGCAATCTTGATAGCTCCCTCGGCGGCAGCGAAACTCTCGTGGCCAGCCAGGAAGGCGAAGCACTTGGTTTCGGGGGTGAGCAGACGGGCTGCCAGTTCACCGTGTCCGATACCTACCTTACGGTCGTCGGCAACAGAGCCGGGGATGCAGAACGACTGCAGGCCCTCACCGATGTAGTTGGCAGCCTCTACGGCGTCCTTAGCCTTCTCCTTCAGGGCGATGGCTGTACCTACAACGTATGCCCACTTGGCGTTCTCGAAGCAAATCATCTGGGTCTCCTCACAGGTCTTGTAGGGGTCGAGTCCAGCTGCTTCACAAATTTGGTTAGCCTCCTCGATGGAAGCAATGCCGTGCTTATTCAGACAAGCAAGAATCTGCTTGATACGACGGTCTTGGCTCTCGAATTTAACTTCTCTAATCATGGCTCGTCCTCCTATTAGTTTTTACGTGGGTCAATACTCTTCACTGCACCGTCCTCGGCCTTTGTGCGACCGTAGGTGCCTGTAACACTCTTCAGAGCCTCGTCGGCGGGAACGCCCTTCTTGATGGCATCCATGAACTTGCCCATGTGGACAAACTCGTAACCGCAAACTTGGTCGTCCTTGTCGAGATACATCTTGGTGATGTAACCCTCGGTCAGCTGCAGGTAGCGTGTGCCCTTAACCTTTGTGCCATACAGCGTACCTGTCTGAGAGATGAGACCCTTACCCAGGTCTTCCAGACCAGCACCTACCATCAGACCACCCTCGGAGAAGGCACTCTGTGTACGACCATAGACAATCTGCAGGAACAACTCACGCATAGCGGTGTTGATGGCATCGCAAACGAGGTCGGTGTTCAGAGCCTCCAACAGAGTCTTGCCGGGCAGAATCTCACTTGCCATAGCGGCAGAGTGTGTCATGCCAGAGCAACCGATTGTCTCAACGAGGCATTCCTCGATGATGCCTTCCTTCACGTTCAGCGTCAGTTTGCAGGCACCCTGCTGGGGAGCGCACCAACCGATACCGTGGGTCAGACCACTGATGTCCTTAATTTCTTTTGCTTGTACCCACTTGCCTTCCTCTGGGATAGGAGCGGGACCATGGTTGGGGCCTTTGGCCACGCAACACATGCCTTGAACTTCTTTACTGTAAACCATATTGTTAATTAGTTAATAAGTGTGAAAGTTGTGTTTCTCCCTGCAAATGTACCTAAAAATAGTGATATTGCCTAATAATTGTACCCTTTTTTCGTTACATGTGCTTAGTTTTTTGTACTTTTGCGCTCATTATGATAGTTAGTATTAGCGAAAAAGACATTATCGATGCTGCTCAGAAGGGCAGCGATGCCTTTGTGGATTTAGTGGCCCAAAAGACCCTGCAAGCCATTGGCGGACAGTTGACGGCTGACACTATGCCGTCGTTGACTGCCGACCAAATAACACTACTGGCCTATCAAATCCTGAAACAGGAGGTTATGGAGGGTGGTTTCATACAACTCATCCATAACGGCTATGGTTCTTTTATCTTCCTCAATCCCTTCGCTAAAGCCATGCGACTGGTTGGTGCTAAGGAACTTACGGATTTGATATACGAAGGCAGAAAACTCTTTGAGAAGTACGGAGACGAGCTGACAGGAGATTGTACGGACGAGGAGTTTATGGCATTGTATGAGCAATATGAGGAGTTCGATGAATTAGACGATGCCTTTATCGAGATGGAGCCCGAGGTGACAGACATTCTGGCTCACTACATCGATGAACGCATAGATAAGTTTGTGAAGGTGGAAAAGTGATGGCAGCAAAGAAGGAATTTGTAAGTAAGGTAAACATCAAGAACAAGAGAGCGGCATTCGACTTCTTGTTGCTGGATGACTATACGGCTGGCATTGTACTTACCGGAACTGAAATCAAGAGCATCCGTGCCGGAAAGGCCAGTTTGGTGGATACATATTGCTTGATTATCAATGGTGAGGTGTGGGTGAAGAACATGTACATTGCCCACTACGAACACGGTTCGTATAACAACCATGTGGAACGTCGCGACCGCAAGCTCCTGCTCAACAGACGTGAAATCCGAAAACTCGCCTCTGCCGTCAAGGCACCGGGGTTCAGCATTGTTCCTACCTTATTATATATAGATGAGAACGGACGTGCAAAGCTCGACATCAGTGTAGCCCGAGGCAAGAAGGAATATGACAAGCGCGAGACGCTGAAGGAAAAAGAAGACCGAAAGGAAATTGCCAGAAAATTTAAGAGAATTTTCTGACAATTTCCTGCACGATTGTAAAGACAACAAATGAAAAGAAATAGCACAGACAACTCTGCACTCTGCACTTTGAACTCTGAACTCAATACTTTGCACTCTGAACTGGCAAAGAGGATTCTTTGCCTCGACGGTGCAATGGGTACCATGCTGCCACGCGGCAAGGGGCTGGGCGATTTGCTCTGTCTGACCGAACCAGACATTATACGTGATATTCACGAACAATATCTACAGGCTGGAGCTGACCTCATTACCACCTGTACTTTCAATGCACAACGCATTTCGCTCAGTGACTACCATGCCCAGATGCTTGTCCGTGAGATAAATCTGGCTGCGGCAAAGCTCGCAAGGGAGGTAGCCGACGAGTATTCTACACCCGAAAAACCTCGTTTCGTGTTGGGTTCTGTGGGACCAACGGGTAAGAGTTGTTCCATTAGTCCAGACGTGAACAATCCAGCCCTGCGTTCCATCGGTTTTGATGAACTTGCAGAAGCATACGAGGAACAAATGGTGGCCTTGATAGAGGGTGGGGTAGATGCTCTTCTGATGGAGACCATTTTTGATGTTCTGAATGCCAAGGCCGGGATTTATGCGGCTGAGCGGGCCATGAAGAAGACGGGACGACGAGTGCCTCTCATGCTCAGTGTGACCATAAGCGACAAGTCTGGTCGTACGTTGTCGGGACAGACCATTGAGGCGTTTCTTGTTTCTATTTCCCATGCCGATATTTTCAGCGTTGGCTTCAATTGTTCGTTCGGGGCTCGCGATATGTTTCCCAATCTTCGTACGTTGGCTCATTTGGCACCCTATTATATCAGTGCTTATCCCAATGCCGGACTGCCCAATGCTTTTGGTGAGTATGACCAGACCGCAGACATGATGTTGCAGGAGATGATTCCCTTTGTTGAGGAAGGACTTGTAAACATCATCGGTGGCTGTTGTGGCACTACCCCCGAGCACATAAGGCAGATAGCCCAGTTGACAAATTCCGGCGCAAAGCCACGAGTTCGCCCCATTGATATGGCGGACATCACCCCAAACTCTACACTCATAACTCAAAACTCTGCACTGGCGAAACCCCAGCTTCGCCTCTCCGGTTTGGAACCCCTTGTCCTGACTCCAGAAATTGGATTCATCAATGTGGGTGAGCGATGCAATGTGGCAGGGAGCAGAAAGTTTCTTCGTCTGATAAATGAAGGAAACTATGAAGAGGCACTAAGTATTGCCCGCAAGCAGGTGGAAGCCGGAGCTATGGTGCTCGACATCAATATGGACGATGGTTTGCTGGACGCACGTAAGGAGATGACCACCTTTGTGAATCTTATAGGCAGCGACCCCGATATTGCCCGTGTGCCCTTGATGATTGATTCCTCTGACTGGCGGGTAATCGTGTCGGCACTGAAGTGTCTGCAAGGCAAGGCTATCGTGAATAGTATTTCGTTGAAGGAAGGGGAAGAGGTCTTCTTGAGTCATGCCCGTGAACTTCGTCAGTATGGGGCGGCAGTTGTGGTGATGTTGTTTGACGAACAAGGACAGGCAACCACCTTCGAACGCCGTATTGAGATTTGTGAGAGGGCATACCGTCTGCTGACAGAAAAGGCAGGCTTTCCTCCCTGCGATATTGTTTTTGACCCTAATGTCTTGGCTATATGTACGGGTATGGCAGAGCATGACTATTATGCTGAAGATTTCATCCGTACGATAGATTGGATACGTGAACATTTGCCTTTGGTTCATATCAGCGGTGGCATAAGTAATCTCTCGTTTGCCTTCCGTGGGAATAATTTCCTGCGCGAAGCCATGCATGCCGTATTCCTGTATCATGCCCGTCAGCATGGAATGGACATGGCCATTATGAATCCGTCGGCCAAAGTCATGTATAGCGATATTCCGTCAGATTTATTGGCCATGCTGGAGGATGTAATACTTCATCCCTCAGTTGAAGCACGTGAACGATTGATAGAATATTCAACATCAGAACTTGAAACTCAGCAGAATGTAGAGGCCTCGGCTGATGTTACGCTTGAAAAACCATCCGTGGAGCAACGTCTTATTACGGCTCTACAGCGCGGCATTAGCGATAATCTGGAGGCCGATCTTGCTGAAGCCTTGCAGACATACCCACATGCTGTTGACATCATAGAAGGCCCATTGATGCAGGGGATGAAACTTGTTGGTCAATTGTTCGGGGAGGGTAAGATGTTCTTGCCCCAAGTCGTAAAGACAGCCCGTACCATGAAGCAAGCGGTGGAATTGCTAACGCAAAGTTCAGAGTTCAAAGTTCAAAGTGCAGAGTCAGCAACTCAGAACTCTAAACTCAGCACTCTAAACTCTGAACTTTGCGTCAGCAATTCTGACTCTAAACTCAGCACTCAGAATTCTGAACTTTGCGTCAGCAATTCTGAACTGGTTTCGCCAAAAGCGAAACCTACCATTTTGTTGGCTACAGTCAAGGGCGATGTGCATGATATTGGAAAGAACATTGTCGGGGTGGTGATGGCATGCAATGGCTATGAAATTATCGACATGGGTGTGATGGTTCCTGGTGAGGAGATTGTTCGCAAAGCGTGTGAGGTTAAGCCCGATATCATTGGCCTGTCGGGGCTGATAACTCCGTCTTTGGAGGAGATGACACGCGTTGTGGGCTTATTACATGAGGCTGGCATTCATGTTCCTGTTATGATTGGAGGTGCCACTACGAGCCCGCTCCATACAGCCTTGAAAATTGCTCCGGTGTACGAAGGACCTGTAATTTGGGTTAAAGATGCCAGTCAGAACGCTCCTCTGGCTTCTCGTTTCCTCAGCGATGAAACGAAGAATGAGGCGTTTGAAAGTCTGAAACAGGAGCAGGAAGAACTTCGCCGAGGTGCATTGCGCTCAGACTCAGAACCAATACCATTTGAAGAAGCCCGTAAGCGTAAACCAAATTTCTTTGCATGACCAAGAAAGAACTTCGTTGTTTCGTACGCCAACAAAAGGAGTCGTTGTCAGCCGATTTTCCCATCTGGTCGGCGGAAATTTGCCGTAAGATAATGGACTTGCCCGTATGGCAGAAATCCCGTGTGGTGCTTCTGTATCATGCCCTGTCAGACGAACCCGACTTGCAATCCCTAATGGACGCAGCCTTAGCGTGTGGCAAATACGTGCTTTTGCCCGTGGTGGATAATGATGATATTTTGCTGAAACCCTATGAGGGAATGGGACACATGCAGAAGGGAGCCTTTGGCATCTATGAACCAGCGGGAGCTATATTCCCTCAGTCGCGCTATGCTGAGATTGAACTGGCTTTGATACCAGGTATGGCATTCGACCAAAGTGGTCATCGTTTGGGACGTGGACGTGGTTATTATGACCGATTCTTGCCTCGTATCACGCAAGCCTATAAATTAGGGGTTTGTTTCCCCTTCCAGTTGTTAGATGATGTGCCTCATGAGTCCCATGACATCCCCGTTGATGGTGTCATGGAGCTATGAATCTTATTTCTGTGGCCGCTTCTGGTTGTCGTTGCCTTTTTTCCGATTGTTGAACTTTCTGTTCTTCCGGTTCTTGTCATTAAACTTCTTTCCGCCACGCTTATAGGACTTTTTTGTTTTTGCAGGTTTCCCATATTGGGGAGCCTCGCCCAGTTCTTGAGGTACCGTGTTCTTTGTTATCTCTTTTTCGAGGAAACGCTCAATGTCGCGGAAGCGGGGTTGGTCTTTCTCGTTGACAAGAGTAATGGCTTGTCCTTCTGCTCCGGCACGAGCCGTTCTTCCGATTCTGTGTACATAATCCTCTGCGTCGTGGGGGACATCGTAGTTGATGACCAGTTGGATGTCGTCAATGTCAATGCCTCGTGCCACAATGTCGGTGGCTACAAGCACATTCACTTTTTGACTTTTGAACCGGAACATGACATCGTCGCGCTCATTTTGCAGGAGGTCGCTATGCATAGCCCCGACATTAAACCCTTCGCGGCTTAGCGTAATGGACAAGTCCTTTACTTTGACCTTGGAACCGGCAAAGATAATCACCCTTTCTGGTTTCTTATGCTTGAACATCGACTTTATGATGCCGAGTTTCTGGGCCTCGTAACATATATAGGCACTTTGGTGTATGCCATCGGCTGGTTTTGATACGGCAAGGGATATTTCTACGGGGTTATGCAGGATGGTCTTTGCCAGTTCAACAATTTTGTCAGGCATTGTTGCTGAGAACATGATTGTCTGTCTTTCTTTCGGCAAAGCACGCTCAATCTGCATGATGTCCTCGGAGAAACCCATGTCAAGCATTCTGTCGGCCTCGTCAAGAATAAAGAAAGAAACGTGGGACAAATCGATGTTCCCCAGTGCCATGTGGGTGATGAGTCGGCCAGGTGTTGCAATGATGATGCTTGCTCCTGTGTTAAAGCCACGGACTTCTTGTTCGTATCTAATGCCATCGTTTCCCCCATACACGGCCACACTGCTAATGTCAGGCAGATAATAGGCAAAACCCTGCATGGCTTGGTCGATTTGCTGAGCCAGTTCACGTGTGGGAGCCATGATTATGCAGTTGACGGCATCCCGTGGATAGTCCCCTTCGTCAAGCAAGGAAAGTATGGGGAGCAGATATGCTGCGGTTTTACCTGTGCCGGTTTGGGCTACTCCGATGAGGTCACGTCCTTCGAGAATAGGTGGAATGGCATGTTCCTGTATGGGGGTAGTTTCTGTGAAGCGCATGTCGTCGAGCGCATCAAGAACATTATCGGAAAGGTCTAAATCGTAGAAGTCCATCGGTTAGAAATATAAAATGTCAAATATTGAATGTCAAATGTAAAATGTAGCCTGCGGAATGGTAAAAGGTAAATTGTCAAATGGTAAATGGCTCAATGCTCAATGTTCAATGTTCAATATTATTTCGGAGCCTGTTTGTATAAATAGAAGGCAATGCCACTAAATAAGATGTTTGGAAGCCATACCGCAACAATTGGGGGGACATTGGCATTCGTGGCAAAGCCGGCAGTTACGGCTTGAAAGAACGCATAGGCTACGCTAAGCACCAGTCCCACACCGAGTGAGAATCCCATTCCGCCTTTTCGTTTCCTACTGGAAAGCGATACGCCAATGACTGTCATGATGAAGGCGGCAAAGGCAGACGCATAGCGTTTATAGTATTCCACCTGGAAAGGTTTGAGATTGCCCGTTCCGCGTATGCGAGCACGGTCGATGTATTCCAGAAGTTCTTTATTGGTCATGGTCTCCTGGAAGTTTCGGGTAGAAAGGAAATCGGAGGGCTCCATGACGATAACGGAGTCTATCTGATTGTGATGGGTAATACGTTCCCTTACTCCCCTCATGTCGCGTATGTTTGCATTGTTGATTTTCCAATGGAAACGTTCGTTGGACAGGGTGTCGTATGTTATGCTTGAGGCCGTAAGGTGCGAAACCAACTTCTTCTTTTCGAACTTGTCCAACTGAAAGTGGTAGCCCGTTTTGCTGGGACCGTCGAAGTGCTCAATAAATGCGATGACACCCGTGTCAACCTGCATCTGTACGTTGTCGGCATACGTGGCATTCTTTTTCCTTCTCAGATATTGGTTCTCGAATTCCAGTCGGGTAACAGAGCCACGGGGGATAACCTCAGAACCCAGATAAAAGGTGATGGCAGCAATGACGGATGCACTAATCAGATACGGACGTAGAAGTCTGCGTAGGCTGATGCCGGCACTAATCATGGCAATGATTTCGCTGTTCCCTGCCAGTTTGCTGGTGAAGAAAATGACGGAGATGAAAACAAACAGCGATGAGAACAGATTGGCGTAATAGGGCATGAAGTTCAGGTAATAATCGAGGATGATTTCGCTCCATGGTGCCCCGTTCTGAGTGAACTTGTCAATCTTGTCGTTATAGTCAAATATCACCGCCACACTGATGATGAGCAGTATGGAGAAGAAATAGGTACCTAAGAATTTGCCGATAATATAGGTATCAATTCTTTTCAGGAATGGCGGTCTCAGTCTCATGCTTGCATTCTTTTGTTTTTCAGAGTCTATTGGTCACACGCCGCATCATGATGGATTTCCAGGCAGGGAAACTTCCATCGAGAATGTGCTTCCTTGCTTCTCCGACAAGCCATAGGTAGAAGGCGAGGTTGTGTATGCTTGCAATCTCCAGAGCCAACAACTCCTGAGCCTTAAACAGGTGGTGGAGATAAGCCTTCGTATAGAATGTGTCCACGGATGCCGTACCGTTAGGGTCGATGGGCGTGAAGTCATTTTCCCATTTCTTGTTTCTTATGTTCATGATGCCTTCGCTGGTAAACAGCATGGCATTGCGTCCGTTTCTTGTGGGCATGACACAGTCAAACATGTCAATGCCACGTTCAATGCCTTCGAGCAGGTTGGCAGGTGTGCCTACGCCCATCAGGTATCGGGGTTTGTCGGTGGGTAGTATGGCATTGACGACTTCTATCATTTCATACATCACCTCTGCGGGTTCTCCTACAGCCAGCCCGCCAATGGCGTTTCCATCGGCTTCTTTAGAGGCAATAAATTCAGCGGATTGTGTGCGAAGGTCACGATAGGTGCATCCTTGTACGATAGGGAAGAGGCTTTGTTCGTAACCGTATTTGGGTTCGGTCTCGTTGAATCGCTTCAGACAGCGGTCGAGCCATCGGTGGGTGAGTCCCAGACTTTTCTTGGCATAGTCGTAATCGCTTGTTCCTGGAGGACATTCGTCGAGAGCCATGATGATGTCGGCTCCAATGCTTCGTTCAATGTCCATGACACGTTCGGGCGAGAAGAAGTGTTTAGAGCCGTCGATATGGCTGGTGAAGTAGCATCCTTCTTCCTTTAACTTGCGAATGCCAGTCAGTGAGAACACCTGAAAACCTCCGCTGTCCGTCAGGATGGGTCTGTCCCATCCGATAAACCGGTGCAGACCGCCTGCCTGTTCCAGAATGTCTGTGCCGGGGCGCAGGTACAGGTGATACGTATTTCCAAGAATAATCTGGGCTTTTACTTCTTCCTTCAAATCGCGTTGCAAAACTCCTTTCACACTACCAACAGTTCCCACGGGCATGAAGATGGGGGTTTCAATCTGCCCATGGGCTGTGGTGAGAAGGCCAGCGCGTGCGCTTGTCTTATCGTCTGTATGTATGAGTTGAAAATGCATATAAATCGAAATTCGTAGTTCGTGCCGTCACTAATCTTTCTTTTCCTCTGGAACGTTGAGGTTGATGGCATCCTTTACTTTTTCCTCTAACAGGGCATAGTTGAAGACATCCTGAACCGTATCGACATAGTGGAACGTTACTCCTTTGAGGTACATTTCGGGAATGTCCTCAATGTCCTTTCGGTTGTCTTTGCAAATGATGATTTCACGTATGCCGGCGCGTTTGGCAGCCAGAATCTTTTCTTTGATGCCGCCCACGGGTAGCACCTTGCCGCGAAGGGTTATCTCGCCCGTCATCGCCAAGTAGGGGCGAACCTTCCGTTGTGTGAGGGCGGATGCGATAGAGGTGGCCATGGTAATACCTGCCGATGGACCGTCTTTGGGAGTAGCGCCTTCTGGAACATGCAGGTGGATATTCCAATGTTCAAATACACGGGTATCAATGCCCAGTTGGTCGGCATGTGCCCTGATGTATTCCAGAGCCAGCATGGCACTTTCCTTCATCACGTCACCCAGGTTTCCTGTTATGGTCATCTTTCCTCCCTGGCCTCGGCTTAGACTGGTTTCGATGAACAGAATCTCGCCGCCCACGCTTGTCCATGCCAGTCCGGTTACAACGCCGGCATTGTCATTCCCTTGATAGGAATCGCGATTGTAGGGCTCCTTGCCCAGCAAACGCTTTGCTGCTTCGATGTCTATGTTCAGCTCATTATAATCCTCGTTGCGGGCAATGTTGAGGGCAATCTTGCGGAATATCTTATTTAATTGTTTTTCCAGATTTCTGACTCCGCTTTCTCGTGTGTAGTGCTCTATGACATATTCAATGGCAGCCTTCGACATTTTTATGTCTTTGCGCTTGGCCAGTCCGTTTGAGTCTTTGGCTTTTCGGATGAGATGCTTTCTTGCGATTTCTATCTTCTCCTCAGTGCAATAACCTGTTAACTCGATAAGTTCCATACGGTCGAGCAGTGGACGTGGAATCT
Organism: uncultured Prevotellaceae bacterium; assembly: GCA_947169115.1. GTDB lineage: Bacteria > Bacteroidota > Bacteroidia > Bacteroidales > Bacteroidaceae > Physcousia. The sequence goes on from CAMVOK010000002.1 coordinate 46,968, forward strand.
GACTAATGTCATTGGCCGTCCCAATGAACATTACCTTTGAAAGGTCGTAGTCCATGTCGAGGAAGTTGTCGTGGAAAGTAGCGTTCTGTTCCGGGTCGAGTACCTCAAGCAGAGCAGACGAGGGGTCGCCGTGAACGGTGGTTCCTCCTATCTTGTCTATTTCGTCGAGGATGAATACGGGATTGTTGCTTCCGGCCTTGATAATGTTCTTTAGGATGCGTCCGGGCATGGCACCTATGTATGTCCTACGATGTCCTCTGATTTCTGCTTCGTCGTGCAGTCCACCCAAGGAGGCTCTGACATATTTACGTTTCAGTGCCGAGGCAATGCTACGTCCCAGTGATGTCTTACCCACTCCGGGAGGGCCATATAGGCAGATAATGGGCGATTTCATGTCGCCGCGTAGCTTCAGTATGGCCAGGTGTTCCAATATACGTTCCTTTACTTCCTCCATGCCATAGTGGTCGTGGTTGAGCACGCGTTCTGCATTACCAATGTTCAGATTGTCCTCGGTGTATTCCTCCCAGGGCAACTCCAGTATGGTTTGTAGGTGGTTGAGTTCTACGTTGTAGTCAGGGCTCTGTGGATTGATGCGTTCCAGTTTGCTCAGTCCGTTTAGGAAGGCTTCCTTGGCGTATGCGGGCATTTGTTTGGCCTCCAGTCGTGCACGCAACTGTTCGGCATCCTTTGTCGGAGTAGAGCCGCCCAGTTCGTCCTGTATGTTCTTCATCTCCTGTTGCAGGAACCATTCGCGTTGTTGGCGATTCATCTCTACCTGAGTCTGCTGAAGAATGCGGTTCTTCATGTCAACCAGGTTTTGCAGACTGTTGATTTCCTGTATCAGTTTTGCGGTTCTTTCCTTCACGATGGCCATTCGAAGCATTTCCTGCTTTTGTTCCTCGTCTATGGGAAGACTCGTGCAGAGGAAGTTAACCATGAAAATCTCATTGGAGATGTTCAGTACGGCAAACTTGGCCTCGTTGGGCATGTCCTCGTTGGTTTCAATATAGTGGATGGCTCGTTTCCGACTGGTGTCAGCCAATACGTGGAACTCCAAATCCTGTGGGTTGGGGTAGAAGTCCTTCAACTGTTCTACGTGTGCTTTCAGGTAGGGACGTTGCTGCACGCTGTCGTGTATCATGATGCGGCTTGCCCCTTGCAGTATGGCCGTGGCCTGTCCGTCGGGCAGTTCAAGTAATTTTACCACACGGGCTGCAATGCCAATCTCATGCAGATCAGCTACGGTAGGATTCTCTGTATTGACATTCTTTTGGCAGAACGCCCCTATGAACTCTCCTGTTTCATAGGCTCGGGTAACCAGTTGCATGGAACTCTTCCGTACTATGCGGACAGGCGACATTACGCAAGGGAATAATGTCAGTGCTCGCAAGGGTAGTATGGGAAGGACTTCGGGCAAGGGTTGTTCTGTTATTTGCCGTATGTCACCCTCAAAGTCTGCGATGAAAGAAAAGGGATTTTGTATGCTGTCTTCATTCATATTCCTATACATTATATAAATAAGGCGTGCAAAGATACGACAATAAATTAAGAATTAAAAATTCTTGCTCCATTTTGTTGTGCAATCGTGGCTATGCATCCTGTTAAAAATTTAAAAATTGAATTGGTATGGGTATTTTTGCTATCTTTGCGACTGCTATGATGCAATATCGTGAATATGGTCAATGGCTCAGGGAGCAACTGGGCGTGAAGGCGCAGAAGATATCGCTGGACGCTGGTTTCTCCTGTCCGAATCGTGACGGTCGTCTGGGGCATAATGGTTGCACGTTTTGCAGCAATCCTACGTTCAGTCCGGCTTACTGCCGTACGATGCCGACTCTCGAGGCTCAATTGGAAGCAGGGAAAAGTTTTTTTGCCCGTAAATATCCCGACATGAAATACCTGGCCTATTTCCAGGCATATACGAATACTTATGGAGATACGGAGCGATGCATTTCCCTTTACGAAAGGGCGTTGAAAGTTCCAGATATTGTGGGATTGGTAGTAGCCACGCGACCAGATTGCATGTCAGCGGATTTGTTGGATTATTTCGCCGAACTAAACCGTCGTACCTTTTTGGTGATAGAATACGGGATAGAAAGTGCCAACGACGATACGCTCCGACACATCAATCGTGGTCATACCTTTGCCGATGCTGAGCGAGCTGTCAGAATGACGGAAGAACGTGGAATCCGGGTTGGTGCTCATCTGATTCTGGGTTTGCCAGGTGAGGGACACGAAGAGTTGATGCGTCAGGCTCGTCTCATCGGTCAGTTGCCGTTGACGATTGTTAAACTACATCAGTTGCAGATTATACGTGGCACCCAGATGGAAAAAGAATGGCAGGAGCACCCTTGGCTCCTGCCCTCTGTAGAAGAATATATCGAATGGGTTCTCGATTACATCTCTCTGTTACCCCCTTCGTTTGTCTTTGAGCGTTTTGTCAGCAGTGTTCCCGATGATGTCCTCGTTGCACCTCGATGGGGACTGAAGAATCATGAGTTCTCCGATTTGCTGCGTAGCCACATCAACGACCGCTCGTTCCGTCGGCGCGTACGATGATGCTTTTTGCGATGTTGTGTTTTACGGCTTCCTTCTTTTCTTCAGCCATCTTAATGGCGTTGGCATTCACGCTCGAGTCGTTGGATATGTGTCCAACATTTTCTTTGGCTCTTTCCACTTCGTCTTTGGCCGCATTTACAGCATCCTGAGCCTTAACCACGTTTTGTTTCTCAGCTTCAACTTTCTGCTGGGCCTGTGCCACTTTCTGTTCGGCAGCGTTTACTTTCTGCTGGGCGGCCGAAACTTTCTTTTGAGCGGCAACTACCTTCTGTTCAGCTTTTGTTACAGCAGATTGTGCTTTGTCCTTCTGTTGCTGAAGTTTGGCAACCTGTTTCTTCGCCTGTTCTATTTCCTTGTCGGCAGCAGCCTCGCTCTTTACGCCCTGCTTGGCAACTTTCAGGTTGCTTTGAGCCACTTTCAGGTCTTCTTGCTTGTTCTTGAGCAATTTCTTCAGGTCGTCGTTTTTCTTGTCAATCTTCAGGTCACCCTTTGTCTTGGTGATTTCTTGTTTCAAGCTTTCAATCTCCTTGGTAAACTGGTTTACCCATTCTTGGCTGGTCTTGGTTGACTGTGCCATGGTATTCATGCTCAAGCAGAGCAGCAATGTTCCTAAAACAAATCTAATACTTCTCATAGTTGTGATAAAATGTTTGTAATTAATAATTTTCATGACAAAGTTACATAAAACTTTTTGAATAACGCAAATGTTTCGCTATCTTTGCCGTTGATAAAATATAAAACCATGAAAAAAAACAATCTTTATTCCTTTGTTCTACTTGTTTTGTTCGCTGTATCGGCACATGCCGAAAACTCACGTGAAGTACTTGACCTCATTACAAAGGTCAACAATTACTGGCAGGCTAACAATTCGCCTTATAAAAGGGCGTTTTGGGACAATGCCGCCTATTACACGGGCAACATGGAGGCTTACCGCATGACGGGTAAGTCCGAATGGTATCAGTATAGCGACCGTTGGTGCCGTCATAACGAATGGAAGGGAGCTAAGTCGAATGACAAGCGTAACTGGAAGTATGCTTGGTATGGCGAGGGGGACGATTTTGTGCTATTCGGCGACTGGCAAATCTGTTTCCAGACCTACGTGGATATGTACAACCTCGTGCCGACAGACTACAAAGTGGCACGAGCCAAGGAGGTGATGGGCTACGAGTGCTCCATGTCCGACAACAAATTCTGGTGGTGGGCTGATGCACTTTATATGGTGATGCCCGTAATGACTAAAATGTATAAGCTCACGGGCGAGACGATGTATCTCGATAAGCTCCACGAGAATTTCCTTTGGAGCGACTCCTTGATGTGGGATGCCGAAGCCCAGCTCTATTATCGTGACGGCAAGTACATCTGGCCCAAGGTGAAGACGGCTTGCGACGGAGGTAAGAGTTTCTGGGCCAGAGGCGATGGCTGGGTGTTGGCTGGTTTGGCCAAAGTCCTGGCAGACATGCCTCTTGACTACAAGGGACGCGACATCTTTGTGCTGCGTTTCCAACAACTGGCAGAGGGTGTGGCTCGTTGCCAGCGTCCCGATGGTTATTGGAGCCGTTCGATGCTCTGTGAGCAGGATGCCCCAGGACCCGAGACTTCGGGAACGGCTTTCTTTTGCTATGGCCTTTTATGGGGTGTAAATCATGGTTATCTCGACAAAGGGAAATACGGCGAGACCATAGAGCGCGCATGGAAGTATCTTTCTCAGACGGCCTTGCAGGAGGATGGCAGCATTGGATATGTACAGCCCATCGGTGAGAAACCCGACCCCACAAAGATTGTGGATGCTCACAGTCAGGCACCGTTCGGCACGGGAGCATGGCTCTTGGCAGCCTGCGAGCGCGTGCGCTATCTCGATAATACTGCCTCTTACGGCACCAAGCCAGGGGCTCCTGCCGTTGCCAAGAGTGCACGGAGGATGACCTTCACGGTCACGAATCCCTCTGCCGATAATCGTCAGGATGTTGTCGAACTGGATGCTAAGCAGGTTTTCGACCGTCTGCAGATAGGCGGTGGCCGACAGTTCATTGTCCTTGATGGCGACAACGTAGAACAGCCTTACCAGTTGACACATGACGGTAAGCTTCTTGTCCAGGTCTTTGTTGCTCCCGCTGCTTCTGCTACGTTCACGATTGTTACTGGAGAACCCAAGGCTTATCGTTTGGATGTCAACGGGCGTATTTATCCCAATCGTGAAGACGACCTCACTTGGGAGAATGACCGTAATGCCTGGCGTTTCTATGGCCCCAAGATGCATAATAAGGGTGTGGCGGGTTTCGACATCTTTGCCAAGAACGTCACTTATCCCATACAGGATCAGCTCTATCATAACGAACTTACCAGTTACGGCGTAAACGAGCGACTGAAAAAACAGGGCCGTGGTGGCGAATGGGCACAAATCCATCGTGACCTCTATACCTATCACCGTGATAAAGGCCAGGGAATGGATGCCTATACCGTAGGTGCCACTCTGGGTGCTGGTGCACCTGCCCTGTTGGATGGCGACAAACTGCTCCTGCCTGACGTTTATGAGAAGGCAGACATCCTCGACAATGGTCCTCTGCGCTTCACCGTCAGCATGGACATGTATGAGCAACATGGCGTGAAGGAACATCGCCTTATCTCTCAGGACAAAGGTATGCATCTGGCACGCTGCATAGTCACCTACGAGCCCGCCAACAAAGATGACCAAATGGTAAATGCTCAAATGGTAAATGGTAAATGGTTAAATGGTAAATGTCTCTGTGCCGGTATTGCCGTACACGAGAGTCAGTCTCGCGCGTATGCGATAAATAAGAAGGATAGTTACGTCACATACGCCGATGCCCTTGACACCCCCAAGGGACAGAATGGACAACTCTATATTGGCGTTCTCTTCCCCGATAAGATGAAGTCGCTCAAATACCTTCCGCTGCCGGAGAAGAAGAGTGGGGCAGTGGGGCACGTTATCGGAGTTTCTCCATGTTCCAATAAAATCACATACTATTTCGGTACGGGGTGGAGCAAATACGATGTCCCCGGTCAGCAGGTATGGGATGCCCTCATGCAGGGCTATGCCCGACAGCTGAAACAGCCTCTCGTGGTTGAAGAGAAATAAAAGGAGTTAAAAAGGAGTTATAGGGGAGTTAAAAAGGAGTTAAAAAGACGATACGTATGTTAATTGAGCATTGAACATTAACTTCTCACCCTCTCACCCTCTCATCTTAAAGACGTCTAAGGAACTTTCAATCAGTCTAATACTATCGTCCCTTTAACTCCACGAGCGAAGCGAGTATAACTCCCCTTTTACTTCCCTTTAACTCCCCTTTCTATAAAAATAAGATGGAAATATTTGGTGGATTGGGGAAAAAATAGTAATTTTGCACGCTGTTTGGAAGAAACTATTGGAATAGTTAAAAGAAAAGATTAGAAAATGTCTAAGATTTGTCAAATTACCGGAAAGAAGGCCATGGTCGGAAACAACGTTTCCCACTCAAAGCGCCGCACAAAGCGTACCTTCGACGTAAACTTGTTCTATAAGAAGTTCTACTATGTAGAGCAGGACTGCTGGATTACCTTGCGTGTATCCGCTGCAGGTCTTCGCATGATTAACAAGGTAGGACTGGACGCAGCTCTGAATCAGGCCGTTGAGAATGGCTATTGCGACTGGAAGGAAATTAAGGTAATCGGTTAAACAAACGAAAGGAGAACCAAGTTATGGCAAAGAAAGCAAAAGGAAACAGAGTACAGGTTATCCTGGAGTGCACCGAGCACAAGGCAAGTGGTATGCCCGGCACAAGCCGCTACATCACTACCAAGAACCGTAAGAACACTCCCGAGCGTCTGGAACTGAAGAAGTACAATCCCATCCTGAAGCGGATGACTGTACACAAGGAAATCAAGTAATAATCCGTTAAGCTAAGATACAATGGCAAAGAAAACCGTGGCCACCTTGCAGACTGGCAAGACTGATGGCCGTAGCTACACAAAAGTTATCAAGATGGTGAAGTCACCCAAGACTGGTGCTTACATCTTCGACGAGCAGATGGTTCCCAACGAAGCCGTTAAGGATTTCTTCAAATAAATCCCTGGCTTTGCCCACACATACTACAAGGCACACTGCGCTACTGCGTGGTGTGCCTTTGTTATATGCTCAGCTGAGTGTCTTAAGGGGTTTAAGTGTTTAAGGGTTTTTATCATAATCCTTAACCCTTCATCCTTCATTCTTAACCCTTCATCCTTCATCCTTAACCTTTAACCCAGTCTCTTCGGGGCGTCCAATAAATAATCCCAGTCCGTTTCCGTTACTTCTGTATGTTCTTGCGTCCGCTTTTTTATCCTCCGTTTTGTGACATCAATGTCACAACTCGAGGCATAAGGAAATTTCGTTTTGTGACATATATAGTCACAAGTCGGATCATAAGGGCGTTTCGTTTTGTGCCATCAATGTCACAAACGAATATACACATTGAATGTACTGTACTACCCTAAAAAAAGTTGAATGGTTTTTACCTTAACCCTGCCATAGGTTGAATGCCTGTTTGGTACCTTAATCCTTAACCCTGGCAAAAGTTGAATCATTCGTTTTCATCTGAACAAACAAATGCATTTCACCTCCTCTGGTAGGAGCCCCATCAAACTCCCCTCCTCCGGGGAGGAGGGGTAGGGGTGGTAGCGTCAAGAGGCAAAGTTTCATTCGTTTGCGTGTTAGTTTATTGAATTTTGAATTTATAATTTTGAATATTAAATAAAGTTTCCTATCTTTGTTGCATTCAACCAATAATATATACGCCAATGAACAGATAAACGCATAGTATAGACATATAGAAGAAGCGTTAGCTTTATATTCTTGTGTTCTAAGAATTGGGGAATTTAAGGAATACTATCAAGAATTGAGGTTAATGTTCACGCTGATGGCGTGGACTTTTACTCGTTTAAGATAGTAGGTTATCCCCAATACCTTAGGACACGTAGACGAAAGTAATTGTCCACGTTTTCTTTTTGTGTCTATCAGGAACGACAGAACCAACTCACTTTTTTTATTAACTTTTTAAAACATTACAACTATGAGAAAGAAAACTTACGAGAAACTAAACATGAAGGTAATCTCCCTCAGTCAGGAGAACCACCTGATGGTAGCCAGCGACCCCACGACGAACGAGGTAAACGCCACACGCAATAACTACAGCGGCGGTGCCGCATGGGAATGGATGTAAAAAGGAGAGAGAAAATTTAAAATTTAAAAGAGAAAAGAGAAAAAGAGAAAAATTAATTAAAAGTTATGAAGAATATATTCAATAAGATGTTGGGCGTGTGCCTGACAGTTGTAGCCAGTGCCATGTTCACAGGTTGCTCCAGCGACGAAGAAGCAGTCTCCCAAAGTGCGCCCCAGACGGGCAAGTTCACCTTGACGGTACGTGCCGAGAAGCAGGGCGTCACACGTGCCCTGGCCATATCCGACGTGGACGGTGACGGGCGCGACGACGTTCAGGCCACCTGGACGGCCGGTGACGAGGTACAGGTATTCGATGCCACTACGGGCAATGCCCTGACGGGCGTTCTCACTGCCCAGGGCAGCGGAGCCTCCACGTTGCTGACGGGAACCGTGGAGGGCACGGTGTCGGTCGGCGATGCCCTGAGGCTGACCTACCTCTCCAGCGACTACAGCAGTCAGGACGGCACGCTGCAGTACATAGCTGAGAACTGCGACTATGCCGAGGCCACGGTTACGGTGGGCTCGGTGGAGAACGGTGAGGTTACGCCCACGGGCAATGCCGAGTTCGTGAATGCCCAGGCCATCGTGTGCTTCACATTGATGGAAGTTACAGGTGCTCCCCTCAGTGCCAGTGCCCTGACTGTGGACTATACCACAGGCTCCGTCACCCTTGCTGACGTCCCATCCTCCACCTACACGGCCAACGGTGGCACGGGTGTTCTCTTCGTAGCTCTTCCTCCCGTCAGCCAGCAGGCCATTACCTTGACAGCCACGGTGGGTGACGATACCTATACCTACGCCACCTCCTCAGCCGTAACACTCGCAGCTGGTCAGTACCAGCCCATCAGCGTGACGATGACGAAGGAAGTTGTGGACAGGTCAGGTGTAATAGACGGACGTGCCTACGTTGACCTCGGTCTTCCCAGTGGAACCTTGTGGGCAACCTGCAACGTGGGTGCCGACAATCCCGAAGACTATGGCCTGTATTTTGCCTGGGGTGAAACTACTGGCTATACGCAGGACACTTCCGACGGCCATAGTTTCGGCTGGGCATCGTACAAATATTACAATGGAGATAATGTTGCCCTTACCAAGTACTGCGACGACAGCAGTTATGGCTATAATGGCTTCAAGGACAATTTGACCGAACTCCTCCCCGAGGACGATGCCGCTACGGCCAACTGGGGCAGCGGGTGGCGCATGCCGACAATAGAACAGTTTGAGGAACTCATCAACAGCAGTTACACCACCACCACTTGGACTACGCGTAACGGCAAGTATGGTAGATTGATAACGAGCAAGATGTCAGGCTACACTAACAGGAGCATTTTCCTGCCGGTCGCAGGGTATCGCTACGATTCGTCGCTCGGCTACGCGGGTTCGTACGGTTTCTGCTGGTCGCGTACGCTCGGCGCGGGCGGCGCGGGCCCGGGCGGTGCCCGTTACCTGGGCTTCGGTTCGAGCTACATCAGCGCGGACGGCGACTCCTATCGTTGCTTCGGTCAATCTGTTCGCCCTGTGCGCGTGTCTCAGTAAATTAGATTTAGTGGATAACATAGTGGGCAACGCCTCCGAGCGTTGCAGGACAGATGATTGACTTCTTTTCCTGCAAGCAACGCTCGGAGGCATTGCCCACTAATTCGTAACTCTTGGTTGGGCAATCAAAACATGATGGTTGTAGCAATCAACATAAAACGATTGCAGCAACCAACTCGTGTTGATTGCTGCAACCAATGTTTTTGTTGTATTACGTGTTTACTTCAGCACGCCCAGTTCTTTGCCTACTTTGATGAAGGCATTGATGCACTTGTCGAGGTGTTCACGACGGTGACCAGCTGAGAGCTGCACGCGGATGCGAGCCTGTCCCTTCGGAACAACGGGATAGTAGAAGCCCGTGACGTAGATGCCTTCTTCCTGCATCTTGGCGGCAAATACCTGTGACAGCTTGGCATCGTAGAGCATGACAGCACAGATGGCACTCTGTGTGGGCTTGATGTCGAAGCCGGCAGCCATCATCTTGTCGCGGAAGTAGTTGACGTTCTCTACCAAACGGTCGTGTAGCTCGTTGCTCTCCTTGAGCATCTTGAAGACTTCGAGACTGGCACCAATGATACCGGGAGCCAGGGAGTTGGAGAACAGATAAGGACGACTGCGCTGGCGCAAGAGGTCGATGATTTCCTTACGGCCTGTCGTGAAGCCTCCCAGAGCACCACCGAAGGCTTTGCCTAATGTGCCCGTGTAGATGTCAACACGACCGTAGGTGTTGTAGAACTCGCTTACGCCGTGGCCTGTTGCACCTACCACACCTGCCGAGTGGCTCTCGTCCACCATCACCAGGGCATCGTACTTTTCTGCCAGGTCGCAAATCTTGTCCATAGGAGCAACGTTGCCGTCCATGGAGAACACGCCATCGGTAACCACGATGCGGAAACGTTGTGCCTGTGCCTCTTGCAGACACTTCTCCAGTTCTGCCATATCGGCATTGGCATAGCGATAGCGCTTAGCCTTGCAAAGACGTACACCGTCAATAATCGAAGCATGGTTCAGGGCATCCGAGATTATGGCATCCTCCTCGGTCAACAGAGGTTCAAACACACCACCATTGGCATCGAAACAAGCCGCATAGAGGATGGTATCCTCCGTCTTGAAGTAATCGCTGATGGCAGCCTCCAGTTGCTTGTGAATGTCCTGTGTGCCACAGATGAAACGTACACTCGACATACCGAAGCCACGTTCGTCCATCATCTTCTTGCTGGCCTCGATGAGCCGTGGATGGTTGGAGAGGCCCAGATAGTTATTGGCACAGAAGTTGAGTACTTCCTGGCCTTTTACTTGAATGGCAGCCTGCTGTGGGGTCTCAATGAGGCGTTCCTCCTTATAGAGGCCAGCCTCGCGAATCTCGGCCAGTGTCTGGCAGAGGTGTTCTTTCATTTTTCCGTACATGATTTAGAAGTTTAGAAGATTAGAAGTTTAGAGGTTTAGGGATTTAGAAGTTTAGAAGCCTCACCCCCAACCCCTCTCCGAAGGGCGAGGGGAGTGTTTACTACTAATAGTGACAATTTAATTTTTCTCTTTTAATTTTTAATTTTTAACTCTTAACTAAGGTTCCCCTCCCCAGGTAGGGTCGGGGTGGGCCTTGGGTTTAATGTTTTTCGTGGTAAAGGTAAGAAATAATTCTTAAATCTTCACTCTTAATTCTTATTTTTTTCATATCTTTGTGTCGCAAAATACATATAAAGTATATAATACTATGAAGAACATTCTTGTAATTGGTTCGACGGGTCAGATTGGCTCGGAGTTGACCCGTGAGTTGAGAAAACGTTATGGAGGTAGCCATGTAGTTGCCGGTTACATTGTCGGAGCAGAGCCAAAGGGAGATTTGCTTGAAGGTGGTCCGGCTGCCATAGCTGATGTGACGGATGCCCAGCATATCGCCGACGTAGTGGAAGAGTTCAAGATTGATACCATTTACAACTTGGCTGCTCTGTTGAGCGTAGTGGCAGAAAGTCGTCCTCGTTTGGCCTGGAAGATTGGTATTGACGGATTGTGGAAGGTATTGGAAGTTGCCCGTACCCACAACTGTTCTGTCTTCACGCCCAGTTCTATAGGTTCTTTCGGTAAGGACACTCCCCACGACAATACTCCGCAGGACACCATACAGCGTCCGCGTACCATTTATGGCATCTCGAAGGTAACTACAGAACTCTTGAGCGACTATTATCAGCTGAAGTATGGGGTGGACACCCGTTCGGTACGTTTCCCCGGCGTTATCTCTTATGTGACTCTCCCGGGCGGAGGCACCACTGACTATGCCGTGGATATCTACTATTCAGCTGTTCGTGGTGAGAAGTTCGTTTGTCCGATAGGGAAGGGTACGTTCATGGATATGATATACATGCCCGATGCCCTGAAGGCTGCCATCGACATCATGGAGGCTGATCCTGCTCGCCTTGTGCATCACAACGGCTTCAATGTGGCATCGATGAGTTTCGACCCCGAAATCATATACCAGGCCATCAAGAAATACAAGCCCGAGTTTGAGATGGAATATCAGGTTGACCCACTGCGTCAGTCGATTGCAGACTCGTGGCCCAACAAGATGGATGACTCGTGTGCACGTAACGAATGGGATTGGAAGCCTGATTATGACTTGGATGCCATGACCGTGGATATGCTTAAGAACCTGGAGATTCGCCTGAAATAATAGGCACTTATTCCGAGAGCAAAACCCTCTGGTAGAATTGTTCGTACTTTCGCGCCACTGTGACATAGTCATGGTGGCGTTTTATGTATTCGATGCTTTGCTGTTTTAGGAAAGGAATGCGCTCGGGATGTAAAACGAGTTTCTCTACCTCCTCATAAACGCTTTCGTAGGTGGGCAGGACATTGATGATGGGACGTAGTTCTTCCTCGTGGATGATCTCGTAATTCTCAGGCTCGCCGCCTCCAATACATATTATGCCCTTGCTCATGGCTTCCAGCGGATTCATGGAGGGTGTGTAGCTGTAGAGTTGGTCGAGGATGGCATCGCAGCCTTCCATCATCTTTGTATATTCCGTAAAGGGAACCGAAACAGCCACATGCAGTTCTGCACGCTCAGGATATTTCCTTACAACCTCCTGTGCTGCACGGAGCATGATGTCGGTGCCTTTGTATTCGCTTCGCCCTTCATGAATGCCAATGAACAAATGAACCCTCTCGGGAGGTGCCTGTGATACGGATATGTTTTTAGGCTTGATGGGGAAGGGAATGAAGCATGTCTTCTCGGGGAAATGGGGGTGATAGCACACGTGGTATTCGTAGAGACCCGTAACAATGCCGTCGCAGTCTTGGGCTATGAATTTATTCAGACGTTCCTTTGCCGTTCCCATCCAGTCTTTACGTTCTTTCTCTGCCGATGGGTTGTGACGATGCTCCTTGCCCATATTGAAATCGCTATAGCGCAGGGGCATGGTAGTGTCGCAGGTATTTACCCAATACCAGTCCATACCAAAAGCACCCAGGATAATCTTCTTGTTGTGCCTTCTCAGATAACGGTATATGGGAAAGATGCGTTCTGCTTTAATCTCCAGAAACATGGGGTTGATGAGCTGCACAATGTCGTAGCCACGGAGCTTCGGCAATGTGGCATATAACTTCAGCATAAACTTGATGCCGCCCCATTTGCCAGGGATTCGCACGAGGTCAATGTCGCGGGGATAGTCCTTCCAGAAATCTCCGTTCGATACCACGGTTACCTTATGTCCAAGTTGGCGGAGTCCATCGGCCAGCGTGGCATGTACATTGCTATATTCTCCTATAAGTAGTATCTTCATACGTTTTTGGGAAGTAATGCATATAAGAGTTTGCGTCCGAATCTGCTTAATGTGATTCTCCTGAACCACTTGTATTTTAGTGTGTAGTTACGGTAGGGGAGGGGGAATAGTCCTTGTTCGGTGAGTGCCTTGACGCGTTTTTCTATCTGAGGAAAGCTGGGTAAATGCGTTAAGGCGTTGTACAGATAGTCCATGGTCAGTTGGGCAACCCGTCTCTCCAGGGCTTCTGCCTCAATGCCCTTCTTCGTTTGGCAGGTCTGCTTGAGGCGCAGAATGACGTTAAGGTTCTCATTTAACCTTTCCTGTACATTACTTATGTGTAAGGCGGACATTGAATGCTGACGGTAGAAATAGGCTGTGGCTGTGGTATGGATGGTCTTGCCGGCTTGCAGTATAAGTTGGGGAGTAAATTCCTCATCCTCGCCGTATCTTACCCCCTTGGTAAATCGCAGTGTCTTGAGGACATCCCGACGGAAGGCATATCCCCATACTGCACCACGTATGTTATGTTTGAGCATGTACATACATCCTGATTCTGCTTCCTCCTCACGATAGGGCGTATGGGCAGTTTTGTTATTGCACGTATGATTGAACAGGATCAAGTCTGCTTGTCTCTGTCGCATGAGTGCGATGCAATGTGAATAGCCCTCTGAAATCAGGTAGTCGTCTCCGTCAATAAACTGTATGTATTGTCCGTTGGCCATTTGCAGGCCTGTGTTCCGGGCCTCGCTGACTCCTTGATGGAGGGTTCTGATATAAACAACAGAATGGCGGAACCTTTCTATGGCCTTCTTCGGGGATGGATTGCTGCCGTCGTCAATGAGTATGATTTCCCGCTCGTCGGGAGATAGGGGAAGCGAAAGGATGCTTTCGATACACTGGGAGAGCATATCGATGGGAGTATTATAGAAGGGCACAATGAAACTAATCAGTTTCGTCCCGTTATCCAGCGCAGTAACTTGTTTATTTGGCATGTTCTTTTCAGTCCAAATAGTTGTAAAAGGGTGAGTTTGGGTGTGCCCCAGTATGGCAATACGGGTAATATGGGCTCCTTGCCTGTATGCTCATACACATACAGTTGTAAGTTCAGCAGATAGGCATAGTAAGCGCGGTCAACCTTTTGGGTGTCTAACGTAGCAAGGTGAGCTTCAAAAAGTTCTTCGAGACCGCTGCTTTCAGAATGGGAGGTGATACCTGTGTGATTATAGGTATATACATACATCCCCTTGTCGGTCGTGGCTAAGAGTTTCACTTTTTGGAGTATCGTTGGATAAGCCCATACGTCCTCGAATTTCTTCCCGATGGGGTAGCGTATGTCCTGAAACAGTCTGCGACTGTATATCTTGTTCCAGGCATAAGTGTGTCTGTAGGCCTGTGTCTCAAGCCAATACTGATGCATGTCGGAGTACACCTTTGGGGTGAAGGTCAGTATGTGTTGCCTGGGCGAGCCTTTATGAACACATACGGGGTATTCTATCATGTCATATTCGGGGTGTTCCGTAAGGATTCCCAATAATGTCTGATAGGTAAACGGAGTTATGTAGTCGTCACTGTCTATAAATGTTATATATTCGCCCTGGGCAACATCGATACCTGCATTCCGTGCATCGCTTAGACCTCCGTTCTGCTTGTGGATGACACGTATCCGACTGTCTTGTCGGGCATATCTTTCACAAATCTCCGGTGAGGTATCAGGAGAACCGTCGTTGACCAATATTAACTCGTAGTCACATCCTGTCTGGGACAATACACTTTCTATGCAACGTGAAAGTGTATCCTCCACACAGTAAACAGGTATGATAATGCTGAGCTTCACCAAAGTATTTTAAGAGGGTATCAATACCTGAATGCATTGATACCCTCCCTTGTCTTTTGATTCGTTATTTGATTACTTGCTTCTTCTTGCCTACAATATAGAGGCCACGTGTGGGCTTGACTACACGGCGACCCTGCAAGTCGTAGGTGACTTGCTGAGCGGTGTCGGCATCAATGTCTTGTATGCCATCGGGGTCAAGCACAGTCAGTGTTCCGTTTTCATAGGTGATTTCATAGTTCTGGGCTTCTGCACCATATACACGGATTTCATATACACCGGCAGGACTTTCCGGAGTCGCATCACATTCGATGGTAGGCTGCTGAATCAGGACATCTGCCTTTTCACGGTTCTTAAAGCTCCGATAGGTTACCTCAAACGTGGGATTCTCTTCACCCTTATTGCGGGTATATGACTTGGCTATGATGTTAAGAGGAGCACGCTCAACCGTCATCTTACCACTTACGGTAACCAAAGCATGAGTCGTAATGGTACCTGGCTCAACGGTGATTTCGTAATCTCCTACGGGAGTTGTTGCTTCGGCTGTACAAGTCAAGGTAGGTTCGCCGTTTACAGGGGCTCCCGTGACATTGTAGGTGAACTTACTATTCGTTTTTCCATATACGCGCGAAGCATCATCTGCCGTAACCGTAGGAATGCCCGTGAACTCTTCGATGGTGCTCTGCCCCCATGTGGCATCATTGCCGTAGGCTTCCATCTGGTTCTTGGGAACAAATGTCTTGAGGGTGCTGGGGAGCGTTGTGGAAGTGGCATCCACAAGGGCTGTGGCAGCAGGCAGGGCTATATACTTCAACTTAGAACAGCTGGTGAACGCATTGGCACCTATTGTTTGAACTCCAGCGGGAATGTAAAGCGATACCATGGAAGAGCAGCTCTTGAAGGCTTCGCCGGGAATCTCTGAGATGCCCGTGAAGTATTGCAATTCATCCAGACTCTTTAGGGAAACGCTGCGGAAGGTTGTACCAATGTCAGTAACAGCAGCGGCTTCCTCCAGGCTGAACTCGTCATCCTCATTCTGGTCCCAAGCGTTCAGACAAGTGGACTTGGCCTTGCTGTCAACGAAATCAATGTAATGAAGCTTGTTGCGTAGTGACAAGATGGCTTCGTTGATTTCAGCCTCCGTGCTTTCAAAGTTGTCATATACGTTGTGTTCTGCTGTGGCTTCAATGCCCTTTGCATCAGCGCGGTCGAGCAGAAGTTTCAGATCCTGACTTAGGGCAAAGAAGGCTTGGGCTGCTTTTACTTCGTCCACACCGATGAATGCCCATTGGCATCCGAGCGTATTCGAACTGTAACGAACATCCCAGTATAATCCGTATGTGCCATTAGCAGCATTGGTGGAATGATAGTAGTCAGTTCCGAGATATTCCCCTTCGGTATATGTGGCATCGGTTGAAGGCACCTGGAAGGTATATACATTCTCCTTGCCTGCTACTGGCATAACCTTCCAATAGGCTTTGGACGATACGCTGCTACCATCGGCAAAGCAGGTCTTTATACCATCGCCAACTTTCGTGTCTGTGTCGGTTCGGAACAGGATGCCATTGCTGGAAGAGAGGTAATATACGCTTTCAGCCATGGAGCTGCTGCGCTTCAACTGGTATATGGCACCATTGAGGGCAACCACAGCTTGTGTTCCATAAGCTTCTCCCTTTGATATGCTCTTCAGCATGTCCAGGTTGAGGACATATACGTCCTTGTTCTCCGTGAGGGGTGAGTATTCGACAGCCTGAACGGCACGCATCTCGCGAATCTCTCCGAACTGCTTCCATACGTCTGCTTTCTCGTATAGTTTCTTAGAACCGTAAGGAACGTAGAGTATGACATTCGAAAGGGTTACATTGTAGAAGACGTTGTCGCCAATGTCAATATAAGAGGGGTCTGTTACTGCCAGACGCACTTCCTTGAGTTTCTTGCAACCGCTGAAGACCTCGTTGCCGATGAGTGTGACATTGCTTCCAATCTCTATGGTTTCAAGCTTGGAGCATCCCATAAAGGCACGATAGTAGATGTTGACAACATCAGAAGGCAGTATGACGCGTTCCAGAGAGGTACAGCCCTTGAAAGAATTGCCGCTGATGTCGTTTGCACCCGTGAAGTATTGCAGGTCGCTAAGGTCTTTTATCAGTGTGTTGCCATTGAACTCGGCGTCGATGCTTTGGATGGAGGCGGCTTCTGTATAGCTGATTTCTCCATTTCCGTCAGAATCGTAGGCAACCACGGCAACATTGCGTACTTCCGTGTCCACGAAGTTGATGAAGCCCAGTTTCTTGCGCAGCGTCCTGATGGCCTTTTCTATTTCCTCAATGGGACTGTCGAAGTTGTCATAAACGGCTTGCTCACGAGTCATGTCAATGCGCTTGGTCTTACCAATGCTCAGCAAATTCTTCAGTTGCAAGGCAGCCTTGTAGTTCTCTGACTTAGCTTTATCGTAGGGAACCAGCATCCATTGGCAGTTTGCCTCATATTCTGCATAGGTGATGTCGCTGTAGATGCCGTATGTGGGCGATGCTGCATTGCTCTCATGGGAGGGCTGCACACCGAGGAATTCGTAGAACTTATACCCGCTGAGATTGCTGGGTATCTGCAAGGTATAGACGTCTTCCTTGCCACTGGCAAGCATTACCTGCCAGTATGTCTTGTTGGAAAGTGAGCCGTCAACGAAGCAGGCATTCACACCAGATCCTATCTTACTGTCAGTATTGGTACGGAAAAGATATTTTTTGCTGCTATTGCCCGTGTCGTCCGAATAGAGGTAATAGACACCATCTGCCATACTTGATGTGCGACGGAACTCAAAACGCATAGGTTCATCTGTGTCCGCAACCACGGCCTGTGTTCCGTAGGCTTCTCCCTTCGTCAGGTAGTAACCCGTTCCTACGTTGTAGATATAGTAGGCTTTGTTGGTTTCGAGCTTTGCAAAATTGCCTTGTGAAAGGTTGCGCTCTTCAATGAGGTTGCCAAACTCCTTCCATTGCTCGGCATTGGCGAAATACGAACGTGTGCCTTGTAGCGTATTCAGAGTTGCCTTCGAAAGGTCTATGCCACTGAATACGTCAGCCCCCAAGACAATGTCCTTGGGCATGATGCTTTTTACGGTAACATTCATGAGCTTGGTGCATCCCTTGAAGGCTTCTTTCCCGATATACTTTACGCTAAGGGGAATTTCTATGGCTGTGAATGCAACGCAGTTCTCGAACGTATTTGCCTCAATGCGAGTAGTGGCTGCCGGCAAGGATAAATTGGGAAGAACACGGCAGTTGGCAAACGCGCTGTCACCGATACTGGTTATGTTGTCATGCAGGGCGAATGTTTTCAATGCACGGCAATTGGCAAAGGCACATCGACCGATGCTCTTCAGTGCCTTGGGCAATTTTACGGTATTTAGTTTGGTGCATCCGTTGAAAGCATCGTCTGCAATGTGTGTCAGGTTGGTGAAGTTGTACAGTTCGGCAAAAGTGGTAATGGTAGCCTGTCCCTTGAACACATCACCCAAATTGGTAACCATAGCTGCTTCTCCAAATGAGAATACACCATCGCCGTTGGCATCCCATGCTGCAATGCACAACTTCTTTACCGTGGCATTGGCAATGGGCATTGCCTTCTCAAGATAGTTCTCTGGTTCGCATCCGATAACAGCTTCGGCTCCATCGCTGTAGCCACCACTTGAACCACCCAGTCCCTGAGAGCTGGGATTCAATTTGCTCAGGACAAAATATCCATCGCTCGAGCCGCCCCATCCCCAGTTGATGTGGTAGCATCCGTTGCCGTCATAACCGTCACCCACAAAGGCATGGCCTCCACTGCTGTTGGCTCCGCTGAGGTAGAATGGGCGTCCTTCTGCCAGTTCCTTGTAGAGAAGAGCATCCCAACTGTCATCGTTATAACCATTGTCCTTATATACGTATTTTACGGATGAACCATACCCGAAATACTTTTTCATGGCATCGGCCACAGCATACGAATAGGCTCCTGAAGAACTATTCGTGTAGTCCATCTCGACAGATACACCGCAGTAATGCATAAGCTGGGCTACTGCCAGTTTCTGTTTGGCCGTGGCACCACTCCCGTAGCTGGCAAGCATGTTGTCCCAGTCGATGGGAGACCCAGCAGGGATGCCCTCTACGTTAAGCTTGCCATAAGTTGCATGACTGGTTCTTGTGGTGTATGATGGCATGGCAGCCTGCGTCTCAGTTACGGATTTTGCACGTTGGAAGTACAAGACTTGAGCCATGGCAGTGGCCACACATCCCGTGATGGAGCGTCCCAATGTGAAGTACATGGGGCATTCCTGATTGTATGGGTCGCCTTGGTTCCATTTGGTTGTAACCATAGGTGCTATGGCCTCGTGGTTTGGGGCATAATTGGGCTTGGCAGCCATGCTTTCGGGATGCTGGCTTATGTAAAGCAACTCGTTTTCATAACCCTCCAGCCAGAAACGCATATTCTCTGGAAGACTAGCATAGTCGAATTCTCCTTCTTCCGTGTAGCCTAACACCGAACGGGTATTGTCGTCACCAGAGACGATAACGTATCCTTCGTTGTTTCCCCTGTTGAATACATAGTAGAGCTCGTTCTCAGTTGTCTTCATCGCCTTGTGGCGTGGAGAAAGTTTGGCAAGGTTCTGTACGGGTTTCAGTTGCGTGCTTCCAGATTTTTCTTTTAGGAAATCGAGTGCTCGCTTTTGTGCTTGCTCGCGGGTGATCGGAGCTGCCTGCAACTCCAACAACATGCCCACACATAAAAGTGCAAGGAAGAGCTTTTTTAGTCGAATCATGTCTCTAAATGGTATTTACGTTAATAATTTCGGCGTAAAGATAGTGATTATTAAGCATATATTAAAGTATTTCGGGAAATAGTTTTGATATTTCCTCGTCAAGTTTATTGCAGGGTAACTGAAATGTTTGTAATCCAAATCGTTGCCCAATGGCAATGTTGTCAGGTAAATCGTCAATGTAAAGTGTTTCCTGTGGCACGATACCAGTTTCCCGAATGAGGTGCTCATAAATTCCGGGTTCAGGTTTGGCCATTCGTAGTTGATAGGAAAGAAATATCTCATCGAAACAATCCATGAAATCTATACCGCATGCTGTGGCTTGTCGCTGCGTTTCTTCCCAGTGTATGTCGCCGATGTTACTAAGAAGGAATACGCGATACTTCTTTCTCAGTTGTCGTAACCATTCCAGACGATGTTTGGGTAGGTGGATAATCCGATTGAAAGCATCGATAATCTCTTGATCGGTCACACCATCGCGACATTGTTGTTTGATAATTCCTGTAAATGTCTGTCCATCCATCTCTCCTCTGTCCATGGCATGCATGAGAGGTCTGAGATACTGGATTGCGGCTTCTTCAGATGTGACAGGCTTAATTATAAGGGCACCAAATTCCTTCAATGCAGCCTTAATCTCCAAGTCAACCACGACACCGCCAAGGTCAAAGATTATATTTTTTATATTATTCATAATAAGACGTTTACTTTATTCTCATTAATCTTAAACTTAATATCTTGTCCAGCATACGATATGCCATATATACGGTTGGGGTCATTATGGTAGTGGGGACGGGGGTCGTGAGCCAAAATATCCCGCAGGGTATTAATCTGGTTTTCGGTAAATATATCAAGTAATGTCTTGGGCAAATCAACTTCCAATGGGGGCTGTTGGGCCGTTTCTTCGACAAATCCACTGGCGGCATCAGGATGACTGTCACTCAACGGCAGATAGGGCTTAATGTCATAAATCGGGGTGCCATTCATCAAGTCGGCTCCTAAAACGTAGATGATGGGACCTTGTGGTGTATTTAGTTCTATCTTGTCAATTCTCACGGAAGAAAGCCCTATCGGATTCGGCCGGAAGGGGGAACGTGTGGCAAATACTCCCATGCGACGATTGCCTCCTAACCTAGGAGGACGAACGGTGGGTGACCAGCCAATCTGCTTAACCTCGGAAAACTCCCATAAAAGCCAGATATATTCGAACCCCTCCAGTCCACGTAGGGCTTCGGGACATCGATAATCTGGTTCAAAGACAATCCTGCTTCGTAGTTCTGTAACAAGTCCGCTTTGTCGGGGAACTCCGAATTTAGTGGTTAGGTCGTTTTCTATATGGGCAATGATATTCATAAGTATGGGGACACGGCTCCTTTCTACTCTACTTCCGAAAGTTGAGTTATATTATTAAAAAGGATAAATAGATGGATGCTTCGCACAGCAGAAAGGTTGCACCGCAACAGTCTCCTGTATAGCCTCCGATACTGCGTTTCATCCACAAAGCCAGTAATAATTCAACGATAATGGGGATGATGAATACAAGTGGGTGGGGGAATGTTCCTATATACCACCAGAGCAAGGCTACCGGTAATAGGGCTATGGCTATGCGTACGATGTGCCATGTCCATGTGTATTGGACGTAAACCGTCTGATTCTTGGCATCCTGGGCATTTCGTGCGTATGGAAGTTGTAGGATGAGCAGCGAGGCCACACTTTTGCCCCACACGTCGGCTGTTAGAACGATGAGTGGTGAGAGTAAGGGTAGGGCGGCATAAAGGAAAAGGAAATAAATCACCAGTCCAATAACGCCATACGTGCCAATGTGAGAGTCTTTCATGATGGCCAGTGTACGCTCTCGAGTTGTACCGCCTCCCATACCATCGCAGAAGTCAGCCAATCCGTCTTCGTGTAAGGCTCCTGTTAGTAACAGGCGTGTTCCAATAATAAATAGGGCGGCAATACTGAAACTGCGTGGCGAGGCAAGGAAAAGGCTATAGACTAACATCATGGCACCACCTGTAATCCATCCTACGAATGGCCAATACTCTACCACATGGCGGAAATGTTCAGGCTTAGGTTGATGTAGTCGCCACCAAGGCAGCCGGGTGAAAAACATGAGGGCTGCCCATAGGTTGTTAAAAATATTTTGTAATGTTTGCATTATCGAAGTTGTTCATTTCATTTATCATTCTTACGGCACTTTCCACGATGGGGTAGGCGCATAGGGCTCCTGTGCCTTCACCTAACCTCAAACCAAGATTCAGAAGTGGTTTTACACCCATGGCATCAAGCATCCTCTTATGGCCACTTTCGTCTCCTACATGGCAAAAGATGGTATTATTCTTAACCTCTGGTCGTAGGCGTATGGCCATCAACGCACAAGCCGACATGATGAATCCATCTACGAGTATAATCATCCCCAGTTCTGTGGCACGGAGCATTGCCCCAACGGCTGTCACCATCTCCAGACCGCCCAGTTGTTGCATAACGAATGTCGGGTTGATGGCGGTTGATGGAGTGGGGGGTAGGGCGAGACGGTCAAGGCATTTCCGCAGCACTTCCAGTTTATGACTTATCCCTTGTGGGTTCAAACCTGCTCCTGCTCCCACACACTGTTCAAGAGGTATGTCGAGTAACAAATGCATCCATAGACTCGAAGGGCTGGTATTCCCAATCCCCATTTCGCCTATCGACAGTATGTTGCAACCCTCCTTGTGGCAGTTCTCTGTAAGTTCGCACCCGATGTTCAGGCATTCTTCCATTTCCCGTTGGCTCATGGCTGGTTCGATGAGGAAGTTTCCACTTCCGTGTGGACGTACTTTCTTGTTGATGATGGAGGAATACTGCGATAAGTCGTAATCTACTCCTACGTCAATGATATGTAGTTGAAAGCCATGCTGACGGCAGAACATGTTTACACCTCCGCCTCCACGGGTGAAGTTTATCATCTGCTGCCATGTCACTTCTCGTGGTGAAACACTCACTCCTTCCCGTTCGATACCATGGTCCGCCCCAATTAGCAGATGAAAGGGGTTACAAAGTTTTGGGGATAATGTCCCTTGTATCAGCCCAATCTGTAGCGCCAGTTCTTCCAACCTTCCCAATGAACCCTTCGGCTTGTTCAGATTGTCTATTTTTTCAATTAATGCCTGCCTTAAGCCTTCCACTGCTAATATGTATTATCCTTAATTATTTAACTTTCATTGGTATTCCGCACACCATCAATACTACCTCATCGGCAACAGAGGCCACATGCTGGTTCAGCCATCCCATGAGGTCGGTGAAGTGTCGCTGAACAGCATTGGGCGAAACGCCACCCATGCCTATTTCATTCGTGACAAAGATAAAAGTGGCATCCTGTTTGACAAAACGGTCGAACTCATTGCGCAGTTCTTCCAGTATATTCTCCACTTCTTTCCCTTCTCCGTCGAAGAAATAATTTGTGGCCCATAACGTTAGACAGTCAACAAGTACCACACGCCCAGAGACTTCGTGTCTTGAAAGGTATCGTTCCTCTTCAATGTTAGTCCATTGTGGACCACGTCTTTCTTGGTGTTTACGTATTCGTTGCCGGAACTCGTCGTCCCACGGATGAGCTGTCGCCATGTAGATAGGCGTAGGACTTAGTTTTAGTGCTAACTGCTCGGCGTATGTTGATTTTCCGCTACGTTCGCCGCCTGTGATAAGTATAATGTGTCTCATTTCGATGGCAAAGGTACGATTAAGCGAGCGATTTCCCAAATATATTTGAGGAAATCCGAGCGTGAGTATTTTAAACCAAAGGTAAAAGGTACGATTAAGCGAGAGAAAACGCAAATGAATTTGTGTTTTTCCAAGCGTGAGTACCTAAAAACGCAGTTTAAAGTTAGGAATAATTTCGTGAACTTTGTTATTCAATAGATAAAAATCAGTATATTTGCGTTTGTATTACAAAACATTTGGGTTATGATAGATCAGATTATTTCCTTTAACAAGACATTTGTAGAGCAAAAAGGGTATGAGAAGTATATCACGGACAAGTATCCGGACAAGAAGTTGGCTGTGCTGTCGTGCATGGACACCCGATTGACGGAACTCCTTCCGGCAGCTCTCGGATTGAAGAACGGCGATGCGAAGATTATTAAGAATGCAGGGGGATTGGTTATCTCCGCGTTTGATTCAGCCATGCGCAGTTTGATTGTGGCCATCTATGAACTGGGAGTAAATGAGATAATGGTAGTGGCTCATTCTCATTGTGGAGCCTGCCACATGAGTTACGACCATTTTCATCATGAAATGGTTGCCCGAGGAGTGACGGACGAAACGCTCGACACCATCCGAAAGTGTGGTATAGACTTGGACAAATGGCTGGAAGGATTCAAAGATACACCAACTTCTGTACGTAAAACAGTTGAAACCATCAAGACGCATCCGTTAGTGCCAAAGGACATACTGGTTCGTGGCTTTATCATTGACTCGGAGACCGGTGCTTTGGAAGAAATAAAGACTAATTAACCTATGCCCTAAGATAATCTCGTTTGGAAAACTACATATTTATTTGTATTATCTCCCGATTTTCATTATCTTTGTGGCCGTTTAGTGAATCATTTTATTTTATTGTTAACAATATGACAAAAGTAATCAAATTGCGTAAGGGCCTTGATGTAAACCTGAAGGGCAAACCTGCGGATGAGATTGCCCAAGTAAAATGCCCTGGGGAGTATGCGCTCCAGCCAGACGATTTTACGGGTCTCAAACCGAAGGTTGTCGTGAAGGAAGGCGACAAGGTTCTTGCTGGTGATGCCTTGTTTGTGGACAAGTTGCATCCCGAAGTGAAGTTTACGTCGCCCGTCAGTGGCGTTGTCAGTCTTGTGGAGCGTGGCGACCGCCGCAAACTGCTCTCCGTGCGCGTAAAGTGCGATGAGAAGCAGGAGGCAAAGTCGTTCGACGTGAAGCAGGATGTGAAGACGCTCCTGTTGGAGAGCGGTCTGTTTGGATTCTTCCGCAGCCGTCCCTACGATGTAGTGGCCAACCCCGAGGATAAGCCAAAGGCTATCTTCGTGAGTGCTTTCAACTCTATGCCGCTGAGTCAGGACTTCGAGATTGTCCTGAAGGGTCAGGAAAAGGAGTTCCAGGCAGGTATCTCGGTTTTGGCAAAGATTGCCAAAGTACATCTGGGCGTAAGTGCCAAGCAGACTTCTAAGGCTCTGTTAGAGGCTAAGGACTGTGAGGTTACTGTGTTCGACGGTCCTGCTCCTGCAGGTAACGTAGGTGTTCAGATTAATCACGTGAGCCCAATCAACAAGGGTGAGGTGGTTTGGACGCTTGGTGCCGAGGAGGTTATCTTTGTTGGCCGACTGATGCTGACGGGCAAAGTGGACTTTACCCGTATCATTGCTTTGGCTGGTAGCGAAGTGAAGTTCCCCAAGTACTACAAGATGTTGGTAGGTCAGAAACTGACCACCTTGCTTGATGGTCAGATTGAGGACAACGGACATAATGTTCGCATCATTGACGGTAACGTAATGACTGGTGTTAAGACCACTGAGGAAGGTTTCCTTGGTGCTCACAAGACGGAAGTGAACGTGATTCCCGAAGGTGACGACAATGCCGAGATGCTTGGCTGGATTATGCCTCGCTTCAAGGAGTTCTCAACCAGTCGCAGTTATTGCTCATGGCTCTTCGGCAAGAAGAAGGAGTACACGCTGGATGCCCGTATTAAGGGTGGTGAACGCCACATGATTATGTCGGGTGAGTACGACCGTGTGTTCCCGATGGACATTTTTGCAGGTTATCTTGTAAAGGCCATCATCACGGGCGACATCGACCGTCAAGAGGCTCTGGGTATCTATGAGGTAGCTCCCGAGGACTTCGCCATCGCCGAGTTTGTAGATAGCAGTAAGTTGGAACTTCAGCGCATCGTTCGCGAAGGCTTGGATATCCTGAGAAAGGAAAACGCATAATATTCAGTCATTTAACCATTTACCATTTACCATTTGATACATCTGCAAATTATAAGATTAGCAAAAGGGAATGATGGTAAAAATAAATGGTAAATGGTAAATGAAAAAATTGTAAATGTTAAGATGAAAGTTTTAAGAAATTATCTGGATAAGATAAAGCCGAACTTCGAGGAGGGCGGCAAGCTTCACGCTTTCCACAGCCTGTTCGACGGATTGGAGACATTTGCCTTCGTTCCGCGCACGACAAGCCGCGTGGGTAGCGTGAACATTCACGATGCTATCGACAGCAAGCGCATCATGAGCTTCGTAGTGATTGCCCTGATGCCTGCCTTGTTTTTCGGTATGTACAACGTGGGCTACCAGAATGCTGTGGCTGCCGGTCAGTTGGCCAACGCCACGTTCTGGGGCATGTTCTGGTACGGTTTCCTTGCCGTACTGCCTAAGATTATTGTGAGTTATGTAGTGGGTCTCGGCATCGAGTTCGTCGTGGCTCAGTGGAAGAAGGAAGAGATTCAGGAAGGTTTCCTCGTATCGGGTATCCTCATCCCCATGATTGTGCCTGTGACGACTCCCCTGTGGATGCTCGCCATCGCCGTTGCCTTCAGCGTTATACTCGCTAAGGAAATCTTCGGTGGTACGGGTATGAACATCTTCAACCCTGCGCTCATTACGCGCGCGTTCCTTTTCTTCTCCTATCCCAGCGTGATGACGGGCGACAGCACCGTTTGGGTCAACCAGCAGAGCATTCTCGGACTGGGCTTCACTGCTCCCGAGGTTTGCACAGCTGCAACTCCCCTGGGCGAGGCTGCAACAGAAGGCTTCAAAGGTTTCGACTGCCAGACCATCACCGATGCCGTTACGGGTTTGATTCCTGGCTCTATCGGTGAGACTTCGGTCATTGCCATTGCCCTTGGTGCCCTGCTGCTCCTGTGGACGGGTGTTGCCTCTTGGAAGACCATGCTGAGCGTCTTCGTAGGCGGTGGCCTCATGGGTTGGCTGATGCAGGTTCTCGGTCTGACGCAGATTGAATGGTGGCACCACTTCGTACTGGGTGGCTTCGCCTTCGGTGCTGTGTTCATGGCTACCGACCCCGTGACATCAGCTCGTACAGAGTGTGGTAAATATGTCTATGGCTTGCTGATAGGTATCGTAGCCGTGATGGTTCGCGTCCTGAACCCGGGTTATCCCGAGGGCATGATGCTGGCTATCCTGCTGATGAACCTGTTCGCACCGCTGATTGACTATTGTGTAGTGGAGCGCAACATTTCGATGCGTGCAAAACGAGCTAAAAAATAAAGGAGGGCTAAGATATGAAACTAAACACAAATGGTAACGTATATACGTTCGTTTATGCAACCGTTCTGGTTGTCATTGTAGCCTTCCTGCTGGCCTTCATTTCTTCGGTTCTGAAGCCCATTCAGGATGCCAACGTAGAGCGCGACACGAAGAACCAAATCCTGACATCTCTGAACATTACAGGTCTCAGTGGTGAAGCCATCGACAAGAAGTATGCCGACGTCATCACCGATGAACTTCAGGAAGAGGGCGGTAAGGTGTTCGTAGCCACCGTTGACGGTGCTACCAAGTATGTCCTGCCCGTTAAGGGTCGTGGTCTTTGGGGTGGCCTTTGGGGCTACATCTCCATCGACGAGGACAAGCAGCATGTCTTTGGTACATACTTTGACCACGAGAGTGAAACTGCAGGTCTTGGTGCTCGCATCAAGGAGCGTTGGTTCCAGGAGCAGTTCAACGGCAAGCCCATCTTCACCGACAATCCACAGCAGGTGGCTCTGACGGTTGTCAAGAAGGGTGCGTCGAAGGCTGAAACTGAAATCGACGGTGTCACAGGTGCCACACTCACCAGCAATGGTGTTGCCGGCATGGTGACCGACGGCTTGCAGCAGTACATAGAGTTCTTGAACAAATAAGATAATAGAGACCCCACCCCCAAACCCCTCCCGAGTGAGGGGAGTGGATAGGGAACGTAAATAATACAGAACCTTCAAAACATTATACGCCCTCCCCCCGGGGAGGGATTGGGGAAGGGGCCGTAAGTTAGAAAGAACATGAGTAAATTATTTTCAAAAGAGAATTGCGAAGTCTTTTCCAATCCTCTGAACCTTAACAACCCGATTGCAGTTCAGGTCCTTGGTATTTGTTCTGCATTGGCTGTGACCAGCCAGTTGGAGCCCGCCATCGTGATGGGTCTCTCAGTGACTGTCATCACGGCATTCTCTAACGTGATTATCTCGCTCATTCGCAAGAGTATCCCCAACCGCATCCGCATCATCGTACAGCTGGTGGTTGTGGCCGCTCTGGTGACCATCGTGAGCCAGATACTGAAGGCTTTTGCCTACGACGTCAGCGTCCAGCTCTCTGTCTATGTCGGCCTTATCATCACCAACTGTATCCTCATGGGGCGCTTGGAGGCCTTCGCCATGATGAACGGTCCTTGGGAGTCGTTCCTTGATGGTATCGGCAACGGACTCGGCTATGCACTGATTCTTGTCATCGTTGGTTTCGTTCGCGAACTGCTGGGCTTCGGCACATTGCTGGGCTTCCAGATCGTTCCCGACTTCTGCTACGAGAACGGCTACATGAACAACGGTATGATGACCATGCCCGCCATGTCGCTGATTATCGTGGGATGTGTAATCTGGGCTCACCGCTCAATAAATAAGGAGGAGAAGTAATATGGAACACATGATTAGTCTCTTTGTCCGCTCCATCTTTGTGGACAACATGATATTTGCTTTCTTCCTGGGTATGTGCTCATACCTGGCAGTGAGCAAGACCGTGAAGACCTCACTGGGCCTTGGCGTGGCAGTCACCTTCGTGCTGCTCATCACCGTGCCCGTCAACTACGCTTTGCAGATGTACGTGCTCGGCCCCAATGCTATCGTAGAGGGCGTTGACCTCACGTTCCTGGCCTTCATCCTCTTCATTGCCGTCATTGCTGCCATCGTGCAGTTGGTGGAGATGATAGTAGAGAAGTTCAGCCCTTCGCTCTATGCTGCGCTGGGTATCTTCCTGCCGTTGATTGCTGTAAACTGCGCCATCATGGGTGCCTCTCTGTTCATGCAGCAGCGTGTGCTGATGGATGCAGAGACCAGCAGTCAGGCCATCGGTTCTTTCGGCGATGCCATTGCCTACGCTTTGGGTAGCGGTATCGGTTGGTTGCTGGCCATCGTGGGTCTGGCTGCCATTCGCGAGAAGATGGCTTATGCCGACGTTCCCAAGCCCCTGCAAGGACTGGGCATCACGTTCATCACCGTTGGTCTCATGGCCATGGCGTTTATGTGCTTTAGTGGACTTAACATCTAATAGTAGGAGGAATATACAATGGATATGAATTTGATTTTGACGAGCATTGGCGTATTCCTTGGCATCATCCTCGTGTTGGTTGCCATCCTGCTTGTAGCCAAGGCTTATCTCAGCCCTTCGGGCAATGTGAACATAACGATTAACGGCAAGGACACCGTCTCTGTGCCTCAGGGCGCAAGCCTGCTCTCCACGCTCAGTGCCGAAGGCATCTATCTTCCATCGGCTTGTGGTGGCAAGGGCTCTTGCGGCCAGTGCAAACTGCAGGTTGTAGAGGGCGGTGGCGACATCCTCGACTCAGAGAAGGGCCATTTCACTCGTAAGCAAGTCAAGGAACATTGGCGTCTGGGTTGCCAATGCAAGGTCAAAGGCGACCTCGGCATCAAGGTTGATGACTCAGTAATGGGCGTTAAGGAATGGGAGTGCACCGTGATTGGCAACAAGAACGTGGCCACCTTCATCAAGGAGTACAAAGTGGCTCTGCCCGCTGGCGAGCACATGGACTTCGAGCCCGGTTCTTATGCACAGATCAAGATTCCTGCATTCGACTGCATCGACTACGACAAGGACTTCGACAAGTCGCTCATTGGCGATACCTATCTGCCCGCATGGGAGAAGTTCGGTTTGTTCCCCCTCAAGTGTACGAATCCCGAACCCACCATCCGTGCCTACTCTATGGCCAACTATCCCGATGAGGGCGACATCATCACCCTGAACGTCCGCATCGCCACACCACCCTTCAAGCCGAAGGATCAAGGCCCTGGCTTCATGGATGTCAATCCCGGTATCGCTTCTTCGTACATCTTCTCGCTGAAACCCGGCGACAAGGTCATCATGAGCGGTCCTTACGGAGAGTTCCGTCCCCAGTATGGCACAGGTCGTGAGATGATTTGGGTCGGTGGTGGTGCTGGTATGGCTCCCCTGCGTGCCCAGATTATGCACATGTTGAAGGGACATGGTGTGAAGGACGAAGACCGTCAGCGCCCCATGCACTACTTCTACGGTGCACGCGCGCTGGAGGAAATTCCTTTCCTCGACGACTTCCTGCAGTTGGAGAAGGACTTCCCCAACTTCCACTTCCACCTTGCACTCGACCGTCCCGACCCCAAGGCCGACGCAGCAGGCATCAAGTACACGCCGGGCTTCGTAGCACCCGTTATGGGCGACACCTACCTCAAGGCTCACGAGGCTCCCGAAGATTGCGAGTACTACCTCTGCGGTCCTCCAATGATGGCCAAGACGGTTCTCGACCTCCTGCACTCCCTCGGTGTTGAGGACGACATGATCAGGTTTGACAACTTTGGCGGTTAGCGAGCGCAGAGCGGAACGCTATGCAGACGGGCGTGTGCTGTAGATGGGCCAAACTCGTTTGAGCACAGACACTGGCATACGAACGTCAAGCAGAGGCATTCAAGCCTATGCCGAGCGTAGCCAAAGTCACCGTAGGTAACTTTAGCGATTAAGGTTTATACCTTATTATATATTATATAGCGAGTGACATCTTAATAGGGTGTCGCTCGCTATATAAATTCTCATTTCCACTTTTCTATTGAGGTGCTTACTGCCTGTGTCGCCAAATGCTGCCAGAAGTATGTTCAGCAGCATTCAACTACGGTAACTCACACTCGGGCAGACAGGAGACTTTGCCCGCACGGGCAGTAGCCTTTGCGCTCGCGGACAATGTCCGTTGTCCGTATCGGACACGAAGAGTCGTCCTATACGGGCTAACGCAGTTACTCCCTCTGTCTGCATCTATTATCCCAAGGGGAACGCATTACTATGGTCACGGCCGAGGATTACTATTGTGCCGTGCCTCGCAATACTATTGCGCCAGCCGATCCTTACCTATGTGCAAGGCACAACAAGCAAATGTTAAGCGTCACGCATAATGCAACTATCTCAAGCCGCATCGACATGGCCTGACAGGGTCGTAGGGTCGTATGGGACGTATATTTTTG
Organism: uncultured Prevotellaceae bacterium; assembly: GCA_947169115.1. Classification (GTDB taxonomy): domain Bacteria; phylum Bacteroidota; class Bacteroidia; order Bacteroidales; family Bacteroidaceae; genus Physcousia. The sequence continues at coordinate 77,862 of CAMVOK010000002.1, forward strand.
AAACTTTTATGCGTGTATTAAATAATACTTACAGGGGGACCCCCTGTCAGAGTTTTTATTATGTTATATAAAAAGTTTGAAATTATACGGCCCATACGACCCTACGACCCTGCCCTCATGGTTTCTCCAGACAACTGTAGATGATATGTAACCTTTGGAGTGAAGTGATTTTCTCCCATTATTCTTTGTTACTTCAGGGATTCTTCCTTTACATATCCTGCATGGAAAGCCCTCGCATGTTTTTTTTGTATTTACTCATCTTCCCGGTACTGGTGAGGAATGTGTTCATCCGCTGTTCTAGGATGTTGAGGTCTATCTCCTTGCTCTGTCGCTTCACCTCGAAGAAATCAACACGTCGTTTTGTCTCGTCGGCTGCGATGATGTCTATCTCGTTTTCGCCTCGTCGGTCGTGCCAATATCCGATGTTCGTATATAGGCCGGACTCCTTCATGCTCTGTCGGAACCATTCTTCCAAGACGTGACCGCTGTAGGTAGTGTAGTCGCGCTGCACGATTTCCAATAGTTTCTTGTGAGCTCCGACCTCCAGCATATAGTTGTACTTATAAATGAAGCGGAACCAGAAACAGAGAAATTGGTCGCGCAGGACATAACGTACGTTTCTGTTCTTAGACTCCTCGAACATAGGTTGCTGCTTGGCTATCAATCCATAATCGTCCATGAGCTTAGTTAGATAGCCCCCAATCTCTGTCTGAAGAATACCTTCTATATCGCTGCGTGAGTTATGACCTTGTGCAATGAGCGATAGAATAGAGAAGTAGATGCCATAGTCTCGTCCAAATTCTTCAATTAGGGAGTTCTTGCCTTCGTCAAGGAAATACGAATCGCGCTCAAACACGGTATTGAGGATTTCTTCGTGCGACAACGCATCGCGGTCCACCAACATCTCCACATACTTAGGAACGCCTCCCGTCAGCATATACAACGTGAGCAAGTCTTCCTGGCTGTAGTTGGGACGGTACTCTTCCATTATCTGCTTCAGAACAGAGGGCATGAATGCCTGCAGTTTGATGGTTTGTGTCTGTCGTCCATACAGAGGCTCCTTTTTGTCGCGGAATAGTTTGTTCATCAGCGAGTTGACCGAACCGCATACAATCAGGTTTATCTTTGCCTCCGCTTTGTTCGTGTCCCATATTTCCTGCATCTCAGAGAACACGCTTTTGTTCACCTTCAGAAACTCCTGAAACTCATCAATCATCACTGTAATGGGTTGGCGTTTGGCCAACTGCATGACATATCGGAACACATCGGCAAATTTGTTGACCGTCCCCACTTGGGGTATGCCCAGCATCTGTTCTATCTGCTCCATATAGCTTTGGGCCAATTCACCCTCTGCCTTACGAGCCACGAAAAAATAGAGTAGGGGAGCGTCGGCGTATGCCGTACGCACCAGCATGGTCTTTCCGATGCGCCGTCTGCCTGTGAGTACGGTAAACTGCGCAGTTTGTAATGAACGCTTGCCTATTTCGCACAGCATTCTCATTTCCTCTTCTCTGTCGTAGAACCTCATGTCTTGTATATGTTTATTATCGAAACGGCTGTTTCCGAAACGACGGTTTCGATTGCAAAGGTAATTATATTTTTTGAATAGCATGATATAAAAAGTGAATTTTTCATCACTCGCCATATCTTTCTCCCATTATTATTTGTTGCTTCAGGGATAATTCTATATCTTTGCCAAATCTAACCATAAAAAGATTGCCAATGAAATAGATAAAATAAATAAAGACATATAGAAGAAGCGTCCGCTTTAATTCTTGTCTTCTGAAAATCTGCAAAATTTAAAGAAGTGCACGAGAGTAATGGCATGGATGCTCACGCAGATGGCGTGGGCTTTTACTCGTAGATGTGCACATAGGTTTTTGCAGATACCTCAGAAGACGTAGACGAAGTGAGTAGTCCACGTTTTCTTTTTGTCTGTTTCAGTTTTTAGGGCTACATCATATTAATTAATCATTAACATTTAAAAATACTTGTAATTATGAACAAGAATCACAGGTTTTTATTATTGGCATTTATGCTATTAATCTCAGTGAATGTATTTTGTGGCAGGAAAATAACTGTAAAGACAATTCCTGAGAATGCAAAAATTGAAGTCGATGGCTCTAATGTGGGTGAGGGCATTTATACTTTGAAGTTTGATGGAAAGAATGACTTTTATGTTGTAACTGTCAGTGCACCAGGTTATATTACACGAAAATATCGTGTAATGAAGAGCAATCCTAATAAGAGTGTTCTCTTCAAGTTACCGGAGGATGAAGCCATGAAAGCATCCTTTGGTAGTGAGGACGGTGCATCGCTTGCAAATACTTGGATTGATATAAGATGTAAGAATGGGCTGAAGGAAGATGTCATTTGGAAGCGTCTTATGAGTGTCAGCACGAACTATTTTGATAATATTTCGGTTCGGGACAAGAGTGCAGGTTGGATAAAGACGAGTTGGAAGATCACGAAGTTTACCAATCAGATTGTTAGGACGAGGCTTGAAGTAAGAGTTTCTTTTACTGACGAAGATGCCGTAACTTATCGTGCAAGAATCTCGTGCCAGATAAAAGATAGTGACTGTCCTGGAGATGACTGCTATACTTCATGGGATAGAGTTTTGACAAAGTTTGAGCCAATGATACAAGAGCTTCAGACCACCGTAGGCGGTGGTGAGTAACTAACCCCAATAAATTAAATATTATGAATAAAATTTGTTTATTACTATCCTGTTTGTTATTTACATTCACTTTGTCCGCGCAAGATAAAGATTTAGAACGATATGCTCCTGATATAAAGGAAATAACTGATCCAGATTTCGAATGGGGACAATTTGACAATAAGGTAGCAGAATGTAAGTTCAAAAATAATGCATTGGAGTTAAAATGTCTCAAGAATAATGAGTACGCTTGTACGTGTACTGAATTAGAGATAGATGCCAACGATGCAATTTATATTATTTCCTTCCAATTTGAGGCAGATAAGATAGATGATTCTCATTGCGTTGGTATCGTCTATGATTATGAAAACATTAAGAATTTCCAAACTTTGCGATTTGGCAAGAAACAGTTTTCCATAGTTAGTTACAAAGATGGCGAAGAAGCTGTCGTTAAAGAGGGATTATATAAGTTAGATACCAAGGGGAAATTATTTGTTACCTTGAAAAAGCGTGGAAGAAAAATAGACTTCTATGTTGGCAACCAATATCTTCCTCTTACAACATTAAAGAATTGCGAGATTCGAAATCCAAGTGTTGGTTTTTTTGTTGAAAATGAAACCAAAATAAGAATCACAGGACTTGGATATCGTGTTATGTTACAAAATGAGGTAGAAGAAAAGGAATAAGGAGTTATTCATATACCTTATATATAAGTGGTATTCTCTTTTGAGGGTGCCACTTACTTTGTTGTACTATAATTTACTTTATATCTCTAGGACAATTATAACCATGTTACATGTGTTCATCATATACGAATTCGAAGTAGGGAAACGATACCCCCTTTTCCAAGAGTTCTGTCAGTTCGTCTCGTATTGGTTGGGCCCACATACCTACGAGCACAATAAATTTATCGATATACCAAGTCACGCGGTCACATGGGACTTGCGTATAGTCGCCCTTAAACTTGGTCTCTTCGTGTATGGCGATACTATTACCCCTTCCATGGATTACTATAGTGCCGTGCCTCGCAATACTATTGCGCCAACCGAACCTTGTCCATGCGAAAGATACGGAAATATGTAACTTTATTTGCGATTTCACTCGCTTAATCGTATCTTTAACCTTTGGTTTAAAGTACTCACGCTCGGATTTCCTCAAATATATTTGGGAAATCGCTCACTTAATCGTACCTTTGTATAGTAAATAGAAATACCAAGTTATGAACATTACAATAACATTCTTACTTCGAATACTTGTGGCGGCATTGTTGGGCGGAGCCATTGGTATAGAGCGTGGTTTCCGTGCCAAGGAGGCAGGATTCCGTACGCACTTTCTGGTGGCTTTAGGTGCTGCCTTGTTTATGATTCTGTCGGCTCATGGTTTCGGGGATGTACAGTTCTCCGATAACATTCGACTTGATGTTTCGCGTATTGCGGCTCAGGTGGTTTCGGGCATTGGTTTCATCGGTGCGGGAACTATCATATTCCAGCGCCATGCCGTTCACGGTCTTACTACGGCTGCGGGACTGTGGGTGACAGCAGCCATAGGTATGACTGCAGGTGCGGGTCTTTACGTCATTGCTGTGTCTGCAACGGCTCTCGTATTAGTTGGTTTAGAAGTCCTCAATGGTTTATTGCCAAGTATCTCCCACAGAACCGTTACTTTGTCGATGCTTGCCACTGAATCCAACCAGCTTCAAACTTTGCTTGACAAGTTGCGCAAAGACGGGCTTACGATTCTGTCATATACCGCAAATACAGATGCCCAAAATCGATTGACGGTTCGCATGGAGTTGCGCTCAAGACATAATCTTTCTACCGATCGCCTCCTACGTGTTCTTTCTGCTATTGACGGCGTAGTGGTTGGCGGTGTGGAATAAGAACTTATTTATTAAGTCCTATTCGGAGAATTTGGTGTGGTTTATTATTAGTTTTTGTTAAAAATAGTGAATTGCTGTACTAAAAAGCGTATAAATTAGTATCTTTGCGCCCGCTATTATAGTATAAGATGACGTTTATGAAACGCATGTTTTTGTTATGGCTTACGATGGTGCTTTTCCTGCTGGAGGCAGTGGGGCAGGTGCGCGTAAGTCTGCAGGCCCCAGCCCAGACGGAAGTAGGGCAGCGCATAAGGGTGAGTTATGTCGTAAACACACAGGATGTGGATAACATAGAGGTGGGTGAGTTTCCTGGCTTTGAGGTCCTGTATGGCCCTACCACATCTACCTCGTCGAGTTTCTCGATAGTGAATGGCAAGACCTCCCACTCCACACAGGTGACATATTCCTATACGTTACAAGCCAAGAAGGCTGGAACATACAAACTGCCCGTAGCTACTGTGAAGAGTAACGGACAGACGTATAGGAGCAATCAGGCAAGCATACAAATTCTGCAGGGCGATGAATCGGGCAACAACGATAACGGTGGCAGTACAGGCAATGGTTCCACGCGCCAGCGACTGCAGAGCGCGGGTGAGCGGATAACGAAAGACGATCTTTACATTACCGTAACGGCATCGAAGCGCAAGCTGTATGAGCAGGAGGCTGTGCTGCTAACATATAAACTCTATACGCTGGTGAGCATAGACCAGTGTATGGGTAAGATGCCTGACCTTGACGGATTTCACACGCAGGAGATAGAATTGCCACAGCAGAAAACGCTGAAGTACGAACGTGTGAATGGTCGCAACTATGGCACCGTGGTGTGGAGTCAGTATGTGCTCTTCCCCCAGAAAACGGGGACGCTGACAGTACCGGCCATTGAGTTCGAGGCAGAGGTGGTACAGCAGGAGCGTTCGATAGATCCCTTTGATGCATTCTTCGGAGGAGGTTCGTCGCTGGTGCGCGTGAAGAAAACGATTGTGGCTCCGGCCGTTGAACTTCAGGTAGAGCCTCTGCCTGCGCGTCCGGCCAACTTCTCGGGAGCTGTGGGTACGCAGTTCAGCATCAGCGGTTCGCTCACTCCCGAACAGGTGGATGCAAATGATGCCGTCTCACTTCGCCTTGTTGTGAACGGCGTGGGCAACATGAAACTGATGAAGGCTCCCACAATACAGTGGCCGAAAGACTTTGAAAGCTATGACCCGAAGATGAACGACAAAACCCATGTGGGCACGAATGGGGCGTCTGGCAATGTGGTGTACGACTACACAGCAGTTCCACGACATGGAGGCAGGTACACGGTACCGCCCATTGAGTTTTGTTATTTTGATACGAACACAAGGTCGTATAAGACGTTGCGCACGGACTCGTTTAGCGTAGCCGTGGCAAAAACAGCGGGGAGCGGTGTGCGCCGTGTGGTGAATCAAGAAGATTTGACGGTGCTGAACAGCGACATCCGCTACATCAAGACGGAAATGGCAGACGTGCTTCCTTCGGGCACGGTGTTCTTCGGCACGCTAAATTACGTGCTTTCCTACGTGGGCTCTCTTATGTGCTTCCTCTTGTTCGTGGCCATCTTCTATCGTCAGGCTAAAGCGAACGCCAACGTGGCTCGCCGCCGTGGCAGAAGGGCAGGTAAGGCTGCCTCGAAACGTTTGAAGGCTGCCTCGAAGTTGCAAAAGGAAGGCGACTCCCGTGCTTTCTACGAGGAAGTGACTCGTGCCTTGTGGGGATATATTGGCGACAAACTGAATCTGCCAGTAGCGGAGTTGTCAAAAGACAACGTGGGCGAACAACTGGCAAGCCGAGGGGTGGGAGAGGAAACCATAGGACGTTTCCTGCAAGTGTTGGGAGATTGCGAATTTGCCCAGTATGCCCCGGGTGATGCGTCGGCAACGATGGAGAAACTGTACGCCGATGCCACAGACGTTATAAACGAACTGGAGACTATGTCAAAATAAATGAAGAGTGAAGAAATTCTTCACTCTTCACTCTTCATTTAATATTTTTCCTTATTCGGGTAAGGAATTGTCCGAGAGCCTCTTCGTCTCGGTTATCAATAATCTGTATGAGATCCTTCAGTTCACTACGTATGTCCTCGACATGACTTTTTGTGCGTGGGTTAAAGAGTATCTCGCGAAGCAGGGTATCGTCTTCGGAGAGAACACCTCGAGCTATTTTTAGGTGGCGTTTGAATGTCGTGCCAGGTGCATCTTGATGCTTCATGACGGCCGAGAAGACAAAGGTGCTCACGAAAGGAACTGACAGGGAGTAAGCCATGGCCTCGTCGTGTTCCTCGAAGGTGTATTCGTGTACGTTCAGTCCCAGACGACGATAAAGGTCGAGGAAGAAAACGCGTCCCAGATAGTCGCCTTCGTTGATTACGATGGCATTCTCGTCTCCTAACGCACCCAGATTTGCAAACGTAGGACCAAACATGGGATGTGTACTTACGAAGTGCATACCAGTCTGCTCGTAGAACTCCTTGAGACCCGTCTTCACACTGGCAATGTCGCTCAGGATGCAGTCCTTGTCAAGGTAGGGAATCACCTGTTGGAAAACATCAAGAGTGTATTTCAGTGTCACGCAGTTTATGACGAGTTCGGGGCGGAACTCACGTATTTCTTCTAATTGTGTAAAACGCAGTGTATTGTAGAGAAATCGCATACGTTTCGGAGCGACTTCATATACGGCAGTTTCGTGGTCGAAACTAAGTAGGTCGGCAAAGAAACTTCCCATCTTGCCGGCTCCAAGGATTAGGATTTTCATTTCTTCTTCATTTATTGATAATCTCCATTTGTTGACGAACGCTCTCTTCGTGGATGGCTTCATAGATGCGACGCACGAAGTCGGGGCTCATGCCACAGAGAGAACCCTGTGCACCTCGTTTGTCAAGAATCTCGTTGTAGCGCGTTGCCTGTACCACGGCCATATTGTGTTCCTTTTTGTAGATGGCAATTTCACGACTTATGCGCATACGTTTTGTGAGGAGATCCATCAGTGCATTGTCCATTTCGTCGATTTGTTTTCTCAGACTGGCCAGTGATTCTGTCATTTCTGCATTGTCACGGATGACAAGGCGGTCGATGATGAAGTCGAGCACGTCGGGAACCAGTTGCTGCGAGGCATCGCTCCATGCTTCGTCGGGGTTACAATGGCTCTCTACGATGAGTCCGTCGAAGCCCATATCCATAGCTTGCTGACACAGGGGGGCAACCAAGTCGCGACGACCGCCCATGTGGCTGGGGTCGCAAACGATAGGTAGGTTGGTGTATCGTCGACGAAGTTCGATGGGGATGTGCCACATGGGGGCGTTGCGATATAGCTTCTGGTCAACGCTTGAGAAACCTCGATGTATGGCTCCCAGACGCTTGATTCCAGCCCTGTTGAAACGAAGCAGAGCACCAATCCAGAGTTCCAGGTCGGGACTGACGGGATTCTTCACCAATACAGGTATGTCCACGCCCTTCAGACTGTCGGCCAGTTCTTGAACAGCAAAGGGATTGACGGTGGTGCGTGCGCCTATCCACAGGATATCGACACCATACTTCAGTGCCAACTCCACATGCTCGGGCTTGGCAACCTCTATGGCCGTCAGCATTCCCGTCTCTTTCTTCACCTGTTGCAACCATGCAAGGGCTGGTTCTCCGTGGCCTTCGAAGCCTCCAGGTTTGGTGCGTGGCTTCCACACTCCGGCACGGAACATATGGCAACCCTTGCTTGCCAATTGTCTGGCTGTTGTCATTACTTGTTCTTCAGTTTCAGCTGAACACGGACCAGCTATCACAAACGGACGTTTTCGGTCGCTGGGAAACTCTAATGGTAATAAATCTAATTCCATAAAGACCTTAATTATGTTTACTTTTTATATATGTTCTCCTCGCTTACAGAGAGGGGTTAGGGGAGAGTCCCTTTACCCTTTGCAGGGCTTCTTGGAACTTATCCTCTTTGGCGCAGAGTGATATGCGAATGTAGCGTTTTCCGTTCGTGCCAAATATGAAGCCTGGCGTTATGAAGACACGAGCTTCGTGAAGCACACGTTCGGTCAAATCTTCCACATCGGCATAGCTATCGGGGATACGGCCCCACAGGAACATTCCTACTTGTTTCTTGTCGAAGGTGCAGCCCAGCACATTCATTATCTCCTCGGCCAGTTTGCGACGACGAGCATATGTCTCTATGTTGGCTTGCTGGTGCCATTCGTCGGAGTTTTGGTAGGCTTGTGCTGCTGCCAACTGCAAGGGGCGGAAGGTACCGCTGTCGATGTTTGATTTCACTTTCAGAATCCATCGAACAAACTCAGCATTGGTGGCCAACATACCTACGCGCCAACCGGGCATGTTGTGGGACTTCGACATAGAGTTGAATTCGATACAGCATTCCTTGGCTCCGGGGACTTGTAATAGACTAAGACGTTCGCCTCTGTTTAAGATGAAAGAGTAGGGATTGTCGTTGACGACGAGTATATTGTGGCAACGGGCAAAATCAACCAGACGCTCGTAGGTCTCACGTTGTGCATTCGCACCTGTCGGCATGTTGGGATAGTTTGTCCACATCAAGCGAAATTTACCATTTGACGATTTATGATTTACGATTTTCTCTAATTGGTCGAAGTCGGGTTGCCATCCATTGTCTTCTTTTAAATCGTAATTCACAATCTCTGCACCCAACAGCCGGCTCAGTGCCGTATAGGTGGGATAGCCGGGATTGGGCACAAGCACTTGGTCGCCAGGATTCACAAAAGCCAGCGTAACATGCAGAATGCCTTCTTTCGAACCAATAAGGGGCTGGATTTCAGTAGCTGGGTCAAGTTCCACGCCATACCATCTCTTGTAAAAGCCTGCCATGGCTGTACGTAACTCGGGTGTTCCAACAGTGGGCTGGTAGCCGTGAGTGTTTGCCTTACGGGCTTCGCGGCACAAGACATCGATGGTTGCATCGGATGGTGGCATGTCAGGACTACCTATGGCCAGCGAAATAATGTCCTTGCCTTCGGCATTCATTTGTGCTACTTCCTTTAATTTACGGCTGAAGTAGTATTCCGATACATCGGACAGTCGGTTAGCGGGCTTTATTGTGACCCCACCTCCATTCCCCTCCCGAGTGAGGGGCGTATTTACATTCGTATATAGTTCACTTTTCATATATGTATGTTTTTTCAATATTAGCATATACTTCTCTCGCCCTTTGGAGAGGGGGTAGGGGTGAGGCTTGTCTTATATTCCCCCAATAATTTCAGATTGCTGGTTAACGGACTAATGGCATTGATGGCCTGACGATAGCGAGTGTAGTCGGTAAACGAGAGATCGATGTAGAACATATATTGCCATTCCTTGCCAATAATGGGCAACGACTGAATTTTAGTCAAGTTTAGTTTGTAGAAACTTAATACACTGAGTATGGCCGACAGACTACCTTCTTCGTGGGGTAGCGTGAACACCAGACTTGATTTGTTAACGTCTTGCAAGTTACGTAACTGAAGGGCTTGTTGCTGATTGGCGAGGACAAGGAAACGGGTGAAGTTGTGCTTGTTGGTCTCAATACCCTCCTGCAATACCTTCATTCCGTATATCTGTGCTGCATCCTTGTGGCAGATGGCAGCATGGCCATGAAGATTATCTCTGCGAATATCGGCGGCAGCACCAGCAGTGTCGGCAACTTCCACCACCTTGAGGTTGCGATGTTGGCTGAGAAAGTCGCGGCATTGCATTAAGGCAACAGGATGGGAGTTAACTTCTGTGAGATCTGTCCAACCCTCGTCTGGCAGACACATAATGCTATGGCTGATTCTCAATTTATGCTCACCTACGATAGTTACGCCGCTGTCTCGCAACAGTTCGTAATTGTGAAGAAGACTGCCGGCAATCGTATTCTCGATGGCTACAATGGCCATGACTTGAGGGTCGCGACTCATTTCGTCGAACACCTGTTCGAATGTTTCACAGCAAATAAGTTCCACTTCTTCGCCTTCGAAGTAGCGGTGCGCGGCTATGTCGTGGAAACTACCCTTTATACCTTGTATCGCAACTCTGTGTGTCATAGGAAAAAATATAGATGTCAAATGTTAGATGTCAAATGGTAAATGGTTAAATGGTAAATTGTAAATTGTAATGGGTTGAGCATAAATAAAAATCCCGCTCCTCTGTTTCATGGGAAGCGGGATTAAATTAATATGTTTTCTTTACTTCTTTGTCGTATTAATGCTGCACATGCAGTCCCGCTTCACTTCATTGCTAAAGTAAAAGTAATAATAGTAAGCGTAAAACTGTCCGCTCTGAAGCATGGTTGGTAACATTTTGTTAATTATTCGATTGCAAAGGTAATAGTTTTCTTTGGAATGACCAAAAGAAATATCAAATTATTTTATAACCTATCTCTTCTATTACTTTTTTTACTTTTTTATTGTCAAAATTGCCCGTTACTTTCGCCGATTTGTCACTAAGGCTAACACTTACTTCCTCTACACCCTCCACGCTGCGAATGGCACGCTCTACATTGGCTGCACAATGCGAACAATCCATTCCTTCGATGAAGAACGACTGAGATGGCTCGTTGCCACAGGCGCAATTTCCTGTTTTGCATTCGTCATGATGGTCGTGACGAAGCAGGGCGTTTATCAGTAAAACTAGTAGAAGTATAGCAGAAGCAAGCGTAAACCATTCCATGTTATTATCGTGGCAGCAGTCGTTCTGAATACTTAAAACCGATGTAAACCATTCTCGTGGCAAAAGATAGTCGATACCCAGTCCGAACATTACTGCTCCTCCCACGATTGCGGATAGATAGAGTAGGAGGGTGCGACGCCCCATGACCTTGTTGATAACCAACAGACTGGCCACATTACATGCCGGACCTGCCATCAGTAGGACAAGGGCAGCACCAGGGGTAAGTCCTTTCATCATCAATGCTACGGCAATAGGAATACTGCCTGTGGCACAAACGTACATGGGAACGCTAATACAGAGAACGAGTAGGATACTTAGAACACTATTATCCTTGAATAGGGCAAAATATTGATCGGGAACCAAAGCCGTTATCATGCCAGCTATAATTAAGCCCACAACAAGCCATTTTCCAATGTCACCCATCATTTCTACAAAACCGTAGTGGAGAGCGTTGAGGAGTTTCTGGGTGATAGTTTTGGGGAGAGCGGAATGGGGAGTATGGTGAGAGGCTTCGCTTGTTTCTTGCGAATAATTAAAGGTGTCTAAATTTTTCTTCTCGTCTCTTTTCTCTTCTCCCATATTCACCAACATACCCCCCATGATAGCCGTAACGAATGCCACGACAGGACGAATTATGGCAAAAGGTAATCCCATTAAAGAGAAGGTGGCAATGATGCTGTCAATGCCAGTTTGTGGTGTAGCAATGAGAAAGGAAATGGTGGCTCCATGGCTTCCACCTTCACGACGGAGGCTCATAGCTGTGGGCAGAACACCACACGAACAAAGTGGAAGTGGAACACCGAAGAGGGCGGCCAGGAATACGCTTTTGAAATTAGATTTACTTAGATACTTGGCATAAACTTGACGAGGAATGAATTCGTGCATCAAGCCTGCCAGCAGAAAACCTAGCAGGAGATAAGGTGCCATTTCGGCGGTCATCTCCCAAATGTCATAAAAGAGAGATTTCATATTAATTACGAATTACGATTAACTTTTCTGGTGCAAAGGTACATACAATTTTATGCAACCAAGTTGCAAACTTCGTACTTCCTACTTCGTACTTCCTAAATCGTACTTCGTAATTAAACTTATCCTCATTCTTCCAATCCTGAAGCAATAGCCTCTCGTGAAAGTTCCATGGCGTGGTGTATGTTTTCGGGACCCTTGCCGATGGGGGGGATAGGCTTGTGAATCTTCATGGACAATGGATGCCAAAAGACGAAATTGATGGGACCGCGTCGGCGACAAAGAACCTGATAAGGACCATTCAATGTTATGGGAACCACGGGCATTTGCAGTTCGTCGGCCAATTGGTATGCTCCACGGAAAAATGGTCCCATCTTGCCTGTCAGCGTGCGCTCGCCCTCGGGGAATACGGTGAGTGAGGTGCCTCCTTGCAATACGGCACGTGCCCGGTCGTGGGTTTGCTGTATGGCTTTTGGACCGCGTTTGTCAACGAAGATATGGCCTGCAGACTCACATGCTTTTCCCACAAGAGGAATGCTTCTGAGCCCACTTTTCATCATCCACTTGAAGTTACGTCCCAGATAACCATATATGAGGAAAATGTCGAAAGCCCCCTGATGATTGGCCACAAAGACATAGCTTGTCTTGCTGTCAATATTCTCATATCCTTCTACATGTACGGGCAAGAGCAGGATACGGATAAACCAACGTCCCCAAATACGTCCTGGCCAATAGCCCCAAAAGTGGGCAGACCCCAGTGTACAGCCAATGGTGATGGAAATAGCTGTTATTGCCGTAATTAACAGCAGCAAAGGAGCTGCAATGAATATCTGGTAAATTCGATATAGAATGGTCATAATATTAAATCTTATATTATTTGTTATTTATTATTTATCATTTATTATTTATCTCAACTATACATCCAAAAATCTTCGCATGGTATCTACAGGAAGTCCACGTCGTCGGGCATAGTCGTGTAGTTGGTCGTTTCCTATTTTTCCGATGGAAAAGTGGCGTGCCTTTGGATGAGCAAAAAGAAGCCCGCTGGTGGAAGCATGAGGACGCATGGCTCCGCTCTCTGTGAGTGTGATTCCGATACGTTTCATGTCAATTATTTCATCGATAATGAAATTGATGCTTTGGTCTGGCAAGGAAGGATAACCTATTGCAGGTCTGCGTCCTGTGTATTTTTCTTTAAATAAATCGTCAATTCTCAATCTTTCATGAGGAGAATAGCCCCATATTTTTTTTCTAACCTCTTCATGTATGCGTTCGGCTGTGGCCTCCGCCAGTCGGTCGGCCAAAGTCTGACTAAGTAAATGGTGGTATTCATCCACATGGTCATTACTTACCATTTGTTCGTCCACAGAAGTGGCAAATAGTCCGATTGTATCTGTTTTTCCCGAACCAACAGGCCAGATAAAATCAGCCCAGCAGAGACATTCCTCACCGTGTTGTTGGCGTAGCATAGGTAGGCGTTTTCCGTTTTCAATAAGCAGGATGTCCTCTCCGTCGCTGTTTGCTGCAAACAGTTCCACGATGGCGTGGGTTTGAATATGCTCCGCCATTTCCGTAAGCAAATGTTGAGCATCGGAGTGTAATTCAGGGGATTTTTCTTTCGTCGTACGCCAAGCGTGATAGAAATATGCCCAGTTGATATACGGCACAATATCGTGCAAAGTATAGTGGCGTATCATATCAACAACTTAGATTATAGCCTCTCCACGCAGGGTATCATTAATATTTCCATGGTCATAGGCTAATTGACCATTAAGCAGAGTCAGTTGCACGCGCCAATGGAATTTATGTCCCTCCAGTGGACTCCAACCGCATTTGCTCAGGATGTCTTCTTTTCCCAGAGTCCATTCTTCGGGACGAACCAAAACGAGGTCAGCCTTATAACCAGAACGGATGAAACCTCTTTGTTGAATGTTGAAAAGCATGGCTGGTTGGTGGCACATAGCATCCACCATACGTTCAAGGGAGAGCACACCTTCATCGACAAGTCCGAGCATTGACACCAGAGAAAACTGTATCATTGGCATCCCCGATACAGCACGTGCACACCCCCCTTGTTTTTCGGACAGCAGATGAGGTGCATGATCGGTTCCAATGGTTAACAATCTGCTATCAGCCAGTGCTTGACGAAGGGCTTCACGGTCTTTGCCACTTTTTATGGATGGGTTGCACTTGATGCGGGTTCCCAAGGTAGAATAATCCTTGTCGCAGAACAGAAGATGGGGCACACATACTTCTCCCGTTATGTTTCCACCAAGCAAAGTCAACTCTCGTTCTGTTGTAATGTGGGCAATGTGAAGGTGGGCGCCAGTTTCCTTAGCCAGTTCGACGGCCAGAGACGATGAACGGAAACAGGCTTCTTCATCCCGAATCCAGGAATGATGTTCTATGGCAGGATCTTCGCCCCACAGTTTTTGGGCTTCGGCCATGCGTTCGTTAATACGCGGTGTGTCCTCACAATGTGCAACAATGGGGATGTTGTTCTCTTCCGAATATCTGAAAATATGGAGCAGCGCTTCGCGCTTATCAACAAGCATGTTGCCAGTGCTGCTACCCATGAAGAGTTTGATGGGAGGGTGAGAGGGTATGCCTTCGGATGTTGAGCTACACTTGTCGTAGAAGTGTTTAAGAGCCTGTATGTCATTGGTTGCACCAATATAATAGGTATAGTTTACTCGACTTTCACGGGCACCGAGAGTCATACGTTCTTGCCATCGTTCGAGGGTGGAGGTAGGAGGATTCACGTTAGGCATGTCAATGACAGAAGTTACCCCTCCAGCCAGTGCAGCCCGACTTTCGTGAGCAATGTCTGCTTTATGTGTCATGCCAGGTTCACGGAAGTGTACGTGTGTGTCAATGATACCAGGTAAGAGCAGTGCTCCTTTTGCATCAATACGAAGGCTTGTTGACGATTCTAGTTCAATTAAAGAGAATTCATCCTCATAAATGGTCGCAATATAGTCATCTTCGATAAGCACGGCACCCTTGAAATGTCGTCCTTCGTTAACTATTACCGCATTATGAATGAGAATCTTTCTCACTGCGTCTGCCTCTATTATATTATTCGCTATACATTATCCTTTTTTCGGATATTTCCTGAACCATCCGTCCCAACGAAGACGCATGACACCGAACAGGGCTTCAGAGAAGATGCCACCAGACATCTTACTGGTGCCAAGCTCTCGGTTAACGAATATGACAGGTACTTCTTTAATCTTGAAGCCACATTTGGCGGCCGTAAACTTCATTTCTATCTGGAAGGCGTAACCTTTGAAACGAATTTTCCCGAGTTCCAAGGTTTCCAACACTTCTCGGCGATAGCATACAAAACCTGCAGTGGTGTCGTGAATGTCAAGTCCGGTCACCATTCGAACGTATTTCGAAGCAAAATATGACATCAGAACACGTCCCATGGGCCAATTCACCACATTGACTCCTGTCACATATCTACTACCAATGGAAACATCAAAACCTTCGTCCCTACAAGCAGACAGCAATCGTGGAAGGTCGCTTGGTGCATGGCTGAAGTCGGCATCCATTTCGAAAATGAAGTCGTACTTGTGTTCAATTGCCCATTGGAACCCACGGATATATGCTGTTCCCAATCCGAGTTTGCCGCTACGCTCAACGATAAATAGACTACCATTGAATTCATCGCTCATTAGTCTTTTAACGATGTCAGCCGTACCATCAGGCGAACCATCGTCGATGACCAATACGTGAAATCCGTCGGGCAATGCGGTCACAGCCCGTATGATATTCTCTATATTTTCTTTCTCGTTATAGGTGGGAATTATGACTATGGAGCGTGTTGACATAGCTTATAATGATTTACTCCTGATAGAATTTGCTGTAAACAATCTGCATGGGCAGTTTTGTGTTTCCTCCAACGAGACGGACACTATTTAGACTTAGGTCATGAGTGACGCTGACCAGTGCTCCGCTACTGTTTGTACTCGTATTAACAGGAATGAGTAATACCTTATTCCAGTCGGGATTTAAGGTCTCCCATGCCTCCTCCGTTATACCAGCACGCTTGGCCTCGTTGGTCTTTTCGTTTTTGCAATAGGAGATAAGGCGACAAATGTTGTCGAAAGTATAAGTATTATATGTACTATTGTACGTTGCAATAAAACTTGTTCGTCCATCGGCTACCTTGTGCTCCTTGAAGAAGTTGTGAGTGTCATGTTTCCTGACCATCAGCAGATTCTCTGGTGTGCCCCAATGATAGTTGTTTTGGGACTTATTGTAACGTGTGAGAGTGATGCTGGCCATCGATATACTGTCGGTAGCATGTTCGTTGGCATAGAACTGATTGATGGGTAGTGTCATCTCTGTACAGATGCCAGCAGGTGTTTTTAAGTAAGTGCAACTTTTGTCGGCCACCAACGCATCTACATTTTCATTCTCAAAGTGTGTACTCTGAATTACCTCTGGGGTCGCTGCGAAACGCGTTATACCCGAATAGATTTGCTTCTGGTTATATGGGTCGCAATAACGATAATAAAGGTTTAATGTGCCAACGCTGACAGCAATCATGGTACCTTTCCCATTAGAAATGTGGAAGTACAAGCCTGGCAATACGTTGCGTATGAACTCGTATGAATTCTTGAATCTGTCAGGATTTTCATAGTATTTTTCCATGATGTTTTGGCCGACAGACTTTGGCAGTACAATTCGAATGTTATGGGTATAGCTCGAACTGTTCAGGGTAGTCTCGCTTACATTGTAGTCTCTGGGACTGAATACTCGTGAGGCAATGGGTTTTGCTCCGTCGGGTAGGAATTTCGTGAGATCGACATCTGTATAGAATATAGAATCTTCCTCCAGCAATTTACTCTCTGACAGTTCATAGACTTCTAGTTTCAGCGGATTGTTTGAATCACCATAATAGCGTTCGAAATACAAACGAACCTCACAAGAGTCACATTGTACGATTCCTGTTGAGGTGTTTCCGGCAACTTCTCCCACCATGACCTCCTTGTCGGGGAATTTATAGTTTTCAAACGAGTAAAACTGAGCAGCAAAGTCAGCTGTGATATCTGTTCCAGTTTCGGGGTCTGTAATACAACCCAAATAGTTGGTCACGCTGCTTGCTATGACAGAGTCCATCTTGAGCGACTGTGTTGTCACTTCGAAAGATTTCGTACTATTTGAAATACCGTCTCCCTTCTCGTATATGCCAAGACTTCCCGTATTGTCGTCACACGAAATCATGGCCATTGCCAATGTGCAGGTCAGTAAGGAAGATGCAATGATATGTTTTGCCATGATGTGTTCAGTCTTCAGGTGTTTCCTTTTTACCTTTTGCCCACACCATATCGTAGAAGTCGATATAGGCATCCAGATTCGTTGTGTAGTCCTTGGTTGTGGGTTTGTTCACGGCTTCGGCATACGCGAGTACCGATGGATTCACATTCGGAGTGGTAAACACCACGCCATCAGAGTATTTGATGGCCAGTTTGAGCAAGTCATCGGGAGTCAGATCGGTGCCGAACTCCTTGAAGCAATCTGCTCCCGTAGTGCGGAAGTCCAGTATCTGGTCGAAGTGTTCACCAGTGCTTTTAGTAAGTTTGCTTTCTGCAACCGAGTAAACTACACGACAATCGTGGAAATAAGGTTCCTCGGCGTAGGCTGTCTTGATGTAAACCGGTACAAGCGAAGAAATCCAACCTTGACAATGTATTACGTCTGGTTTCCAGCGTAGCTTCTTTACGGTTTCTAAAACGCCTCTCGCATAAAAAGCAGCACGTGAGGTGTTGTCCTCATACTCCTTACCTTCTCTGTCCTGTTCAGCCAGGCGTTTGGCAAAGAAGTCTTCGTTGTCGATAAAGTAAACCTGCATCCGTGTACCTGTGACCGAAGCCACCTTGATGATGAGTTGATGGTCTGTGTCATCCACCACAATATTCATCCCCGACAGACGTATAACCTCGTGAAGTTGATTCCTGCGCTCGTTAATGTTTCCCCATTTGGGCATGAAAGCGCGAATTTCCCTTTCCTTGTCCAGTGCATAAAGTGGCAGGTCGCGCCCCATTTTTGTTAAATCCGAATCAGGAACATAGGGATTAATCTCCTGGGTAATAAACAATATCTTCTCAGCTTTCATCATGTAAGGTATTTTTCCGTTGCAAAGTTACGAAAAAAATCCCAAACAAGTATTATACATTATAAATAATAAAAGGTTTTCACCTTTTTTAGCGATTTAATAAAGGGAATATTTCTTTATTTCGATAATTATGCGTTATTTTGCACCGTCTTACAGAAAGATTTGAAAATCTAAGATGAAAGTAATTTCAACCATAGCCGACCTTAAAAACGAATTGGAGACAGTTCGTAACAATGGTTGCACCATAGGACTTGTGCCCACGATGGGAGCCCTGCATGAAGGACATGCATCGCTCGTCCGTCGTAGTGTTGGAGAGAATGATGTGACCGTTGTAAGCATATTCCTCAATCCCACGCAGTTCAACGACAAGAACGACTTGGCCAAGTACCCTCGTACACTCGAAGCAGATTGCCGACTCTTGGAGCAATGTGGAGCTACTATTGCTTTTGCCCCATCGGTTGATGAGGTGTATCCTGAACCAGATACACGCTCTTTCAATTATCCTCCCACCGACAGTGTCATGGAAGGTGCTTTCCGTCCCGGTCATTTCAATGGCGTATGTCAGATTGTGTCCAAACTCTTTGCTATGGTAGAGCCCGACCGTGCCTACTTCGGAGAGAAGGACTTCCAGCAGATAGCTGTCATTCGAAGAATGGTTGAAGACCTTGGTTTCACTCTTCAGATAGTTCCTTGTCCTGTTGTACGCGAAGCCAGTGGCCTTGCCCTCAGTAGCCGTAACACCCTGCTTAATGATGATGAACGCCAGATTGCGAGTAACATCTACCAGACACTGGCCCAAAGCCGCGAATGGGCAAAGACAGAAAGCGTGCAGGTTGTCCATGACCATGTTGTCAGTCAAATCAATGCTATTTCAGGTTTGGAAGTTCAGTACTATAGTATTGTTGACGGACGCACATTGGCCGACGTTGCCAGTTGGAACGACAGTAACGACATTGTAGGATGCATCACCGTTTTCTGTGGCCAGCAACCCATCCGTTTGATTGACCACATCCGCTATAAAGGATAATCCGCCATGATGATAGAAGTACTGAAATCAAAACTCCATTGTGTCTGTGTGACTGAGGCTAACCTCAATTATATGGGGTCGATAACCATCGACGAAGATCTTATGGATGCAGCCGGACTCATTGCCGGGGAGAAAGTTCAGATTGTCGATAACAACAACGGAGAGCGTTTTGAGACCTATATAATCAAGGGAGAACGCGGAAGTGGTTGTATTTGCCTCAACGGAGCTGCTGCACGAAAGGTGCAGGTTGGTGATGTTTGCATCATTATGTCATACGCTCTCATGGACTTTGAAGAAGCCAAGACATTCAAGCCTCGGGTGGTTTTCCCAGAGAACAATAGAGTGAATCCGGCGACGACACATTAAGTTCAAGAAAGACAGAATCCGCGAATCTTATTATACGTTATTCCATAATCTTTCGAACCATAGTTTCAGCTGTGGTTCGTTGTCTATTATCTTACGAAGTTCTTCCAGACGTGCCATGTTTGGTGATTCGGGAAACCATAGACGCAGATAACCTTCTCTTCCGTATTTCTCACGTAGGTGTTCAACCATGCGAAGGTAGTGTTCCTGACGCGAAAGAGTAGGATAGTGGTCGATACCGAATTGTATGGTGCGACGGATGATGTCTTCGGCATCAATGTATCGGTCAGCTTCAGCCACAATTCGCCCATATATAGTGCGTGGAGGACGATTGGCCGAAGCACGATGGTCCTCGACGGCCTCTGCCATAATCTCTATTTGTTCTTCGTTGAACCACTCCCGAAGATGTTGGTCGGTACGAAGGATACAGGCTGATACAATATGATGTTTGTCACGTCCCTCGCACAATCCCGTATCGTGGTAGGCGGCAATGGTATAGGCCATGTCTTCATCTACGCCCAGACGTTCTGCCAATTCCATGCTCTGGCGAATTACCAAGTCTGCATGGGTTCTTCGGTGCGCCTTGTCGAAGTGGTCATAACGCGGAAGTATTTCCGTCTCAATGTATTGCTGTAATTCTTTATTCATTTTTGCAAAGGTAGTATAAAGCGAGTGAAAACGCAAATAAACTTGCAGATTTCCGATATAATGCTTACCTTTGTGGCATGAAACGAATTATTTCTTGTTGCCTTCTCTTGTTGGCATGTGTGTCGCTTTGTGCCCAGAAACGCGCAGTGGCGTGTGACGGGCATGTGGTGGCACATGGACTTCGTTTCGACCCCAATCATGTTACCGATGACATGCCCGAGGCACTAAAGGAACTATTGCGAGCCTACAAGGAAAAACCTCGCTACGCCAACCGAGTAAAGGGCAAGGCCGTGGCCCCATTGCTCCGAAGTCGCCGACATCAAGAAGAACCCTTCAACAGGTCGTGTCCTTATTATACGTATGACAACGGGAAAGTGAGCACGGAGCGCACAATCTCGGGCTGTGTTGCCACCAGTATAGAGCAGGTGCTGACATATTATCGCTATCCAGCAGCATTGCTTGACACACTACATGGCTGGAAGACATCCCATTACGAACTGACCGACGTAATGCCTGGGACACAAATTGACTGGGATAACATACTGGACGATTATTCGCAAGGTTATACCGACCAACAAGCTCAGGCCATTGCAGACTTGTCTTTATATTGCGGCATGGCCGTTCACATGAACTATGGTGTCAACTCCAGTAGTGCTGACTTGGGACGTGGGGCTGAACCTCTGTGGAGGGTTTTCGGTTTCAAGACGGTACGCTATCTTTCACGAGCAATGTATTCCACCCCAACGTGGAATGCTATGCTTCGCCACGAACTGGAGAATGGACGCCCCATCTGTTATACGGGACACAACATGGCCATGGGTGGTCATGCCTTCAATATTGACGGGGTGGACGAAAATGGGTACTATCACCTGAATTGGAGTTACGACGGTATGTACGATGGCTATTTCGACCTTGATTACCTGAATCCATTCGAACATGGTTATGATGCCACGGAGATGGGACGAAACGAAGGCTTCTTCTCCAACCAGACAGCTATGTTTCTGCATCCCGAGGAAGTAGATGTAGTAGTGGACGACACCTTGAGTCATGCAGATGCGTTTGCCGGAGTGGTTGTTGAAAATATCCAATTCCGACGCCAACCAGATAAGCAGGGCTATGTCGTGGCAGACCTTTCCATGACAAATACAACCAAGGACAGCCTGAACTTCACCTTTGAACTATTGACGTACCTACCGACAGATACGGCCATCTTCCGACAGGCCGATTATGTGGGACTGAGTGCAGTCAATCTTGCACCCGGAGAACATCGCACGTGGCCTGTATATTGCAATTTCTCAAAGATTGGTGAGCGCATATTTGGCTTTTCTGCAGATGACGAGACCATTCCTTATACGATGAATATAACCATCGAAAATGGAACCGCGCCAAATCTTCGCTTTGGGGAGATAGAACACCGACTCCTACGCGATGGTGATATGCTGATGGCTGATTTCACCATCGATATCACCAACGAGGCTGCAACAGGCTGGTCGGGCGACCTCGTTACTTATTGTTTATTCCCCGAAGGGAGCGATGTGGATTATCGTCATTGGGAAGTTTTAAATCTGGCAGGCGGCGACGCCTATCATTCTACAGTTCGTTTCCAGCATCTTGAGGATGGTAAAACCTATACCCTGAAGGTACGCTCTCCATGGGACATACGACAGGAAGTAACGTTTACGGTTAGGAAAGAGGATGCCACGGATGGTATTTGGGATTTGTCGGAGAATTTCAAATCTCAAATACCAGATGTTCTCTATGACCTGCAGGGCCGACAGTTGCCAAGCTCTCATATAAAGAAGGGTATATATATTAAAAACGGAAAAAAATATTTCTACCACAATGGAAGGTAAACAAAAAGTGATATTTCCGACGTGCGAACAGCCCGAAACTATCATCCGTAAGTATTATGAGAGGCAACCTCAACTTATGGAGATACTCCTTAAACATAGTCGACAGGTTGCCGATAGAGCTTTGCAGATATGCGATTGCCATCCAGAACTGAACCTTGACCGAAATTTCCTCTATGAGGCGGCTATGCTACACGACATCGGAATCATCCACACCAATGCACCACTGATTCATTGTATGGGTACGGAACGTTACGTGTGTCACGGACAAATAGGGGGCGAGATGCTTCGACAAGAAGGACTTCCTCGTCATGCTCGTGTCGCAGAACGTCATACGGGAGCAGGATTACCTGGCTTTCTACCAGAAACGCCAGAAGAACAAGTCATCTGTTACGCTGATAAATTCTATTCTAAGACCCACCTCGATGAAGAGAAAACCTTCGAGGCTGCTCTTCGACATCTCCAGAAATATGGCGAGGAAGGAGCTAACCGTTTCTGTCGCTGGCACAAGATGTTCGGATAATTCTTGCTACAGGATGACATTACTAAACAAGAAAAAACACCGAAGACCACAAACTGTGGCCTTCGGTGTTCCTATATATATTTCTCTGATTATTTATCCAAACTGAACTTGAGCAGTCTGCCGCTGTTGGCAGGAATTAGCAGGGAGGTGGGAGAGGAGGAAGTAAAGGAAATGGGGAAGGGGCAAGATGCCAATAATTCCTCGGCCTTTACGGCACTCGCTTCCTGGAATCCGTAGAACTCGAAAAGATGGTGGGGAATGTTTATGGAAACTGTAGCATCTGCATCATCGAAGTTCACGGCCACAAGCACAAGTTGATTCTCCAAGCGGCGAACGAAGGCAAACTGCTTGCCAGCGTTGAATTGGGGATTGCGCAGGTTTGCATACATGAGGTCGTACATTTCTCCCTCGCGAAGCACGGGCTCGCTGTTGGCAAGATTGAGCAATCGGCTGTAGAACTGCTGCAGGGAGAGTTCATCGGGTGTGAGCTGACGGTTGTCAAAACGTCCCTTGTTGCGCCAACGACGTACCTTGTCTATAGACCAATAGTCGAAGATGGTAGTACGTCCGTCTCGTCCACTAAATCCCTCTGCATCCATGCCACGTTCGCCCAGTTCCTGTCCAAAATAAAGCATGACAGGGTTTGTACCAAGGCTAGTTGCCACTATCATGGCAGCGCGGCCGCGATGACCGTCACCAGCAAAGTAGTCACTGGCCAGACGTTGTTCGTCGTGGTTCTCAAGGAAGTAGAGCATGTGGGAACGTATGGGGTCGGTCTGCTGCCACTGACGAGTGATGTCGGAAGCTTGCTGGTGGCCTTCGGTGATGGCTCGCAGACAGTCATACATACCGACCTTGTCATAGAGGTAGTCGAAGTGACCCTGTTCTATATAGCTGTTGTATGCTCCGGGATTGTATATCTCGGCAATGAAGATAATCTGAGGATGCTGTGCCTTCACTTGTGTAATAGCCCATCGCCAGAACTCAACGGGAACCATCTCTGCCATATCGCAACGGAAACCGTCGATGTCCTTCGATGCCCAGAAGAGCAGGATGGCAAGCATTTGTTTCCAAGTCTGTGGAACGGGGTCGAAGTGAGACTGACGACCTGCGAGGTAGTCAACACC
Organism: uncultured Prevotellaceae bacterium; assembly: GCA_947169115.1. Taxonomy (GTDB): domain Bacteria; phylum Bacteroidota; class Bacteroidia; order Bacteroidales; family Bacteroidaceae; genus Physcousia. The sequence continues at coordinate 101,696 of CAMVOK010000002.1, forward strand.
GTAATTGAGCTTTACTGTCTCGTACCAGTCGTTACGATTGGGGTAGGCCGTGAATTGGTCGTTACCTGTGGCACGGGCAGGATTCTCGTAATATCCACATAGGTCAACTCCATCAATGCAGAGGGGCTGACCGGGAAGGTAATAGAAGTTGTTCTGGGGAGAAAATGCGATACTTGTATCATCGTTCTCTCCAAGGTCAACTATTCCCTGGGGCTTGCTGTCGCTGTGGTACTGACGAGCCACGTGGTTGGGGACAAAGTCAATAATGACTTTCATACCAGCCTTATGGGTACGCTTAACCAGTTGCTCAAACTCGTCCATGCGGGCAGGAATACTGGTGGCAATATCAGGATCGATATCGTAATAGTCCTTGATTGCGTATGGTGAACCAGCACGACCTTTTACGATAGAGGCGTTGTCCTCGGGTATGCCATAGAGGCTATTGTCGGTCTGTGTGGCATGTTCAATGACTCCTGTGTACCAGATGTGAGTTGCTCCCAAACTACGTATCTGTTCGAGGGCACGGGGTGTGAAGTCGGCCATCTTGCCACAACCGTTCTCCTGCTTGGTGCCTCCTGGCTGGCAGGTACGGTTCTCGTTACCGAAAAGACGAGGGAAAACTTGGTAAATGACAATCTTTTCCATCAGATGCCCTGAATGAGAATGTTCTCTTGGCCATGTACAATTTTCCCAATCATGCCTTGAAGAGCCTTGCCAGGTCCACACTCGATGAATTCTGTTGCTCCAGCAACAAGCATGTTCTGCACCTCTTGTGTCCAACGAACGCTGGCCGTAAGCTGGGCTATGAGGTTTTGCTTGATTTCATTGGCGTCCAAGTGGGGCTGTGCATCTACGTTCTGGTAGATGGGACAGCGGGGAGTCTTGAATTCGGTTTTTTCAATGGCTTCCTGCAACTGGTCTTTGGCTGGCTGCATGAGAGGGGAGTGGAAGGCGCCACTAACGGGAAGAGGAAGAGCACGCTTGGCCCCAGCTTCTTTCAGTCGAGCACAGGCGGCATTAACTGCTTCGATGTTGCCACTGATAACGAGCTGTCCAGGGCAGTTGTAGTTGGCAGGGACAACAATATTTCCATTCTGATTCACCTGATTGCAGATGTCCTCTACAACATTGTCGGGCAAGCCGATGATGGCAGCCATAGTGCTGGGGGCTGCTTCACATGCCTTCTGCATCGCCTGAGCACGGGCATACACCAAACGAAGACCATCCTCGAAATCCAGTGCTCCAGCAGCAACGAGTGCGCTGAATTCACCAAGTGAGTGACCACCAACCATATCGGGTTGAAATGTTTCGCCCATGGTCAGCGCACTGATAACGCTGTGTAGAAATACAGCAGGTTGAGTCACACGTGTTTGCTTGAGTTCTTCAGCAGTGCCCTCAAACATTATGTCCGTAATACGGAATCCCAGAATCTCGTTCGCTTTCTCGAAGAGGGCCTTGGCCTCTGGATTGTTTTTATACAAATCCTTGCCCATGCCCGTAAACTGGGCACCTTGGCCAGGGAAAACAAATGCTTTCATAAAATACCTTTTTACCTTAAAATTAATAACCTTATTTTTATTTGGCCACAAAGATACGAATTTTATCTGAATTGACCAAAAGATTGACCTGATGAGGGGCTTTTGATGGACCGCAGAGGTGTTTTTATACAAGAAAATTCATTTTCTTGTGTTTAAATTTGTTCCTTTGGCTTTTATTTGGTAAATTTAGCGCAATTATTAATCATATTAAGGAGAATTGTTATGGATAAAAGAGCTTTCACATTCAACGAAACTTACGAACTTGACAACGTGTATAACTGCGACAGCGATGAACTCTATGCTGGAAGGGATGGAGTGAATTCGATGATGTCGGGATGGGCCACTGACTAAGATTATTAATGCCAGTTGCCACGGGTAAAATCGGGTATTTCTACAGGTTGGTTCCCCAGAGCTACGGATTGGGCAGAAAGTTCGGTGACGCATGACCATAGGACTGCGTCATAGATGTTCATGTCAAGAGGTGTGTCATTGAGTAGAGCATCTATCAGACGACGGTCCATTGTGTAGTTCATGGTGTTCTCCACTCCAAGTGTGATTCCCTCTTCAATAATACGCTTAATCTTCTTGTTTTGGAAACTATATATAAACTCTTCAGCTTGAGTATTATATAATGGCTCTTTCCCTTCGAGTTGCAAGATGGGCTGAGGGTATTTCTGTGCATAGCCATCAGTGCCGCAAATGGTCTGTATCCGGCTATAAGGTCTTGGCGTATGGTCGTCGAACTGAAGAAGTATGGAACGACCAAGTTCTGTACGGATGAGTGTGTTGTTGATGTTGTTTAGCCCTGTCATGGAAACCAGTGAAATCAGACGATCGCCATGGTTGATTCCCATCAACTGACAAATTGGTCCAAGTCCATGAGTTGGATAAGGGTTGCCCATGTGGTGCTGAGTGGATTCTGTTCGCCATCTGCTTTCTAAGTGCCTCAAGTCGTGGATATATGCACCTTCGCAATGGGTGATAGTGCCGAACATGCCTTTCTCTACCATGCCCATTATACCAAGATGGAAGACATCATAACAACAGTTCTCCAGCATCATGCATTGTCGCTGGGTTTCTTCGGTTGTGTTTACCAGTGCCCAGCATTCGTCAACACTCATGGCTGCCGGAACCTCAATGACCACATTTTTCCCTTTCTGCATGGCGAATACGGCCATACGGGTATGTGACGACCAATCGGTGCATAGATAAACAAGGTCAACATTGGGCGATTCGCATAATTTCCGCCACTGACTTTCCCCTACATATCCCGGTACACGCTTGTGGCCTTGGCTACTAAGTATCTGTTGGGCATTTTCAACGGCTTCTGCAGAAAGGTCGCCAAGAGCCGTGATTTCCGCCCCCTCGATTACGGCATAGCGAGTAAGAGTAGCAAGTCCTCTTTGTCCCAGTCCGATAAGTCCTATTCGAATAGAATGTCTCATGATGGTGCAAAGTTAGGCAAATATTATGAGAATTTAACGGAAATATGTAAATATTTTCGTACCTTTGCAGGCAAAATCATGAAATTATGATGAAGAAGAACAATCATTTGGTGATTATGGCCGGTGGTATAGGAAGCCGTTTCTGGCCAATGAGTACTCCGGAAAAGCCTAAACAGTTTGTTGATGTGCTGGGTTGTGGGAGAAGTTTGATACAGTTGACCATAGATCGCTTCAAGGGCATTATTCCTATGGAGAATATATGGGTTGTTACCTCCGAGTCGTATGCTTCTGTGGTGCAGGAACAGCTACCAGAGATGCCTGCGTCGAATATTCTGAGGGAACCCTGCAGACGTAATACAGCCCCCTGTATTGCATACGTTAGTTGGCGAATTAAGTCAAAGGACCCCAAGGCGAATATTGTAGTTACACCCAGTGACCACATTGTGATGGACGTGCCAGAGTTTCAACGTGTAATCAAGCAAAGCCTGGAGTTTGTAGATGAAAATGATGCCATTCTTACTCTTGGCATGAAGCCCAATCGTCCCGAAACAGGGTATGGTTACATTCAGGTGGATATGAGCTCACCATGCACTCGTTTCCGTGACATCTTCCGTGTTGACACCTTCCATGAGAAACCCTCTTTGGACAAGGCCGAAAAGTACATCGCACAGAACAATTTCTTCTGGAATGCGGGTATCTTTGTATGGAATGTGAACACAATTGTCAATGCCTTCCGTATCTATGCCCCCGAAATCTCTAATATCTTTGAGAATATCCTCCCATATTACGGAACTGACCGTGAGCAGAAAATAATTAATCAGGAGTTCCCGAAATGTGAGAACATATCGGTTGACTATGCCATCATGGAGAATGCTGAAGAGATATTCTGTTTCCCAGCCAGCTTCGGATGGAGCGACCTTGGTACTTGGGGCTCGTTACGTGAGAATACGGAACATGATAAGAATGGCAATTCACTCATCGGTAACAACATTAAGGTGTATGATACACAAAATTGCATTGTCCATGCCACAGACGAGCGTAGGGTGGTAGTACAAGGGCTGAATGGATACATTGTTGCTGAGAAAGACGATGTTTTGCTCATTTGCAAACTGGAGAACGAACAACAAATAAAGCAATATAGCGAATAATTTTTTAGAATACAATATAGATATGGAAAAGAAAATTGCCCTGATCACTGGTGTTACAGGTCAGGATGGTTCTTATTTAAGTGAGTTTCTGTTAGGAAAAGGATATGAAGTACACGGACTTATACGTCGCAGCTCAGTAGATTACCGTGAGCGTATAGCACATTTGGAAGGAAAACCTCATTTTCACCTTCATTATGCCGACATGAACGACTCCATGTCGTTGGTAAAGTTGGTGGGATTGGTTCAGCCTACTGAGATTTATAATCTTGCTGCTCAGAGCCATGTACAGGTTAGCTTCGATGCTCCTGAGTTTACGGCCGACGTTGATGCTGTTGGTGTGCTGAGGGTGCTGGAAGCTGTACGTACCAATCATCTGGAATCAACATGCCGCATCTATCAGGCATCGACAAGCGAACTTTATGGCAAGGTGGAGGAGGTTCCTCAGAACGAGAACACCCCATTCCATCCTTATAGCCCATACGCCGTGGCAAAGTTGTATGGATATTGGATTATCAAGGAATATAGAGAGGCATATAACATGTTCTGCTGCAGCGGAATATTGTTTAATCACGAAAGTGAACGTAGAGGAGAAACCTTTGTTACCCGTAAAATAACTTTGGCTGCTGCTCGTATTGCTCAAGGCAAGCAGGAAAAGCTTTATCTGGGTAACTTGAGTAGTCTGCGTGACTGGGGTTATGCCAAAGACTACGTAGAGTGTATGTGGCTAATCCTGCAGAACGACAAACCCGAAGATTTCGTAATTGCAACAGGTGTTCAGCACAGCGTTCGTGAGTTCTGCTATCTTGCCTTCAAGTATGCTGGTATTGAGTTGGAATTCCAGGGCGAGGGTGAGAACGAGAAAGGTATTGACAAGAAGACCGGCAAGGTTGTTGTGGAGGTTAGTCCCGATTTCTATCGTCCAACCGATGTCGTTAACCTGTGGGGCGACCCATCGAAGGCTAAACGCGAACTTGGATGGAATCCTGCAAAGACTTCGTTTGAAGAGTTGGTAAGCATCATGGTAAAACACGACATGGAGAAGGTGGCTGCAGAACATGTGGCCAGCGTAATGCGCACCAACCTGGCTGAGTATTTGGAGAAAGGACTTGTAAAGTAATACGGTTTGCTAAGACAATGATGGACAAGAGTTCTAAAATATACGTTGCCGGACATCGCGGCATGGTTGGTAGTGCTATAGTGCGTGAACTTGAACGTCAGGGCTATCATAACATTATAACCCGAACCCACCGTGAACTTGACCTCACCCGTCAGGAGCAGGTGGAGGCATTCTTTGCAGAAGAGAAACCTGAATATGTGTTCCTTGCTGCTGCCAAGGTGGGGGGTATTGAAGCCAACCAGTCGGCATTGGCAGACTTCATGTATGAGAACATGATACTGGAGATGAATGTCATACATGCTGCATGGAAAAATGGTTGTAAAAAACTGGAATTCCTTGGCTCTTCGTGCATTTATCCCCGTATGGCTCCACAACCCATGCCCGAAAGTTGCCTGTTGACCAGTGAACTGGAAAAGACCAACGAAGCATACGCTCTGGCAAAGATAAGTGGTCTGAAATACTGCGAATTCCTTAATCGCCAGTATGGTACAGACTATATTTCCGTGATGCCAACCAATCTGTATGGTCCGAACGACAATTACCATCCCACTCATAGCCATGTCCTGCCAGCGCTAATCCGTCGTTTTCACGAAGCTAAGGAAAATGGAGCAAAGAGTGTTACCTGTTGGGGAGATGGCAGTCCGCTGAGAGAGTTCCTGTATGTGGATGACCTTGCAAACCTATGTGTTTTCCTGATGAATAACTATAGTGGAAACGAGACCGTCAACGCAGGAACTGGCAAGGAACTTACCATTAAGCAATTGACGGAACTGGTTGCCAAGGTAGTTGGTTTCGAAGGCGAAATATTGTGGGATACAAGCAAACCCAATGGCACTCCGCGTAAACTTTTGGATGTGAGCAAAGCCGCATCACTAGGTTGGAGATATAAGACGGAACTGGAAGAGGGCATACGTTTGGCCTACGATGACTTCCTACACAATCCTATGCGTGCTGAACGATGAAAAAACTATTGTCTTTGCCGCCTAACCTGGTAGAGTCGTTTCACGATATCGAACAGGTATCACACGAAGAGTATTTCTGTACGAGCGACCCTGTAGGGGCTCGTTTAGGTTCTGGTGGTGGCACTCACTGGCTGCTTCGTCAGTGTTGGGAAGCATCTGCCCCAGAAGTGAGCTTTTTCTCATGGCTTTCTCAGGAGAAACGAATACTCCTACATGCTGGTGGACAGAGCAGACGTTTACCAAGCTATGCGCCAAGTGGTAAGATACTTACACCAATACCAGTATTCAGGTGGGCAAGGGGACAACGTTTTTCGCAGAACCTACTTCAACTACAACTGCCTCTTTATGAGAAAATTATGAAGGCGGCTCCCGAGCATCTTCATACGCTGATTGCCAGTGGAGATGTTCTGATACGGGCAGGTAAACTTCAGGAGATTCCCAAGGCTGATGTCGTATGCTATGGTCTTTGGGTAGATCCTTCGTTGGCCAAGAACCATGGTGTGTTCCTCTCTAAACGTGATTCTCCCAATCGTCTTGACTACATGCTGCAAAAGCCATCTGTGGAAACGCTGGGCAACTTACTTCACAGCCATTATTTCCTGATGGATGTTGGCATTTGGTTGCTGAGCGACAAGGCTGTGGAACTGTTGATGAAGCGTAGTAGCAAGGATGGTGAGGTATGCGACTATGACTTATATAGTGATTTCGGCTGTGCCTTGGGAGAAAATCCCTCTAAGGCTGACGATGAACTGTCTGAGTTGTCGGTAGCCATATTGCCCTTGCAGGATGGTGAGTTTTACCACTATGGCACGAGCCGTGAGTTACTGAGCAGCACGCTTGCCATACAGAATCTGGTATATGACCAAAGAGCGATTATGCACCTTGGCGTGAAGCCACATCCTTCCATCTTCATACAGAATGCCCATAAGGGGATTGGTCTGACTCCCGATAATCAGAATCTTTGGATAGAAAACTCATGGGTTGGGGATGGTTGGACGCTTACAAAGAACCATATCATCACAGGAGTTCCCGAAAATAACTGGCATGTGAATCTCCCCGAAGGACAATGTGTGGATGTCGTTCCTGTTGGTGAATCTGCCTATGCACTTCGGCCGTACGGATTTAACGACACCTTTAGCGGAGAACTCCAGTTCGAGAAGAAGTTCCCTGTGACCGATGATGTGGAACTCATGGGACGTCTGTTGACATGGATGATTGGCAATGAGCAGTCAGAAGAAGTTGCAAAGTGTTATGCAGACTTGCCCAAGATGTCGGCCAGTGAACTATCGGATAGGGCTAACCTTTTGCGTCTGCAGAGACAACGCTTGACGTTCAGAAAAGAGAATCTCTCGGAACTTGCCCGCAACCATCGCCGTAGTGTCTTCTATCAGACGAATCTCGACGACATGGCTCATGAGTTTCACCAGTTAGGTGTTCCTATGCCAGAACCATTGGACGAAACCGAACCCTTACTGAAACGCATCAGCGACCAAATGTTCCGTCGGCAACTATTGAATTTAAGAGGGGAAGACGGTTCGGAGTATGAGAATAAGGCTTTCTCCCTCCTTCGTGAAGGATTGACAGAACAGGTGTTGGCCAATAAGCAGACCCCCCGTCTGGAAGTATATGCCGACCAGATTGTATGGGGACGTAGTCCTGTCCGAATAGATATTGCCGGAGGATGGACAGACACCCCACCGTTTTGTCTAACTCATGGCGGCAATGTTGTCAACCTTGCCATCGAGCTGAATGGTCAGCCACCCCTGCAAGCCTATGTTAAGTGTAGCAAGGACTTCCGGATAACGCTGCGAAGCATAGATTTGGGAGCCATGGAGGTTATCAACACCTATGAGGAACTTAGCGATTTTGCTAAGGTTGGTTCTCCGTTCTCCATTCCCAAGGCAGCTTTGTGTCTGGCAGGTTTCCTGCCTCAGTTCTCCGCAAACACCTATGATACGTTGGAGGAGCAGTTGCACCACTTTGGTTGCGGCATAGATGTTACCTTGCTGAGTGCCATTCCTGCCGGAAGCGGTCTTGGAACGAGCAGTATTCTGGCTGCTACCGTTTTGGGGGCTATTGGGGATTTCTGTGGCCTGAACTGGGACAAAACAGAGATTTGCAACCGTACGCTTGTGTTGGAGCAAATGCTCACGACAGGCGGCGGATGGCAGGACCAGTATGGAGGTGTACTTCGCGGAGTAAAACTTCTTCGTACCCAGCCCGGTTTTGAACAGACACCTGAAGTGCGTTGGCTACCAGATACTTTGTTTACGGATGCTGAATATGCCCCTTGCCATCTGTTGTACTATACAGGACTCACCCGTACGGCAAAGGCTATTCTTGCAGAGATTGTACGTGGGATGTTCCTTTCTGACACCCAACGTTTGGCTTTGCTGACCGAAATGAAAGAGCATGCCATGGATTTGTATGCGGCCATATTGCGAGGCGATTTCACAAACATGGGAAAATTCATCGGAAAAACTTGGCAACAAAACATGGCTTTGGATTCGGGAACAAATCCTCCTCTGGTAGAGTCTGTCATCCGTCAGGTGAGTGATTTGTGTCTGGGACTGAAACTTCCTGGAGCCGGTGGTGGCGGTTATCTATATATGGTGGCCAAAGACCCGGAAGCAGCATTGAGAATACGAAAGATACTGAGCGAACATCCCCAGAACCGTACAGCGCGTTTTGTGGAGATGAGCCTAAGTCGCACGGGGCAACAAATCAGTCGGAGCTAAGCGGTTCTTCTGTATTGTCCCCTTCGGGATATAAGTCTGGAAAGAGCGTGCTAAGATAATTGGTGCGCTCTTTTTCTGCCTGTTGCCTGTAGTGCAAGGACTGTTCCGTGTGTTTGAGCTGGTCGTGACAATAGGCAAGATAAGACAACACATATCCCCTGATGGCACTCCCAGGTTGTGCTGCAAGCAGTTCGAGTCTTCCGATGGCACTCTCGTAACATCCGCAGTCTATCAGGCATTGGGAATCGAGATAGTTGGCACGTTCGTCGTTGGGGAAATAGTGCAGGAAACGGACGTAGTATTCGTGAGCCTCCTCAAGACGATCTGTATCGAGCAGAATGTTGGCACGCATTATCAGAGCATCGGCATTTTCGGGTTCTATGGCTAGGGCAAAATCTACGGCTTCCATAGCATCGTCGTAGTTTTCCAACCACAGACAGGCTTCTGCCATTTGCAACCACGCCTGTATGTCGTAAGCAATTAGTTCTATGTTCTCTCGCAGCAGGTCTGCAGCCTGTTGATACTCACGCCGGTAGTTGTGAATCTCTGCCTGTAGAGCTATGGCATCAGTGTAGTCGGGATAGTCCGTCCGTAGGCGTTTTACCCAGAGTAAGGCCTTGTCGCCCAATCCGTAGTCCATGGCAAGTGCTATGGCATCGTAGAAGAGTTCTGGGGCATCCTCTTTTTCGGCATTGAGGTAACTGGACAGTAGGAGGTCAAAGGCACGGTCGTTCTCACCGAAGTAGAAGAACAATTCTGCTCGTAGGAAGAGCACTTCGCGGTCGTCCTGGTCGCTTATAGCATTGCAGATGGCCCAGGCTTTTTCCTGATTGCCCTGGAACATCTGTTGACGGGAAAGGAATATCTGTGGGTCAACGCTGTCGGGATAGAACGACAAGGCATACTGAATGCAGCGGTTGGCATCCTCCATACGTTGGTTCATGGCATAGTACTCTGCAATGTCGGTGAGAGCCTCCGAATCAAGTTCGGCAGGTTCTCCTGTGGCCAACATGCGTTCGTAGTTTGCCAGTGAAGTACGAAACTCCTGACCTTGGAAATAGCTATAGTCTTCGTTCATCTCTTAATTTAATGCACAATGCATAATGTACAATGTATAATGTAGCCTGCGGGACGTTAAATGTTAAATGGTAAATGGCTAAATGGTAAATGGTTCACCCTTTTTTCCACGTATCCTTCAACCCTACGGTTTTGTTGAAGACAGGATGTTCGGCTGTGGAGTCGGTATCTACATTGAAGTATCCGATGCGTTGGAACTGGAGGTAGGATAGGGGTGTCATGGTAGCGGCAAAGGGTTCCACGTAACAGTTTTTCATTATGGTCAGACTGTCGGGATTTATCATCTGTCGCATGGCTGTTACAGCATCGCAGTTTTGTTGCTCACGTATGGCTGCCATCTCATCGCGCGGGTTCTCCACCTTCCACAATCGGTCGTAAAGTCGCACTTCTGCTTGTATGGCATTGTGACAGCTAACCCAGTGGAGGGTTTTACCTTTGATTTTACGGTCGGCTCCAGGCAGTCCACTTCTGGTTTCAGGGTCGTAGGTACAATAGATGCAGGTGACGTTGCCCTCGGCATCCACGTCACAGGGGTGTTCTTCGGAGCACTGGATGATGTAAGCGTTCTTCAAACGGACTTCCTTGCCTGGTGCCAGACGCATGAATTTCTTTTCGGCCACCTGCTGGAAGTCATCGCGCTCTATCCACAGCTCACGACTGAATTCTATCTCGTGTGTTCCTTCTTCTTCACATTCGGGGTTGTTCACGGCTGTCAGTGTTTCGGTCTGTCCTTCAGGATAGTTAGTGATGACCACTTTGACGGGGTCAAGAACTGCTGATACTCGTGTGGAACGTAGGTTGAGGTCTTCGCGTACAGCACTTTCCAGCAGAGCCATTTCGTTCAGGGCATCGTAGGTTGTGTAGCCAATCTTGTCGATGAACTTCTGTATGCTTTCAGGGCTGTATCCACGACGTCTGAAGCCGCAGATGGTTGGCATGCGAGGGTCATCCCATCCGCTTACCATGCCCTCATTGACCAGTGCCAGAAGGTTACGCTTGGACATCAGGGTGTAGGAGAGGTTGAGTTTGTTGAACTCAGTCTGACGCGGACGGTTGTCTTCTATGTTGTCTGTCTCACCACGCCATTCTTTCATCCACGTCACAAATAGGTCGTAGAGGGGTCGGTGTTCTACAAACTCCAATGTGCAGAGCGAGTGAGTTACGCCTTCGAGATAATCACTCTGGCCATGAGTAAAGTCGTACATGGGGTAGGCGTTCCACTTGTTGCCGGTGCGGATGTGGGGTATGTTCAACACACGGTAGATGAGTGGGTCACGGAAGAGCATGTTGGGATGAGCCATGTCTATTTTGGCTCTAAGCACCAAGGTACCGGGTTCGCAGTTGCCGCTGTTCATGTACTCAAAAAGGCGGAGATTTTCCTCCACAGGTCGGTCACGGTAGGGACTGTTAGTACCTGGGCTTGTGGTTGTGCCCTTCTGTTGTGCTATGATTTCGGCCGACTGTTCATCTACGTATGCGCGTCCTTGCTTAATGAGCCATACGGCGAAGTCCCAGAGTTGCTGGAAGTAGTCACTGGCATAATAGACATTTGCCCATTCGTATCCCAGCCACTTGATGTCCTGCTCTATGCTTTCGATGTATTCTGTGTCTTCCTTCTGTGGGTTGGTATCGTCGAAGCGCAGGTTGCAGATACCTCCGTATCGCTTGGCCACTCCGAAGTCCATGGCTATGGCTTTGGCATGCCCAATGTGCAGGTAGCCGTTTGGTTCGGGTGGGAATCGGGTTTGTACCCTTCCTCCGTTCTTACCCTCGGCCAGATCTGCCTCTATCTTTTGTTCAATGAAGTTCAGACTTCTTTTCTCCTTTATTTCAGTATTGTCGGTCGTTTCCATCTCACATTTACTATTTAATCATTTACCATTTACCACTTGTCTTTCAATATTTAACTGCAAAGATACAAAAATAAGTTGAAAGTTGAAAGCTTTTTTGCTCCTTCCCTCTAAAACTCATCGATTGATACAATCAATGAATGTTGGTTGCCATAACATTTTTCAGCATTCATAGGCAACTTTTTCCGTAATTATGTTTTTTAACATACAAAATTATTTGGAGCAGATACTAAAAAGACGTAATTTTGCAGCAGTAATTCTATAAACAATCTTTTTACCTTAAAAACTAATACCTATTTGAAAAGGCTGAGTCGTGAGATTCCGCCTTTTTTCATTTTCTGGATATACAGCTTACGCTTCTCCATATAGTCGTCCTCTAACTCGTTGTTTATCAGATTACTTATATTGTCAATGATATCCTGCGTCTTGTCCACGCGTATGCAGAAACGCCCCAAGGAATGCCCATAGAGCATGTCGTGATTGGCAAGAATGTGACCATTTCCGCGTACTATGGCATTTATGAGTTTCAGTTTGATACCTGTGGGCTGAAAAGCCAGCATCAGGTGGATTCTGGCCGTGCGCAGTAGAAGGTCAAGATGTTCATCCGTTGGGTCAGCTATCACCTCCACATTTCTCGGTACGTTATTGAACCTTGGGTTCCTACCGGCAATGACGAAAAGCACACCTGGCAAGCGAGGTGCAATATGGCGTAATATGAAATCCACAGCTTGACGGTTCTCTTCCACAGCCAAGTTTCCGTGATACAACACAAAACGACTGGTAGGCATGGGAGTGGGGAAGGTGGTGTCGAAGAACACCGGAAGATGTACGTGTTCCACACCCTTGACCATCTGTTCCAACTTCGTCTTTTCACCCTTGGTGATGGCACAAATGAGGTCGGCATGGCAGAGTTGCTTCTTCTCGAAACGCTTCAACTTCCAACTCTCCACAAGATAATACACCGACTTCCAGTTCCATCCTGCATGAGAAGCCAGACAGCGGTAATACTCATGCTCCACGTTGTGCATACGGACAATCTTCTTGCGGTTGGCAAGCAAGGGATGGTCGAGATAGAAACAGGTGTGGAGTCCCTCAAAGAGAATGGGTGCATCGTCCTTACAAAGGTTTATGAGCAACTGTGGACAACTGCGTGTGGCAACAATGTAGGGCAGCAGAGAAAACTGTTTCCTCCAACCCGTCTCCCTTGGGTAATAATACACTTTGCTGCAAATCCCGTTAAGCACATCCTCCTCATGGCGTCCCCCATACATGAAAGTATGCAACACCACGTCAAAGCCCTCCTCGAAGAGAGCCTTCAACTTGTAAAAGACGTCTATCGCTCCCCCGTAGTCAGCCGGATAAGGCACCTGGAAACTTACAACATGTATTTTCATGCCACAAAGATATAAAATAATCCTTAATCATTAACTCTTAATCCTTAATCTTTTTGTATCTTTGCAACCACTATGCAACCATTAGCAGAAAGACTACGTCCGACAAGCCTTGACGAATACATCGGCCAGAAACATCTGGTGGGTGAAGGTGCTGTATTGAGACGGATGATAGAATCCGGCCATGTCAGCAGCTTCATCCTATGGGGTCCTCCTGGGGTTGGGAAGACTACTCTGGCAAGCATCATAGCCCATCAGCTACAGACACCATTCTATACACTCTCAGCTGTCACAAGCGGAGTGAAGGATGTGCGTGACGTAGTGGAAAAGGCCAAGCAGAACCGATTTTTCAATACCGCAAGTCCCATCTTGTTTATCGATGAGATTCACCGCTTCTCCAAGTCCCAACAAGACAGTCTTCTTGGAGCTGTAGAACAGGGAATTATCACCCTGATTGGAGCTACTACGGAGAATCCATCCTTCGAGGTCATACGTCCTCTGTTGAGCCGTTGTCAGGTTTATGTACTGAAAAGTCTGGGAAAAGAAGACCTCTTGGAACTGGCTCGGCGTGCCATAGAAAAGGACATCGTACTGCGTGAACTTCAGTTCGAACTAAAAGAGACCGATGCCCTTCTGCGCTTCAGTGGTGGTGATGCCCGCAAACTGCTGAACATACTGGACTTGCTTTCTGAATCCACGAACAAGGGAGAAACTCTTGTCATAACAGACGAACTGGTGACAGAACGTCTGCAACAAAACCCCTTGGCTTATGACAAAGACGGGGAGATGCACTATGACATCATATCAGCCTTCATCAAGTCCATTCGTGGCAGCGACCCTGATGGGGCTATCTACTGGTTGGCACGTATGATAGAGGGTGGGGAAGACCCAGCCTTCATAGCTCGTCGTCTGGTCATCAGTGCATCAGAAGACATAGGTTTGGCCAATCCCAATGCCCTGCTCATAGCAAATGCCGCATTCGATGCCGTAATGAAAATAGGATGGCCAGAAGGTCGCATACCTCTTGCAGAAGCAACCATCTATCTGGCCACAAGTCCAAAGAGCAACTCTGCATACATGGCCATCAACGATGCCTTAGCTGAAGTTCGGCAGTCAGGAAACCAGCCCGTACCCCTACATCTGCGCAATGCTCCAACCTCATTGATGAAGGAACTCGGTTATTCCGATGGTTACAAGTATGCCCACGACTATGAGGGAAACTTCGTCCGCCAACAATTTCTTCCAGACGGCATGGAGCATATTCGTTTCTGGCAACCCCAGCATAATCCTGCCGAAGACAAACTGGCCCAACGTATGAACCAACTATGGGGGGAGAGAGGTTAAGGGTGAAAGGTTAAGGGTGAAGGATTAATTTACCATTTAGCCATTTACCATTTAACATCCCGCAGGCTACATTTGCTATTTTACATTTTACATTTGACATTTGACATTATCCATTATGGATATTTAATTTATTTATTGTATCTTTGCACTGCTAATTGTTGAATAAAATAAATAGAACTATGGCAAAGATTGTAACACTGGGAGAGATTATGCTCCGCCTGTCACCGCAGGGAAATGACCGTTTCATACAGAGTGAATCGTTCCGCATCATACCTGGTGGTGGTGAAGCCAATGTGGCTGTTTCTCTGGCCAACTATGGTCATGAGGCATATTTCGTATCAAAACTACCCAAGCATGAAATTGGACAGATAGCCGTAAATGCATTGCGTCGTTACGGAGTTGACACACAATTTGTAGCTCGTGGAGGAGACCGTGTTGGCTTGTACTATGCCGAGACTGGTGCTTCCATGCGTCCCTCCAAGGTTATCTACGACCGTGCACACTCTTCAATAGCAGAGGCCAATGCCGAAGATTTCAACTTCGACGAGATCATGGAAGGTAAGGACTGGTTCCACTGGAGTGGCATAACTCCTGCCATCAGCGACAAGGCTGCAGAACTCACCCGTTTGGCTTGTGAGGCAGCAAAGCGTCATGGAGTCAAGGTAAGTGTTGACCTTAACTTCCGCAAGAAGTTGTGGACCAGTGAGAAGGCCATCTCCATCATGCGGCCTTTGATGAAGTATGTTGACGTCTGCATTGGTAACGAGGAAGATGCAGAACTCTGTCTCGGTTTCAAACCCGATGCTGATGTAGAGGGCGGACAGACAGATGCTGCTGGATACGAAGGCATATTCCGTCAGATGCGTGAGGAGTTTGGATTCCAATATGTTGTCAGCACACTGCGCGAAAGTTTCTCTGCCACTCATAACGGTTGGAAGGCTCTTATTTTCGACGGCAAGGAGTTCTACCAGTCTAAGCGCTACGAACTGAATCCTATCATCGACCGTGTAGGTGGTGGTGACTCATTCTCTGGCGGTCTCATCCATGGTTTGCTCACCAAGCAGACACAGGGAGAAGCCCTTGAATTTGCTGTTGCTGCCAGTGCTCTGAAACATACCGTCAATGGTGACTTCAACTTGGTAAGTGCCGAAGAAGTGGAAGCCTTGGCTGGTGGTAGTGCAAACGGAAGAGTGCAGAGATAATAAAACCTCACCCCCGACCCCTCTCTTGTAGAGAGGGGAGGGTTAAGGGTGAAGAATGAAAGGTTAAGGGTTAGGATATCGAACACTCTTACCACCTACTTCTAAAACAACCAAACAAGAAAATACATTATGGCAAAATTTGATAAAGTTGCAGTATTGCAGAAGATAGCAGAGGCTCCGATGGTGCCTGTGTTCTACCACAAAGATGTGGAGGTAGCCAAGAAGGTTATCAAGGCTTGTTATGATGGAGGTGTTCGTGCCTTCGAGTTTACCAATCGTGGTGATTTCGCACAGGAGGTATTTGCCGAGTGTGTGAAGTTTGCTGCCCGTGAATGTCCTGAACTGGCATTGGGCATTGGCAGTGTCGTGGATGCACCTACTGCTGCCCTTTACATCCAGTTGGGTGCTTGCTTCGTAGTAGGTCCCTTGTTCAATCCCGAAATAGTACCTGTCTGCAACCGCCGTTTGGTTCCCTACTGCCCAGGCTGCATGACGGTAAGTGAGATAGGAAAGGCTCAGGAACTGGGATGCGACCTTACGAAGGTTTTCCCCGGTGATGTAGTTGGTCCCAATATGGTGAAGGGCATGAAGGCTCCCATGCCATGGTCGAAGATTATGGTCACTGGTGGTGTTGCTCCAGAGGAAGAAAATCTGAAGTCTTGGTTCAAGGCTGGTGTCTATTGTGTAGGCATGGGTTCGAAACTCTTCCCCAAAGACCGTGTGGAGGCTGGTGACTGGCAGTATATTACCGACAAATGCCGTGAGGCACTGGGATATATTGCACGCGCACGTGCGTAATTCATTATAATTATATATAGTATTACATTGGGCTTATAAGTCATAGAGAACTTATAAGCTTATTTGAAGGAATGGCTAAAAACAAGAAAAAGAATCAGTGGATAGTACCTGACGGTCAACCCCTGACGGACATGGATATCCGCATCCTGGAATATCAGGGTAGGGGAAAGTTGGTGCCAACCCGTGAACTCATAAAAACTCCCGAGCAGATAGAGGGCATCCGAAGAGCAGGTGTACTCAACACCGCTGTTCTGGACACGGTGGCAGAGAAGATTCGCCCAGGTATGTCAACCTGGGAAATAGACAAACTGGTCTATGACTATACCACCCAGCACGGAGGCATTCCTGCTCCACTCAATTACGAGGGATTCCCCAATTCATGTTGCACGAGTGTCAACGATGTTGTCTGTCATGGTATTCCTTCGAAGGATGAGATTCTGGAGGAGGGAGACATTCTGAACGTGGACTGCACCACCATACTCGATGGCTATTATGCTGATGCAAGCCGCATGTTTGTCATTGGAGGAAAGACCGAACCCAGATGGCAGCGTTTGGTTGATGTGGCCTGGGAATGTCTGAAGATTGGAGAACAGGTGTGCTCACAACCCTACGTCTTTGTGGGAGACATTGGTAATGCCATACAGAAACATGCCCATCAGAACCACATGTCAGTAGTTCGTGACCTGTGTGGACATGGTGTAGGACTGCAATTCCACGAAGAACCCGATGTGGAACACTATGGTCATCGGGGTACTGGTATGTTGCTGGTTCCTGGTATGACCTTCACCATCGAACCGATGATAAATCTCGGTCATTGGCAGGTATGCACAGATGCTGACGACCCTACGGAATGGACTGTTGTCACTGAAGACTATGAACCGTCTGCCCAGTGGGAACACACATACGTGATGACAGAAAACGGAGTTGAAATCCTAACACATTAAAAGACCCTCCCCAGCCCTCCCTTGTTGGGAGGGTGATTCTCACGAAATACAAAAGAAGCACTACGATGAATGTTAATCAAAAGGAAAATAACCTCTCTTTGGGGGAGGGACAGGGTAGGGCCATCTTAGGCATTGAAAGTTCGTGTGACGACACCAGTGCTGCTGTCATCAAGGACGGCATCCTATTGTCAAACGTAACGGCATCACAAGCTGTACACGAACAGTATGGTGGGGTAGTGCCAGAGTTGGCAAGTCGTGCCCATCAGCAAAATGTAGTTCCTGTGGTGGATGCTGCACTGAAGAAGGCAGGTGTGCATCGTGAGGAACTATCAGCCATAGCCTTTACCCGTGGTCCTGGTCTCATGGGCAGTTTGCTCGTAGGAGTCTCTTTTGCCAAGGGCATGGCTGCCTCGTTAGGCATCCCCATGATTGATGTCAATCACCTGCAAGGACACGTTTTGGCACATTTCATACATGCCGAGGGAGAAGACTATCGTCCACCAAAGTTCCCATTCCTGTGTTTGTTGGTAAGTGGTGGCAACTCACAGATTATCAAGGTGAATGCCTACAACGACATGCAGATTATCGGTCAAACTATTGATGATGCTGCTGGAGAAGCCATCGACAAGGCAGCAAAGGTGATGGGACTGGGTTATCCTGGTGGTCCTATCATCGACCGTCTTGCCCGTCAAGGAAATGCTGAAGCCTATAAGTTCTCAAAGCCCCATATCGCTGGTTACGACTATAGTTTCTCAGGCTTGAAGACATCCTTCCTCTACAATCTCAGGGACTGGATAAAAGAAGACCCCGATTTCATTGAACATCACAAGGAAGACCTTGCTGCCTCGTTTGAGAAGGCAGTGGTGGACACCTTGATGAACAAACTTCGTCTGGCAGCTCGTGACCTCAAGATTCGTGATGTTGCTGTTGCTGGAGGTGTTAGTGCCAACACTGCACTCCGACAGGCCTTCATCGATTATGGTCAGCGATATCATTGGCGTGTCTATATCCCCAAGTTTGGCTACACCACGGACAATGCGGCCATGATAGCCCAAACAGGGTGGTTTAAGTATCAGGATAAGGATTTCTGTCCCATGGAGGCTCCTGCCTACAGCCGTGTGACCATGTAGGCCCCTTTTCGGCTGACAATCAGTTGGCCGTACCTCCTGTTTCCTCCAGATTCGATATGCTGAAGTGCATGTCTGGCTTTAGTTCCAGCGTTCGCACCTCAGCATTTTCCATTTTCTCTATGGAACGAACCGGAACACCATGATAGACAGCCTGTAAGACACGAAGGAATAGGCCGTGGCTGATGACTAGAAGAGGGTGAGAAGTGAGAAGTGAGAAGAGAGAAGAAGAGCTTTGGGTGAGTTTGTTCAGGAAGTCAGCAGCTCGTTGGGCCAGTTGTTCCATGGTTTCTGCTGAAGGGTCGAGTGCATGGCTGATGCTGATGTAGGGTCCACCGGTATGGATGCCAAAGTCACGTTCACGTAGCAGAGGTTCCAGGATGAGGGGACACTGATGGACCTGACTGATGATGTTGGCTGTATCTACTGCTCGCTTGAGGTCACTGGTGATGATGGCCTGGAATGGGATGTCCTTGAGACGCTCCCTAACTTCCTCAGCCTGATGGATTCCTTCCTCAGTAAGGTGACCTGGCATCTGTCCTTGCAGTATGCGTTGCAGGTTCTCCTCTGTCTGTCCGTGGCGGACTATATACAAATCTATTCCCATATGGTGACAAAAGTACAAAAAAATGGTAAATTGTAAATGGTAAATCGTAAATTATTTGTATAAAAATGGTAAATTGTAAATGGTAAATCGTAAATTATTTGTATAAAAATGGTAAATTGTAAATGGTAAATCGTAAATTATTTGTATCTTTGTCCGTAGAATGTCATTTAACTAATAATATTTAATACGATGAATGCAAAGCGTTGTTTTGTTGCGGCATTGATGGCCGTTGCTTCATGGTCTATGACCATGGCTCAGAGTCTGTCTCCCAGCACCAAGTGGCATTGGGAGGAGGGTACTATTGTAGTGGACACTCCTGTACGTCCTGCTGGTCAGCAGAATGTATTGGGATTGACGGCACCCAAGATGGATGTCGTCCGTGTGGCTTTCGTAGGACTGGGCATGAGAGGTCCTGGTGCAGTGGCTCGTTTCACCCACATCCCTGGCACTCAGATTATTGCCCTCTGTGACTATGAAGAAGAACGTGCAGAGAAGTGTCAGAAGTATCTGCGTGAGGCAGGACTTCCCCCTGCTGACATCTATTCGGGTGAGAAGGGTTATGAGGAACTGTGCAAGCGTCCTGACATCGACCTCGTATATGTGGCCACCGATTGGGACCATCATTTCCCTGTAGCCAAGTGTGCTCTTGAGAATGGCAAGCATACAGCCATTGAGGTTCCCTCTGCCATGAACTTGGAACAGTGCTGGGAGCTCATCAACCTCAGTGAGAAAACCCGTCTCCATTGCATGATTCTTGAAAACTGCTGCTATGACTGGTTCGAACTGCGTGCCCTGAATATGGCTCAGCATGGTGTGTTCGGAGAAGTTCTTAGAGCACAGGGAGCCTACATCCACAATCTCGATGACTTCTGGGCGTACTATTGGGGAAATCCTGATGGAAGTGACCCCCAGAATCTGCATTGGCGCATGAAGTACAACAAGGAGAATCGTGGTGATGTATATGCCACTCACGGACTTGGTCCCGTGGCTCAGGTATTGAACATTCACCGTGGTGACCGCTTCACCACTTTGGTAGCCATGGATACCAAGAGTGCTCACGGTAAGGAATATGTCGAGAAGGTAACGGGTAAGGAGTGCCATGAGTTCCGTAATGGTGACCACACCACTACTCTGATGCGTACTGCCAATGGCAAGGTGGTTGAAATCCAGCACAATGTCATGAATCCCCAGCCCTACAATCGTCTCTATCAGTTGACAGGTACCAAGGGCTTTGCCAACAAATATCCCGTCAGTGGTTATGCCCTGGATGCTGCCCAGTTGCAGGCCAGTGGTCAGCAGCCCAAGGTGGACAACCTGAGCAGTCACAGCTTCCTTCCCGATGCAGAACGTCAGGCTCTGGAAGAGAAATACGAACACCCCATCATCAAGAAGTATGGTAAGATTGCAGCCGAGGTTGGTGGTCATGGAGGTATGGATTTCTTCATGGATGCCCGTATGGTTTACTGCTTGCAGAACGGACTGCCTCTTGACATGGATGTCTATGACTTGGCAGAGTGGTGCTGCTTGGCAGAACTTGGCACACTCTCTATGGACCACAACTGCGCTGCTGTAAGCTTCCCCGACTTCACTCGTGGTTTCTGGGATGTACAGGATGGTTACAAACACTTCTATGCTTCTCCTGCCGACGAGGCAGCACAGGAAGCCAAGGCCAAGGAGTTCACAGCTCAACTGAAGAAACAGTGTGCCGAGAAGAAACTCTGGGAGAAGTACGACAAGGAAAAGGAAAAGAAAGCTGCTAAGGCCAAGAAATAAATAGCATTAATACCATAAAAAAAGGAGGGCGGACATTTATTTGTCCGTCCTTCTTTTTTTGTGTTGCGCTTTGCTTTTGTGAGCGCTCGGCGACGTTAGGAGACGCTTGCGTAGTGAACTCTCTCTTCTTTCTTCTCTCTTCTCACCTCATCGTGGCTTATTCCGTGATTTCACCACCAGAGTTCCCACCGTTGTCGTCACCCGAGTCATCTTGTGATGTGAAATTGGGCAAGGACTCTTTGGCCTGTTTCTTGGCAAGGGCTTCGGCCTCCCTTGTAAGAACGAACTCAAACTCGGGCGAATTGTTGATAGCAGAAACAGTCTCCTTGGAAACTGCAGTTCTAATGTTCACCTTCTTAATGAGACTTGTTGCAAAGTCATCGACATTACCTACACCAGTGCTGGTTAAAGTAAGATAAAAGCGAGCGAGACCAAGGTCAACGCTGTATCCAGATTTTAGAAATTCTATGACACATGCACTCATGTCGGTAAGTACGCCGAGTATCTGTCCTGTACTGAAGTTGCTGTTATGTTCAGCCATGTGGGCTGCAAGTTGAGCGAGGGAGATAGTCTCTCTTCTCTGTGCCTAAGCGTAAATCTTTTTCTCTTCGTCACTCTAAGACGGATTGCACAATCTTGGTGCTAATGAATAGGGAATGCTTCCAATAATGTTATTCATAGTTGTAAATTTTTAAGAATTAATAATTAAGAATTAAGGATAAGTAAATTGGGACGAGGAAGAATAGTAGTGCGGCGCCTTTTGGCTACTATTGCTCCTGCTTCAGGATTACTATTACAAAGATACGAAGAAATCGGGACTTGTGCAAGGCCATAAATGATTTACTAATAGATGATTAATAAATAATTTATTGTTAACAGAGGCATTACAATCTCAGTAAGCGTGTTGTGCAATCCAAACAAATTTCGTAACTTTGCCCTATACATATAATTATAATAAGGTATGACAGAACTGAGGGAACTTATCAAGGAGATAAACGAGAATCCTGCCATGATTGCTGATGTGGACTGGAAGGAGGCCACCAACGAATTTTCACAATCCACACTGGAGCAACTGATGGAGGGCATAGCGGATGTGGAGGTGTTGAAGGATGTGGCTGAACTCATCAAGGACAGACATCGCATTGCAGTGAAAGAGATGGATGCTTGTTGTTTTGAGCAGTATGCACCAGATTGCACATGGACTGGTGATGATGGTATTACAGTACCTCACCCTCGTGCTGGTCAGCCTGATTGGGGCAATCCTAAGATGTACTGGAGGAAAGAGATATTGGACTACAACGATGGAAATAAGCCACTCTTGGAAAATTTCATCTACGACATATATGACTTCATTGACAAACAGGTCAAGGACATAGTGGAAATCAGGGAGAGAGAACAGCGTAAGAAGTCCATCAGGGAGAAATACACCAACAGAAGCGTTGCATGTTGCAATGCAACGCACAAATCTTCTGAGTCCCTAGAAGGGGAAGAAACAAACAAGGGTGTTGCATTGCAACGCAACGCTCTATTTTATAGTGAGGAGACCAAGGAGATTTGGGAAAAACTGAAGCGGATGGGGTATGTGGATGAAAACTATATGCCCAACAAGAAACTGACACAGGCAGAAATGAGAGCCATCGTGAAAGCCTTTTATTTTTGTATTGAAGAGAAACTATCGTGGATTCCCTTTAAGGAGTATTGGGGCATTGACTTGCAGCATTGCAAGGACTCGAATAAGGGAGATGCGCTAGAATTGAAACTAAAGGAACAGCTGTAAAAAAAATTCCTCCCCTATGTAGGGGAGGTGTCACGAAGTGACGGAGGAGTAATATATATATATTCATACGCCCCGACCTAAAGGTCACTCCCTCTAACTTAAAGGGGGAGTTGGGTTACAACAAGCCAAAGTAACAAAGTTGCTCCCCTAGTGTAGGGGAGCTGTCCGAAGGACTGAGGAGTATAAAAATAACAAATAGCATGAAAGACCAACATATCTACAACAAGCCTGAACTGAAGGAATTTCGTCGTCAATTGAGGACTAAAGGTACCCCAGCAGAAGCCACGTTGTGGAAGATGATCAAAGGGAAAAGTGTAGATGGGTTGGTATTTCGCAGGCAGTTCAGTATTGGCAATCATATTCTTGATTTTTATTGTCCTTCCCTGCGCTTGGCAATAGAACTGGACGGTGAGGTTCATTATAATGCAGTGAAGGCAGACATGGATATGTCACGGGATGAAGAGCTAAGTGAGACATACCAGATTCATACCCTTCGCTTTGAGAATCGTGTGGTATTTGAGCAGCCAGAGGCTATAATAAATGCAATAAAGGATTTTGCAGCAAACCTATATTCCTCCCCTATGTAGGGGAGGTGTCACAAAGTGACGGAGGAGTACAAATATATCAGTTCTTTCATACGCCCCCACCTCTTCGAGGTACCCCCTCTAACTTAGAGGGGGAGCTTAGTTACAATTTTGAAGCGTAACCAAGTTGCTCCCCTATGTAAGGGAGCTGTCCGAAGGACTGAGGAGTACGAACAAGATTAGTATCAACAAGCATTTCCCCCCCCTTTTTTTACTACCCTTACTACCGTAGCAACTACGGTAGTATACTACCTATTGAACACTTTTTCAGAAGGTTGTACCTTTGCATCACCTTTCAGTCGGGAAACACACCTTCATAGTGAGTTGGCTGAAAGAGGATGCGGTCGGGACAGCCGTTGCTTGAACTGAGCAACCAGACTTCCACCCTCCAGAAAGAGAGAGTTAAATAAATTAGTAAAACGTAACCCAAGCTGCCCCCCTAATGTTTTGCAACAAACTTTATTCCTCCCCTATGTAGGGGAGGTGTCACGAAGTGACGGAGGAGTAAAAAAAAAGATGAGTATGAATAAAAACAGTTCTTTCATACGTCCCCGACCTAAAGGTCACCCCCTCTATCTAAGAGGGGGAGTTTTGGTTACAATTAACAACATTAAAAAGAATTAATAAAATGAAAAAACACATTTATTGGGGGCTCGATTTTGATGCCCTAATGGAGAAAGTAGAACGCATTTATCAAGAAAGCCCTGATTACAGGGGTATTGAAGAAATTAAAGTCAAGGAGGATTTGGTATTGTGGCGTGTAGGTAAGGATACATGGAACTTCTATGACCATGACCCTGATTTAAATCTCTATTGCCCATGTAATTATCCAAGTAATAAACCCACGGCTATTAAAACCTTAAATGACCTAATACAAGCCTATAGGGGCAGATATAATCAATATTAATAATTAATAATCAACAAATTAAGTATGTTTAGTTTTAGTAACAAAATTCAAAGTCAGACCTACAAGGTCTGCAAGAACTCCGAGGAGTTCACAGAGTTAATTAATATGAGTCTGGAACTGATTAAGAAGAGGGCTGCAAAGGAGCAGCTCCCCGTAGTGACTGCTCATGGAGTGTTTGACAATGAGCCTTGCAAAAACGAGTATGGCAAGTGGAACGGGATGTTCCTATTTGAGAACGACGACCCTAACATCGATCCTGTTGACCTATATAATAATAAGGTAAAGGGACATGAAAAGGAGTGGGGGATAGCCTACATGGAAGCAAGCTACAGACGTAAGACCCACATCTGGGCTGTTTGTCCTGAAGGGATGAACATCCAGGAGAGTCAGGAATGGATGGCCAACATACTGGGCATCAGCTATGACCATGTCTGCAAGGACAAGGCAAGGAGGATGTTCCTGACAGGTAGGGTCATCTACAGAGATGATGAGCTGCTATTTGCAGAGCATCCCTATACTGCCAAGGAGGAAGATGTTGCGTGTTGCAATGCGACACACATTTCTTCTGAGGGTAATGATACGGATACAGAAATATCCCTGTTGCAATATAAAGCAACACCTGTTAAGTACAACACCATTGTTCAGCGATGGCTGGAACAAAACGGAGGTGAACCACAAGTGGGTAATCGCCATAATACACTCCTAAAGATGGCCACCGAATTACTCCCTACCTTTGGACTTCCCCGTCAGGAGGTGGAAGGCATATTCTCGTGGGTAATCAACAACTGTGAAGGTGGCATGACCACAGGAATGCAACGTGTGTTGGACACACTGCATCAGCAAGTTCCCACAGACATAGATGAAGAACCCCAGCAGGAGTGCATCGCCATACTTAGGGATGAAATACTGCCCTTTGCTCCTGAGTTGGTGAGAAACTGCATCATGGCCTTCGAACCTAAGTACTGGATGGCTGCCCTGGGTGCTATACTTACTGCCTGCACGGTTTATCTGAGTGACATTCACTTCCGTGGTTGCATGGAAGGTGTGGTAGTAAATGGTGAGGAGAAACGGGGCAAACAACTCTATGCCATATTGCAATCGTTGTTGGTGGCTCCTAGTGCTGGAGGTAAGGATGATTTGTGTCGATTATGTGAAGACTGGGCTCAGCCCTGTCTGGAAGATGAGGAAATGGCCATTGCGGCAGAAGAAGAATGGAGAGATAATGGTGACAGCAGTGTTCCTCGCCCACATGTGAAGAGACAGATTATTGGTTGTGATGCTACTCGTGCAGCATTGTTGAAATGTGCCAAAGATGCAAAGGGAAGTACCATGCTGCAAATCTCAGCAGAGATGGACAGCTGGATTCCTGATGGGGAGAGCGAGATGAAGAAGAAGATGGCCACAGTGCGTAAGGGTAGCAACAAAGAAAAAGATGGTAGTGAACGTGTTGGCAAGGAAAGTGTAAGCGGTATGCCCAACATAGCACTCAGTTTCTACCTTGCTGGCACCGAAGACCAGTTGGTGGTGATGGGTGATACCATGCAGGTGCAGAATGGTGGAATCACTCGTTTCAGTGTTTTTCCACTCCCCAGCACCCTCTTCACCTCTCGGCCTGGTTCCGTAGAACGTACAGAAGAACAAATGCAGGAAATCAGGTTGATAACTGACCGTTTGCGCACCCTTTCTGGTTACATCTCAATGCCTCTTACCCAAAAGGAAATCTACCATTGGGATAAGCAACAAGAAACCATGAGCGCAGACAGTGGTGATGAACTGAGAGACCTCTACCGTCGTAGAATAGCAGATAAGGCTATTGTGTTTGCAGGTATCTACCATCTCCTAAAGGGAGAGGAGAAGGAGAGTCCCGATGTACCTAAGTTGGCACTTCTCTATGCCGATTTCATGATGGAAAACATGCTGGGCTACTTTGGTAATGTACAGATGAAACACATCGATCCACAGCAGAATCTTTCCAACCGTGGAAACAAGGAACTGCTTCCATGCCTCCCATCGGTCTTCTCCTATGATGATCTCAAGAAGCTTCGGCCAAACCTAACCTCCTCTTCCCATCGCTCCATTGTATATCGTTGGCAGAAAAGCGGAAAGGTCAGAAAAGAGGGTCCAAAATTCGTGAAGCTGTAATAAAACAAGGGAGGCATCGCCCATATAGAGTGGTGCCTCCCTTCTTTTGTTGTTTGTACTTCCTGTTTATAGTGCGATCTTGTAGGTGCGCTTGCCGACCTTCACGATGATAATACCATCGTGGAGATTAGTCCGTAGTGTTGCCTCGCCACCATTCGATGTAGTGATGTCCAGTAATTGACCTCCTACCGTATAGGCACTGATGGGTGTGTCGTTGGCTGCGCCTGTGATGCGGAGCGTACCGCCTTGGCTTTGGATGAGTACGGGCATTGAGGCGATTTCCTTCACATCGGTTCCTAAACCTTCAGACGCAGGTTCTTGCTCTATCCAGCATAGCGTGGCTGTAGCAACATCGCTGTCGTCGTAACCCGTGAGAGTGGCATATACCTTGATGGTGTAAATTACACTCAGATTTACTTCTGCATCATAATGTTTCTTGATGTCTGTGTCCGTGATTTCGGATACGAACTGTGCCCCCTCCGTCTCACACGTGAAGGTCAGTTTGCCATTCGCATAATTGATGGTGGGTGTAGCACACTTCTTATTGGGTGTTTCGCCAGATAGTGGTTTCTTCGTACCAAACCCACTCCAGGGCGATGCGGCCTTATAGGCATTGATGGACTCTTCGGGCACATATAGCGTAGCATATTCAACCATCGATTCTCTGAATGCATCGCTACTGGTGCTGGGTACATTCACCGCATAGCAATATACCTCTTCTAAATTTCCGCATTGAGCAAATGCACTTCCATAAATTTTTGTTACACCTTTGCCTATTGTGACGGATGTCAGGCCCGTGCATCCTGAGAACGCAGACATGCCGATACTAGTCACGCTGTTGGGTATGGTGACGGAGGTCAGGCCGCTGCAACCCTGGAACGCAGAATTGCCGATGCTTGTCACGCTGTTGGGAATGGTGATGGAGGTCAGGCCGCTGCAACCAGAGAACGCATAACTGCTAATGTTTGTCACGCTGTTGGGGATGGTGAGGGAGGTCAGACCAGTGCAACCATTGAACGCATCATTGCCGATGCTTGTCACACTGTTTGGGATAGTGATTGAGGTCAGGCCACTGCAATAAGAGAACGCATAACTGCTAATGTTTGTCACGCTGTTGGGAATGGTGATGGAGGTCAGGCCGCTGCAAACATCGAATGCCCAAGCGCCGATGCTGGTCACGCTGTTGGGTATGGTGACGGAGGTCAGGCCATCGCACCAATAGAACGCCCTCTCGCCGATGCTGGTCACGCTGTAGGTGTTGCCTTCGTAGGTTATTGAGGCTGGAATGGTGACGGTGCCGCTGTATTCATTGGAATACGCACTATAACTATCACCTTTGAAGGTTACGGTAGCTTGTTTCGCCTTGGGAATAAGGTTGTAATAGATACCGTCAATCTCGACATCGTGAGCCGAAGCCACACTGACCACCATGCTCATGAGCATAGCGAGCAGAAAAGTTAAATGTTTGTGTTTCATAGTTTTTATTATTATGTTGTTAAACATTGTTTCCTATATCATTATTCTTGACAGCACACAAAAAGAAAACGTGGACAATTTACTTCGTCTACGCTATCTGTGGTATTGGGGATAACCTTTGCGCACCTAAACGAGTAAAAGCCCA
The DNA here is from genome assembly GCA_947169115.1 of uncultured Prevotellaceae bacterium. Lineage (GTDB taxonomy): Bacteria > Bacteroidota > Bacteroidia > Bacteroidales > Bacteroidaceae > Physcousia. Next base: position 129,788 of record CAMVOK010000002.1, read on the forward strand.
CGCCATCAGCGTGAGCATTAACTTTTACTCTTGTGCGCTTTCTTCTAATTCCCCAATTGTCAGATAGCACAGAATACAAAGCTAACGCTTCTTCCTATATGTCTATTTGTTTATGTCATCATATCACGGTTTAAATGTTTAAATGTTTAATAGTTTAAGGGTTGAACTTCGTTCGAGACTGCTTTTGCTCGGCTCTCGCTTAATCGCAGTCATTAATGGTTAAATTTATGTTTTCTTTATCGTGTTATTTTGCCAATTCATGCAGAAAGTCATCCTGCCCAATGATATGTATGGCGAAGCTCATTCAAGCGTTTCTGGTCAAGAATACCCTCATCCCACGCCTTATTCAGTTCCTCATCCATTTTCTTCTGATAATACTGGAATACAATTTTCTGAATATCCTGTGCCGTCTCTTCTGAGTTGTCTTGGGCAAAGACCTTGAGGAGATACTGCTGCGTAGGGGTTAGGCCATGATGGCGTATCCTATGGCGCTGAGTTATCATTGGCTCTTGTGCAATATCATTCTTTTCCTCATACGGAGGGTAGGACGTCTTTTTCATGTTGTATGGATGTTATGTCGGGACAAAGATACAAAAAGATTAAAGATTAAGAGTTAAGGATTAAGGATTATTTTGTTCTTTTATAGAAATAATATGAATTAGGGATTATTTTGTAATTTGAGAATCTTCGTGTCTCGAAAATAGGCGGCATTTGACTTCGTCTTCCTCACTCACGACTCGGCCAAACAAACAAGTTTGATGGCTCTCACTGCTCCTTCGGTTTGAAAATACAATAAAATGGACAATGGGCTTCACTATCTCTGACCTTCGGTCGAACATAGGATGCACCTCGGAATGCTAATTTTAGAGCATCGCAGCTATGCTGCACGACACTTTTCGTTATATAACCAACTTATGTAAAAAGGTATGTGAACACATCTTTTTACTCCGTTGTTTACATTTTGATGCTCTAAAATTTTGCAGTTCGCTCGGTTTTCACTATCTTTGTGCCCGATTTATGCCGAAGGGGCTCTAAGAAGAGGACTCAGAGAGGAGTTCCGCCTCCCGGTGAAACCCGTTAAATAACAAAACAAACAAATGTACGCAATCGTAGAGATTAACGGTCAGCAGTTCAAAGCAGAGGCAGGCAAGAAGCTGTATGTACACCACATCATGGGTGCAGAGGCAGGCCAGGCTGTTGAGTTTGAGAGAGTGTTGTTGGTAGACAACGATGGTGCCATCACCGTTGGTGCTCCTGAGATTAAGGGAGCCAAGGTTGTTGCCGAGGTAGTAAGTCCCCTGGTGAAGGGTGACAAGGTGCTCGTCTTCCACAAGAAGCGTCGCAAGGGCTACCGTAAGCTGAATGGTCATCGTCAGCAGTTCACAGAGCTGGCTATCAAGGAAGTAGTTGCTTAACCCATTAAAATCGAAGAATCATGGCACATAAAAAAGGTGTAGGTAGTTCTAAGAACGGCCGCGAAAGTGCAGCCCAGAGATTAGGCGTTAAGATTTTTGGTGGTGAGAAGTGCATTGCCGGTAACGTTATTGTTCGCCAGCGTGGCACACGTCACTATGCAGGTGAGAATGTTGCTATGGGTAAGGACAATACATTGTATGCCCTCACCGATGGTATCGTCTGCTTCAAGAAAGGCCGTCGCGACCGCTCCACAGTGAGTGTTCAGGCAGAGGCTTAAGAATACGGAAAAGAACACAAATCAAACAGGGGAAAGGCTGTGCATCAAACATGCATGGCCTTTTCTGTTTTTGAGCCAAAGAGAAATTAATTAGAATTTCGTGCCCAAAAGTTTGGCCGTTTCACAATAATGTAGTACCTTTGCACTGCTTTTGCCGAATTGGCTCAGTTGGTAGAGCAACGCATTCGTAATGCGTGGGTCGGCGGTTCGAGTCCGCCATTCGGCTCAGAAAAGGATAAAGGTTACACAATGTTGGAAAGAGGGATAGATAAACACTACGTTGCTATTCCTCTTTTTTATATTTGATACGAGTTTGATGATAAAAACGTTATATCCGCTTTTATTTGAGGACAATCTATACGAACTGGTATGGGGAGGCACGAAGCTGAAACCCATGAAGGGTATGCCTGCTGATGGCAAACCTATTGGGGAAAGTTGGGAGGTGAGCAACATACCCGGACGGCAGTCTATTATAAAAAACGGTCCCTTGGCAGGACGTACCGTAGGAGACCTTATTGCTACTTATGGGCCAGCATTCTTAGGCGAAGGTGTATGGGAGAGGTATGGGATGCAGTTCCCCCTGCTGGTGAAGTTCATCGATGCTGCAAGTTCCCTGTCCATACAGGTTCATCCCAATGATGCACTGGCTTTGGAACGCCATGGAAAGATGGGCAAGACGGAAATGTGGTATGTGATGGCAGCAGACCCCGGTGCCACCTTGTTGGCTGGTTTCAAAGAACAGATTTCAAAAGAGGAATACGAAAGGAGGGTGATGGATGGCAGCATCGTTAAGGTGTTGGCACGTCACAATGTGAAGCCAGGCGATGTCTTTTATATTCCTGCCGGTAGGGTTCATGCCATCAACGGTGGTATTGTCTTGTGTGAGATACAACAGAGTTCGGACATCACATATCGTTTGTTTGACTATCGACGTCTGGGACTTGACGGAAAACCACGTGAACTGCATACACAACTGGCAAAAGATGCCATAGACTTCAGTGTACAAGGGAACTATCGGACAAGTTACGAAGACGTGCAGGAAGGAGCCACTCTGCTTGTTGATTCCAACTATTTTGCCGTAAACCTACTGTCCACCTCCCATCTGCTTATGCGGAACATGAAGGATGAAGGCAGTTTTGTTACGCTAAGTTGTGTGAAGGGACAGGCCAAAGTAAGGTGTGGCATGGGGGAGAGCATCCTCCTTCGTGAATGCTTCTCCTGCCTCATTCCAGCCTCTGTTGCCGACTATGTAGTGGAATCTGCTGACGGCAATGAAGTGGAGCTGTTGGAATCTTGGGCAAGGTAAAGGACAGACATTTGTTTGTTTTTATTGACGATTTTTGTTATCTTTGCAGCCGTAAAGTAATATATAAGGAATATGAGTAGGGAAAGATCAGAACTGGTAAGTCTGGGACGTAATACAGAGTATAGTCAGAACTATGCTCCAGAGGTACTGGAGACCTTCGAAAACAAACATAAGGAGAACGATTACTGGGTACGTTTCAACTGCCCCGAATTTACAACCCTGTGTCCGATTACGGGTCAGCCGGACTTTGCAGAGATACGTATTTCCTACCTGCCCGACCAGAGGATGGTGGAATCGAAGAGCCTGAAGCTGTATCTCTTCTCCTTCCGTAGTCATGGTGATTTCCATGAGGATTGTGTGAACACCATCATGAAAGACCTTATCAAACTGATGGACCCCAAATACATTGAGGTGACGGGAATCTTCACCCCACGTGGGGGCATCAGCATATATCCCTATGCCAACTATGGCAGACCAGGCACCAAGTACGAAGAACTGGCAAACATGCGACTCATGCACCATGACCTACACTGACCTGTTCATCGATTTCGACGATACGTTGTATGACACACATGGCAATGCAAAAATTGCCTTGCACGAGTTGTATGTACACTTTGGTTTAGAAAGGTATTTTACAGCGGAAGAGGAATTTTCCGACCCGTATTGGCGTGAGAACATCTTCCTTTGGTCGCAATATGCCAAGGGTGAAATCACCCGTGACTATCTGATAGTAGAACGATTCCGCAGACCTCTCAGCAGAGGTATGGGGGAAGAACGTGTGACACGAGAATTTTGCCTTGAGGTTAGCGACTGGTTCCTCGACTGTTGTGCCGAGAAGCCTGGAGTTATAGAAGGATGCCACGAGTTGCTCAACTATCTGAAGGGCAAAGGCTATCGGATGCACATTACAAGCAATGGCTTCCATGAAGTGCAGTATCGGAAACTCAGGGCCAGCAAGACCCTGGAATACTTCGATACGATTATCCTGAGCGAGGATGCTGGTGCCAACAAACCCTCGAAGGAGTACTTCGACTATGCCTTCAAGGTGAGCGGGGCAAAAAAGGAAAGTACCTTGATGATTGGTGACAACTTCGTTACCGACATCATGGGAGCCAAGCAGGCCGGACTGGATGTGATATTCTTCAACACCCGTCCTACGGAGTTTCAGGCTCCAGAGAAAGTGAACTACGAGGTGAATCGTCTGAAAGATATAATTGGAATACTATGAAGTATGCAGGGACGGTGCTCGGACTTATGTTTGCCTTGACCGCCCTGGGTCAGGGAAAAGATACTTTGTTCTTGAGTAAGCCCATTCCCGATAGCGAACTTTGCCACTTGTCGCTTTCCTATTGCGACAAGGACGGTAAGACCCAGCAGGGCGAAATGGTGTGTAACCACACGATAGCCACTGACCTCATAGACATATTCCGACAGTTGTGGAAGGCAGGTTACAGGATAGAACGCATGGAACTGGTGGACAAGTATGATGGTGATGACGAACGTTCCATGTCGGCCAACAACACCTCCTGCTACAACAACCGAACCATAGCTGGAACCAACACCCTCTCGAAACATGCCAGAGGATTGGCCATCGACGTGAATCCACTCTATAATCCCTATGTAAAGAACGGGAATGTCAGTCCCAAAGCGGGAAAGAAGTGGGCTTTTAATCGCAGTAAACGCAGGGATATTCCCTTCAAGATAGACCATAACGACCTTTGCTATCGTCTCTTCCACGAACATGGATTCCGATGGGGAGGCGACTGGAAGAGTTGCAAGGACTATCAGCACTTTGAAAAGTAAGAAGATGCATTTGGTTTTGAACACGCTTTTCTACGAGCTACTGCAAGTGGCTTTGGACACTCGAACAGAGTTGTCCCGCATTCCCAGTGCAGAGGAGTGGAAGGCATTATATGAGGAAGCCAAGCGACAGAGTGTGTTGGGCGTATGCTTGCTGGCCCTGCAGAAGGAAGGTGGTGAGTGGGCTGTTCGCTATCAGGTGCCCATAAACTTGAAACTATTGTGGATTGGCAAGACAGAAAAGATAGCCGACCGTAACAGGAAACTGAATCTGCAATGTCACCAACTTTCACAGAAACTCATCGACAGTCAGCGTTGGTGCTGCATACTGAAAGGTCAGGCCATGGCTATGCTCTATCCCAATCCTTTATGGCGACAGAGTGGCGATATTGATATATGGGTGGATGGCGATAGGGACGAACTGGTGAACATGGTCAGGAGGGTGACGGGTCGCAGAGACAAGGTGACCTATCCCCATGTTGACTTCCACGTCTTTGAAGACACTCCGGTGGAATTGCATTTCAAACCGACATGGCTGTTCAATCCGTATTACAATCATCGCCTACAGAAGTGGATAGACAGTCATCATGACATTCAAACAAACACACCGTTCCCGATAGCTACTACCGAGTTCAATGTGCTATACATTCTCCTTCATATCTTCCGCCATATCTTCGACGAAGGCATAGGCATGAGGCAGATTGTTGACTACTACTATGTCCTGAAGGAAGCACAGGGCCAGATAAAGCCCGACTTGAGCTACTTTGGTATCGAAAGGTTTACCTCGGGACTGATGTGGGTTTTACAGACCACATGCAACATGCCTGAAACGTGGATGATAGCCAAACCAGACCAAAGAGTGGGAGAGTGGTTGCTGAGGGAAATCATGCTGGCTGGGAACTTCGGACATTACGACCTGCGCAACCAGGACATCCGTCACAATACCACCTGGAGCAAACTGTTCTTCCGCATGAGACTGAGCTTACGTAGAGTCTTTCTCTTCCCAGGCGAAGCTTTGTGCGAAATGCCTTGGCGCATAGTACATTACTTCTGGAGAACTATTAAGTTTGGGAGGATTGAACATTGACCATTGACCATTGAACATTGAGAATTGAACATTCTTGCTCCGTTTACTACGCAAGCGGCTATGCCGAGCGGAAGCAGACTCGAAACAGAGTTTCAACATTTAGAATTTAGAATTATACATTAAATACAGCCCTATGTCATCAACACTTCGTTTCCAAGTTGTAGGAGAAGCTTTCAAGAAGAAGCCTGTGAATGTCCCCAACCGTGAGGACCGTCCCAGTGAGTTCTTTGCCAAGTACGTATTCAACAGGCAGAAAATGCAGCAATACCTGCCAGAAGATGTGTACCAGCGCATGACTGATGTCATAGACCATGGCTGCAAACTCGACCTTCAGACTGCCGACTTGGTAGCTGAGGGCATGAAGCGATGGGCCATGGAACTTGGTGTGACACATTGTACGCACTGGTTCCAACCTTTGACCGAAGGAACTGCCGAGAAGCACGATGGGTTTGTAGAGCACGATGGAAAGGGAGGAATGATAGAGGAGTTCACAGGTAAGCAACTGGTACAACAGGAACCTGATGCCAGTTCGTTCCCTTCTGGTGGCATACGCAGTACGTTTGAGGCTCGTGGCTATTCAGCCTGGGACCCTGCAAGTCCTGTGTTTGTGATGGGCGATACACTGCTCATCCCCACCATCTTCATTTCCTACACAGGTGAAGCCCTTGACTATAAGGCTCCGCTGAAGAAGGCTCTGCAAGCTGTTGACAAGGCTGCAACCGATGTAGCACGCTATTTCTATGGAGATGTAACGAAGGTTATCTCAAACTTGGGATGGGAACAAGAGTATTTCCTTGTCGATGAAGACCTCTATGCCGCACGTCCTGACCTTCTGATGACGGGAAGAACCCTTATGGGACACGATTCGGCTAAGAATCAGCAGATGGATGACCACTACTTTGGTTCTATTCCCCGTCGAGTGGCTGCCTTCATGAAAGACCTTGAGATACAGGCCCTCGAACTGGGTATTCCCTGCAAAACACGTCATAATGAGGTGGCTCCCAATCAGTTTGAACTGGCTCCCATCTTCGAGGAGACAAACCTTGCCGTGGACCACAATATGCTCTTGATGTCGTTGATGAAGAAGGTGGCACGTACCCACGGATTCCGCTGTCTGTTGCACGAAAAACCCTTCAAGGGGGTAAACGGAAGCGGAAAACACTGCAACTGGAGCCTTGCTACCGACACGGGTGTACTGCTGCATGCTCCTGGTAAGAACTTAATAGAAAATCTTCGTTTCATCACCTTCATTGTGGAGACGCTAATGGCGGTATATCGTCACAATGGCCTCTTGAAGGGAAGCATCATTTCTGCTACGAATGCCCATCGTCTGGGAGCTCATGAGGCACCCCCTGCCATCATCAGTTCTTTCCTGGGCAAGCAACTTACAGACCTGCTTAATGCACTGGAACAGAGCAACGAGGGCTATCTTAGAGACCTAAAGGGGAAAAAGGCTCTGACGTTGGATATTCCTCAGATTCCCGAACTATTACTGGACAATACCGACCGTAACCGAACCAGTCCGTTTGCCTTCACTGGTAACCGTTTCGAGTTCCGTGCTGTAGGTTCTTCTGCCAACTGTGCGGCAGCCATGATAGTCTTGAATGCAGCTGTAGCAGAAGCCTTGGTTGACTTCAAGAAACGAGTGGATAGCAAGATTGCTGAAATTTCCGGTAATCCTGAATTCTCTACTGGCGAGCACAATCCAGTGTTCCATGCCATCATCGAGATCCTGCGCGATGACATAAAGACCTGTCAACCCATCCACTTCGAGGGTAACGGATATAGTGATGAGTGGAAAGAGGAAGCCAAGAGAAGAGGACTGGATGTGGAGACAAGTGCTCCATTGATGTTCCGTCAGTATCTCTCACCCACAAGCGTAGAGATGTTCCAAAAGACCAGTGTGATGACAGAGGCTGAACTGAAGGCCCGTACAGAGATAAAGTGGGAAACTTACACGAAGAAGATACAGATAGAGGCTCGTATCTTCGGCGACATGTGTCTGAACCACATCATTCCTGTGGCTACTCGCTACCAGAGTCAGCTGATAGACAACGTACACAAACTGTTGGAGATTTTCCCCCGTGAGGAGGCTATGCAGATGAACCAAAACAATCTGACACTCATACGTCGTATCTCAGAACATACGTCTTTCATCACGGAACATGTGACACAACTGATTAACGAACGCAGAAAAGCCAATCGCATAGCAGAAGTCTTCGAACGTGCCATTGCCTACCACGACAATGTGGCACCACTCATCGAGGAAATTCGTTACCACGTTGACAAACTGGAACTTATCGTTGACGACGAACTATGGCCATTGCCTAAGTATAGGGAAATTCTGTTTATCAGGTGATTACTCACCTCTAAACGATTAAACGAAAACGATAACCTTAACGGGAACGACTAAACCTCTAAATCCCTAAACTTCTAAATCCCTAAACCTCTAAACCTCTAAACTTCTAAACCTCCTATCTCACCCCAATAAGCTTATGGGTTTGTAGGCTCAGTCTCCATCGTGGATGCTGCAATACGTATTCCACGGTTTGGGTGAGAAGGCTTTCAGATTGTTTGCGGTCTGCTGTGTCGCAGGGTTGCAGACACCAGACTTGGGGATGGAAGGTTTCTTCGTAGATGGTCATAGATTGACCCTGATACACCACTTTAAGTTCGTGGGGATGAGTGATGACGGTTTTTTCCAAAACCTTTGGGGAACAAGTAACCCAGTCTATTGATGGGGGTAGGGGATGCGTGCCATTGGTTTCTATCTGAACGTAGAAGCCAGCCTTATGCAGGGCATCCACCAGTTGCGGGAGTTCTGGTTGTAACGAGGGTTCTCCACCTGTGATTACGGCATGTCGGGGCTGGTAGGTCTGTGCTTGACGAACAATGTTCTCAACTGACATTTCCTGTCCCTCTTCATGCTTTGTGTCGCAGAACGAACACTTGAGGTTGCAGCCGCTGGTACGTATGAACACGGCAGCAGTACCTGTAAAATAGCCTTCGCCTTGCACACTACAGAAAATCTCGTTGACCTTCATCGAGTCAGTCTTTTTCGTAGGATGCCTGATTGTTTTGGCTTTCTACCACGTCAACGCGGTATGCCTGTGGTATTTGTTCACAAATCCATCGGGCTATGTTCTCCGCTGTAGGGTTGAAAGGGAGTATATCGTTGAGGTTGGTATGGTCGAGACGGTCACGAATGAGTTGCTTGACCTTTGTGAAGTCAACCACCATGCCATTCTCGTCAAGTTCTTTGGATTTGCAATGTATGGTCACAATCCAATTGTGCCCGTGCAGACTTTCGCACTTGCTTTCGTATGATAGTTTAAGTCGGTGACTTGCAGAGAATTCTAATATTTTCTTTATGTAATACATCTAATTAATGTCAAATGTATAATGTCAAATGGTAAATGGCTAAATGGTAAATGGTTAAATGGTAAATGGTTCAATTTTTAAAAAATCGTAGTTGAGTTCCAGGGATAGAACTGGTCGCTGACAGAGAAAGTATTGAGGGCACGTTCCAGTTTGTCGCGTGTCAGGGGGATGTGTGCCATACGTGCAGAGTCCAGACCAATGTACTTGCGGGGCTTGTTGGGCAACCATGTCCAGAACTTCTGTATGCTCTCATCGTTGAGTTCCGTCAAACCAGCATACGCAATGATAACAGGTAGGTGGAAACGGTTGACACAACGGGAAATTTGCCAGTTGAGGATATGGCTTTCGGTGTTCAGTACAGGACTGGCAACGACCAAGAGATTATCGGCTTGTTCCATCAGCTTCAGGAAACGGCTCTTGGTGGTGGTTTCCAGTAGGTCATCGTGCTGCGACGAGAATTCTATCTCTTGCATGTTCACAAAGTTAAAACGGGTGGGGTAGCGACGTTCCCATTCTGCCAACTGTCTGAATGTGTGCAGGTTGCTATTTACGACATCCTGTACGGCATCGGCATCAAAAGCGATGTAGGTTGCTCTTGGTTTCATATTTCTACGTGTTATTTCCCACAAAGATACGACAATAAGTTGAAAATGAAAAGTGAAAAGTAAAGAATTAGACGAGAATAAAAGAAATTATTCGTAACTTTGTAATCGTCATTATTAAATCAGTCAGTCATGAAACGTTTTATTTCCTTAGTAACGCTTATTCTTCACTCATCTTTCTTTGTTCTTCACGCTCAGGTCAATCCCCTTATTGGCAGTGGCGACCATGGTCATGTGTTCGTTGGTGCCAATGTTCCACAGGGTATGGTGAATGTGGGACCTACGCAGTTGGAAACGGGTTGGGACTGGTGTTCGGGGTATCACTACGATGGACGTCAGATTGTGGGGTTCTCACAGATGCATCTTTCAGGTACAGGCTGTAGCGACCTCGGAGACATTGCTCTTATGCCTACCCTTCAGGAGGTGGAACTTACCCGGGAGGGACTGGCCACGACATTCAGTCATGAACGAGAGCACGTGGAACCTGGGTATTATGGCGTGATATTAGACCGTGGTAACATCCGTTGTGAAATGACAGCGACCCGACGGGTTGCCCTGCATAAATATACATTTGGACGTGGCTCTAACAATGCCCGCATTGTGATTGACCTTGAGAATGGGGTAGGTGACCGCAGAGTTCTTTCGCGCATCTATCAGATTGACGAACATACACTGGGCGGTTTCCGCATCAGTCATGGATGGGCCAATCGTCAGCAGTTGTATTTCCTCATACAGTTCTCGAAGCCCATACATTATTGGTTGTCGGGAGGCATGGAAGACAGTATGCCACAGGCCACGTTCGAGGTTGGTCCGGGAGAGGATGTCATGGTGAAGGTGGCATTGTCGCCCGTAAGCGAGATGAATGCCCTGCAGAACATGGTGACAGAGATGCCCTTTTGGGACTTCGAGAAGGTGAGGGCAGATGCTCGTGAGGAATGGGACAGGGAACTAGGTAGAATCAAGGCCACGTTCCGTACAGAGCGTGAGCGAACCATCTTCTATACCGCACTTTACCATTTCCTGTATGCTCCAGTGGTTTGGAACGACTGCAATGGCGACTATATGGGAAGTGACGGACGTGTGAAACACGGAGCCAAGTTCCAGAACTATACAACCTGGAGTCTTTGGGACACCTATCGTACGGCACACCCTCTGGCCACGCTCATCATGAGAGACAAACTTTCAGACTATGCCCAGTCCATGATGGCCATCTATCGCGAACAGGGAGAGTTGCCAGTTTGGCATTTGATGTCCAACGAGACGTACTGCATGGTGGGATGTCCTGCTGTTCCTGTGTTGGCAGACATGGTACTGAAGGGAGTGAAAGGCATAGACGCAAAAGAAGCCTTCAAGGCCATGAAGGAAAGCCTGATGAAGGACAATCGTTCGCTGAACCGCATGAAGCAGTATGGATGGGTGACTTGGGACACTGGTGACCGCGAAGCTGTGGCAAAGAGTCTGGAGTATTATCTGGCCGATTGGAGTGCGGCTCAGGTAGCAGGTTTGGTAGGAGAAAAGGACGACAGCGTGTATTTCTACCGTCGCAGCATGAACTACAAGCGCATGTTCGACCGCGAGAAACTTTGCATGAGAGCCTTGAGTACGAAAGGGGAATTCCGCGACGAACCCAACTTTAATCCCTGTCATCAGACTCATGACTACACGGAAGGCAATCCTTGGCAATATACCTGGTTGGTGCCGCACGATGTTCGCGGCCTTGTCTCCTGCTTCCCTTCGGAGAAAGCCTTCATAAACCGCTTAGACAGTTTGTTCCTTGCTGACAGCAACGACCTTGGCAAGGATGCAAACCCCGACATTTCGGGACTCATTGGCCAGTATGCTCATGGAAACGAGCCCAGTCACCACGTTCTCTATCTCTATAATTATGTGAATCAGCCTTGGAAGACGGCAGAGCGTGTGCGTCAGGTAATGCGTGAACTCTACACCGACCAACCAGCAGGACTATGTGGAAACGAGGATGTCGGTCAGATGTCGGCTTGGTACATCATGTCTGCTTTGGGACTCTATCAGGTAGAACCCTGCGGTGGCATCTACCAGTTGGGTAGTCCTATTGTGGAGGAAGCCGTGCTACGCATCGATGACAAGACCAACTTCACCATCCGCACGCATAACAACTCCGACAAGAACATCTACGTCAAGGAGGTTCGTCTCAATGGCAAACCTTATCCCTATACCTATATCCATCACAAGGATATCGTCAGTGGAGGAACCCTCGATTTCTATATGACTGATAAGGTGAAAAGGTAAAAGGTTTCTTTCCCTGAAAAACGTTGTTCTTGATTCAACTCTTTTCAGGGTAAAACATTACCTGTTGTAAGGAGTACGAAAATGGGAACCACGAAGTTCTTTCATTCGTTTCTCGTCAAACTGACCACTCTCCCAAAGTGCATCCATCTCGTTGTCAACTTGTTTAGCGTAAAATGCTGCAAGTTGAGCCCTAAGTTTATCCAACCCTAAATCTGACTTAATATGTGACACGAGGTTGAACACGTGCACTTGGGCCGGACTAAAGGTGATTGCTTCCATATCTCTATTTTTATGTCTCTTTATTACAAAGCAAATCTCTATAAACGAATAACACCTGCAAATATAAGGATTTTTTTTGATAGTACGTAATGATGGGAGGAAGATTTTGTTGCAGTGTTGCAGTCAACCTCGTCTGCTTACGCCAATAAGGCGCAGAACTTGTGCTGACAAGACGGACAGCCTATCAACTTTAAAGCAAGGAATCTAAATCACTTTTCACCCTTAATCCTTAATCCAGAATCCTTAATCCTTCTTGCTTCTCTTCGCTCCGCAAGCGTAGTCCCTTCGGGTCGTCCGATTACACCTTTCTTGCACGGCAAGAACACACCGACAGAGGGAGTAACAGCGTTAGCCCGTATGGAATGATGATGCGTGTCCGATATGGGGAACGCCTCATGTTTGCACCGCAGTTGATAATTGTTCGGGCAATCAACATATATCGATTGCTGCAATCAAAAGGTGTTGGTTGTAGCAATCAAAGATAATTGATTGTCCCAATCAAAGTAAGTTGGTTGCACAACCAATCTAATGAGTTCTATTCAAATGGTTAACCTCCTCGTGAGTTTTGTTGTGTTAAACCTCCCATTCTGTACGGCTCATTTCGCAGTTTTTTCGTAACTTTTGCTTTGCCGAAATTATTTGGTATTTCTCTTGACTTTTCGTAACTTTAAACTATGTTTTTAGTTACTCCCGCTCGAAAATGCTCAAACGTGTTTGGCATTTTGCTCGCTTAATCGTAACTTTGGATAAGTTACTCCGTCTCGGCATAAAAAACAAACGTATTTGTTTTGTTCTACCCTCGACTTTCCGTAACTTTGCATAAGAATGTTTAGTAAAATCAATATAACCGACAGATGAATTACAAAATGATACTTGTAACTATCCTCGTACTGGCCGCAGTGGCTGCATGGGCAGTGAGCACTCACAGGAAACAGAATTTTAAGACTGTTTCAGTAGCAGAATTCGCAGAAATAATCAAGGACACTGCCGCCGTATTGTTGCTGGACGTGCGCTCGGCAGATGAATATTCGCAAGGACATATTGCCGGTGCCCTTCAAATTGATTACCATTCCGCTCACTTTATGGATTGTGCTACCACCAAATTGTCGAAGGAGCGTCCTGTCGCTATTTATTGCCGCAGTGGACGACGAAGCGCCGCTGCTGCTGAGAAGCTCGCCAAAGAAGGTTACACACTCATCAACCTTGAAGGAGGCATCCTGGCCTGGCAGTCCAACGGTCTCGCCGTGGAAAGCAATCAAACGCAGTCGAGCAATCTCAAGACAGAGATAGAAAAGCGAGTGAAAGATATCTATGATGAGATTTTCTCGTGGTATCTCGCTCACATGGATGATCTATCGAACAAAAACTTTAATCGTCCTGAAGTGTTTTCCAAGAACTATTGGCAAATTTTCTCTGCCGTGCAACGCAAAGACACGGAAAGCGATGAACTTGGTTTCTTTGACTACGACCACTGGATTCAGGCACAGGATTGGGACACAGATCTTGCCATGCAAATAGATTCCGTTGAGGTGAAAGATGACTACCATGCATTGGTACACTCTCATATCACCAACTGTGGCAACCAGTCGCCATTACTCATTGCCATGGTACTTGAAAACGGGACTTGGCTCATTGATGATTTCATCACGCCTGACCATGCCAACCGCTCAGAGAAATCTGAAATGAAGCTATATCTCAAACAAGATAAACAATAGAAACTTCACCATACATGAAATACAGAATCATTCTTACATTAACCTTTGCCGCCCTGTTGTGCGGCTCATGCCACCACGGCAATACGGACATTACGCAGGAAATGGCTCTCGAAGGTGTCCGCAACTACTGCCACCAGGAATATGACTGGAACATCGCCAAGGAGAATCCTGACATAATGTACGTCAAGACGGGCGAAGAGACGGAAAAGGAATACGAGATTATTTTCCGCAGTTATACGGGTGCCTTTGTGTATTTCTATATCGATAAGAAGACAGGGCAAAACAGAATGGTGGAAACCGTACCCTCACTGAATATCAAAGAGGAAAAGGGAACCATAGACCTGCATAATTATTTGGAGAAATAGTAAATAGTAATGTAAAATGATTGCAGCAACCAACGAGTGTTGATTGCTGCAACCGATGAGTTATTTAACGTTTGTGTGTTATTTCTTGCCCCAGAAGTCTTCCTCGGCCTTCTGCTTAGCAATGTAAGCATCGTAGGCAGCCTTGGCACGGGCGGCAGCTTGTGCATTGGCCTGAGTGTCCTTGATGCGCTGTGACAAGCGGGCAGCAGCACCGCTGACGGTGATGTCGGTACGACTTGCTTCATCACAATAGGTAAGGGCATCCTCGTACTGACCCAGGGCTGTGCTTACGGCTGCCTTCTGGAGGTTGGCGCGTCCGGCTAACTCGTTGTTGTATGCGATGGCCTTGTCCAAGTAAACCAGTGCACCTGTGTACTGCTTGCTGCTAATCAGTCTGCCTGCGATAAGCAGAGATATACGGCCACGATTGGCATCGGTCTTACAGAGTTCGATGGCCTTCTCATAGTAGGTCAGCATGTTCTGCATCTCGCCCTGCTGATAGCTCCATTGTGCCATACCAATGGCGGACTCGTAGGTGGGTTCGATGGCGTATGCATATTCGGCAGCCTTGTAGTAGATGTCGGTATCGTCGCATTCGTTGGCTGACAGCAGGGTCATTGCCGAACGCAGGTAGTTCAGATTGTCCTTGTTGGCCTCCACCTTCGGGGTGAACATGGCAATCAGCTGTTCGCGGTTGGCGGCTCCCGATTCTGCAAACACTTGCTCAATGATGGTCAGAGGACGGTCATACTCGTCCACAATTTTCTTTGCCTTTTCGGGGTCGCCCTCTTCCTTGGCCAGTTGCAGCATCTTCTCGCAGACATCCTTTGATTCCAGATAGTCGTTAAGGAACTGCTCGCGATAGTAATCATTGGAGGCTTTGAAAAGTTCGTGGCTTACGGAGAAGAAGTATTGGATGTATAGACCGCGTACCTCGCGACCACCTTCTTCCTTGATGGCCTTGATGCCCTTGGCATACATGTCATATATCTTGTTATAGGTGTATTCAGGGTCAACACCATATCCGCATATGTGGTAGTAGTTGGCCTTGGCAATGAGCACGTCACCCTCAGTGGCGCGTCCGCGCTTTCCCTCGGGGATTGAGGCGTTGAGATACTTGAGATACTTCAGTCGGGTGTCGAAGAGGAGCATAAGGTCGTCAAGGTATTTTCTTCTCTTCTCTATATCAATCTCACTATTGGTGATAAGTTTGTGAAGCATGACGGCTCCACGGGCGTAGATGCTGACCGTAGCTATGGGGGCATTCTTTATGAGCCATTCCCAGTTTTCATGCATGTCGGACCACTGCTCGGAGTTATAGTGGAGCTGCATCATGGTTACGTATTCACCAACCTGCTTGGCCGGGTTTTCGGTAGGTTCGCTGCCGATGTAGGCTACTCTGAAGCGAGTCTGGTCGTCGGTGAAATCGGTGTTGCCTTCGTACTTCTCGTATTGTGCGAAGGTGGGAAGAGCCATAGCGGATATCCCAAATGTGAGTACAAATTTCTTTATATTCATAGTTTTTCTTTGTTAAATTATATCTGTTCTTGTGTTATATGATTGCAAAAGTATAAAAAAGATTACTATCAAATGTAAAAATGAGCGTTAAATAGGGTTATTAATGCTTAAAATATGTTTTCAGTAGTGGTCGTAATGTGTGATTTCGGCCTTACCTACACGTTCCTGGTAATCCTCACAGATACGTCGAGACTCGGCTACGAACTTATCTTCATATAATTTGCACCGGCAAATTACGGGGTTGCTAAACCACTGCATGTATTCTCCGTGCTTGCATGCGATACAACGAACCATCACAGTTTTCTTCTCAGCCATGATTATTTTTTGCCTTTAAATGTGATAATCTGGCCTACATGATTGCGAATGACAAGCGAGTCTTGGTCGAGCACCATAATATCCATGGTGTCGATACGATTGACGGCTCCAATCTCTTGTTGCTGGACACTTGACAATAATATATGTCCGTTCCAGAGTTTCCATTCATTATAGGGAGAGGTTTCGGCTTTTTGCCATATCTCTTCCAACTGTGATGCGTTGATGGCCGTACGGATGGACTCGCGATCAGGCGATAGGGTAATAGCAAAACGGTCGGACATGTTGCGTATTTCACCCATGAGGTTGCCATCTTCGCCTGTGTATTGGTCGGTACGGTAGAGTTCCAAGGTGTCTCCGTTCGTCGTAATGAATTGCAGGGCACTCATGCCTGTGTCTTCCCCTAAATGTCCCCAAAGGGTGGAGTCGGGTAGAGATTGTGGGGTAACAGAGGTGGTGTCGGCCCCGGTAGGGTCGTTGGATGTTTTTTGTCGGTCATGGCAGGCGACAAGGCAAAGCAGACTTATAAATAATAAGGTATAATGCTTCATAGCTGTTAGATTTGGCTACAAAAATACAAAATAATCCTTAATCCCTAATCCCTAAACCTCATTTTTTTGTATCTTTGTGCCTGAATTACTAAGTAAAGAAGATATGGTTTTAGATATTCTCGGCGTTGTCCTTGGATTGTTCTTTATTCTGAAAGGAGCTGATACGATGGTGGATGGCTCCTCGGCCTTGGCGCGTAAATTCCGCATTAGCGAGGCGGTCATAGGTCTTACCGTAATAGCCTTTGGTACCAGTCTGCCAGAGTTCGTGGTTAGTTTCTTCTCGGCAATAAAAGGCAGTGGCGACATGTCGGTGGGCAACATTATGGGCTCTAACATCTTCAATTCCTTGGTCATTCTTGGGGCATCGGCTTTCTTCACTGTGGTTCCTGTCGGACGTCGTGCCCTGTGGGTTGACATACCCTTGAGCTTTCTGGCAGCATCGGTATGTTGTCTGGTATGTTTTGATGTCTTATTATGGCATGCATCGCAAAATGTGATATCCAGATGGGATGCGCTTGCCCTGCTGGCTTTCTTCGGTCTGTTCATGTATTATAACTATTTGCTGGCTCGTCGCAAAAGAACCTCCCGGATAATAGAGGAACATACCCCGACGTACAAAATTTTGTTTAAGATAGTCCTGGGTATTGCGCTGTTGGTGTTCGGTGGTAATACGCTTATCGATTCGGCCTCCAATATTGCGGTGGAGTTTGGCGTGAGCGAGGCCGTTATCGGACTTACCATCCTGGCTGGTGGAACCTCGGCTCCCGAACTTGCCACCAGTATTGTCGCAGCCAGAAAGGGACGTATAGACATGGCCATCGGAAACGTGGTCGGCAGTAATGTGTTTAATGTATTTTTTGTGCTGGGAACGGCGGCATTTCTTCAGCCGATAGCCGTAGCCGACATTAAACCCATAGACATAGCCATGTTCCTGGGCGGACCTTTGCTCCTATGGTTTTTCGCTTTTTTGTTTCGTCGGATAAACCGCGCTATGGGAGCTGTGCTGGTGCTGGTCTATCTGTGTTATCTGGTTTGGCTTGTCCGCACGGCTACGGCATAATGGTGAGTTCCATTTTCGGAACAATCTTTATTAGCTTGCGGTTTACGGCTTTCTTCACGACAACCCCGCCTTGGAGCTCCATAAGATAGGTGGAGTCTGTCTGTTGGGTTAATCGGATTTGCTGGGTCTCACTGCCCAAGTCGTTTGACATTCGAAGAAAGGCGGTTTTGTCGTCCTTAATCTCGAAAGAGGTGACGGACCACACACCGTATATGCCATATCCTCCCAGATAACCATTCATGGGGCCAAACATTTCCATGGTGGGAACGTTTATGCTTTCCTCATATAAGTCAATAACCAGTTTGACCTGTTCCGTCTGGTTCTGAAGCCGTAACTTCCATGGGGTCTGTGCATTTAGTGACAGTCCCAGAAGGGCGAATAATAAAAGATATGTCTGTTTCATGGTTGCAAAGATAGTATAAACTGAGATAAGTGCCAAAATTATTTATGCATTTCATTTCTGACCATGCTTTGAATACGTTGTGACAGACGAACAAGAAGGGATGCTTTTCCGTGGGTTGATGTATGTCAAGAAAAATGTGTTGTCAGGCCGATTCTTATCTTAAAATAAGGCATGGATATGATATTTTTCCTACCTTTGCAGCCGAAAACAAAGAACATTCATGGAATACGAAAAGTTACTCCCTACATTTGTCTTTGAGGCAAGCTGGGAAGTCTGCAATAAAGTAGGAGGCATCTATACGGTGCTTTCCACTCGTGCAAAAACATTGCAGGTTGACATGCCAGATCGTGTCGTTTTTATTGGTCCTGATTTTTGGAGGGGCAAGGAGAATCCTCTGTTTGAGGAGGACACGAACATGTGGCAGAAATGGGTTAAGAAAGCAAAGACAGAAGGTGTGTCGGTAAGGGTAGGACGTTGGAATATTCCTGGTCGCCCTTGTGTGATTCTTGTCGATTTCGATTCCTATTATGTGGCTAAAGACCAGATATACGGAGAGATATGGACAGATTTCGGCGTAGATTCCCTTCATGCCTATGGTGACTACGACGAGGCATCGATGTTCTCGTATGCCGCCGGTAGGGTAGTTGAGAGCTACTATAACTTCTATCTGCGGGATTCGAAAGAGCGTGTCGTATATCAGGCTCATGAGTGGATGACCGGTCTGGGAGCTTTGTACGTGAAGAAACATGTGCCGGCAATAGCTACCATCTTCACAACACATGCAACAAGTATCGGACGCAGCATCGCCGGAAACAACAAACCGCTCTATGATTACCTTTATGCCTATAACGGCAATCAGATGGCATCTGAACTGAACATGGAGTCGAAGCACTCCATAGAACGTCAGACAGCGCATAACGTGGATTGTTTTACCACAGTCAGTGATGTCACTGCCAAGGAATGTGAGGAGTTGCTTGACCGTCGTGTCGATGCCGTTCTGATGAACGGTTTTGAAAGTGATTTTGTACCTACGGGTATTGCCTTTAACAACAAGCGGAAGAAAGCCCGTCAGCGTTTGCTTCAGGTGGCTAATGCACTCATGGGTACGAACTATGGCGATGATACAATAATCGTTGCAACCAGTGGACGATATGAATTCAAGAACAAGGGCATAGATGTATTCCTCGAGGCCATGCACAGGCTCGATTGGCAGCAAGAACTTAATCGTCCTGTCATTGCCTTTGTGGAAGTTCCGGCTTGGGTGGCTGGTCCTCGTCAGGATTTACAGGAACGTCTGGCTTCTGGCAAGACTTTCGATTCGCCACTGCCAATGCCATTCATCACTCATAACCTCAATGACATTCAGAATGATAATGTCATAAATACGCTAAGGTGGTTTGACAAGTCGAATCGTCAGGAGGAAAAGGTGAAGATAATATTCGTTCCTTGTTATCTCGATGGCAAGGACGGTATCTTTGATATGTCGTATTATGATGTACTGATAGGTAACGACCTCAGCATCTATGCTTCTTATTATGAGCCATGGGGATATACTCCGTTGGAGAGTGTAGCCTTCCACGTTCCCTGTATCACCACAAGTCTTTCGGGCTTTGGCATGTGGGCGAATAAGATTAAGGGTGAGGGACAGCTTTCGACGCTCAAGGATGGCGTGGAGGTAATACCTCGTACGGACTATAACTACAATGAGGTGGCAGATGGCATCGTACGTTCGATGCTCGAATATGCAGCTTGGAATAAGAATGCGGTTAATGCTGCCCGTCGTAATGCTGCGGAGCTTTCCGAGAAAGCCCTTTGGAAGCACTTTATACAGCAATATTATGATGCCTATGATGTTGCACTCCAGAAAGCCCAACTTCGCAAGGAGGGCATGTAATTAACTTTAGACAAACAAAACTTATTTTTTAAATATCAGTTATGAAGATTAAAGCAAGTAACGCCAATCAAGCATCGTTCCGCCCCATCAGTGCGCGGAGTAACATTCCCGCAGAACTGAAGAAGTTGGGAGAACTGGCTCACAACATGTGGTGGGCTTGGAATCACGATGCACGTAGCCTATTCCGCAACATTGACGAGAAGTTGTTTGATGACTGCGGTGGTAATCCTGTATTGATGCTCGAACATCTTGATTATGAGAAGATGAGCCTGCTGGCCAAGGATAAGGTGGTGTTGAAGAAAATGGATGACGTTTATTCTCAATTCCGCGCTTACATGGATGTAGAACCAGATAAGAAACGCGCCAGTGTGGCTTATCTGTGTATGGAATATGGTCTGAACCAGGTTCTCAAGATATATTCTGGTGGTTTGGGAATCTTGGCTGGTGACTATCTGAAGGAAGCCAGTGACTCTAATGTTGACATGGTGGCTGTGGGTTTCCTGTATCGTTATGGATATTTCACCCAGACCCTTTCAATGGATGGTCAGCAGATTGCCAACTACGAGGCCCAGAACTTTGGTAGCCTGCCTATCGAACAGCAGCTGAACGAGGACGGTACACCCATGGTGGTTGACGTTCCTTATATGGATTATTACGTACATGCATACGTATGGCGCGTGAACGTAGGTCGTATCAAGCTGTATCTGTTGGATACCGACAACGAAATGAACTCTGACTACGATCGTCCTATCACCCACGCTCTGTATGGTGGTGACTGGGAAAACCGTCTGAAGCAGGAGATTCTGTTGGGTATCGGCGGTGTGCTGACACTGAAGAAACTGGGCATCCAGAAAGATGTATATCATTGCAATGAGGGTCATGCTGCACTCTGCAACGTTCAGCGTCTGGCTGACCTGGTAAAGGAGGGCATGACATTCACCCAGGCATTGGAATTGGTTCGTGCATCCTCTCTTTACACGGTTCATACACCGGTTCCTGCTGGTCATGACTATTTCGATGAGGGACTCTTCTCGAAGTATATGCGTGGCTATGCCGACATGCTGGGTATCACTTGGGACGAGTTCATCGGCATGGGCCGCATGAATCCCGATGACCATGGTGAAAAATTCTGCATGTCAACCTTCGCATGTAACACTTCGCAGGAGGTGAATGGTGTTAGCTGGCTGCACGGCGAGGTTTCCAAGAAGATGTTCGCCGGCATTTGGCAGGGTTACTTCCCCGAGGAGAGCCACGTAGGTTACGTTACCAATGGCGTACACTTCCCCACATGGTGTGCCAACGAGTGGCGCATGCTTTATCGCAAGCATTTCGATGCAAACCATCTTAGCGACCAGTCGAACCAGAAAATATGGGAAGGCATCTATGATGTCAGTGATGAGGAGATTTGGGAAACTCGCATGGCTCTGAAGAAGAAGCTCATCGACTACATCCGTGAGCAGTTCCGTGAGAGCTGGCTCAAGAATCAGGGTGACCCCAGTCGTGTGGTTTCTCTCATGGAGAAGATTAACCCCAATGCCCTGCTGATTGGTTTCGGCCGTCGCTTCGCAACCTACAAGCGTGCACACCTGCTGTTTACCGACTTGGAGCGTCTGTCGAAGATTGTCAACAACCCGAACTATCCCGTGCAGTTCCTCTATACGGGTAAGGCCCACCCCGCAGATGGTGCCGGTCAGGGACTTATCAAGCGTATCTATGAGATTTCGCAGCGTCCCGAGTTCCTTGGAAAGATTATTTTCCTTGAGAACTATGACATGCAGTTGGCTCGTCGCCTTGTCAGTGGTGTGGATATCTGGATGAACACCCCGACTCGTCCTCTCGAGGCCAGTGGTACATCGGGTGAGAAGGCCCTGATGAATGGTGTTGTAAACCTCAGTGTCAAGGACGGTTGGTGGCTCGAAGGTTACCGCGAGGGAGCCGGATGGGCACTTACTGAGAAACGTACCTATCAGAACCAGGCCTATCAGGATCAGCTTGATGCCGCAACCATCTATTCGCTGCTTGAGAACGAGATTATGCCGCTCTACTATGCACGTAACAAGAAGGGCTACAGCACAGGTTGGATTCAGGTTATCAAGAACTCCATCGCCCGCATCGCACCTCATTACACGATGAAGCGCCAGCTGGACGACTACTATTCGAAGTTCTATAATAAACTGCGTGACCGCTCTGCTGAGCTTCGCAAGAACAACTGCCAGATGGCCAAGGAGATTGCTGACTGGAAGGAAAATGTTGCTGAGCGTTGGAACGACATTAAGGTTGTCAGCATGGAGAAGCCCGATGCACTCATTCAGGGATTGCCTTTGTCAGGTCAGAAGTACCCCATCCGTGTGGTGGTGGACGAGGCTGGTCTGGAAGATGCTATAGGTTTGGAACTTGTCACACTTTCTACCGACAAGGATGGTGTTGACCACATCTATAGTGTTGAGCCATTCAAGGTAACTGGTCATGAGGGCAACAACTATGTATTCGAGCTGGAGCACAATCTGAACAATGCCGGTTCCTTCAAGGTAGGCTATCGCATGTTCCCCAAGAACGCGCTTCTGCCTCATCGTCAGGATTTCTGCTACGTTCGTTGGCTCTAATCCTTTCCTTAGATAAAGATAATAAGGGGGCATGTCTGTTTTGACATGCCCCCTTTATTTTCCTTTATTGCTTTTCCTTTCTCTTTCGCTTCACGATAAGGTCTCTCCACGAAGTGAAATCCTTCTTTAAGAGAACGCCAATACCCTGGGTCGTGAGGGAAGACTTCGTGAAGTAGCGGTCGTTGGTCTCGGAGTAAGCTTTGAGGGCAACAGAGCCAGAACGTGTGAGAAGGTACTTCACATCAAAGTCGCCGATAAAGTTAGAGTTGGCCATGGGGTTGTCGCGATAACCGAAATTACCGTTGATGAGCAGACGATTGTTGAGTAGGTTGCCTTGGAGCATACCTTCCACGTCCATGTCGCTCCATCCCATTTCACCCGTACGGAGGTTGGCTCCGAAGTTCCAGTTCGAGTTGCCAATCATGTTGGATAGAGCCTGGTTGATGGTGCCCGAGAGGGTGGAGGAGAGTAGGGAGTTCATGGCTGTTGTGCCTTGTGTCTGGTTGGTGTAGTCGTAAGCATAGAAACGACCGATGCCAAGTAGGTAGATGACCTGCATATTGCGTTCCTCCTCGGTGGAGATGAGCGAGCGTACCATCTGCTTTTCCTCTTCGTTGGCATTGGGGATGTCGAAGTCAAAGGTGATGTGGGGCTCGCGAGCCTTGCCTGTGATGTTCATAAGGCAGTTGACACGCTTTGTGGTATTCGAGAAGTTGGCCTTGGGGTTGATGTCGTTGAGTGATACACCACTTACGGTGTGTACGGCTTGCAAATTGAGGTCGGCTCCATAAGGCTCACCATTGAAGGTGAGTGTGCCGTCGGGTGAGAACTCGAAGTTCTTGTGTATGACCTCTTGCAAGGACAGGTTGTAAGTTCCTCGACTTACACGATAGGTGCCATAGAGGTCGAAACTTCCTTTATTGTAAAAATGTGCGAGCATGTGTCCCGACCCATTGATGGAAATCTTGTCGCCCGAACGGGCATCCATCAGAAGGTTCATCGTCGATTCCTCGTCAATGTCGAGGTCAAAGTCGATGTACATGTCGTTTTGAGTTGAAAGTTCCTTGCTTTCACCGTTTTTATCTTCCAAAGAGTTCACTCCAGAGACATTACTTTGAGCTATGAGCTTTGTGTCCGGTTCAGCTGCTTGGTTCGTCGAAGTAACCGACGTTTCCGCTTGGTTCGCCCATGTGCGTTGAACTTTACTCTTATAGCTTATAAACGGTGTCTCGGTGAGTTTGTCGGGAGAGGTGGCATTGTAGGTGAAGGTAGTGCCACGTTCGGGATGGGTTTTGATGCCGATGCGAACCTCTCCAGGATGACCTTTCAGGGTTACGTCGCCAGTGGCATAGACGGTGCCATAGAAGTTTTCGTCCCCAAAGTCGGTGAAGTTATAGCCGAGAATGTTCTGACCGCGAACAAGAATGTCATAAGAGAGGTTCTTGAAGGAATCGTGATGGAGATGACCCGATACGAGAGCCTGATGCCCATTGACACCAGGGTCGCCAAATGGGTCGTAGAGGTGGGCATTGGTGAAGTATATATTGTCAGGACGAAGTTGTATGCTATCATTCTCCAGATGGTAGCGTACGCCGATGAATGGAATACCCACCGAACCCTCGTTGACGAGGGCATCGCCCTCAATGTTTATCTCCTTGAAGGGACCAAAGATGTGAACCCATCCCGTGGCCCTGCCTTGCAGGTTGTCGAAGATGGCAGACGTCCACTTGTTAATGAACTCCATGTTGACGCGTTCTGCATTTACATTCAGGTCTATACCATGATAGTCAATGTCCTTCTTCGGTGTGATGTAACCCTTCACGAGTGTTCTGGAAACAGAGGGCAAAGTGCTAACGTCTAAAGACATTTCGTCTTTTGCCAGTTGACTTTGGCCTTCTTCTATCCTTCCATCCAAGAATATGGAATACGGTCTATCTCCCCAGTTGAGATGGATGTCGAGGTCACCCAGTTTGCCGTAGTTGAGGGCAAATTGGGGAATGCGTATGTAGGCATCGGCTTTGGGAGAGGAGAAGAGCGAATGGGCATAGGCATTGCCCGTGGCTTCGCCTGTTAGTTCCACGGCATGGAAGTTGATGAGCGAGAAAATGTATTCGAGGTTGATGCGTTGAAGTTGAGCGTGTAGGGTGTCGGTCTCCGACTTCGAAGCACGACCATTGATTCGTATGAAACGTTCGCCCTGACCAACCTTGAAACTATCCACCTGTAGCAGTCCGTTGTGGTACGTTACGAAGCCCGGATACACCGTCCATAGGGTGTCGCTGATTTGGAAGTTTGACTCAAGCACTTGGCCTTCGAAACCTTGTTTCCCGTCAATGTCTCGCCACAAACGTGATATAATATTCACGTCACCAGAATAGTTTCTATCGGGAGGTACTTCGCCATCCACCTTGTTGTTGAAGAAAAGACGTGTGGCAAGTTTTCCCTCATAACCTTTGGTGTCGAGACCAAGACTTATCCATTTGCCCTTCATCTGACGTTGCAGTTCCAGGTTAGCCAACATGGACTCGTAGTTGCTTTCCAAATGCAGGTCGATATGACGTAAGTGTTCGTTCCCATATTGCAGCCCTGGAGATTTAACATTCAGCCATAGGGCATTATGCTCGCCATCCATTTCTCCGTTGGCTGTGGTTATTCCCGTCAGGGTGAGGGGCACACCCAGCAAGCGGCGTATGGGTTCGGCGTTGTAAGCGCGGAGGGTAAAGTTGAGAGTTGAAGGTTGAGAGTTGAAAGTTGTAAGTTCTTTAGCTGCGCCTTGAATGCGTTTGGCATCATTCACACCATTAGTTAAACTTTCAACTTTCAACTTTGAATTATCAACTTCATTTGCTGTTGGCAAATAATTGCTCACCATGCGTTTTATCTGGCTGACAATGACTTTCGGCTCTATGTTGCCCTCCACCTGTGCTTCCAGGAAGGGACTGATGAGCAGTAAGTGTTGGCTACCCGCTTGCTTGCGTGCCGTCATATGAATGTCGCCCGGACGATAGGTGCCAGTAGAGTCGGTCATGGAGAAATCATTAAACTGTGCCACGCCCTCCATATCGTTTAGAGACTTAGCTGTCAGATCGGCATAAAGTGTTCCGGAGAAGTCGGTATGAACATAACGCTTGGTCAGATTCAGCGTGTTGGGTGCCAATCGGTTAATGTCTGCCTTCACCCTATAAGCATGTCCCTTCAAATCAACCTCACCATCAGCCTCGAACGATGCATTCGGGTCGGCACAAGCAAGATTCATTGCGATTTGAGAATTGTGGATTGAGATTTGATTGACCTCCATGTTACGGTACCGATAGCCCTTGTAATCCATCTCGGGGATGCGGCCAGTCAGTGTGAGCTGGGGATGTTTGGCAATTGTTCCCTTTGTCTTCATGTCAATGGCTAAAAGACCGAGTTCTTTCTTGGCAAGTAGTTCGCCTATCTGGAATCCGTCGCTTTGAAGACTGACATCAATGGCTCCCTTCGTTGTCCCGTTACCTCTTACCGAGGCCATTCCCAATGGAGTATGTGCATGGATATGCCCGTTTATATTCGCCTTATCGTAGTTTATCTGTCCTGTAAGGTTGATACTGCCTAAGCGGTTAAGTATCTCATTTAATTTTTCCTTTCCTTTTATATAGGGGAGCAAGCGTTCGCTTTCGGCATATAATTCCTGAATGTACACCGATGCGTACAGGCTGTCCTTACCCATTCGCAGACGTCCTGCTTGTCCTGAGCCCACCAAGCGCAGGCTTCTTTCACCATTATGGAGACGCAGGGAGGTTATGTTCACATAGTCGTCCTCACCTCGGAGGTTCACATTCAGGTCCACCACGTCCTTCACCTCGGCCAGTTGGGGCAGTAATGCCACGAAGTCAGTAGGGGAGAGGTGTGCCTTCACACTACCGGAATATTCGCCAGGTGTGGGTTTTGAGTTTGGGGTTATAAACGTTGAAGTAAAGGTTGGAATCTCCAAACTGCTGTTGGGCATCTCCAGCTTAAAGTCCTTTAGTGTTACTCCTTTCTTATTTCCCACAAGGTAGAAAGCCAATGCCTTTACCGCCAGACCGCTTTTCTCTTTGCCATCAAAACGCTTTACCCTTACATTCAGCGAGTCGTCAGTCAGACAATTTAGTTGGGCCGTCAGATTAAGGTCTCTCAGTTCTATATGCGAGGCATCGAACTTTGAACTTTCCGTTTGGTTCTGCTGCTGGTCTTGTTTAGGGGCTTTGAATCTTTTTTCCCACTTCACATGTCCTCTTCTCACTAATATCTGACTGATACGTAAGTCCAAGGGTGTATGCTTTGTGGTGTCCTTTGAGGCAAAGGCATCAATGAGGAACTTGAAGTTCGGGTCACAGCCCTCACATGCTTGGTACAAGTTGGCATGCATACCGAACAATTGTGCATTGCCAATGCGTATGCGTTTATGAATAAGTTCGTTGATTCCCAGTCGAGCCGCCACACGAGCCACACGGAGCATCTCTTCACCCTGTTGGTCGTCCACCACAAGATTAGTTACGATGATTCGTCCGTTCCATCCTATTTCCACACGTCCGATGTCCACACGTGTTCCTACGACACTTTCCAGCACGGTTCCGACACCGTTAGCCAACCATCGCTGTACAAACGGGATATTCACCAGTAAGGTCACCGCCAGGTACACTCCCACGACGATGCCAACCAACCATTGTAATATCCTTTTTGCGTGCTTCAATTATATAGGAAATATATAGTTATTGCAAAGTTACGAAAAGTCGAGTGCAGAACAAAACAAATACGTTTGTTTTTTATGCCGAGACGGAGTAAGTTATCCAAAGTTACGATTAAGCGAGCAAAATGCCAAACATGTTTGAGCATTTTCGAGCGGGAGGACTCGAAACTTGTTTCGCTTGGCTTGTCCAAGAACTAAAAACGCAGTTTAAAGTTACGATTAAACGAGCGAAATACCAAATTTATTTGAGTAATTCGGGGGTAAAACGGGCTTGAGATAGTTACAATCCCAGTCTGTTTCCGTTACTTCTGTATGTCTTTACGTCCGCTATATGGACCTCCGTTTTGTGACATCAATGTCACAACCCGAGGCATAAGGAAATTTTGCTTTGTGACATATACAGTCACAAGTCGTACCATAAGGGCGTTTCGCTTTGTGCCACCAATGTCACAAACCATTTTACATTTGCCATTTTACATTTGCCATTAAAATTTTCTCTTTTCTCTTTTCATTTTTATCTATTCTTTGTATCTTTGTCCCGACAGATCATGATTTTACATGCAAAGCTTGCAGATAATAGATAGCATCAAGGCCACTGCCGCCAGGGTACTCCCTAAGGGAAGTAGCCTCTATCTGTATGGCTCCCGTGCCCGTGGCGATGCCCGAGAAGACAGCGACTGGGACCTGCTCCTGTTGTTGGATAAGCCCCAATTGGAGAAAGAGGACTTTAACAGATACTCATACCCCATCATGCAGGATGGCTTTGATCTCTGGCAATTGTTTAGCATACAGACATATACCAAGCAGCAGTGGCAGAATGGTCCTCACTCAATGTACTATTATAATGTAGAAGAAGATAAAAAACTATTATATGAGTCTTAAAGAGGAAGATAGACGAATTGTTGTCTCCATGGAAATGGAGAAAGCCGAGCGGACTTTTGCAGAGAAAGACATACTGATGCAGGGAAAGCTTTGGAGCAATCTGGCCAACCGCCTGTACTATGCACTCTTTCATGCAGTAAGTGCCCTGCTCATACATGATGGGCATGAGGTGGGGACACACAAGGGAGCCGTCATCCGTTTTCATCAGTATTACGTCAAAATGGGCTTGTTTACCATCGAAGAAGGTGCATTTTACTCTCAGATGCAGTCGATGCGTGAACGTGCTGATTACAATTGTTATTATAACGTGACTGAGTCGGAAGTTGTAGAGCGTTGATACTTGCGCACATATTTGCGCACAGTGTTGCGGGATAGATGAAAAGCACTAGATATGCTTTTTATTCCCATCCCCATTGCGTAACATCGCAATAAATTCTTTAATTTTGCCATTGATTTCAAAGTTTTGAGTTAACCACCGGCCAGGGTAGGTAACGCAAAACTACAAAAAGCCCCTGAAAAACGTCTGTTTTTCAGGGGTCATTTTTATTTCGTCTCAAAGGGTCAACACTATTTCGCCCGATGGGGTCAGCGCAACTCGCCCTCGGGGGCACGCGGCTTTTCCATCCTCAATACTGCCATCCAAAAACGTTAACACCATGACTTTTGTAATCACTTTGTCATCTCTCGGATATAATGAGCGAGAGCCGAGACTGCTTCTTCTCAGCCCCGGCTCTCGCTCATTCATTATAAAATTTCATCCAATCGTTATTTGTTAGAAAATCTCGTCACACCCGTATAGGTATTTATCAATAATGTTCGAAATCAAAGTGAGTGGAATTCTGTGGTCGTATCCATATGACATGATTCTATGAGGACTATTATCGGACTCAGGCGAAAAACTGTACTTGGTAATCAACCAGTCTTCAACAATAATACTCCTTATACCATTTTGCAAACTTCCTTAGTCCTTCACGGAGTTTTATCTTTGGCGTAAACCCAAAGTCATGCTCTAAGGCTGTTGTATCCGCATACGTCGTGGTCACATCGCCAGGCTGCATAGGAACCAACTCCTTGTGAGCCTCGAAGTTGAAATTAGCTGGTAATACTCCTGCTTTGACCAGTTCCTCTTGTAGGATCTGTACGAAGTCCAGCAGGTTCTCGGGCTGACCACCACCTATATTATATATAGCATATGGAGGAATGGGTAAGCCATCCTCTCCTTTCTTATGCTCCGGAGCACCCTGCATCACACGAACAATACCTTCTACAATATCATCCACGTATGTAAAGTCTCGGTGGCAGTTGCCGTAGTTGAATAACTGAATGGTCTCGCCTTTCAGAAGTTTATCAGTAAAACCGAAATATGCCATATCGGGACGGCCAGCAGGTCCATATACCGTGAAGAATCTCAAACCCGTTGAGGGGATGTTATATAGCTTTGAATAACAATGCGCCATAGGCTCGTTGCTCTTCTTTGTTGCAGCGTACAACGACACAGGATTATCCACCCTGTCATCCGTCGAAAACGGTACCTTCTTATTACCACCATACACACTTGATGACGAAGCATATACCAAATGCTCCACAGGATTATGCCTACAAGCTTCCAAAATGCTGTAGAAACCTATCATGTTTGACTGGATATAGGCATCGGGATTCTCAATGCTATTACGCACACCAGCCTGAGCCGCAAGATTCACTACCACTGCTGGCTTATACTTACTGAATATATCATCGATATTGCCACGGTCAGCAATATCACCTTTTATAAACTCCCATATTGTACCTTTTGGTACACTCTTATTCAGTTCACTGAGACGATACTCTTTCAGTCGTACGTCATAATAGTCATTGATATTGTCAATGCCAATAATGGTAGCTCCTTTCACATCTCTAAGCAGTCTCTTTACTAAATTACTACCGATAAACCCAGCAGCACCAGTAACCAATAAGGTCTTATCATTCAAAGTTATCTTATCCATAATTTGTGAAATTCGCTAACTTTTCATAGAGGAGCCGCAGAATAATTTTCCTTTCACAATAACCCCAAAGGTTTTAAATATTAACGCCAGGTCATAAAAGATTCTTTTCATAGCGGCCTATAAAAAGACATACGCTAAGATGACAAGAAGAATCATTACCATTGAGAGAATGAAAAGAATAATTTTCATCCATTTGTCAGCACTGCGTCGGAAGACTATCGAGGAGAGGCTCTGCCGCTTGAAGCGAGAGCCATAGTCTTCTTTGTGATGATGGTGATGATGGTGATGGTGTGAATGGTTGTCGGACATGTTCGTTACTTTAAGATGTTAAACAATAATGATGCCACAGAAACCAGTATGCTTGTTGACGTGAGCCATAGTGAGGTAATCTGACCCACGCTGGAGTTGCGTGCCTTCACCTTGTTGGGCTCAACATAAACGATGTCGTTCTGTTGAAGATAGTAGCAAGGTGAGTTGATGATGTTGGCATTGTTGAGGTTCATGGTGTAGATGTGTTTTTTTCCATCGGCATTCTCACGAATGAGTTTCACACGATCACGGACACCGTAGATAGTGAGGTCGCCTGCCTGAGCCAGTGCTTCGAAGATGTTGATCTTCTCATTGTTCACGGTGAACATGCCGGGACGTGCCACCTCGCCCAATACAGATATTTTATAGTTTGCCATGCGTACTGTCACCACGGGGTCTTCCTTGCCATTCAAGTAGCGCATGATACGATCGTGGATGAGTTTCTCACATTCTGCCTTCGACAGTCCTCCGACTTTCAGCGTACCCAGTACAGGAAAGGATATGGTTCCATCGTTGCTCACCAAGTAGGTTTGCAAAGCACGGTTGGAGCTCACCGTCTGGCTGCCGGTCGATGCGTTTCCCAACGTTGAAGATACCATCAGGTTGAAGGGAGCAGAAATCTCAGGATTTACTGTGTTTACTGTAATTGTCAGTACATCTTTGGGCATGATATGTGCCTCATAGAGAAATGCCGAGCTGTCGGCAACAAATGCGTTGCTGTTCTGTATGTATGCTACATTCTCTGGCGAAGCACAGGCAGCGAACAGCAGGATTGCAATAGCAGCAATCACGTTGGTTGTTACATTCTTTATCATACATTTTATCGTTTTAGTGAATATTCAAAAATCGCTTCCACCATGGGCGACGGTGGCGGCGCGAAGCGTAAGAATCATTGCCGGAAGCGGTCTCACTTATCAGTTGGTACCAGCCTGTGCCATAGGTAATCATCGAGTATATCGTTCCCCAATCCGGCAGACCTCCTATGTTCCGGTCATCAATGAAGATGTCAGCTTTAATTTTTCTACTGTAGTGTTCATTCCCACTCTCGGTCTCTTCAGGATACTCACGATTGATGGCGTAGAACTCGATACCACGCTCGCGGCACCATTCAATGGCATCGTCCAGAAGTTTCCCCTCGCGCACGCTCCACAATATAAGCCGATGATGGTCGGCTATCAACATGCGCAGTGTCTGGACGGCGAAGGGCTTTTCTTCGTCTATTTCGGGATAGCGGTGCTCTACTATCGTTCCGTCGAAGTCTACTGCTATTGTCATTTCTTGATGGAGTTATCGTCCTTCAGGCCATAATGACTATCAGCATACATGCCATAATGACCATAGTTTCCATATTTGCCGTAGTTACCATAGCGTCCGTATTTGCCGTAAACGCCATAGCCGTAGTAGTAGCCATACTTGCGGCGCGACATGTCAATACCGTTGATGGCAATGCTCGCATTAGGGAGTTTGCCCTCATCTGCCAACTGGTTGAGCAGACCAAAACTTGACTTGGGTGTATAGTCTGCCCGGCAAACTAGTACGCAGCAGTCGGCATGTTCCGCAATCTGCAGCGTGTCAGTGACAAGTCCTAAGGGTGCCGAGTCGAAGATAACATAGTCGTATTGCTGCTCCAGCAGATTTACCACTTGTCGAAAGGCTTTTCGCGCCAAGAGTTCAGAGGGGTTAGGCGGGACAGGGCCTGACAGTAGTAGGTGCAGGTTGTCGTTGACACCAGACTCAACTATCTGCCGCTGTACGTCATCGAGTGTGACCTGCTCCTTAGTGAGCAATGTGGTGATACCGAGGTTATTGTCTGGAATACCAAACAGCCGCCCCAGTGCCGGTTTGCGTATATCAAGTCCGCAAAGCACCACCTTCTGTCCCAGCAGGGCGAAGCTCATGGCCAGATTGGCGGCACAGAAGGTCTTGCCTTCGCCTGAGATGCTGGAGGTGAAGAGAATTTTCTTCTCATGCACCTTCAGCAGGAATTTGATATTGGTTCGCAAGGAGCGAAAAATTTCGTCCATCTGAGTATTCTTGTTTTCATGCACCACAATGCCTGCCGATGACTTCACGTTGTCGCTGGCCATCGGTATGTCGGCAATAATGGGCAGTTTGGTAAGACTCTGCACATCATCGTGCCCCTCAATATGGTAGCGGAGCAGACCGATGATCCAGATAATCGACAAAGGCATGACAAACGCCAACAGCAGGGCAGTAAGGAGCACCAGCGCCTTTTTGGGTTGCACAATTCCTTCGTTGAGCGGCTCGTCAATGAGCCGTCCCTTGTCGGCAGTCGCTGCGAGCGAGATGCTGTTCTCCTCGCGTTTTTGCAGTAGCAGCAGCAGGATGCCCGACTGCACCTCCTGATGGCGGCCTATCTGTGTCAGCACTTGTTCCTGAGCTGGCGCACCAGCCACCTGTCGTTGGTACTTTGCATATTGCTCCATAATACTCTGCCGGGCGATGTCGGCTGAATGACGGGCCTGCAGCAAAGCGGTCGAAATACTGGCAGCCATGTCGTCGATGGTTGCAGTGAGTGTCTGCACCTGAGGCGCATCCTCGTTAGCGGCAGTCAGCAGACGGTTGCGGCTGAGCACAGTCCGGTTGTAGTCGCTGATAAGCTGCGTAGTGGCTCCGTCGGTGAGTCCTACGTTGGAGGGTATCACCTGATACTTGTTGCGAGGGTCTCCGACATAATTACGCAGATAGTCGATAAGTCGGATCTGGGCATCGGCCTCCGACAGGCGGGTAGAGAACTGGTTGCTCATCTGAACGGCCTGTGTAGCATCAACAGAGAGACCGGTCACCGCATGACTGCGTTTATAGTTGGCGAGTTCATCTTCAGTAAGTCCTAACTCTTCGTTGATTTTCCTCACACGCTCGTTAATAAACTCCTCGGTGCGCAGTGCCACCTCATTTTTGTCGGCATTGGCCGTGCGGTTATAGCATACGGCCAACCGACGCAGAAAGTCCATGCCACGTTGCGGGTTCTTGTCGGTCAGAGTTACCATGACAATGTCGGTGCGCTTGCTGATGGGTTCCACTGTCATGGCTGACAGATAGTTGGTAGCCACCATCATTGGTGGTAGAATAGTGATAACATACGTGTCGCCCGTCTTCATCTGATAACGGTCAGAAGCAGTCAGCGTCAGTGTACCGAGACCAGTGTTGATATATGCGGGTAGTGTGTCTATCTTCTCCTGAAAGTCCTGTACGCTATTGACATCCTCGTTTCCTGGTTGATATACATGACCAACAACAGAGTAGCCCTTTTGGTTTCGTGTCAATTCCATTTTTATGCCAGATTTAATGTCCGAGTCCAAAAAATCTTTATCGAGACTGTCAAGCACAACTGGATCCAGTTCGACGCTGACTGGCCGTTTGCGATAGACGAGCTCTTTCTTAATACGCGCTTTGAAGCGATATTCTGTATTAAGATGTAGTTCGCGAACCACATCGCGCATTAGAATGCGCGACTGCAAGAACTCTACTTCGTTGTCAATACCCGCAGAGTTGGTTACAAACCCTAAGTCTGTCATACTGGAGAGCAACTCCGAAGCATTACGGTTTTGATTCCGCTCGTCTCTTATCAACATGCGAGCCGACAGTTTGTAGGATGGGTCGGTATATCGCAGATAGATAATTGCCCCACTCACGATGATGATCATCGAGAAGAGAAAATACTGCCAGTTGAGCACTACCATTGGAATTAGTTTCTCAAACTTAATACCCAAAAAGGGACTCTCACTGTCTTCCAACAGTCTGTCTAACTGTTCTAAGTCAATTTTTGTTTCCTTTGAATTATTCATATCGTTTATATTTTGGATTTCATCTTTCAGATACTATGACCCAAAAAGTCTTGAAGACAAGGGCGATGTCATAGAAGAACGAATGTTTCTTGACATATTCCAAATACAGTCTTATCTTTTCCTGCATGATGACCTCAATATAGTATTTTTCCGGGTCTTCAGCCTTTTCCAATAATTCATTCTCGTTAAGAAATTTAATAGATGCAGGATCTGTGATACCAGGCCGGACATCCAGCACGTGCATTTGTTCGGGAGTCCAGAAATTCACATAGTGGCGAACCTCCGGTCTCGGCCCCACCAGGCTCATATCGCCCACCAATACATTGATGAGCTGAGGCAGTTCATCGAACTTGAACTTACGGATAAAGTAGCCGGAACGGGTTATGCGAGGGTCGCGGCCACCAATCGTAATAAGACTTCCCGTATCAGAACCGGCTCGCATAGAGCGGAACTTAAAGATACGGAAATCCCTGTTGTACCTTCCCACACGTATCTGGCGATAAAACACCGGTCCCTTTGAATCTGCCTTGATCCAAATGGCAAGAACCAAAAAGAGGGGACTTAGCAGAATGAGTCCAAGTCCGCTCGCAACTATATCGAATAATCTTTTCACAAATTCTTGATGATATCTACGAAGTTAGTTATCACATAGTCCACTTCCTCGTCGGTGAGACGGGTGTACAATGGCAGTGTTATCTCATTTTCAAACAGATGGTACGCATTCGGATAATCAGCAATATCAAAACCCAGTGCCTTGTATGCCGTCATCATCGGCAGTGGTTTGAAATGTACATTCGTGGCAATACCTCGTTCTGCCATCTGTTCCATCACCCGGTTCACCTCTTCGCGACTTTTACCCGGCAGGCGAACCATATATAAGTGATGTGAACTACAATGCTCTGCATCCTTGTGATTCAGTATTACCACATTCAGACCGTCGAGTGCGGCATTGTAGCGAGCTACGATCTCCTGCCTTCTCTCCAGCATCTTGGGATAACGCAGCATCTGCACCAAGCCAAGAGATGCCATGATGTCCGTCATGTTACATTTATACCAAGGGCCGATGATGTCGTATTCCCACATACCGGCCTTTGTTTTGGCTAAAGCATCCTTGTTCTGTCCATGCAGGCTGAACAGTTGAGATATACGATACAACAGTTCATTCCATGTTTCACCTTCGACATAAGGCACATTGGGCATATAATTTCTTAATTCTTCATTCTTAACTCTTAAATCTCCAAATGGCAGCTTCCATGTGAGAGCACCCCCTTCAGCAGTAGTAAAGTTTTTCACCGCATGGAAACTGAATGCACTGAAATCCGCAATGGCTCCAGCCATCTTTCCTTTTCTTACAGCACCAAATGCATGGGCACAATCAGCCGTCACAACAATCCTGCCTATCTTCGCCTGCAGCGCATTGGCAGGTTTGAACAGGCTCTTCTTCCGCTCCACAATCTCATACACCCTGTCATAGTCAGCCACGATGCCTGCAATATCCACCGGCATAATCACCTTGGTTCTCTCCGTGATAGCCTGCTCCAACTGCTCATAGTCCATCTCAACATTGTCCTTCTGGCTATCCACCATGACCAACCGGCAACCCACATGCTGTGTAACTGAGGCCGTAGCCGTATAGGTGTATGCCGGAACGATTACTTCGTCTTCTGGCTGCACATTCAGCAAATGGAGCATCATCTCCATGGCTGCTGTTGCCGAACTCAGACAAACAGTCTTGACCGTCCCCACATATTCCGAAATCTGCGTTTCCAGTTTCTTAGTGCGAGGCCCTGTCGTAATCCATCCCGACAGTATAGCATCTCTTACTTCTTTTGCCTCTTCCTCACTCATGTCAGGAGGAGAGAAAGGAATTTTCAATTTCATTTTTGTCATATAACGTTTCTTTT
>CAMVOK010000003.1 GCA_947169115.1 uncultured Prevotellaceae bacterium
CGCCGTTTTTCAAAGAAGCCCCTGTGAGCTGATGCCCGCAGGGGCTTTTTCGTGTCTCTTTAGCTAAGTTACTTCGTCTCGACATAAAAAAACACTTCTTGTTTGCCTACCTCGTGAAAAATTTGTACCTTTGCGCCGCCTTATGGGCACTTTTCGTGAATTAATACAAAATATTATAGAGAATATGAATACATCTTTTGAGAAGGTCGATGCTCTGAACGGCCTTATTACCATGCAAATTGAGAAGGCAGATTATGCCGAGAACGTAGAGAAGGAACTGAAGAATTTCCGTAAGAAAGCAAATATGCCTGGCTTCCGTCCAGGACAGGTACCCATGGGCTTGTTAAAGAAGCGTTTCGGCACTGAGGTGAAGGCCGAGGCTGTGGATAAGTTGATTCGTGAGAAACTATACGGATACATTCGTGACGAGAAGTTGAACGTATTGGGCGAACCTCTGCCTAACGAGGAGAAAACTCCGAAGACGGACTTCGAGTTGCAGGATGACTTTACGTTCGTGTTCGATGTTGCTCTGGCTCCCGAGCTTGATGCTAAGTTGACGAAGAAGGACAAGGTTGACTACTACACAATCTCTGTTAGTGATGAGATGGTTGACCAGCAGGTTCAGTCGTATGCTAGCCGTAACGGTCAGTATGTGAAGGTGGAGAAATATGAGCCCAAGGACATGGTGAAGGGTTTGTTGGCAGAACTTGATGCCGATGGAAATCCGAAGGATGGTGGCGTGCAGGTGGAAGGTGCCGTAATGCTGCCCGACTACATGAAGAACGATGATGAAAAGGCAAAGTTTGCCGATGCAAAGGTGAACGACGTTCTCGTGTTCAATCCTTCGAAGGCTTACAACGACAATGAAACAGAGCTGGCTTCGCTGCTTCGCCTGAAGAAGGAGGAAGTGGTAGACATGAAGGGTGACTTTAGCTTCCAGGTGGAAGAGATTACCCGTTATCAGCCTGCTCCCGTTGACCAGAACCTGTTTGACCACATCTTTGGGGAGGGCAAGGTGAAGAACGAAGAGGAGTTCCGTGCCCGCATCAAAGAGCAGCTGGCTGCCCAGTTTGAGAGAGACGGGGAGTTCAAGTTTATGCTCGACTTGCGTAAGTACCTGATGGGGCGTGTGGGTAAACTGGAGTATCCTGAACAGATGCTGAAGCGTATCATGCGCCTGAACAATCCCGACAAGGACGAGAAGTTTGTGGACGACAACTTCGAGAAGAGTCTGGAGGAACTGACATGGCAACTCATTAAGGAACAGTTGACAGAGCAGTTTGAGGTGAAACTGACACAGGAGGATGTTCTGGAGGCTGCCAAGACGGTTACGAAGATGCAGTTTGCCCAGTACGGCATGATGGAAGTTCCCGAGGAACTGCTTAACAACTATGCTCAGGAGATGCTGAAGAAGAAGGAGCAGACGGAGGGTCTCGTTACCCGTGCCATTGAGCAGAAGATTGCCGCCAAGGCTAAGGAAACGGTGACTCTGAAAGAGAAGACCGTCAGCCTCGACGAGTTCAATAATATGTTTAAGGATTAATTTGTGAGAAGTGAAAAGTGAGAAGTGAGAAGAGAAATGTATTAGACTGGATGAGTCACAAAAAACAAACGTATCCTCTTCTCACCTCTCACTTTTCACTTCTCACTTCTCACTTCTATTATGACAGATTTTAAAAAATACGCAACCAAGCATTTGGGACTGAACAGCATGGTGGTGGACGATGTCATCAGTATGCAGAACCAGTACCTGAATCCTTATATCCTGGAGGAGCGTCAGCTCAATGTGACCCAGATGGACGTGTTCTCGCGTCTGATGATGGACCGCATCATCTTCCTCGGTACGCAAATCGACGATTATACGGCCAACACCTTACAGGCGCAATTGCTGTATCTCGACTCTGTAGATGCAGGTAAGGATATAAGCATCTACATCAACTCCCCCGGTGGCAGTGTACATGCCGGACTGGGCATTTACGACACGATGCAGTTCATCAAGAGTGATGTGGCAACCATCTGTACGGGAATGGCTGCCTCCATGGCTGCAGTCTTGCTCGTGGCCGGCAAGGAGGGTAAGCGCAGTGCATTAACCCACAGTCGTGTGATGATACATCAGCCGATGGGTGGTGCGCAGGGTCAGGCCAGCGATATCGAAATTACGGCTCGTGAGATTCAGAAACTGAAGCAGGAATTGTACACCATTATTGCCAACCATAGCCACCAGTCGTATGACAAAGTTTGGGCCGACAGTGACCGTGACTACTGGATGACGGCAGAGGAGGCACGCGAGTATGGTATGATAGACCAGGTGCTGGTGAATAAGCAGTAAGCAGATGGCAAAGAAAGTTTGTTCGTTTTGCGGACGTTCGGAGCGTGAAGTGCCTTTGTTGATTACGGGTGTTTCGGGTTTCATTTGCAACGATTGTGCTGAAGCTGCTTATCAGATTGTTCAGGAGAATCTGAAAAGCAATTCTGCTTCGCGGAAGAAGGCGGACTTCGACTTGTCGATGGACGAACTTCCCAAGCCTGTGGAAATAAAGGAGTTTCTGGATCAGTATGTCATAGGGCAAGACGATGCCAAGCGTTATCTGGCTGTCAGTGTGTATAATCACTACAAACGTCTGCAGCAGGATAAGGGTGATGATGGGGTGGAGATTGAGAAGTCGAACATCATCATGGTAGGTGCCACAGGAACGGGTAAAACCCTTCTTGCCCGAACCATTGCCCGTATGCTGAAAGTTCCCTTTACCATTGTGGATGCTACGGTGCTTACCGAGGCAGGTTATGTGGGTGAGGATGTGGAGAGCATACTGAGTCGCTTGTTACAGGTGGCTGATGGTGATGTAAAAGCTGCCGAGCGCGGTATTGTCTTCATCGACGAGATAGATAAGATAGCCCGTAAGATGGATAACCCCAGTATTACTCGCGATGTGAGTGGTGAGGGGGTGCAGCAGGGATTGCTGAAACTTTTGGAAGGCAGTATTGTGAATGTGCCTCCCAAGGGTGGGCGTAAGCATCCCGACCAGGCATATATCCAGGTGAATACCCAAAATATCCTGTTTATCTGTGGAGGTGCATTCGATGGCATAGAGAAACGGATAGCCCAGCGTTTGAATACCCATGTGGTGGGTTTTAACTCCGTGCAGCATACGCGTAACATCGATAAGGAAAACCTGATGAAGTATATCCAGCCGCAGGACTTAAAGTCGTTTGGCTTGATACCAGAGATTATCGGTCGTCTGCCTGTATTGACGTACTTGAATCCCCTTGACCGGGAGGCTTTGCAACGCATACTTCTCGAGCCCAAGAACTCGCTGGTAAAGCAGCAGGTGAAGTTGTTCGCCATGGATGGTATCACGCTGGAGTTTACGCCGGAGGTACTTGACTACATTGTGGACAAGGCTTTAGAGTACAAACTGGGTGCACGTGGTTTGCGCTCCATTATGGAGACGCTGATGACCCAGTTGCAGTACGAGGCACCCTCGTCGAAAAAGAAGGGGGAGAAACTCGTAATCACCAAGGAGTATGCTCAAAGTCAGCTTGAGAACTCTGTTCTACAAGAGGGTATGGAAGGCTCCTGAAATACATTTTAACATTAAATAACATTAGATAATGGCTCCAAAGTTTGTTTCTTTGGGGCTTTTTTTTATAACTTTGTAAGGACGTTAAGCCAAAAAGTACGAAATTGATAGACTTCAACCTCAGTGAAAAGTTAAAAAAGTACTTCGGTTTCGACACCTTCAAGGGCGATCAGGAGGCTATCATCCGCAATGTTCTTGCGGGAAAAAATACGTTTGTGCTAATGCCTACGGGTGGTGGGAAAAGCCTTTGCTACCAACTTCCGGCCCTGCTGATGGAGGGAACTGCCATCGTTATTTCTCCCCTTATTGCCTTGATGAAGAACCAGGTGGATGCCATCCGCATGGTGAGTGAGGATGATGGAATCGCCCATTTCATAAACTCTTCGTTGACGAGGGCGGAGGTAGAACGTGCGAAGGATGATATCCGTAGTGGACGAACCAAGTTGCTGTATGTGGCTCCCGAGAGCCTGACCAAGGAGGATAATATCGATTTCCTGCGTACGGTGAAGATTTCGTTCTATGCGGTTGACGAGGCGCATTGTATTTCAGAGTGGGGGCATGACTTCCGTCCGGAATATCGTAAGATTCGCCCCATTGTGCAGAATATAGGGGTGGCTCCCATTATTGCCTTGACGGCCACGGCCACGGACAAGGTGAAGGGGGACATCATGAAGAATCTGGGGATACAGGGTGCGGTGGAGTTCAAGAGCTCGTTTAACCGTCCCAATCTGTATTACGGCATCCGGGCCAAGACGGCTGATGTGGACAAGGATATTGTGCGCTTCATCCGTCAGCATTCGGGCAAGAGTGGCATCATCTATTGCCTGTCGCGCAAGAAGGTGGAGGACTTGGCAGAGTTCCTGCAAGTGAACAAGATTAACGCCAAACCCTATCATGCCGGCATGGATGCCCAGCAGCGTAGCGAGACACAGGACGACTTCATTATGGAGCGCATTGACGTCATTGTGGCTACCATTGCTTTTGGTATGGGTATCGATAAGCCTGATGTACGCTATGTTATCCACTACGACATACCCAAGAGCCTGGAGGGCTATTATCAGGAGACGGGGCGTGCCGGTAGAGACGGTGGCGAGGGACAGTGCATCACGTTCTATGCAAGGAAAGACTTGCAGAAACTGGAGAAGTTCATGGAGGGGAAACCCCTGAACGAACAGGACATAGGCAGGCAACTCTTGCAGGAGACGGCGGCGTATGCTGAGAGCAGTGTGTGCAGGAGGAAGATGTTGCTCCACTACTTCGGAGAGACTTATACTGAGGAGAATTGTGGAAACTGCGACAACTGTCTGCATCCGCATGAACGGGTGGAGGCGAGCGAGCAGTTGGTGAAGGCGCTGAAGGTGGTGCGCGACGTGAAGGAGAATTTCAAGATTCCTCATCTTATCGATGTTCTTGTGGGGCGTTCTACTGAGGAGGTGTTGGCTCATAAGCACAATCAACTGGCTTCCTTCGGCATCGGCGACGACACACCGCCGCGTTTCTGGAATGCCGTCATCCGTCAGGGATTGTTGGCAGGTTATCTTCGGAAGGAAGTGGAGAACTATGGTCTGATAAAACTGACGAATCCCGGATGGATGTTCATGCGTTCGCCCCAGCCTTTCTACGTTATAGAGGACCACGACTTTACGGATGCCGACTACGAGGTGGCTACGACTTCTGCGCTGGATGAGACGTTGTTGGCTATGCTCAAGGATTTGCGCCGTAGCATAGCCCGTCGCATGAACAAGGCACCCTATCTCATTTTCCAGGACCAGACGCTTGAGGACATGGCCACGATGTACCCTGTCACAACGGAGGAACTGCTGAACATACAGGGTGTGAGCGAGGGCAAGGCAAAGCGTTTCGGCAAGGAGTTCTGCGAGTTGATTGCCCGTCACTGCGAGGAGAACGAGATAGAGCGGCCCGACAATCTGCGTGTGCGCTCTTCGGCCAAGGCAGGCGGCTCGAAGCAGAAGGTGATGATTATCCAGAAGATTGACCTGAAGGTGAATCTGGAGGACATTGCCACGGCCTGCAACATTACGTTCGAGGAATTGCTTGACGAGATTGAGAGTCTTGTATATAGCGGTCTGAAGCTGAACATCGACTACTACATCGACGAGGTGATGGACGAGGACCACGTGGACGACATCTACGACTACTTTGAGGAGGCCGAGACCGACGACCTGGACGAGGCTCTGGACGAATTGGGCGGCGACTATACGGAGGAGGAGATACGTCTGGTTCGCATCAAGTTCTACTCAGAGATGGCGAACTGAGGAACATCGTGGAATGGTGGTTACCACCAGTTCCCCAAAATCTTGCCCATGACTTTTTGTGGTGCTCGGGAGGGGCCGCCCGGAGCGTGGAGAAAATGGAAGCCGTCGGTGTTTTCCCGAGTGCGAATTATGGTTAAAGAAGTATAATCCGTGGCGAAAGTGACGGCATGGTTTGTACACGTCGAAAATTTTTCTTAACTTCGCGCCCAAATAATAACCGCTATCGTAATTCATCGTAATTCGTAACTCTTAACTCTTAACTCCTAATTCGTAATTGTTTTCGTAATTCCTAATTTGTAACTAATATGGCATCATTCTCAGAAGACCGCATCGTCATGGACGGACTGACCTACGACGACGTGCTGTTGGTACCGGCCTACAGCGAAGTACTGCCCCGCACCGTCGATCTTACGACGAAGTTCTCACGCAACATCGAGCTGAAGATTCCCTTCATCTCCGCCGCCATGGACACCGTGACCGAGTCCACCATGGCCATAGCCATTGCCCGTGAGGGAGGCATCGGCGTCATCCACAAGAACATGTCGATAGAGGAACAGGCCCGGCAGGTGGCCATCGTGAAGAGAGCCGAGAACGGCATGATATACGACCCCGTGACCATCCGTCGCGGAAAGACCGTGGCCGATGCCTTGTGGCTCATGGCCGAATACCACATCGGCGGCATCCCCGTGGTGGACGACGAGAATCACTTGGTGGGTATCGTAACGAACCGCGACCTGCGTTTCGAGCGCAACCTGAACCGCTCCATCGACGAGGTGATGACCACGGAGAACCTCGTTACGACACACTCGGAGACCGACCTCTTCGGTGCCTCGCAGATACTGCAGGAAAACAAAATTGAGAAACTGCCCGTGGTGGACGACGAGAACCACCTCATCGGACTCATCACCTATAAGG
The DNA here is from genome assembly GCA_947169115.1 of uncultured Prevotellaceae bacterium. Classification (GTDB taxonomy): domain Bacteria; phylum Bacteroidota; class Bacteroidia; order Bacteroidales; family Bacteroidaceae; genus Physcousia. The sequence continues at coordinate 6,773 of CAMVOK010000003.1, forward strand.
ACATCACGAAGGCGAAGGACAAGCCCATGGCCTGCAAGGACCGCAAGGGCCGGTTGCGCGTGGCAGCCGGAGTGGGCGTGACGGTAGATACCATGGAGCGCATCACTGCCCTGGTGGAGGCCGGAGCCGACGCCATCGTCATCGATACCGCCCACGGCCATTCGAAGTTCGTCATCGAGAAACTCCGCGAGGCTAAGGCCAAGTTCCCCCAGGTGGACATCGTTGTGGGAAACGTGGCCACGGGAGAGGCTGCACTGGCACTGGTGGAAGCTGGAGCCGACGGCGTGAAGGTGGGCATCGGCCCGGGCTCGATATGCACCACTCGCGTGGTGGCCGGCGTCGGTGTGCCCCAGCTCTCAGCCGTCTATGACGTGGCCAAGGCACTCGAAGGCACTGGTGTGCCCCTCATTGCCGACGGCGGATTGCGCTATTCGGGCGACGTGGTGAAGGCACTGGCTGCCGGAGGCTACAGCGTCATGATAGGTTCCCTCATCGCCGGCACCGAGGAAAGTCCCGGTGACACTATCATCTACAACGGACGTAAGTTCAAGTCATACCGTGGCATGGGTTCGTTGGAAGCCATGGAATGCGGCTCGAAGGACCGCTACTTCCAGGCAGGGGAGAAGGACGTGAAGAAACTTGTACCCGAAGGCATTGCCGGGCGCGTACCCTACAAGGGCACCGTGCAGGAAGTCATCTACCAGCTCATCGGCGGACTGCGCTCCGGCATGGGCTACTGCGGAGCTCCCGACATCAAGGCCCTCCACTCGGCCAAGTTCGTCCGCATCACCAACGCCGGCGTCCTCGAGAGCCATCCCCACGATGTCACCATCACCAGCGAGGCTCCCAACTACAGCCGACCCCAATAATTGATAATTGACAATTGATAATTGACAATGAGATGAAACGCATAGCATTATTCTGCATTCTACATTTTGCATTCTACATCGCACTGCAAGCGCAAGACGACCCCATCATCATGCGCATTGCCGGACAGCCCGTCACAAGAAGCGAGTTTGAATACAACTACAACAAGAACAACACAGAGAACGTAATCGACCGCAAAGACCTGGAGGAATACGTGCAGCTCTTCATTAACTACAAGCTGAAGGTGAAGGCCGCCGAGGATGCCCGCATGGACACGGCACAGTCGTATAGGGACGAGTTCCGAACCTATCGCGACCAGCAAATCCGTCCCCTGCTCGTTCCCGAAGGAGCCGAGGAACGCGAAGTGCGTGCCTACTACGACGGCATGCTGCAGCAACTCGGAGGTCGCGACCTGCGACTGCCAGCCCACATCTTCCTGCGTGTGCCCCAGAAGAGCACAGCCGAGGAACAGGCCGTGAAGAAAACCCGCATCGACAGCATCTATCAGGCTCTGCTCGGCGGAGCTGACTTTGCCTCGCTGGCCAAGTCGTGCAGCGAAGACCCCCAGTCGGCCATGCGTGGCGGAGAACTCACCTGGTTCGGCCCCGGGCAGCTGGTAAAGGAATTCGAAGACGTGATGTATGCCCTGAAGAAGGGCGAGATGTCGGCTCCCTTCCTCTCCCCTGTGGGCTACCACATCGTAGTTCTGAAGGACACCAAGCAACTGGAGCCCTACGATACGCTGGCCCCCCAGATTCGTCGCTATCTCGAATCCCGCGGTCTGGCCGACAAACTGGCACAACAGGCTACGGACAGTCTGGCCAAACTGCGCGGACTGACTACCGAACAACTCCTCGATGCCGAGACGGAACGCCTCTGTGCTCAGGACATGGAACTGAAGTATCTCGTTCAGGAATACCACGACGGACTCTTGCTCTACGAAATCAGTAAGACCCGGATTTGGGACCCTGCTGCAGCTGATACCCTGGCTCTGCAGAACTACTTCAACCTGAACAAGAAGAAGTATGCCTGGGACACGCCTCACTTCTACGGTATGCCCTACTTTACACGTGAGAAGGCCGACGTAAAGGCCGTGAAGAAATTGCTCAAGAAAGTGGACGAAAGCCGTTGGACGCAGACTGTGAGGGATGCCTTCAACAAGGACAGCGTGACCGTGCGCATGGAGCAGCCCCGCCTCTTCGCCATCGGTGAGAGTGCCGTGGTGGACTCTTTGGTCTTCAAGCAGAAAACAGGAAAGCAACGTGTGAGGAAGGACTTCCCCAACACCGCAGTGGTGGGCCGCAAACTGAAGACCGGCCCACAGAAGTGGACCGACGTGGGAACTCAGGTGGTTTCGGACTATCAGAACGAATGCGACCAGAAGTTTGTGGAGGAACTGCGCCGCCGTTATCCCGTGATTGTTTATCAGGATGTTCTGAGCACTGTAAATCAGCATTGAGAAATACGCTATTCAGATTAAAAGGATGAAACGACCGGCATTAGTATTTTTATTCGCAGCCTTCACACTCCACTCACTGGCTCAGACGAACAGCAACGTCATCGACGAAGTTGTATGGGTGGTGGGTGATGAGGCTATCCTGCGGAGCGATGTGGAAGGTCTCAGGCGCGACCCCTCATGGGGACAGATAAAGGGAAATCCCTATTGTGTCATCCCAGAGCGGCTGGCCGTTCAGAAACTCTTTCTCCACCAGGCTGCCATCGATAGCATCCAGGTTACGGACACACAGGTGAACTCCTATGTTGACGACCGCATCAACGACTGGGTGATGACGGCTGGCAGCAAGGAGAAACTTGAGGAATACATGGGGATGCCTATGCCCCAGATAAAGGAAGAACTCTTCGAACGCTACAAAAACGAGATGATGGTGAACCGCATGAGGGAGAAACTGACGGAGAACGTCAAGGTAACCCCTGCCGAGGTGCGCCGCTATTTCAAGGACCTGCCCGAGGATTCTCTTCCCTTCATTCCCGCACAGGTGGAAGTGGAGATACTGGTTCAGCAACCCCATATCCCTGACGAAGAGATAAACCGCGTGAAGGAAGAACTGCGTGGGTATGCCGACCGCATCACGAACAGTGGCATGGCTTTCTCCACCATGGCCATCCTCTATAGCGAGGATAAGGAAAGCAAGAAGCAAGGCGGAGAAATCGGCTATGTGGGACGTGGCGAACTTGACCCGGCCTTCGCCAATGTGGCATTCTCCCTGACCGACCCCAAGAAGGTGTCGAAGGTTGTGGAGTCGGAATTCGGTTTCCATATCATACAGTTGGTGGACAAGCGCGGAGACAAGGCAAACTTCCGTCACATCCTGCGCAAACCCAATGTGGCACAGAAGGACATAGATGCTGCTTTGGCCCGTCTGGACTCCATCTCCAGTGACATCAAGGCGGAGAAGTTCACTTTTGAAGACGGTGCCAGATACATCAGCGACGATAAGGATACCCGAAATAATCATGGTTTGATAACCAACCAGAAACAGCGTCCAGAAGGCGGAATGATGCAGACCTCCAAATTCGAGATGAGCGAACTGGCCGACCTCTCTCCCGAACTGGCACGCGTCGTTGATACCCTGAAGGTAGGTGAGATATCGAAACCTTTCAAGATGACCAACAAACGTATGAAGACGGTTTGCGCCATTGCCAAACTGAAAAACCGCATCGACGCACACCGTGCAAGTATGTCGGAGGATTTCCAGGTCTTGAAGGGAATTGTTCTGGAAAAGAAGAAGGACGAACTGCTCAGGGCATGGATTCAGGAAAAACAAAAGTCCACGTATATCCGCATCAATGAAGAATGGTGCGACTGTGAGTTTGAATATCCCGGATGGGTGAAATGAAACGGCTGCGACTATCTTATATATGTTTGTTCGCCGTGCTGGCTCTTTCCATGACCATGGGGCCAGGACGAAAGAAGGATACCCGCAAGTCTTCTGACTCGCGGGTGCATTTGTTGCATGCCGACCGTCTCTATTTCAATCAACTACAGCATCCTACGGCACAGTTTCTGGTTGGAAACGTGCAGCTTGAGCATGACGGAACACTGATGTTCTGCGATAGTGCCTTGTTTTATGAGGCTACAAACTCGTTTGACGCCTTCGACCATGTCAAAATGAAACAGGGAGATACCCTGTCGTTGATTAGTGACATCTTGTTCTATGATGGTATGGATCAGATAGCCCGGGCACGCTACAATGTGGTGCTGAAACATCGTGAGTCCACGTTGTATGCCGATTCTCTGGACTATGATAGACTTTACGACCTTGGATATTTCTTTGAGGGAGGTCGTCTTGTGGATAAGGACAATGAACTGACCAGTGACTGGGGAGAATATAACCTGTCAACGCGCAACGCTGTCTTCAACTACAATGTACGTCTGGTGAACCCTCGCCCACCTAAGGAGGCACGTTCCGTGCTTGTGGGCGATACCCTTCACTACAATACCCGGACGGGAATAGCCCATGTGCTTGGCCCAAGCAATATCGACAACGGCAATAATCATATCTATACCATAGACGGCTATTACGATTCAAATACAGAAGAATCGTTCCTGCTGCAACGCTCAATATTGCAGAATGGGTACAAGGTGCTGGTCGGTGATAGCGTATATTGGAACGGAAAAGATTCGGTGGGAAAGGCTTACGGGCATGCTGTATATACAGATACCCTCAATAAGAATAAGTTTGTTGGCAATTATGCTCTTTATGATGATAAGGCAGGATATGCTGAGGCTGCAGATAGTGCTGTGCTGATAGACTATTCACAGAAGGATACATTCTATGCCCATGCCGATTCGTTCTTCCTCTATACCTTTCATATCAATACTGATTCGGTATATCGCATGCTTCATGCCTATCATCACGTACGTGCCTATCGGGTGGATATTCAGGCTGTGTGCGACTCCATGGTGTATGATGGACGTGACTCCTGTACAACAATGTATAAAGATCCTATCGTCTGGCAGGACGGACAGCAACTGTTGGGCGAGATGATAAAAGCATGGAGAAACGATTCTACTATAGATAGCGTATATGTCATCAATCAGGCACTCTCTGTGGAACGCATAGACTCCGTCCATTATAATCAGGTGGCAAGTAAGGAAATGCATTCTTACTTTAAGGAAGGTGATATTTATCTGACTGTGGCAGACATGAATGTTTATGTAAATTATTTCCCGTTTGATGACGATTCCTTGATGATAGGAATGAATCATACAGAGAGCAGCCAGATGAAGATATTCCTGACCGACCGTAAGGTGGACAAAATATGGATGCCGGAGGCTTCTGGAGTGATGTATCCTTTGACTCTTGTTCCACCTGGTGAGTTATACTTGGAAAATTTTGCATGGTTCGACTATGTTCGCCCATTGGATAAGGATGATATTTTTAATTGGCGACCAAAGAAGAGTGGGACGGAACTGAAGGAGAGTGTTCGCCGTATGGCACCACGTCAGCGTTTGGAAGACGTAAAAGAGAAGAAAAAAGAAAATAAAGAAAGGAATAAAAATGGGAATGTTTCAGACACGGGAACCCCGTAAATATAGGCCAATACAGTTTTATACGAGTGAGAGAAAAGATAAACTCGACAAATTGGTAAGGGATGTGAAGCGTGAAATGGGTGAACTGCCTACGAATGAAATCGAACCAGACCATTTTAAGGGAAAGTTCTCTCAGTTTACTCCGCGTGCCCATCGGGCAAGTGAAAGTGGCAGTCGGCTGACATGGCCATTGGCACTTATCCTGATTCTGGTACTCCTTCTTCTATGGCACTATATTGTAATAGGTAAATTGTAGAGAGCCTATGGCAGATATTATACATCTTTTGCCTGACTCTGTTGCAAATCAGATCGCTGCCGGAGAAGTGATACAGCGACCGTCTTCGGTAATCAAAGAACTTCTTGAAAATGCGGTGGATGCTGGGGCTCGTCGCATAGATGTCTTGGTGGTGGATGCCGGACGGACTTCTATTCAGGTGGTGGATGACGGAAAGGGAATGTCTGAAACTGATGCGCGTCTGGCCTTTGAACGTCATGCCACGAGTAAGATTTCCCAGGCTTCAGATCTTTTCTCCTTGACAACAATGGGATTCCGTGGCGAGGCTCTGCCCAGTATATCGGCGGTGGCTCAGGTGACTTTGAAAACACATGCTGTTGATAGCGAACTCGGTACCTGTCTTACGATTGAGGGTGGAAAAATCATATCTCAGGAACCAGATAGCTGTCCGGTTGGTAGTAATTTCTTAGTCCAGAACTTGTTTTTTAATGTTCCTGCCCGGCGTAAGTTCCTTAAAAGCAATCAAACGGAATTGTCTGCAATCATTCAAGAACTGGAACGTGTGGCATTGGTGAACCCGTCAATCCATTTCACGTTTACGAGCAATGACCATTTGATGTTGACCATGCCGTCTGAATCGCAAAAACAGCGTATATCTACAGTCTTTGGAAAGAAACTGAGCGAACAATTACTTCCCGTGGATGTGGAGACTACGCTATGTTCGATGCATGGTTACGTGGGAAAGCCGGAGTCTGCAAAGAAGAAAGGGGTTCGTCAGTTCTTCTTTATCAACGGACGCTATATGCGCCATCCGTATTTCCATAGGGCTGTTCAGGAGGCATTCGATGCTCTCGTGCAACCCACGGAACAGGTTCCTTATTTCTTGTATATGCAGGTTGACCCCTCGACCATAGATGTGAATATTCATCCGACAAAAACGGAAATCAAGTTTGAGAACGAGCAGGCTATCTGGCAAATTATTCTGGCGGCCGTAAAAGAGTCGCTTGGTCGCTTCAATGCGGTTCCTACCATAGAGTTTGATACGGCAGGCCGTCCGAGTGAGATACCAGTATATCAACCCACATCAGGGCGTTCGCTTCCTGCCTCTTTCCCTCATACCTCCGTTGATTCTAACTACAATCCTTTTGGTCAGACATCTTCTGTGTCGTCTCGCCCTGTCGTTCCTGATAATTGGATGTCTCTATATGAAGACCATTCGGATCACTCTGATGTAGCCCAGAACGTGGATGAACTTCCAGTATTCTCTGAAATAGACAGAAGTGTTCAGCATTATCAGTATCGGGGACAATACATTCTTACGGAGGTCCGTTCGGGCTTGATGATAATCGATCAGCATCGGGCGCACGCGCGTATATTATATAATAGGTATAGAGAACAATTGGCTGGAAAACCAACCTCTTCGCAGGGACTCCTCTTTCCCGAACTTCTTCAGTTCCCAGTTTCGGATATCCCCTTGCTCGAAGAAATGCAGGGTGGCTTGAAGTCTTTGGGCTTCGATATTTCTCCGCTTGGAGGTGGCAGTTATACGTTACAGGGGATACCAGCCGGGTTGGATAACTCTAATCCACGACAATTATTTATGGACATTGTTGAGAATCTAAAGGAGGGCGGACGACTAATGGAGGAGGATTTGCACCATCGTATGGCCTTGACTTTGGCACAAAATGCAGCCATTCCTGTTGGACAGGTTATGTCTCAGCAGGAAATGGAGAGTATGGTTGATACCCTATTCCAACAAGAAAGTCCCAATTATACTCCAGATGGGAAACCAATAGTTGTTATTTATCCCCATGAAAACCTTGAAAAACTCTTCAGATAAGGCTAAAAATCATAAAAAATCCTTATTTTGTAAAAAAAACATAAAAAGTTTGAATTTATTTTGAATTTATTTTGTAACTTTGTGCCAAACTTATGGGGTGACTATGCGCTCCAATGGTGTGAGTGAAAAACAGAAAATAGAAAATAGTATTAACATATTTAATTTTAATTTAGTATGAAAAAGTTAATGATGTTGCTGGCTTTCTGCGGTGTCGCATCCTTTGCAATGGCTCAGGAGAATGAAAGCTATCCCACTTTGAAGCATCAAATTCAGACGAATGGCTTCTGGGACAATTGGTTTATTGACGTGGCTGGTACTCACCTGTCCTCCTACTCTTCTCAGGAGCATGGTCAGCCCAATGCTAACAAGAATCCTTTCTGGCCGGGTCGCCGTAGCTGGGGAGGTGAGATAAGCATTGGTAAGTGGGCAACTCCTGTATTCGGTATGCGTTTGAAGGGTGTCGCTGCCTGGGACACTCAGGTTAATTTTTCTTCTTGGGAAAATGCCTATCCTCAGGGTGGTAACCCCACGCTGCATCAGGTAAGCTTGAGTTTCCAACCCATGGTAAACCTGACCAACTTGTTCGGTGGCTACAAGCCCCGTGTTTGGAATATCAGTGTATATGGTGGCATTGGCATGCATTGGGCGTTGAAAACCAAGGATGTGTATGATGTGACAACCGGTGGAAAGAGAGACTATACTAGTCCAAAGGGTTCTTTGTTGACCACGGTTGGTGTATTCAATACATTCAATATTACCAAGCGTTTGCACATCAATTTGGATATTTATGGTAACTTGGGTGAAAACGACATGGATCGCGTAGCAAGTGCTAAGACGGGTAACCGTATCAAGACCCGTGACCTGCAACTCGGTATTGCTGCCGGTATCGGTGTGAACCTCGGTAAGGTGGGTTGGAAGAATGCTCCTGACATGGATGCTATTTTGGCTAACCACCAGGCTCAGATTGATGCGCTGAATGGTACTATCGCTGCTCTTGAGGCTGAGAACGCTGCTCTGAAGGACGAGTTGGCTAAGAAGCCCAAGGTTATCGAGAAGGAGGTTATTAAGACCGTTACTGAGTTCGAGTGCACAAGTGCTTCTGTATTCTTCAACATCAACCGTAGCGTTATTGCTTCTAAGAAGGATCTGGTTAACGTGAAGGAACTTGCTGAGATTGCTAAGAACAAGGGCAAGAAGTTGGTAGTAACTGGTTATGCTGATAGCAAGACTGGTAGTGCAGCTTACAACCAGACTCTGTCTGAGAAGCGTGCTGAGGCTGTTAAGAAGGCTCTGATTGACATGGGCGTAAGTGCTGACAACATTGAGACCGTAGGTCAGGGTGGTGTAGCAGACCTGAGTCCTATCTCTTACAACCGTCGTGCAGTCGTTACACTGAAGTAAGAATTTATTCATAAACTATAGAAAGGCACATTGCTTATGGCAGTGTGCCTTTCTGTATTTTCTCCTTTTCTGTATTTTGTGTTTTTTCTAAAAAAGGAGGCTGTTCTTTTTGTCTTACGGTTGCTTTTCATTATCTTTGCACTCAAATTTGGTTTATACTATGGAAGCAAAAGAGAAAATAATACTCACGGGTGATCGTCCAACTGGTAAATTGCATATTGGCCACTATGTTGGTTCGCTTCGTCGTCGTGTGGAACTACAGAATTCGGGAGATTATAATCGTATCTTTGTATTTGAGGCTGATGCCCAGGCATTGACGGACAATGTTGAGAATCCAGAGAAGATACGTCAGAATGTTATTGAGGTTGCCCTAGATTATCTTTCGTGTGGTCTTGATCCAGAAAAGAGTACGCTGTTCATCCAGAGTATGATTCCCGAGTTGACGGAATTGTCGTTCTATTATATGAATCTTGTCACGGTGAGTCGTCTTCAGCGAAATCCAACGGTGAAAACAGAGATTCAGATGCGTGGTTTTGGTGGTGAAAGTATTCCTGTTGGTTTCTTTACCTATCCAATTTCGCAGGCGGCAGACATTACTGCTTTCCAGGCAACGACTGTGCCTGTTGGCGAGGATCAGGAACCCATGTTGGAACAGTGCCGTGAGATAGTTCGTCGTTTCAATAATATATATGGCGATGTACTTGTCGAACCCAATATCCTTTTGCCAGAGAATTCTGCATGCTTGCGTTTACCAGGTACGGATGGCAAGGCCAAGATGTCGAAGTCGTTGGGTAACTGCATTTATTTGAGCGACAGCGCGGATGAGGTGGCTAAGAAGGTGAAGGTCATGTACACGGATCCCTTGCATTTGCAGGTTAATGATCCAGGCCATTTAGAAGGCAATACGGTGTTTACTTATCTTGATGCTTTCTGTACTGATGAACAGGTCGCTCGTTTGACAACAGATTACCAGACGTTACAGGAAATGAAAGACCATTATACTCGTGGTGGATTGGGCGATGTGAAGTGTAAGAAGTTATTGACAGCTGTTTTGCAGGAAACATTGGAGCCAATTCGTCAGCGTCGTGCTGAGTATGAGAAGGATATTCCCGCAGTCTTTGAGATTCTACGGAAGGGTAGTGAGGTGGCACGTCAGAAGGCGGCCGAGACTATGGATGCCGTACGTCGTGCAATGCGTATTAATTACTTTGAGGACTCATCGCTCATTGAGGAACAAACAAAACGTTTCACAGAAAAAAAGTAAAAAAACGGGCAGAAATTTGTTTGTCAGAAGAAAAAGTAGTAATTTTGCACTACAAAATTGGAACGGTGGTTTCCTTGGGCGCTTAGCTCAGCTGGTTCAGAGCGTCTGCCTTACAAGCAGAGGGTCGGCGGTTCGAATCCGTCAGCGCCCACATCCATGTGAAATGGATAATTTTCTTTGATGATTAATGAGGTATAGGTTTCGTCGTGATGATGAAACCTATATTTTTTGTTAATTTCAAGTATTTTTCTTATCTTTGTGGCCGAATTTTCTTACATGCTTTTATGGAAATGGATATTCTTACTGCTGTTTCTCCCATAGATGGGAGATATAGGGCGAAAACCGAAACTTTGGCTAACTACTTCTCGGAGTATGCTTTGATAAAGTATCGTGTTCGGGTAGAGATTGAATACTTTATCGCATTGTGTGAACTGCCATTGCCACAGTTGGCGGATTTTCCGCTTCCTTTTGATAAACTGCGTGATATCTATCGTCTGTTCTCGGTGGAAGATGCACAGCGAGTAAAGGATATTGAGGCTATAACTAACCATGATGTAAAGGCAGTAGAATATTTCATCAAGGAAAAACTTGATGTCTTGGGGGGATTAGACAAGTATAAGGAATTTGTCCACTTTGGTTTGACTTCTCAGGATATTAATAATACAAGTGTTCCTTTGTCATTGAAGGAAGCTTTAGATAATGTCTATTATCCTCTTCTGGAAGAGTTGATAGATCAGTTGGAGACGTATGCTGAGACTTGGAAGAATGTGCCAATGTTGGCCAAGACACATGGTCAGCCAGCCAGCCCTACTCGATTGGGTAAGGAGATACAAGTCTTCAGTTATCGCTTAAAACGTCAGTTGGAGATGCTAAAGGAATGTCCTTTGACCGCTAAGTTTGGCGGTGCTACTGGAAATTTCAATGCTCATCATGTGGCTTATCCCGATTACGATTGGCGTCAGTTTGGAAATCGTTTTGTTGCGGATAAACTTGGGCTGGAACGTGAGGAATATACCACACAAATAAGCAACTATGATTGTTTGGCTGCTGTTTTTGATGCCATGAAGCGTATCAATACCATTATTATTGATCTTGACCGTGATATTTGGCAATATATCTCCATGGAATATTTCCGTCAGCAGGTAAAGGCAGGTGAAGTTGGTTCAAGTGCAATGCCCCATAAGGTGAATCCGATTGATTTCGAGAACTCGGAGGGTAATCTGGGTATGGCGAATGCTATCCTTTCACATTTGGCTCAGAAATTGCCAATCAGTCGCTTGCAGCGTGACCTTACTGACAGTACAGTGCTGCGTAATATCGGTGTGCCTATGGGACACATGCTTATCAGCATACAAAGTACTTTGAAAGGTTTACGTAAATTAGTCCTAAATGAAGAGGCTATCCATCGGGATTTAGACAATTGTTGGGCTGTATTGGCAGAGGCAATACAGACAATCCTGCGCCGTGAAGGATATCCGAAGCCTTATGAGACGCTGAAAGCATTGACACGTACAGGGCGGGGTATTAGTCAAGAAACTATAAAAGAATTTATCGAAACATTAGACATTCCCGAAAGTGTGCGGGCAGAACTGAGACAGTTGTCGCCTCATACATATACGGGGATGTGAAAGACTCTCCCCCTGCCCTCCCTTGTAGGGAGGGAGAGGTCACATTAAATGAAAAGAGAATAATTAACAATTAAAAGTAAAAGTATCTACTCCCCGCCCTACAAGGGAGGGGTAGGGGGGTGGGTCTGATGGTAATCATGATTACAGAAGACGAGCGTTGGAGAACACAGTTCTCCGAGGAGGGAAGTGGTGACCGAGAGGGTTATCGCTCCTACAACAGAGAATCATCAAGGAATTTTAGTAATGGCGAAGGACGTACGAAGCGTCCACGCATTCACCGAAGCAACACAGAGTCGGGACGCCCACAGGGCACTGGCTACGGTCAACGCCGTGAAGGCGGCTATCAGTCATATAATCGTGAAGACGGTTATCAGCGTAAGGAGGGTGGCTATGGTCAGCAACGTCCTTATCGTGAAGGTGGGTACCAACATCGTGAAGGTGGCTATGGTCAACGTTCCTATCGTGAAGGTGGCTATCAACGCCGTGAGGGCAGTTATGGTCAACGTCCTTATCGTGAGGGAGGCAACGGACAGCAACGTCCTTACCGCCAGCGTACTGCAGACTATAATCCTCATGCCAAGTATAGCATGAAGAAGCAGATAGAGTACAAAGAGACGCATTACGACCCGAATGAACCAATTCGCTTAAATAAGTTTCTGGCTAACTCTGGCGTTTGTAGTCGGCGCGAGGCTGACGATTTTATTCAAGCTGGTGTGGTTCGGGTGAATGGTCAGGTTGTTACCGAGCTGGGAACCAAGGTCATGCGTACAGATTCTGTGCTGTTCCATGATCAGCTTATTACACCAGAAAAGAAGGTCTATGTATTGCTGAATAAACCGAAGGACACAGTGACTACAAGTGACGACCCTCAGAACCGAAAGACAGTCATGGATTTGGTTAAAGGGTGCTGTCGTGAACGTATTTATCCTGTTGGACGTCTCGACCGTAATACTACAGGTGTACTTTTGCTCACCAACGATGGCGAGTTGGCAAGTAAACTCACGCATCCCCAGTATAAGAAAAAGAAAATCTATCATGTCCATCTTGATAAGAATGTGACAGCAGCAGATATGCACCAGATTGCAGAAGGAATAGAATTGGAGGATGGCCCGATAAAGGCTGATGCCATTGAGTATGCAAGTGATACAGATCGCAAGCAGGTGGGTATTGAGATTCATTCCGGGCGGAATCGTATTGTACGTCGCATTTTCGAGCATTTGGGCTATAAGGTCACGAAACTAGACCGTGTTTATTTCGCTGGTTTGACCAAGAAGAATGTGCGCCGTGGTGATTGGCGTTTCCTGACCGAAGCCGAGGTGAACATGTTGCATACAGGGATGTTTGAATAGACCCCACCCCCTGCCCCTCCCGGGGGAGGGGAGTGGTTACTAAAAGAGAATATAATAGTTAAGTATTAACCATAACATAAGACCTTAGCGTTCCTATTTATATACGCCCTCCCCTCGGGGAGGGAAAGGGGTGGGGGTCGATATATGATAATGAAACGAACAAAGATAATTGACGCGCTTCGCCGAACGGACTTCGGCAGCGAGATAACAGTGATGGGTTGGGTGCGCTCAAAGCGTGGCTCGAAGGGTATCTTCTTTATTGCCCTAAACGATGGTTCCACCATCAAGAATATACAGATTGTAGGCGAGGATCAGAACTTCGATGAAGAAACTGTCAAGCTGATTACCACAGGTGCTTGTCTGAAGGTTATAGGAACACTGGTGGAGAGCCCCGCCGCTGGTCAGGCCAGTGAGATACAGGCCAAAGAAATAGAGGTGTTCGGTGTGTGCGATAATACCTATCCTCTGCAGAAGAAGGGTGCTTCGTGGGAATATCTGCGCACTGTGGCTCACATGCGTCCTAGGACGAACACCTTCGGTGCCATCCTGCGCATCCGCCACAATATGGCCATGGCCATACACACCTATTTCCATGAACATGGGTTCTTCTATTTCCACACACCGCTCATCACGGCCAGCGACTGTGAAGGAGCTGGCAACATGTTTCAGGTGACGACGAAGAACCTCTACGACCTGAAGAAGGACGAGCAGGGCAAGATTATCTATGACGACGACTTCTTTGGCCAACAGGCATCGCTCACCGTGAGCGGTCAGTTGGAGGGTGAACTTGGCGCTACAGCACTGGGGCAGATTTATACCTTTGGTCCCACGTTCCGTGCTGAGAATTCCAACACGCCTCGCCACCTTGCAGAGTTCTGGATGATAGAACCCGAAATGGCCTTCTATGATAAGACGGATCTGATGGACCTTGAAGAGGACTTCATCAAGTATTGCGTGCGCTGGGCACTTGACAATTGTCGTGACGACTTGGAGTTCTTGAACAAGATGGTGGATAAGACCCTCATCGAACGTCTGGAGGGTGTATTGAAGGAATCGTTCGTACGTCTGCCTTATACTCAGGGTATTGAGATTCTGCAAGAGGCCATCAAGAACGGGCGAAAGTTCGAGTTCCCATGCGAGTGGGGCGACGACCTTGCTTCGGAGCACGAGCGTTATCTTGTGGAGGAATATTTCAAGAAACCCGTCATCATGACTGATTATCCGAAAGAGATAAAGGCTTTCTACATGAAGCTGAATGAGGATGGAAAAACCATGCAGGGTACTGACGTCCTGTTCCCGCAGATTGGAGAAATCATTGGTGGCTCTGTCCGTGAGGAGAGTTACGACAAGCTGATGGCTGAAATCAATCGTCGCGGTATGGAGACCGAGAAACTGGAGTGGTATCTCGACACCCGTCGTTGGGGTTCCTGCCCGCACGCTGGCTTCGGTCTCGGTTTCGAGCGCCTGATACTCTTCGTAACGGGTATGCAGAACATTCGTGACGTCATCCCCTTCCCTCGTACACCGAAGAACTGCGAATTCTAAGTCGGGGCACAGGAAGAGTGTCCCCGCTATGTCCCGATGATATATATCGACGACAAGATACAAGAATATTCGGCTGAACAGATAGCTCAGTGGACAGCGGAACTGCCCCTATGGCGCAGGGAACGTACCGAGGCTATCAAACATGATATCGGCCGTCGCCAATCACTCCTCGCCTACCGCTTGCTTTGCAAGGGGTTGTGCGAGGAGTACGGCATTAAGGCTCCCCCTGCTTTCGTATATAATGAGCATGGGAAGCCTTTCCTCGTTTCATCTCCCTTCTTCTCACTTAGTCATTGTCGGGAAGCTGTGGCATGTGCTATCAGTGACCAACCTGTTGGTGTCGATATCGAATGTAGGAGAAGGGTGTCCGATTCCCTTATTCGTTATACCATGAATGAGGAAGAGCAGCATGTGATAATGTCTCTTCCTTCTGTATGTGAACGGGAGTGGGAGTTCTTACGCCTGTGGACACAAAAAGAAGCCGTCGCGAAGCTGTTGGGTACAGGCATTCGCGACGACATGAAGAATATCCTGGCAAGTGGAGATTATTGCTTAGAGACCCGCGAGTCAGGTCAATGGGTCATGAGCGTGGCATCGTTTCGTTAGATTATTATAGCTTATCCCAGTAAACGGTTTCGCTGATGGGTCCCCACGAACCGCGTACTTTCAGTGTCTTGGCATCCTTGAACGACACGCGTACTTTGAAGAACTTTCCACGTGTGGGGTCGTAGATTTGACCATTTCCCCATTCTCCCTTAGCCTCGTCAAAAGTAATGTTTTCGATGAGGACAATCTGGTCGCTGGGCGTGTTTCGCTTTGATTTGTCGGGATTCTTTACATCTCTGCGCAAGCTGCCGTCCTTATTTTTCATGTTTTCTAACCAAACGACTTGGGCACAGTAGCCTTTGCCTTTCTTTCGGAATTCCACTTTAGAATTATCGCCTTTCTGCACAACCTTGTATGTGCCAATAATGTCGTCGGCCTTCTGTTGTGCCCATGTGCTGGCTATGGGCATAATGACACATGCCAGCGTGAAAAGAAATTTTTTCATAATCATCCTTTTAATTAATGTTATCTGTTTCTAAATACAAAGGTAGGTAATTTTTTGTATGTACACCTTATGTGTATAGATATTTATCTTTAATAAACGCGATTTTCGGTTCCATTCTATCTAATAGACGACAAGTTTGGCTTGTATGCTTTCTCATGTCTGTGTATAGATGTTGGTACTCTTGCATTACCAAGATGTAGCTTCAGCTTATCCAGATTAGGGCTTGAACAATAGTATTATGTTGGCTGGAGGAATAGTAATGCAATGGGTTATGCAATAGTAATGCGGCGGCCTATGCAATAGTAAGGCATATTTGTAAGGCTTATAGGTTGCGTTCGCCACGATGCTGTCCACGACCGCCAAATTTACCAAAGCGCCAGTTGGCGGAAAATAAGATGTAGGAGTTAACGGCTTCATCACGCGAATCGGTACGTGCGGTGGCGGATACGGAGCGACTTATATTGTCGCGCTGGCCTAACAGGTCGTTTGCACGTATGCTTAGCGTAAGATTCTTCTTAGCCAATAGGCGCTGACTGATTCCAGCGTTCCAAATGAGTTCATTGGTGTTCATTGCCGCATCGGCATAGCCCCGTCGGCTATGTTCTGATAGATTACTCCATAAACTCATACCCCAGGGGAACTGAAGATTGAATGATGCCCCATAAGAGAAGTTATATGTATCGAGTTTGGATGCCGAAGTATTGGTGGAGCGACTGAGATTATAGGAGAAATTCCCATTGGCACTCACTTCTAAGTTGTATAGGCTCTCCCAGTCACGACGGTAGGATAGACGCAAACTCTGGTTGGCTCTCATTCCTCGTGTGCGGTTTCTTATGGTTTGCTGTGCTTTGCTTTGATAGACATAACCGACAGCGTTGGTCATAGAACCGTTGGTGCCTGTGTTTATTCGCCAGTATTTTTCGGGGCCTAAAGCGGTATTGAAATTAAAGGAGAGCGATCCGTTCCAGTTCCCGTTAATATTGACGGGTTTGGAGATGCGCCCACCCGTCTGGTCGTTGTACTCTGTGCGGTTGGTCGTAGAATTCTGTGTAGTACGGAATTGGGCATTAAGCATGAATGTACGTTGTTTCTCGGTGACAGCGCGATTATAGCTGGCCGTTATGTTGTGGGTGAACGAAGGCTTCAGTTCAGGATTTCCCAGCCGAATGTTCAATGGGTCGGCATTGGAGAGGGTATCGGGGATGAGGTCGGTGATGGAAGGCTGCCCTGTATTTCCATTGTAGCGGAACTCCAGTCGTTCTTGTCTGGAAAACATGTAACGGAAGTTAATGTTGGGCGAAGCATTGAATACGGACTGACGTACATCGTAGTGCTTGACGCCTTTGTTATAGTCCACCTGGTTGATTTGTGGTTGCAAGTTGGCTCCGATGGTAAGGCGGTAAAGTGTCCGGTTGATGCGTAGTTGCAAACGTAGGTTGTGGTTCTGGTACGTATTGGTGGTATAGTTGCATTGGGCAATATCGGGGATGGAGTAAGCTTGCCATTGTCGATAGTTGTCAGGTGAGACACCTATGGGAACAGGGTCGAAGATGCTGCTGACGGTACGGTCGCGGTCGGTGAAACGCCGACTATACTGGTATGACATTTGCAGGAATATCTGCCGTCCAATAGGTTCCGTGTAGGAAAGCCGTGTTGAGAAGTTACGGTTCCGTGAGGGGGCATCGTTGTATTGTATCTTGTGATAAACCGAGTCTTCTCCCGAAAGAGCCAGTATTTGGTAATAATCCACTTGGCTGTACGACTGACTCTCGCTATTGCTGTGTCCATAGCTGGCATCGGCGTTCAAGGTTACATTACGCCCCGGCTTTGACAGACGTCGGTTTGCTTGTACAGACCCACTGGCGTTAAGGTTCTTGGATTCCGATTGGTTGCGGCCTATCCTATGGTTTACGCCAATGAGTGGGGCCAGAGTCTGATATTCTGCCAATGGGTTACGGGAGAGCGCATAGGGGTCATCCTGAAAGGTGGCACTTTCGTTTGCAGAACGGCTTCCCGAGGTGTTCCAGGATAGTTCAGGACGTATGAGTATGTTTGTCATACTGTCAGGTCTCCATTCTATCTTATAATTAAAGGAAAGTCCTTTCGAGTCGTTATTATTTTGGTTCCAAGAGTTTGAGTATGCAGCCGTTCGATTCTCAAAGTTCTGGCTGTTGCGCCACGACTGGCTGCTACCTTGTGAAAAGTTCCCGTTAAGGTTGCCGTTCAGTTCCAGCAGTGGGTCTTTCTTGCTCCTTCTTCCTTTCTCCTCGCCTTTCTTCTGGTAGTTCATGGTCATGCCACCGCTTTGGTGGTCTGTCAGACCATTGCCTTGTGTGTTATTCCCATTGCCCACGATGGAAAACTTCTGGTCGCCAACAAAGTGGTTAACCATGGCTCGTCCCGAATATCGGTCGTGGGTGCCGTAAGCTCCGTCGATGTTGCCAAACCAGCCTCTTTTCTTATTCTTCTTGATATTCAAGTCCAGAACCGTACGTTCCTGTCCGTCATCTACGCCTGTGATGCGAGCATAGTCGCTTTGTTTGTCGTATGCCTTCACCTTTTCAACGATATCGGCTGGCAGGTTTTTCAGGATGAGTTCACGATTCTGTCCGAAAAATTCCTTGCCGTCCACCAGAAACTGGCTTATCTGTTTCCCGTTCCATGTATAGGAGCCGTCGTCGTTGATTACGATGCCCGGCAGACGTTTAATCAACTCTTCTACCATGGCACCGTCTTGTAGCTTAAAAGCATCGGCGTTGTACATGATAGTGTCGTCAACCACTGTCATTTCCGGTAGTTTTCCCTCTACTACGGCCTCGGCCATCATCTTGGCATCCTCGCGCATCAGTACGTCCTGAATGCGAAAGTTTCCTGAGCGTTTAGGGAGATTAAGGGCGAATTTTTGCTCCTTGAAGCCGATAAACGAAACGCTCAATGTATAGTTTCCGGTAGGGATATTGGGGAGTACGAACAAACCGTTTTTTTGTACAACTGTGCCTGCAATCTGTGTGCTGTCTCTTAGTAGCCGTACTTGTGCACCTTCCAGTGGGTCGAACGACTGGTTGTCTCGTACCAATCCCCGAATGTTTAGCTTGGGAATCGTATCTGTTTGTCCCAAGGAGAAAAGGGGCAGAAAAGATAGGAGAAACAACAAGAAGTATCGCATATAAGATAGACAAGATATATGCAATATAGTTTAATCTTTTATAAGGTATATCTACACATCATTACGGGTATTCGTTGATATGACCGTCAATGTATATCACGATACAAAAGTCCAAAAACTATTTCATCAGATACTCAAACCATACCCCTGATTTTTTACCACAGACGTATGCCATAGTCGGGCAGTCTTCATGTCTGAGATTGTCGATGTATAAAGGTTCACCTTCTATGATAAGACTGCACTGGAAGGTATCACCAGCACGTAATCTGGTGTTCTCCGACGCTATAACCCTGAAAGTCAAATCCCCCAAGTATTCCACATAACAAACCCTTTGTATCTCAGGAGGTTGGTCGCCGGTAAATGCCAGCGACCCAGTTGGCATTGTTGGAGAGTTTCTTTGGGATAAAAACGAGAAAAGCCTAAGTTATTAGCCTTACCCCATTATTTACTAATCTCAGAAAGTAAACTTAAAAGCGTTGCCATTTCCTCAAGTCTCGCTCGAGGGCGTTTATGGTTGGCCTATAAAGAATTAAAAATTATTACTGTCCGCTAAAACTTTGGAAGTATTTACAGAAACATATTTCCTCGGACAGCTGTTGTATCCACCTCTAAAGGGGGCTTGTCTAACTATATTGTAAGTAGAATAAGCTACTTATTCATGTTTTCGGACACAAATAAAAAAGAAAAATGCATTTTGCACTTTACATTTTACATTATTTTCCTATCTTTGTGCCATCGTAATTCGTAATTTCTAATTCGTAATGATATGAATATCGATTTCAAGGCGCTTGCAGCGCAGTACAAGAGTGAGTTGTTAGACAAGGTGATGCCCTTCTGGATGGAGAAGAGTATCGACCATGAGTATGGTGGCTATTTCACGTGCATCGAGCGTGACGGTGAGGTCTATGATACCGATAAGTTCATCTGGCTTCAAGGACGTGAGGTGTGGATGCTCTCTACCTTATATAATAAGGTTCCGCGTGGGGAGGTGAGCGAGGAAACTCGCAAAGAGTGGCTCGACGCTGCCATTCAGGGCGCAGAGTTTTTGAAGAAGTACGGGCATGATGGTAACCTCAATTGGTACTTCTCTCTTACGCGTGATGGCAAGCCCCTCATTGAACCCTACAACATCTTCTCTTACACGTTTGCCGTAATCGCCTTTGGACAGTTGTACAAGGCTACGGGCAAACAGGAATATGCCGATATTGCTAAGCGGACGTTCGACATTGTCCTCCAGAAACGCAACAATCCGAAAGGCAAGTGGAGCAAGGCCGCTCCTGGTGCACGTGCCCTGAAGGACTTCGCCCTCCCCATGATACTTTGCAACGTGGCTCTGGAGATTGAAGACCTGCTTGATGCCGACTTCCTGAAGGAGACTATCGACATTTGTCTTCATGAGGTCTTGGATGTATTCTATCGTCCAGAGTTGGATATGATTGTAGAATGCGTATCGAAGGACGGCGAACTTGTCGATTGTCACGAGGGTCGTCTTCAGAACCCCGGACATGCCATCGAGGCCATGTGGTTTATCATGGACTTAGGACGTCGTTTGGGAAGAAAAGACCTTATTGAGAAGGCAGTCCATATAGCCCTGCGCGAGGTAGAATATGGTTGGGACAAACAATACGGCGGCATCTTCTATTTTATGGACCGTCTGGGGCATCCACTTCAGCAATTGGAATGGGATCAGAAACTCTGGTGGGTACACATCGAGACACTCATCACCATGATTAAGGGTTACGAACTGACGGGCAATGAACAGTGTTTGGAATGGTTCATGCGCATCCATGACTATGCTTGGAGTCACTTCCGTGATAGTGAATATCCCGAGTGGTTTGGTTATCTGAACCGTCGTGGCGAAGTTCTCTTGACGTTGAAGGGCGGCAAGTGGAAGGGCTGCTTCCACGTTCCTCGTGGCCTCTTCCAAGTATGGCAGACTTTAGAGAGAATTGCAGCAAAAGAATAAGGAGTAAACCCAAAGGGGGCACCGGCCATTTGGCCGGTGCCCCCTTTTTTTGTTTATATTCGTTCTCTTATGCGGCTTTTGGCCTGCTGCCCAGTGAGAGCAGCCAGCCTACGAGGATGCTTACGACCATGCCAATGAGTCCGAAGAGCATGAACGACGGACGTATGTCGGCAGGTGTGAAGAACTGTAGATAGATAACTACTACCTCACCGGTAATAAAGCCCAGTAGGGCTGCGGTTCCATTGACGCGCTTCATGAACAGACCCATGAAGAACAGACCGCCCAAACCGCTAGTGAGGAGACCAAGTATGGTGTTGAAGTAGTCTAGTAGCGACAGTATGTTCCAAGTGGCCATCAGCAAGGCAAGCCCTACGCCTACGATACCACTTACCACACAGGCCCAACGGGCAACTCGTAACATCTTACGGTCGTCGGTCTGTGGGCGGAAACGTTTCCAGAAGTCGATGGAGAACGCCGTAGATACGGAGTTGATGTTAGCCGATATGGTTGACATCGTAGCCGCAAAGATGGCGGCAATCAGCAATCCTGCCAATCCCTGTGGCAACTGGCTCATCATGAAGAATGGGAAGATTGCATCACCCTTGGCCATGGTGAAGTCGAGTTCGGCGGGATGGGTCTTGAAGAAGGTGTACAGACCCGTTCCAATGACATAGAATACCACGCTGATGAAGACACTCATGAGACCGTTCATCCAGATTCCCTGCTTGGCACTGGCCACGTCCTTGGTGGTCAGGTAACGCTGAATGACCGTCTGGTCACTTGTGTAGCTGATGAGGTTGTTGGCCATACCACCACCCAGGATGGCTACCCAGAAGGTGACGCGACGATAGTCCCAGCTCCAGTCGAAAAGACGCAGTTTGTCGTTGTCGACGGCCAGTTGCAGAGCACCCGAGAATCCTCCCTCGGTATTGCCCCACAGCCATGCGGCAGCGAAGAAAGCTCCGCCAACGAGGATGATGCCTTGGATGACATCGCCCCAGATAACCGCTTCTACACCGCCCATCGTACAATAGATAATGGTGATAACACCCATCAGGATGATGCAAATGTAGATGTCAATGCCCGTAACGGCAGTCAGGGCCAGTGAGGGCAGGTAGAGGACGAGGGCCATGCGGGCAATCATGAAGATGATGAAGAGGCTTGAGGCCATCAAACGTGTGAAGGCATTGAAGCGCAGTTCCAGATACTCGTATGCCGACGTGATGTTCAGCTTGCGGAAGTAGGGCAGGTAGAACTTGACTACAGGCCAGCTCACTACCAGTATCATGACGAGCATGGGATAGTAAGTCCAGTTGGTGGCATAGGCCTTGGCAGGGATGGTCATGTAGGTGATGGCCGACAGCATTGTGGCATAGATACTAATACCTGCCGCCCACCAAGGTACGCGACCGCCACCACGGAAGAAGTCGTCACTGCCACCCTCGCGGCGCATGAAGTACACTCCGAGTCCCAACATGGAGAACAGGTAAATAACCAGTACAATCCAGTTCAGCCAACCAAAGCTGACGGAGTGGGTAAACGATACCTTCATGACCTCAGAACTGCGCACACCAGGCTTACTTTCACCATCCATGAGCATATAACTGCCGTCCATATTCACTAAACCAGCACCGGCGCGGGCTAACAGCGATGAGCCCGGAATGCTATACCACGAGTCGGTGATGGTGTGATACACCAGTACGTCGGGGTTAAACTGGTACCATGGGGCTGGGTGCGTGAGGTATTCGCGGCCAAACTCTGGATTTTCTGCTGCAAACAATGAGTCATTGCCAGCCTTGACGGCATTCTCAAAGATTTCCTTGTTGACACCGCCAAACAGCAACACATGGCTATAGCCAGATGTGGTGGCTGTCATGCCCACGGTGGCACGACTGCCCTGATGGCTGGTCCACTGCATCGTCTTCAGGTTCAGTTCCAGCACATCTTCTGCAATCTTACCTGTTTCAGGGTCGTAGCCGCCGAATACATAGAGCGACTGATCCAGTCCGTTGGTCTGTATAACGGCCGTTGGCTGCAAGCGGGGTTGGCCGGGCAGGGTAGCGATGGACTGCCACCCCAGCCTGTCTTCATTGTAAACAGTCAGTTGTGCATCTATGCGATACACTTCCATCTGGGGCTTGCCGTCCGACTGGCCACCAACAAGGTAGATGTGCTCCCCGTCCGTGGCCGCCGCCCCGTTGTCGATGCCCATAGGCAGGGGAGGATAGGCTTCGATGCCTTTGTCTTTCAGGCGGAACACATCAGCGAAGCTCTGTTGCCCGTCTGTACCGCCGATGCAGACAATAGCATCGTCAATGGTCACACTGGCTCCGTAGGCAGTAGGCTGTGGCAGAGAAAATGTCCGTTTGAACCAGCCTTTCTTGTCCAGGTACCAAATGGAGTTGTAGTATTTCTTGACGGCAGACGTATCGGGGAAGTTGCAACCGCCGGCAATGGTGAGCTTTCCATTTGTCTGTCCGCAGAAGGCTGCGGCTACTCCCTGCCCGTTCGTTACCTGGTGTGGTGCAAGAGCCTCAATCTCAAGTTTCTCCTGTGCGTTTACTATTGACCATTTACTATTGACCATTGACCATTGCGTGGTCATCGGTAGGAAGAATAGCAGAATAGTCAATAATAGAGAATATCGTTTCATCGTAAATGTTCAATGTTTAATGCTCAATGTTCAATCAAAGTAAGTTGCAGTTATTCCAGAAATCAATCTCGTCCAGTTCGGCTTTCAGTCGCTTCTCTTCCTCGTCGGTGATGTTCTGGAAGGGTGTGCGGTTGGGGCCGAGGTCGAGACCCATGAGTTTCATGATGCGCTTGCCCCCCACAATGTTGCCTCTGAAGTGGCAGATGACGTTGATGACAGCCTGAGCGTAGTTCTGCAGTTCACGGGCTTTCTCCAGGTCACCCTTCTTCCATGCCTCGATGATACCCACGAGGCCGCGGCCATTGTAGTTCGTGGTTCCGCCGATGCCGCCGCGTGCACCACCCATGGCCAGAGAGGGCAGGATGGTCTCGTCCTGACCGTGCAGCATGTCAAACTTGCCGTTGCCATACAGACGGCACTGGTTGTATTCGTAGATGCTCTCGAAGGTATATTTGATGCCGGCGAAGTTGGGCACACGGCCATCCACGGCTTTCAGCAGTTCCACCATAGGCAGGAATGCGCCGTTGAAAGCAGGGATATGGTAGTAGTAGAAGGGCAGGTCAGGTGCACCGCAGGCAATCTCCTCAATGTACTTCACCAGTTCCTCAATGCGGCCAATCTTTGGGAATGGGGGAGCCATGGCACCGATACCCCATGCACCAATCTTCTGGGCATGTTCAGCCAGACGACGGCTTTCGCGTACACAGCAACTTCCCACGTGCACAATCACCTTGAAACCTTCGGGAGCGGCTGTTATCCAAGCCTCGGCAATCTGCATGCGTTCCTCGCTCGTCAGCATATAGCCCTCACCGCTGGAGCCGTTGATGAATACACCCTGCAAACCGTTCTTTGCCAACATCTGGGCGTATGCAGGAATGGGTTCTAGATTTACATCTCCGTTTGGCTTAAACGGTGTGAATGGGGCATCGATGAGGCCCACAATCTTCTCAAACTGTTTCATAGTTCTGTTTTTAAAAGGTTAATGATATACTTTTATAATACTTATTTATATTCCATTTTCTAACCAAGTGATGGCACAGGAACAGCACCCAGTACATGGAGAAGTAGCAGACACCCGTGACGGCATTCTCAATACCTAATGGTGCAAAGGGTAGGGTACATAGAGAGAAGATGCTACATAGGGCAATCACATAATGTCGTTGTGCTACGTGCACCAATTGCCAGCGTCCTTTCTTCATGCTGTAAACATAGCCTGTGAGTATGATGGAAAGCATGAATATTTTCGTATCCCACAGCGTTTTCAGGGCTATGTTCGTTACCGAGGTGATGGTTTCCAGGTCGGTTGCCATGTTCAGACTGTCATTACGCTTCTGCCAGATGCTTAGTCCCGTGCCGATGATAACGCCAATAACCATTGGCCAGCAAGCCTGACGGAAGAAACGCTCCCTTCGTTGAAAGGCCAGCCATACGAATGCGCAGCACAATGGGATGGTTATACCATTGTGCGTATAGCTACAGAAAATGCCCATTAACAGCATGAGCAGATACCATCGGTGAAAGTCTTTCTGACTGACACGAGTATATTGCGAGATGAAGAAGGGTACTATGCACTGTGCCGATAATTCAGACAGGGCCGATTCGTCACGGGTGAAGAAGGCCTCCTCCCC
Organism: uncultured Prevotellaceae bacterium; assembly: GCA_947169115.1. Classification (GTDB taxonomy): domain Bacteria; phylum Bacteroidota; class Bacteroidia; order Bacteroidales; family Bacteroidaceae; genus Physcousia. The sequence goes on from CAMVOK010000003.1 coordinate 31,921, forward strand.
TGGACAGAAAAAGATAAGGAATGTGGCTGTTGCGATGATTCCGAGAATGGTACGGTCTGTCCGTGCCAATTGAGCGGTCAGTGCCACGAGCAGCGTAAAAAAGAGAGAAGTGCTTATGTTTATGACCCAAGCATCCCATATATATCCACCAATTGGCGGAAATATGGCCATACCTATCCATACTCCGAAGAATATAATGCAATAGGCTATTGTCCGTATCCAAAACAGTTTGTCTTTCATGGCAAGCCCGTACGCCCTACAAAGATACATATATTTTTAACTATAAACAATAAATATAACTTTTTTCTTATTTGAAGGTCGTTTGGCACACCCTTTGTAATCTTTTAGGCAGAACAAATCATAAAATCGTTAAATACTTAAATCATTAAACTCAAATTATGAACATTAAACCATTGGCAGACCGCGTGCTCATTGAGCCCGCACCTGCAGAGACAAAGACAGTAGGCGGCATCATCATCCCCGACACCGCAAAGGAGAAACCCCTGAAGGGTGAAATCGTAGCCGTTGGTCAGGGTACCAAGGACGAAGAAATGATACTGAAAGTAGGCGACCAGGTACTCTATGGCAAGTATGCCGGCACCGAACTGGAGCTGGAGGGCAAGAAATACCTCATCATGCGCCAGAGCGATGTCGTTGCAATTTTGGGCTAACCCAAAATCGTAATGGCAAATGTCAAATGTAAAATGTAGTTTATGGCGTGGCCGTATCTTTGACCTTCGACATCTAACATTTAACATTTGACATCAAACATCTAACATTTGATATTTAACATTTAACATTCGTAAGATTATGGCAAAAGATATTAAATTCAATCTCGAGGCTCGCGACCTGATGAAGCAGGGCGTGGACCAGTTGGCAAATGCCGTGAAAGTGACTCTCGGTCCGAAGGGTCGCAATGTAATTATCGAAAAGAAGTTCGGTGCTCCCCAGATTACCAAGGACGGTGTCACCGTAGCTAAGGAAGTAGAACTGGCTGATGCTTTCCAGAACGCAGGTGCACAGCTCGTTAAGAGCGTCGCCTCCAAGACAGGTGACGATGCCGGTGATGGAACAACCACCGCTACCGTACTCGCTCAGGCCATCGTTCGTGAAGGTTTACGCAACGTTGCCGCAGGTGCCAACCCCATGGACCTGAAGCGCGGTATCGACAAGGCCGTTAGTGCCGTTGTCGGTGAAATCAAGGAAATGTCCGAGCAGGTGGGCAGCGACTATCAGAAGATAGAGCAAGTGGCCACCGTCAGTGCCAACAACGACCCCGAAATCGGTAAGCTCCTGGCCGATGCCATGAGCAAGGTCAGCAAGGATGGTGTTATCACCATCGAGGAGGCCAAGGGACGCGACACCACCATCGGTGTAGTCGAGGGAATGCAGTTCGACCGTGGTTACCTCTCACCCTACTTCGTAACCGATACGGAGAAGATGGAGTGCGTGATGGAGAACCCCTACATCCTTATCTATGACAAGAAGATTAGCAACCTGAAGGACTTCTTGCCCATCCTGGAACCTGCCGTACAGACGGGTCGTCCTCTGCTCGTTATCGCCGAGGATGTCGAGAGCGAGGCACTGACCACGTTGGTTGTAAACCGTCTGCGCACCCAGCTGAAGATTTGTGCCGTCAAGGCTCCTGGCTTCGGCGACCGTCGCAAGGCCATGTTGCAGGACATCGCTACCCTGACGGGTGGTCTCGTAATCAGCGAGGACACTGGTCTGAAACTGGAGCAGGCTACCATTGACATGCTCGGTTCTTCTGACAAAGTGACCATCTCTAAGGACAACACCACCATCGTCAATGGTCATGGTCAGAGCGAGCTCATCAAGGACCGTATCAACCAGATTAAGAACGAGATAGCCAACACCACCAGCGACTACGACAAGGAGAAGCTGCAGGAGCGTCTTGCCAAATTGGCAGGTGGCGTGGCAGTCCTCTACGTAGGTGCTCCCAGCGAGGTGGAGATGAAGGAAAAGAAGGACCGTGTTGACGATGCCCTGTGCGCCACTCGCGCAGCCATCGAAGAGGGTATCATCCCTGGCGGTGGTGTAGCCTACATCCGTGCCCAGAAGGTGCTGGAAGGTCTGAAGGCCGAGAACGACGACGAGCAGACGGGTGTGCAGATTATCCGTCGTGCCATCGAGGAACCCCTGCGTCAGATTGTCGAGAACGCAGGTCTCGAAGGCAGCGTAGTTGTCAACGAGGTTCGCAACGGTAAGGGCGATTATGGTTACAATGCCCGTGCCGACAAGTACGAGAACCTGAAGGCCAGTGGCATCATCGACCCTGCCAAGGTGACACGTGTTGCCCTGGAGAACGCCGCTTCTATCGCCGGCATGTTCCTCACCACCGAGTGCGTCATCTGCGATGCCAAGGAGGATAAGCCCGAAATGCCAATGGGTAACCCCGGCATGGGTGGCATGGGCGGCATGATGTAAGACCCTCCCCAGCCCTCCCTTTAGGGAGGGAGTAGATAAAAGAGTCCCCGACAACCATTGCGGTTGTCGGGGACTCTTTGTTTTGGTATGAATAGTATCCTATTTGTCATTGTAATGTCCGTATGCGGAAATCACGATTACTACCACTTGTGTATCGTGAATCTCATACACCAAACCGACATTGCCTCTTTTCTGAAATCAATGTCATAAGTCATAGCCTTGGCGTCTTAGAAATTCATCTAATGATTCCCCCTCATTTAAGCGATACAGCGGCCCTTGATTGGCTTTATCCACATGCGCAAGGAATTCCTCCTTTGTAAAGAGAGTTGGGTCGTTGTGCATGTCCTTTACCACCTTACGAGGATATTTGGCAACACCGGTCAACATGGACTCGTCCTCATACTCGGAGATTGTTCTTTACTTCTTTTTCTGCCGTGCAAGGAAGTAGGCAGTTCCCTTGTAGTTGTCGGTGACGGACTTGATGTCGAAGCACTTAATGTCGATGGTGCCGGAAGCCGTTTTTGCACCGACTATGTGCTGGACGGTAAAGTTGGCCCCAAACGTTGTGGGGTTGCTTATTGCCTCGTCATTAGCATAGGTGACAGCCACACCGAATGCACCGATGTCGAAATTTTCGTCCAATGTTCGGGATTCCCCCGTGTTTATTAAGTTCTCCTTGTTCAGGTATAAGGTTAGGTAACGATAAGTACCTGCATATTTGAGATCTTCGTCGAAAATGTCAGCATCACTGGAAAACATGTTGACCGCTTCCAGTTTCTTTTCTGCCATTGGGGGAATGGCAATGATGCGCTGGGCAATGGTGGTTGTGGTGACGGATGAGGAGTTCGTACGATTTATGCCACCGCCAATGCCTAATACGCCGCCGACCACGCCTCCCATGCCAAGTCCCACACCTGTGCTGGTGCCTTGAGTCTGCGAGGTTATAGTCTGGGAGTAATAAGCTGTGGCTCGACCTTCCATGATAAAGAATGTGTTGGCCAAATCAATATATAGCACCTTCGTTGAGTGGTTCTTGATACAGAGAAAAAGTTTCATCTCTCCCATCATGGGTTTGCTCGCCTTCCCACCGAAATGATTCGCCACTTCTGTATATACGGAGATGCTGATGTTCTTGTCAGCCAAGATGGAACCGTTGGTGGGCATGTATTGACAGAACACGGCACTTGCGGCTCCGTTTGAGGGCTTTTCCATGGGCTCCACCTTGTGGTTGCGCATGGCAGCAATTGCCGCCTCGTTGGCGGCAGGGTCGGCAGTACTGGTGGCGGTTGCATTGCTTGTCGGTGTGGACGGAGAAGAGGCGGATGAGTCGATTTCGTTCATTTTAACCTGTCGGCCGTCCTGATAATTGATGACAAAAATGTCCTTCTTAGCTATTCTGAGCGTGGGTGCATTGGCTTCGGAACTTTGCTGATAGAAAACGGTTTCGGGGCCAATCTCAACGTTGAATACCTTTAGGGCGTCCCCGTTTCTAGTTACTATGATGTCCTGTGCATGCAAAATTCCCGTGAAGCACACGGAAAGTAGAACAAAGAATAGTTTTCTCATGATGGATGATGTAAAGTTTTTACACGATTACATTTTCTCCATGGCCTGTTCCAGGTCGGTGATGATGTCGTTGACGTTTTCGATGCCGACAGAGAGGCGGATGAGGTCGGGAGCCACGCCGGCCTCGCGCAGTTGCTCGTCGGAGAGCTGACGGTGGGTGTGGCTGGCGGGATGGAGCACACAGGTGCGGGCATCGGCCACGTGGGTGACGATGGAGATGAAGTCGAGGTTGTCCATGAACTTAATGGCATCTTCGCGTGTGCCCTTCAGACCAAAGGCGATTACGCCGCATGTGCCGTTGGGCATGTACTTCTGAGCAAGGGCGTAGTACTTGTTGTTGGGCAGTCCGGCATAGTTCACCCAAGAGACTTTGGGATTCTTCTCCAGCCATTCGGCTACCTTTTGGGCATTCTCACAGTGACGAGGCATGCGCAGGTGCAACGTTTCTAGGCCGATGTTGAGCATGAAAGCATTCTGGGGACCTGGGATGCTGCCAAGGTCGCGCATCAGCTGAGCCACAAGCTTTGTCGTATAGGCTCCCTTACCAAAGGCCTTGGTATAGGTCAGGCCGTGGTAACTTTCATCGGGGGTGGTGAGGCCGGGATATTTGGGAGAGGAAGGGTGAAGTGTGAAGGATGAAGGGTTTTCGCCTTCGTGGGTGTATGTTTCCCAGTCGAACAAACCGCTGTCGATGACGGCACCGCCCACCTGTGTGGCGTGACCGTCCATGTATTTGGTAGTGGAGTGTGTCACGATGTCGGCTCCCCACTCAAAGGGACGGCAGTTGATGGGTGTGGCAAAGGTGTTGTCGATGATGAGGGGCACACCGTGGCGGTGAGCCATTTGGGCAAATCGTTCGATGTCGAATACGTTGCCACCAGGGTTCGAAATGGTTTCACCGAAAAAGCACTTCGTGTTGGGTCGGAACTCCTGCTCTATGCGTTCGTCCGACCAGTCGGGGTCGATGAAGGTGCATTCGATGCCCAGTTTCTTCATGGTTACGCCAAAGAGGTTGTATGTACCTCCGTAGATGCTGTTCGAGGTGATGAAGTGGTCGCCCGACTGACAGATGTTGAACACGGCGTAGAAGTTGGCTGCTTGTCCCGACGAAGTCAGTACACATCCAACGCCACCCTCCAGGGCGTTTATCTTCTTGGCTACGGCATCCACCGTGGGGTTGGCCAGACGGGAGTAGAAATAACCACTCTCTTCCAAGTCAAACAACTTGGCCATTTGCTCGCTGGTTTCGTAGCGGAAAGTTGTACTTTGGTAGATAGGGAGTTGTTGAGGCTCACCTTTTGTGGGTTTCCATCCGCCATGAATGCAGATGGTTTCGAGATTCTTTTTCATATAAAAAATTATTTGTTAACAATTAATGTTTATACAGCAATGCCGGTGCGCATTACTTCCCTATAGATAGGTGAGTCCTCGCTGCTTTCCAGCAAGATGGGTTCTATTAAGAGGCTTACTTTATCAACGTCTTTGTTGAGGGCAACAGACATGTCAAACCACTTTTCTGAGTCTATACTTGGCACTATGACAGCCACATCGATATCACTCCACTCATGAGGAAGACCCTTAGAGTATGAACCAAACATCATAACTTTGACCTTTCCGTCAAAGCGAGGTGATATCACTTCTTTATATCGTCGGACTATGTCAAGTGCCTCGTCTTTTCTAAGTATTTTTGGAGTATCCATTTATGCAATTGTTTTGTAGCTTGTAGGATTTCAGCAGTACGTTCTTTATTAAGACTGCGTGCTAAATTGTCTTTATATTCTTGATAACGTGCTTCAATGTTCATCTGTCTAATGACAGCAAGAAAATCCTTCTGTTCCTCATTCATTTTAGTATAAAGTCCACAGCCTTCCGCAATACGTTTATGGTCGTGGATGAAAGGAGGATCATCATTGCGGCTTACACATCAATAGGCTTTCAACGTTTTCTCAACAACTTGGTGACACATGAATGCCACATAAAGCCAATGCTTCGTTTTGTAAAGATCCTCTGCAACACAAAGATCCTCATTTACAATTTCAAGCCATTTATTTGCTCTGTCCACATATGTCATTTTTGCATTTCCATATAATCTACGTGACAAAGATACGATTAAGCGAGCGAAAAAGCAAACAAGTTTGTATTTTTCTTATTTTAAGTCTCAACATAAATCGCCCCCCGAAAGTCGTTAAGGCTTTCGGGGGGCGATTTATTGTTTTAGGGCGTTTGCCTTTATCTAGCTGGACGCAAGCTTGACCTGCAAAATACACGTACGCAATAATAGTAAGATGTATGCCGAAGATAAATAACCATCGTTCGGAAGTCAAATTAATGGTTGTTTATTCCATCGTGATGGAATGATTATTCAATGCCGATGGAATGATTAACCCATCGCGATGGAATAACGTGCAGTTAAGTTAAATTTTAAGCGTAAGATTTGCAAGTGTGGAGCGGAAGTAGTATATTTGTGGAGAAATAACCCTAATATATAAGAATTATAGCATTACAGTTTACAGTTGCAAAGCGTGGTGCTTTGCCTGGCGAAGAGACTAATGAGAGAATCTTGCGCCCTCGTCTGAAGCAAGTAGAGACGGTTGATGTTGTGGAATTTCAGAAGCGTGTGCCCTGGGGCACAGCTATGACAGCGTCGAATCTTATTTTTGCCCTTGGCGAATTGCAACGTATTATGCTCCATGAGTTCAAGTTGGGCAATGCGGTCACCCTGCCAGGTATCGGTACTTTCCGCCTAAGTCTAAAGGGCGAAGTGGAAACGGTGAACGGAAACTTTCATGGGCGCAATGTTCGTGTCGATGGGCTTTTGTTCAAGGCCGACCGTGAGCTGACCAAGGCAGTCGAGGCTATTCCCGTCGATCAGGTACCTTTGGGACAGATAGTGACGGCGGATGATGAAAAGGTTGAAGAGTTGCTGACCGAATTGTTCAGCAAGAACGAAACCATCACTCATAAGAAGGTGTTCTTTGCCTTCGAGGGCGTGCTGACTCCCCATCGTGTTACCTCATTGCTTGCCCGCCTTACCCGTGAGAGCCGCCTTGTTCGCGAGGGCAGTGGTTCACAGACGTGTTATCGGGCTGTTCCCGGAAACTTTGGATGCTGATTAGGATACTTTAACGTAAAATATGATGTTTTGAAGAGGCTAAAATGTTATCTTTGCCAAAATCTAAGTAAGTGAACAAAATTATTATATTTGAAACGAATTGTCCCCAAAGCCCGAAGGGTTGATAAGATTACAGGCAGGGGTGAAACCCCTGCTAAGATGTATGCAGTAGGCAAACCCCAAAGGGGTGGCAGAACTGTCTGTCGCCCTTTCTTGCACAGCAAGCGTAGCCCCTTCGGGTCGTCCGATTATGGGGCTAACGTTACGGCTTTTTTAGCAGGGAGTTTACCCCTGCCTGTAATCTGTGGCCTATTCTAGGCCTTGATGGCACGATTGCATATAATTTGCAGGAAAAAAGCCTATGAATTCGTTGAACCAACGTTAATTTATGTGGATAAAATTAGTATAATTCGTTTCTAAAACTGTGATTAGGTACTTAACTATTAAAACGATATTATCATGATTAGAAATCTGAATCCCCAGGCAGTGTGGAAGAACTTCTACCTGCTGACACAGGTGCCTCGTCCAAGCGGTCACCTCGAAAATGTGCAAAACTTTCTGCTTCAGTGGGCCAAGGAACGTGGCATTGAGGCGTGGAAAGACGGTGGCGAGAACATTATCATGCGCAAACCGGCTACACCAGGTATGGAGAACCGTCCCACGGCTACGATGCAAGCCCACATGGACATGGTGCCTCAGAAGACAGACGAGAGTCAGCATAACTTTGAGACAGACCCCATTGAGACTTATATCGACGGTGACTGGGTGAAGGCCAAGGGAACGACTCTGGGTAGCGATGACGGTATGGGCGTGGCTGCCATCATGGGTGTGTTCGAGAGCAAGGACTTGAAGCACGGCCCGTTGGAGGCTCTGATTACGGCTGATGAGGAGACCTGTATGTATGGTGTGAACCATCTGGCTGCCGATACGTTGAAGGGTGAAATCTTGCTGAACATCGACCATGAGACATTGGGCGAGTTTGTCATCGGTAGTGCTGGTGGAGTGAACATTAACTGCAAACTCGGCTACAAGGAGGTGAAACCCGAAGAGGGTGATATTGCAGTAAAAATCACCTTGAAGAACTTGCGTGGCGGTCACTCGGGTCTGGAAATTAACGAAAACCGTGCCAATGCCAACAAGTTGATGGCTCGTCTGGTGCGCCAAGCCATTATTGACGACGATGCACGCCTTTCTTCGTGGCAGGGTGGTAATATGCGCAATGCCATTCCACGTATGGCCGAGGTGGTGCTCACGATTCCCCGTGAGAACCTTGATGACTTGAAGGAACTGGTGGACTATTGCCGTGAAGTCTTTGTCAACGAGTATCGTGGTGTAGAGGAAAATATCTCCCTATCCATCGAGGAAATTGCACTTCCAGAAGGGGAGATGCCACAGGAAATCCAGGACAACGTAATTGATGCCCTTGTGGCTTGTCATGATGGTGTTCTGCGTAATATCCCCTCCATCTCATCGGTAGTGGAAACGAGTTCCAACTTAGGTATTGTGAATATTGGCGGCGGTGAGGCTTCCATTCTTATTTTGGCACGTTCCAGCAGCGAGACCATGATGGAATACATTCAGGAGATGCAGGAGTCTTGTTTCTCTATGGCAGGCATGGCCGTAAGCTATGACGGACATTATGGGGCATGGCAACCCAACTTCGACAGTGCCATTGTGGCCAAGATGGTGGATGTACACAATCGTTTGTTCCCCGAGGAGCCGGCTCGCATAGAGGTTGTTCATGCAGGTCTTGAGTGCAGCATTATTGGTGGTGTCTATCCCAAAATGGACCTTGTGAGCTTTGGTCCCACGTTGCGCTCGCCCCATACTCCCGACGAACGTTGCTACATCCCCAGTGTGGAGAAGTTCTGGACATTCTTGACCAAACTGCTGGAGGAAATATAAATTACGCCCCTGCCCCCTCCCCAAGAGGGGCATGAACCACAGATAAGCTTATGAGAAAAACTTTCATCCTTTTTGTCCTGTACCTTGTGATTGCATCGCAAGGAAAACTCTCAGCCAAGAACCAAGGCCACGAACTCAATGACCTGCTGTTGTCCTACATGAATGTGGAGGATATACATCCCGACAGTATGGAAAGCAATATTGAGCATCTGAAACAAAAGCGCCTGTTGTCGAAAGATGAGGCCGAAAAGGCTGTATATGCTGCTGCCATAGCCCGTTTGTATGGCGAGCGTATTTCGTGGCGCAGTGTGGGCAACGACTTACGCGATTCCATGGTGCATTGGTATGGAGTGGCTTTGGCCGATAAACAGATATTGGCCCGAACCAAAGCCAAACGCTGGCGTCCCTTTGTCGTGCTGGGAAAGGATGAAGGTTATTTCGGTGGCGATATGCTGAACGTCGTATGGCGTAGCATGATAGAGCAGACCGAAAGGTACCTTCGTACCCAAGAGTTGCCGAATTACGGTGAAGTGATTGATTTTTATCGTCAGCATGGCATGCGTAATGCCGCCTTGCTGCTGACTATCGACTCACTGTATGACCGTTCTGCTGGGGTGAAGGAGAGTGAACTGCTGAAGGTTCGGGACGACTTTTCCGACCTACCCCTTTGTGCTGAGGTGTATTTGCGCTTGGGCACAGATGGTAGGAAATCGGACTTTCAACGCCGCGAATGGTTGCAGCAGGGAATAAAGAAATACCCTGGCTACAAGCGCAAGTCGGCTCTGCAAAATGCTTTGACTCGCTTGTCTGACCCTTTCTTTGAGGTACTTGGGTTGGGGAATGTATATCCTGGTAAAACCTATCAGTGGGTGATTCGGGCAAGGAATGTGCAGTCGGTTATTATCGATGGGGTGAAACATGATTTACCCAAACATGACCCCATAGAGTCGTTCTATGATACGCTTACGTGGATTGCTCCCAAACCAGGTAGTTATGAACGGACTTTTATACCCTGCACCTCGGCTAAACTGACCGAGAAAATAAAACCCTTGAAACGATGGGTGCGTGTTTCTGCCTTGCAGGAGGTTCTGCAGGTGTTGCCCGATGGCAAGGCTCGTGTTTTGGTGGTGGATTCCGAGACAGGCGAGCCACAGCCCGATGTTACGGTTGCCGTATTCCCACCAACTTCGGGCAAGAATGATACCATAGCCTATTTTGTGGGACAAACCAACTGTCAGGGAAAGGTGGATGTTCCTTTCTATGAGACTGAAAAGAGTACAAGTTGGCCTAGACAACTGGCCTATAGGTTAAGTACTCCCGATGAACAGCATCTGCCTCTAATCAGGCGTTACTTTTATAATGTAAGTCGCTGGGAGGGGGCTCCTACGGATTCCACATCTCATATTGAACTGTTTACCGACCGTGCCATATATCGGCCAGGTCAAACCGTACATGTAAGTGGTCTTGCCTATCGTCAACTTGATTGGGAGGCACGGGCTTCGGGTGGAGAAGAACACACGTTACGTTTTTACGATTCGAATCGGAAATTGGTGGAGGAACGTTTTGTAAATGCCGATGAAATGGGCGTTTTTAGTGCCGACTTCGTTATACCTGTCGGACGTAGAAATGGTACATTCAGGATACTAGCCGATGGGAAGGAGACGGTCTATTTCCGTGTTGAGGAGTATAAGCGTCCCACGTTTGAGGTGACCCTCGAAGACAGCTTGTACGTAGATGGTGATACATGTGAGGTGCGTGGTCGTGCATTGAATTATGATGGTAGTCCCCTTCGTGGTGCCCGTGTCACGGGAACCTGTCGTTGGCAGATCCCGTGGTTCTATTATACCAAGCGGAATCCTTCGGGCGATACACAAACACTCGACACCATAGAGACCGATGACAAGGGAAGGTTCGTTTATAGAATAAAAATTAATGGTGAAGAATTAAGAATTGACAGAAAACGTCTTTCACTATCGGTTAATGTGGATGTCCTGAGTCAGCAGGGCGAGACGCACAATGCGCAGCACTGGTATTGGCGTTTAAACGAACCGCAACCCGAGCCTGAACCCGAGTCCGTGAGGGTGGACAGTACCCTCCTCGTTCGTTGTGTGTCTGATAGTTTCTCGGAAGACCACCCGGGGCGCATAGAGATTACCACAAATCTCGAGGACGTATATCTTCATTACACCCTGTCTGCTGCAGGCAAAGTATGGACGGACAACATGGTGAAGATAAGTGGTGAAACCTATTTCTTGGAAATACCCTATAGGGAAGAATATGACCAGAGTCTGACCGCCTCTTTCTGCTTTGTGAAAAAGGGGAAGGTGTATAGTGACATGAAAACCATCCGACTGGTGCGTCCAGCAGATAAACTTCGTGTCCATTGGGACACCTTCCGTGATTTGCTGCAACCAGGCCAGAAAGAGGAATGGAAACTGACCCTTCGCCGTCCCGACGGTACACCAGCTGATGCCAATCTGATGTTGACCATGTATGATGCCTCCCTCGACTATTTCAACAATGGCGATAAGCATCGATGGAATTTTTCCGTCAGTCGTGGACATCGCACCTTTGGTGTTCCTTATGAAGGTGTAGCTGTTAGAGACTTTTACATGACCACTGTTTCAGGATGGTATGACCAGAAAACCAGGAAGGAGCGTGAACTGAGTTTCTCCTACATTAATCCTGATTGTTTCCAAACGCCTGTCTATTCCCGTTCCACGGGTAATCGTTTGTATCGTACAATGGGGGGCATGCCTGTCATGAAAACGATGGAGGCAGAAGTACCGGAATTGGAAAAGGTGGCTGTGTCCGATGCTACTCTCCATGAGGTTGCTAACGTAAAGGCATCGCGCGACAATGGGGTGGCGGACAAAACCGATGATGGGGAGGCAGAAGAGGAGATAATGTCTGTTCTAATGCGAGAAAACTTCGATGAAACCGCATTTTTCTATCCTCAGTTAAGGACAGACAAGGAGGGACAGGTGAGCATTGTATTTACCCTGCCAGAAAGTTTGACCCGTTGGAATCTTCTTGGATTCGCCCATACGCGGGATATGCTATATGCCAATCTGACGGAGGAAGTGGAGGCACGCAAGGATTTAATGGCACAACTTTATTTGCCGCGTTTCCTCCGTCCGGGCGACGAAGCCCTGTTGACGGCAACGGTACGAAATGTCAGCGAACAACAGCAGAAGGGTAGGGGCTTAATGCAAATCCTCGATGCCAAGACGGAAAAGGTGTTGAAGTCTTGGAAATGCGATGTCAACCTCGCTGCCCAGAAAGATACCGTTATTCATTATCCATTTTCCATTGTCGATTATCAACTGCCCGAAGGGCTTATTGTCCGTTGGGCAGTAGAGGGTACGACCTGTAGCGATGGTGAACAGCGACTGTTGCCTGTGTTGCCAGCCACGATGCACATGACGAATACGTTGGCTATTACGGCCTATAATCCTTCGGTGCAAAACATCGATCTTACGAAACTTTTCCCATTGACTGCCACGAACCGACGTCTGACGGTAGAATACACCACTCATCCCGAACAGTATGCCCTTCAGACTTTGCCGTCATTGGCACGTACCAATAGGAACGATGTTTTGTCCTTGGTTACTGCTTACTATGCAGGTGCACTCGGAAAGGCATTGAATGTAAAAATGACCGATTCTACCGAGGTTTATATGGATAAGCTGAAGACATTACAAGATGCTGATGGCGGTTTTAGCTGGTTCTCTCAGATGCCTGCCAGTCCGTATCTCACTCGTGAGGTTGCGTTCTTGCTTACACGTCTGCACATGCTCACTGGAACGAAACATGCCGGGCAGATCAATGAAAAGGCCATTCATTATTTACTCCGTCAGCGTGTGGATTCTACTTATCTGAGTGTTTCGGACTTGCGCATACTCTATGTCGCCCTGTATGGTGGTGTTAGTCTTACGAAGGAAGAACAGAAAAAGGTGGATTTCCTACTTAAGTTGGCGAAACGTGAGGACGTGGAGGAAGAGGGCTACGAACGACAGGCTCTGTTGGCCATTGTCTTGAAACAGGCTGGGGCAGAACGTAAGGCATCGAAGTGTATGAAGGCATTCCGTAAGTATCTGGTATCGAGTCCAGAACGGGGTACATACATCGAATTTCCCAAGGGCAGTTTCAGCAGCATAGACCGAAAACTTCACATTCATGTGCAGTTGATGGAGGCTTTGCAGCGTGTGGCTCCCGACGATACGTTGCTTGTTGGGATGCGGCGTTATCTGCTTCAGCAGAAGCGTACCCAGGAATGGTCAACTCCGATTAATTCTGCCAATGCCGTATTTGCCTTGTTGAATCCCAATGGGCGTGAGAATGTCGGGGTTACCCAATTACAAGACCTTCTGACCCTAACACGTAAGAACAGTCCCACGCAGAACTTTATGGCCAAGGACGATTCTTTGGGATATATCCATGATTCTTTGGAGATCGAGGATGGAAAACTCCCCATGCGCTTACGACTACATAAGTTCTCGAAAGGGGAAAGTTGGGGTGGCATATATGCTGACTTTGAGCAGCCTTTTGACCAAGTAGAGTCACATGCTACGGGCTTAAGCATTAAGCAGGAATATCCTACAAATGCCAAGGCGGGTAGTCGTTATACGGTGCGTTACAGAATCTCGGCAGATCGCGATTATGAGTATGTTACCCTTATATGTCCGCGTCCGGCCTTTACCGAACCCGTTGACCAAAGGTCGGGTTATCGTTGGAGCCGTCAGTCGCCCTACGGATGGGGGGGTGGCCTGGGGTATTACAGGCAGGTTCATGACACGACAACGGAATATAATTTCTACCAGATACCTCGTGGTGACTATCTGATAGAGGAAACCCTGTATGTGGAACGTGATGGACGATACCACTCGGGAGTGGCTGTAATCCGATGCGAATATGCCGATGAGTTCCAAGGACATTCGGACGATTGTGTGGTAAGTAGCGAGGGGAGTATACACTAACTAAAAAGGAGATATAATTATGCTATGAATAAGTTTTTTCTCTCGATTCTTGGGAAGGGTGTGGGTATGGCGTTTTCTATATTGTTAGTCGCCTGTAGTGAGGACAAACCGCGTTTGGCAGAATCGAAGGGTCAGCCTGCAGAATTATTGGTAGTTTTGCCTGCGAATTTGTTGAATACCGATGTGGCAGATACGTTGCAGACCATCGTTGATTGCGATGCTCCGGGACTGGGTTCATCGGAACGCATATTCCGAACCATGACTATTGGAGAGGCTGGTTATGAGAAGGTGTATAAACTGATGCATAGTCAACTACATTTGGAGATAGACCCAAGTCAGAAAGAACCTGCCATGGGCGTAGCCTATGATGTTTATGCCACTCCGCAATTGCAGATTATGGTTCGTGGAGCTTCGCAAGAGGCTCTTGGTCGGTATCTAAGTCAGCATCGCGAACGAATACAGCGTTTGCTGCTTGACTTCCAACTTGACCGTTATGCCAGATTGTTAGAAAAAAAATATAGCAAGAAAGTCCGTGACGATTTGCGGAAGATGGGCTATGATGTATGTGTGCCGCCAGACATCGCTTCGACCAAACCAGGCAAGGACTTTTTGTGGAGTTCATCGAACCGAGGGGGAGACAAGGACATCAATTTCGTGTTTTATTCCTACCCCTGGCAGGGAGAAGATATTGCCGACACGGCTTTGTTTGTCCGGAAACGTGACTCCGTCATGCAAAAGAATATTCCTGGTAGCCAACCCGACCAGTGGATGATAACTACCCGTGGCGAACAAGGTTTGCCTGTGCTATGGCCTGCTTTTCGTAAAATAGGGGGTAAGCCGCAGTTCGAGATTCGTGGCTTGTGGGAGATGAAAAACGGGTTCATGGGTGGTCCCTTTGTATCTCTGGTTACGGTGGATTCTGCGGCATCGCGTGTAGTGGTGGCAGAAGGATTCGTGTTTTCGCCCAATTCTTCGAAGCGTGACCTGCTACGTTCCGTGGAGGCAGGACTGAGGACATTGAAAAAAGTAAAATAATGGCTGTAAATGTTTCGTAATAGATGAAATTCCACTATATTTGTAACATGAAAGAAAAAATATCTGCATTCCTTTTCTCCTTGTTGTTCCCTCTTTTGATGATGGCACAGCCTCGTTTCGTGGCTGAGACACCGATTCAGAAGATAGGGGAACTCATGTTTATGAACCCCAAGACCGTGACGTTTGCTTTCACGAACAAAGGTAATCAACCTTTGGTGATAACCGAGGTGCATCCCTCCTGTGGATGTATCAAGGTTGCTTATCCAGAACGGGCGATTTTATCGGGAAAGTCGGGAACAATCACTGCTACCTACGATGCCCGTATGATGGGGACGTTCTATCGTGAACTGGCTGTTTATACGAATGCACAGGAGGAACCTTACTATCTGAGTTTCCAGGGTAGGGTGGTGGAGACTGCGCTTGACTATGACGGCGATTTCCCGATCGACCTTGGCAATGTGCGTATGAATGTCAACTACGTGGAGTTTGATGATGTGAACAAGGGAGACAAGCCTGTGGCGGAACTACAAGTGGCAAATTTGGAACATGGGCCATACACGCCCCAGTTGATGCACCTGCCTAATTATCTGAAAGCAGAATATCTGCCAGAAACCATACAGCCAGGTAGGGTGGGCAAGATAAGGCTGACCTTGGAGAGCGAGAAACTCTATATGGATGGTTTGAATCAGACGAGTATCTATCTTGCCCGTTACATGGGCGATAAGGTGAGTGAGAAAAACGAAATCGTAGTGTCGGCAGTGCTGTTGCCGGCCTTCCGCAACCTCACTGCGGATAAACTGGAAACGGCTCCACGTATCGTACTCATGGATGGTGATGAAATGATAAAGGATGAGGTGACCATGGTGATGGGGAAAAAGAAGAAGGTGACAAAGACCATCAATGTGACGAACATCGGCGAGGAGATGCTTACAATAAGTACAGTGCAGGTATTTAACCATGCCATGACGATAAGTTTGGGCGACAGGAACATACCTCCTCATGGAACAACGAAACTAAAGATTACGTTGGATGCCTCGGCACAGGCGAAGGCAAAGAACGGTCCACGCCTATTGCTGATCAGTAATGACCCGCGTCAGGCGAAGATTGTGCTGGATTTGAATGTAGAAGAGGAATAAGTAGTAATCAATATTAATATAGTATCTATAGTCACTATAGTAACTATAAAAATAAGACAATAATGAAACATCCGGAAAATAGCGAAGAATATAAGGGTTTAACCGTAAACAGTGGTGTGGGACCTGTCTCTATTGTCAACCCCTATCTGAAACGGGGGCGTTTTGCCCGTCGCCGTCTTACGGCTGGTGACTATGTAGAAGGGATATTGAAAGGAGATTCGGCCATATTAGGACAGGCTGTGACTTTGGTGGAGAGTACCAATCCAGAGCATCAGATTGTGGCTCAAGAGGTTATAGAGAAATGTCTGCCCCATAGCGGAAACTCCGTTCGCGTAGGTATCAGTGGTGTTCCAGGGGCTGGAAAGAGTACGAGTATCGATGAGTTTGGCATACATGTCCTGAAAGAACATGGAGGCAAACTGGCCGTGCTTGCCATTGACCCAAGTTCGGAAAGGACGAAGGGCAGTATTTTGGGCGATAAGACACGTATGGAGAAACTCTCCGTACATCCCGATTCTTTTATCCGCCCCAGTCCCTCGGCTGGTTCGCTGGGTGGCGTGGCTCGTAAAACACGTGAGACCATTATTCTGTGTGAGGCTGCCGGATACGACAAAATATTTGTGGAAACCGTGGGAGTGGGGCAGAGCGAGACCGCTTGTCATTCGATGGTGGATTTCTTCCTGCTCATCCAGTTGGCAGGTACGGGCGATGAATTACAGGGCATCAAGCGTGGTATCATGGAGATGGCCGATGGCATTGTCATAAACAAGTGTGACGGAAACAACGTCGAGAAGTGCCAGTTGGCTGCCACGCATTTTCGCAATGCTCTGCATCTGTTTCCTGCCACAGATAGCGGATGGATGCCCAAGGTACTCTGCTATAGCGGTTTCTATGGAATAGGGATTAAGGAAATCTGGGATATGGTGTATGAGTACGTTGATTTCGTAAAGAAGAACGGTTATTTCAATTATCGACGTAACGAACAAGCCAAGTACTGGATGTATGAGAGTATAAACGAACAACTGCGCAACAACTTCTACCAGAATCCTACCATTGAGGACATGCTGAAGTTGTCGGAACAAAGTGTGCTGAAGGGTGAGAAAACCTCATTCGTGGCAGCCAAGCAGCTGCTCGATACGTATTTTGCACTCCTCCATTAACCATTTGGGAGTGCTTGTTGCTCCGCATATACCTATGGACTGACAGTCTGACAGCCAACGGGAGTCAATCTCGTTGGCTGCATCTATCATATAGCTATGGGGGTTGATGCTACGACATTCGTTGTAAAGTACACGACCATTGCTCGATTTCTTGCCACATACGAAGAGTATGACATCGTGGCGTGAGGCAAACTCACGAATGTGTGGCATACGGTTGGCCACCTGTCGGCAAATGGTGTCGTAGTACTTGAAGGTGGCTGTGGGGGCAATGTGGTTTTCGATGTATTCTACGATACGGCGGAATTCATCGAGAGGTTTGGTGGTTTGACTGTAGAGGTATATGTCGCGACTGAAATCCAAACGCTCCACATCTTCCTCTTTTTCGATGACAATGGCTGTACCTTCGGTCTGTCCGACTAATCCTAAGACCTCGGCATGTCCGTTCTTTCCGAAAATGACAATCTGCTTGTTATGTTCAGGGTCGGAATCGTATTCCCGTTTAATGCGTTCCTGCAAATGGAGCACTACGGGACAAGTGGCATCGATAATCTCAATGTGATTCTTCTGGGCTTGGCTGTAGGTCTGTGGGGGTTCGCCATGGGCACGGAGAAGTACAGTGGCATTGTGCAACTTAGCATACTCCTCGTGGCCGATGGTGATAAGCCCTAATTTCTGGAGACGGGCGCATTCCATACTGTTGTGTACGATGTCGCCCAAACAATACAAAGTCTCGGTATTGCCCTGTAGCACCTCTTCAGCCTTGCCTATGGCTCGTGTCACGCCAAAGCAAAAGCCACTGCCCGTGTCAATCTCAATCTTCACCTTTTATTTTTCAATTGCGTGCTGATAGGCACGAATGAGCCATTGTTTTTGTTCCTCGATGGTCATGTGGCTGTTGTCGAGCACCAAGGCATCTGCGGCCTGACAGAGAGGACTGATTTCCCGATGGGTATCGATGTAGTCTCGTTCTTCTACATTGCGGAGAATGTCGGCCATATTGCAGCTCTCGCCTTTGGCTGTCAGTTCGTCATAACGACGTTGTGCACGGATTTCAGCACTGGCTGTAACAAAGATTTTCAGTTCTGCATTGGGGAAAACCGTTGTGCCAATGTCGCGCCCGTCCATGATGATTCCGCCTTCTTCTCCCATACGTTGCTGTTGGCGTACCATTTCTTCACGCACGAAACCCAACGCTGCGATGGGACTTACGTGGTTGCTGACTTCGAGGGTGCGGATGCGGTCTTCTACGCATTGTCCGTTGAGATAGGTGTCGGGGCGACCACGTTGTGGATTGAAATGGAAACTGATATTTATGTTGCCCATTTCTTGTTTCAACCTATCTTCGTCAATCTTTCCTTCTTTTATTATACCCTGTTCCAGGGCATAGAGGGCAACTGTGCGATACATGGCTCCGCTGTCAACATATACATATCCGATTTCTTTAGCCAGGTCTTTGGCCATGGTGCTTTTTCCACATGAGGAGAAACCGTCAACGGCAATGGTAATTTTTTTCATAGTATGAGATTTATTCTTTATACAAACTATATGAATTATAGATTATACGATGCACTGAATGCCAGGGTGGGGGAACTGACATGGTATTTGGCGTAAGCCACTCCGAATTTTATCTTCTTGATGTTCAGACCGGCACCAAACGTAAGGCCCGCAGCATGGCTTGACCCGGCAGCTTTCATTTCGTATGCCCGTCGGAAGTTGAAACCGGCGGCAACGTAGAATTGGCTGATGGGGATGATGTCGATGCCAAGGTCGAAATGGTTGAAAAAGATACTACTGCCTTTGGGTGACTTGCTCACATGATAATAGTACTTCGATTTCCACCGTGTCAGGTCAACCATGGTGATGTTGATGCGAATGGGAGCATGTCCCAAACCTTTGGATACGCCCAGTTGCAGGTTGAACGGCAGGCGTTCATGCTCGTTGCCAAATGCCTTTACCTGTCCACCCATGTTGGCGGCAACGGCAGATATGGAAAAATCTTTGTCCTCGTCGAAATAGTTCAGTCCCAGATCTACGGCCAGACCACAGGAGGTATAGTCGGCATATTTCGAATATATGACTTTGCCAGTGGCTCCACCAACCCAGTGGTCACTGAGGTTGTAACTGTACATGCCACTGACGGCCATGTCCAAGGCTTTCATGCTACCGATAAATTCCCCGGTAACTGACGTTTCTTTCATGGAGCCATATCCCACAAACTGTACACCGGCTCCCCAGGTTCCTCGTTTTC
Source organism: uncultured Prevotellaceae bacterium (assembly GCA_947169115.1). Lineage (GTDB taxonomy): Bacteria > Bacteroidota > Bacteroidia > Bacteroidales > Bacteroidaceae > Physcousia. The sequence goes on from CAMVOK010000003.1 coordinate 51,510, forward strand.
CGGCAATGCGGGCAAAGGAAGCACTCCCTGTCTTGCTTCCACGCATGTAGGTCATGAAGTTCAGGTTCATGGAGTTGTTGCTTACGCTGGAAAGCAAGGCTGGATTTTGGAAAATAAGGGAAGGGTCGTCCTCAATAAGGGATATGTTCTGACCGCCAAGTGCAATGGCGTGCGAGGAGGTGGGAAGTTTCAGAAAATTAAAGACACTATTGCCTTCTTGCCCTTGTGCAACAAGGGAAAATAATATACCTATATATAAGAATGCAAACCTGTATCTCATAATTTTTCTGTTTTGCACCCCAAAGGTACGCTTTTTTTGAATGATTACCTTATCTTTAACGTCAAAAGTCTCCTAAAAGTTGTAAAGAAAAGGTAAAAATATGCTAAATGATAAAAAAAAATACCCCAAGAGCGGTCGTAAATGAAAAAAATGTGTTACATTTGTTGCCGAAGTATGAAAAAAAACAAAAAAATAATCTATATGGAAAACGTAGAAAACAAAACAATCAATGATGAACTCGAGAATCAGTCATGGACCAGTATGCTGATTGGCTATGTGCTCGTATTGGCTGCTATGTTCGTAGCTTTTGAGTGGACTCAGCGCGAGATTAAAATTGACGAGAGTAACGAGCCTATCTATGATATGGCCGTTGAGGAAGACATGATTCCTATCACCAAGCAGGAACAACCCATGCAGGCTCCTCCTCCACAGGCTGCTCCTATGACGCCTGAGATCCTCGACCTTGTGGACAACCAAGAAGAGATTCCCGAAGAGGAAATCCAGACCACTGAGGAAGTAAACCAGAGTATTGTCTCTGTAGTTGGTACCGGTGCTCCTACCGCTGTGGTTGCCGGTCCTCCAGCTCCTGTAGTGGAAGAGGTTGACGATGACCGCATTCTTGACGTGCCCGAAGAGAGTGCTGAGTTCCCCGGTGACGTATATGCTTGGCTGAACAAGAATATCAAGTATCCTTCTGTTTGTCAGGAGCAGGGTATTCAGGGACGTGTCAGTGTGCAGTTCGTTATCAACAAGGACGGTTCTATCGTTGACGTTAAGGTGCTTCGCTCTCCCGACGCTCATCTCTCTGCTGAGGCAGAGCGCGTGGTGAAGTCGATGCCGCGATGGAAGCCTGCTCGTCAGGGTAACAAGCCCGTACGTATGCGTTACGTGCTCCCCGTTATGTTCCGCTTGAGCTAATTTCATAGTAAAGTAATAAATAAAGGTAGAAGGAAGGCTGTCGGCTTCGGCCGGCAGTCTTTTCTTATTCTCCAGTCAGACCCTATAAATATATATATTGTGTATTCAAGTAGTGATATTTTGCAAAAAGTGAATGCTGCTTTGGCGGCATTGCCATACGAACGTACCCCTCAAGGACTATATGAGCCAGTGAAGTATGTGCTTTCGCTGGGGGGGAAACGCATACGTCCCGTCTTGATGCTGATGGGATATAACCTTTATCGCGAAGATATTGACCGCATCATGATGCCTGCGCTGGGCTTGGAGACTTACCATAACTATACTTTGCTGCATGACGACCTGATGGATAGGGCTGACGTGCGTCGAGGACATCCGACCGTGCATAAGAAATGGAATGAGAATGCGGCTATCTTGAGTGGGGATTCCATGCTGGTGCTTGCTTACCAACGAATGCAACAGTGTGAAGCCACACTTATGCCCCAGGTCATGAGCATGTTTACGGAGACTGCACTTGAGATTGGTGAAGGACAGCAATATGACATTGAGTTTGAAACACGCAACGATGTAACGGAGGAGGAATACATAGAGATGATTCGTCTGAAAACTTCCGTACTCCTGGCCTGTGCGCTGAAAATCGGGGCAATCCTTGCCGGTGCTCCAGCTTCGGATGCTGATGCTTTGTATGATTTCGGAGAGAAGGTCGGACTGGCTTTCCAGTTGCAGGACGACTATCTTGATGTTTATGGCGATTTTAAAGTTTTCGGAAAACGTATAGGGGGTGACATTCTATGCAACAAGAAAACATATATGCTCATCAACGCACAGTTGCGTGCCAATGCCGAACAGCGTGCGGAACTGGAACGTTGGCTGTCGGCCACGGATTACGACGAGGAAGAGAAGATACAGGCCGTCACACGTCTGTATGACGAAATAGGCATTCCCAAAGTGGCCCGGGATAAAATAGAATACTATTATATGCAGGCCGAAAAGAGTCTGGCGCGTGTGGCATTACCGGATGAACGGAAGTCTCTTTTGTGGGAGTACGCGTGTCAGATGCTTAACCGCCAAAGTTAATTTACCTCTCACATCTTGCTCCGTAAACTACGCAAGCGTAGCCCTAATGGGCGTCCGATTACTCACTTCTCACTTCTCACCTCTCACTTCTCACTTCTCACTTATGATAGATACGCATAGCCATATTTACGGCCTCGAATTTGATACAGACCGAGATGAGGTCGTGGGACGTGCGCGAGAGGCTGGGGTGGAAGCGATATTCTTGCCAAACATTAATGCTGAGACCATCCAGCCCATGCTCCAATTATGTGGGCAATATCCTGGCTATTGTTTCCCAATGATGGGATTGCATCCCGAGGACGTGAAGGAGGATTTTTCCTCTGTACTCGCCCGTATGCATGAAATATTGCTTCAAACTCCAACTCCTTATATCGCAATCGGTGAGGTGGGACTTGACTTTTATTGGGATGAAACCTATCGGGAACAGCAACTTGAGGCATTTGAGTCGCAGATTTGCTGGGTGCGTGATTTGTCTCTGCCTGTAGTCATTCATAGCCGAAATGCACATCGTGAATTGCTTGAAGTGATGGAACGTCATCGTTCGGACGGACTCACGGGTATATTCCATTGTTTCGGTGGTACGTTGGAAGAAGCTCGAGAACTCCTTTCTTTTCCTGGTTTTGTCCTGGGCATTGGAGGTATATTGACTTATAAGAAATCGACGTTGCCAGAGGTCCTGCGTGAGGTCCCTATGGAACGTGTGGTGGTGGAGACGGATGCCCCATATCTTTCGCCAGTTCCGTATCGTGGCAAACGTAATGAAAGTGCCTATGTCGTCTATACGTTGCAACGTCTGGCTGAGGTCTATGGGTGTACTCCGACAGAGATGGAGGAAATGACGAATAAAAACGTCAAACGTATCTTCAATCTCGGCAACTGAGGGTTAGAATGATATGAAAATAAAAAAAATATGTAATTTTATGGTTGAAAACCATGCTTAGTTCACATTTTTTTTGTAACTTGCACACCGAATAACGGTGTAGAGGGTAGAATATGCCCTAAAACCCGTTCTGGAGAGATGCTCGAGTGGCTGAAGAGGCACGCCTGGAAAGCGTGTATACGTCAAAAGCGTATCCGGGGTTCGAATCCCCGTCTCTCCGCAGGAAGAAACTAGTAAATAATAATAATTTTAACTAACTTAAAACACAAAAAACAATGAAAAAGTTATTTGCAATTGTTGCATTGGTTGCTGCTTGTTCTTTTGCTGCAACTTCTAACGTGATGGCACAGGAAGAGGCTGAAGAAGCTGCTACTGAGCAAGTGGACACTGCTGCTGTTGACACTACTGCTGCTGAGGCTGCTGTAGAAGAGGCTCCTGCTGTTGTTGAGGAAGAAAGCGAAAGCCTCCACAAAGTTTTGAAGACCAAGTTCATCGAGGGTGACGCTGGCTTCATGTCTCTCGTTGCTCTGGCTCTGGTTCTGGGTCTGGCATTCTGCATTGAGCGTGTGATTTATCTGACTCTGGCTCAGGTTAACACCCGTAAGTTCATGGCCGAACTGGCTGATTTGGTTGCCAAGGATAAGGTTGAGGATGCCCTCGCACTCTGCAAGGCTACTCGTGGTCCTGTAGCTCGCGTTTCTAATAAGGCTCTGATTTGCTTGAACAGCAAGGAGCAGAATGACATTGCTTCTATCGAGCGTGCCATCAACACTGAGGCTGAGATTCAGGGCTCTTATCTCGAGCAGCACTGCTCTTGGATTACCTTCTTCATCGCTTCTGCTCCCTCTCTCGGATTCTTGGGTACTGTGATCGGTATGGTTATGGCCTTCGATACCATTGAGAAGGCTGGTGATATTTCTCCTACCGTTGTGGCTGGTGGTATGAAGGTGGCCCTGATTACTACTATCTTCGGTATCGTTGTAGCCCTCATCCTGCAGTTGTTCTACAACTTCATCCTGGGCAGCATCGAAGGTCTGACTGCTAACATGGAAGAGTCCGCACAGGAACTGCTGACCATGTGTGTTAAGTCGCCCAAGTGCCAGAAGTAATTAATCCTTATTCACTCATTCTTTAAATTTTAAGGAGAGTAATTATGAAATTAGAGAAAATATCAAATAATGTACTATACGCAGTATGCGGTCTCATCGTACTGGTATTTGCCCTGTTCCTCACGGTTGGTTATGACAACTACGACGAATCTGGCAACGTAGCACCTGCTCTTACAGATGTACTGATGACCCTCATGTATCTGCTGGGTATAGCCACTTTCTGCCTGATGGTATGGAGCCTCGTACGTAGTGCCCGTAACGCAGCTGGAAGTGATGAGAAGGAAGCTACAGGTCTTCCTGGTTCCAAGATTGTTGTCTGCACCGCTGCCATCACTGCCATTGCTTTCGGTTTGGGTTGGGTGCTGAATCTTGGTGAGGAGCCTTTCACAACCTCCAGTGGCGTTACTACGTCCGGCACTATGGTAACTATGGTTGATGCTTTCATGGTAGCCATCTACATTCTGGCTGTTGTGTCTATCATCTCCGTTGTTATTGCTGGCACAGGTGTAATGACCAGAACCGCTACAAAGAAGTAAAAACGATTTAACTCAAGCGAGATATGGCAAAGAAAAAAAGGAAGGTACCAGGCTTGAACGCCAGTTCTACTGCGGACATCTCCTTCATCCTGCTTATCTTCTTCTTGATTACCACCTCTATGGATACGGATATGGGTCTGGCACGTCGTCTGCCCCAGCCGCCTGAAGACGAGGAGGTTAAACAGGAACTCAAGATTAAGGAGCGCAATGTAATGGAAGTCCGTATCAATGCACAAGGTTTCTTGTGGATTAAGGATGGAACGGGTTCTGGTTTTGGTGATATCCGCGAGTTGCGCAGTCGCGCAAAGCAGTTCATTACGAACGAGAACAACTTGAGTGTTCTGCCTGAGAAGCACCCCATCAACATCCCCTTGCTGGGTATGTGTGCTCTGACGGACAAGCATGTAATCTCTGTACAGACCGACCGTGGTACGCCATACAACATGTACTTCCAGGTACAGAATGAATTGGTAGCTGCCTATAACGAGTTGCGTGATGAATTGTCGAAGCAGAAGTTCGGACGCGTATATGGCGCGTTGACTGATGAGCAGAAAGTTGCTATCCGCACATATTATCCTCAGAAGATTTCCGAGGCTGAACCTAAAAACTATGGAGGAAACTAATTATGGCAAAGAAAAAAGGTAGTCGCGAAATGCCGGAGATGAACACCTCATCTCTGCCTGACTTGATCTTCACCATTCTGTTCTTCTTCATGATTGTAACCACCATGCGTGAGGTTACATTGAAGGTTAAGTTTGTTGTGCCTGCGGGTACGGAACTTGAAAAGCTTGAAAAGAAGTCTGCAGTGTCGTTTATTTATGTAGGTCCTCCTACCGACCAGCTTCGTGCCCAGTTCGGTAGCACCACACGTATCCAGTTGAACGACCGCTATGCAGAGCCGAGAGAAGTTATGGACTTCATCTATCAGGAGCGTCAGTCTATGTCTGACCAGACTGCTCAGGTAGTATCCATCAAGGCTGACCAGAGAACCCAGATGGGTTACATCACCGACATCAAGGAGGTGCTTCGTAAGTCTTGGGCGTTGAAGGTAAACTACTCGGCAACGCATCGTAACTAAGCAGATGCTGGCACTTGCGAACCCTATCGTAGCAAGTAGCTGGACATAAAAAAAAGAGAGTACCCGACGATTTTGTCGAGTACTCTCTTTTTTATTGTCTTAAAAAATAGTATCTTTGTGGCGTATAAAAACTAAAGTTGATATGAATTTGGACGAACTTGATAAGAAGATGCTAAATCTGATAGCAGCAGATGCCCGCATCCCGTTTTTGGAGATAGCACGTAAATGTAATGTGTCGGGAGCTGCTATTCACCAGCGTATGCAAAAGCTCCAGCAGATGGGAATTATCAAGGGCTCACAATATGTGTTTGAACCTGAGAAGGTTGGAAACGGTACTTGTGCCTTTGTCGGGATTCTACTTCGTGACCCTTCTGATTCAGATCGTGTACTTGCAGGACTGATGAAGATACCTGAGATTGTGGAGTGTCACTACACGACAGGCAATTACGATATGTTTGTCAAGATATACGCCCATGATAATGCTCACCTGTTAAGTATTATACACGATAAGTTACAACCCATAGGTATTCAACGTAGCGAGACAATGATTTCCTTCCACGAGCCTATTCATCGTCAGATGCCTATATACGCATGATTAGTTTAATTGCAGCTGTAGCACGTAATCGGGCTATTGGACTACATAACAAATTGCTTTATTGGTTGCCCAACGACCTAAAGCGTTTTAAGGCCATAACCACAGGACATACGATTATCATGGGACGGCGCACCTTTGAGTCGCTGCCCAAGGGAGCATTACCCAACCGCCGTAATATTGTCCTTTCTCATAGTGGTGTTCAATATCCGGGGACAGAAGTGTTCTCTTCTCTTGAACTTGCATTAGATGCCTGCCCTGCAGAGGAAGAAGTCTATGTTATCGGTGGTGCCAGTGTATATGCTGCCGCTATGCCTTTGGCCAATCGACTTTGTTTGACGGAAATTGATGACGTACCACAAGAAGCAGATGCCTTCTTCCCTGATTATTCAGATTGGCAGATGGTTGCGGAGGAACAGCACGAGGTGGACGATCGCCATCCCTTCCGCTATCGCTTTGTTGATTATGAACGTTAACGAAAACTTTTATTCTTTTTCATTCTTCACTCTTCATCCTTCATCTTTTATTTCTTATACTTCCCCTAATCATGAAACAATATCTTGATCTCTTACAGCGTATCCTCGACGAGGGCGTGGAAAAGGGTGACCGCACGGGAACTGGTACTATCAGCGTCTTTGGTCATCAGATGCGTTTTGACCTTGAAAAGGGCTTCCCGCTTGTTACTACCAAGAAGGTACACTTGAAGAGTATCATCTATGAACTTCTTTGGTTTCTCAAGGGTGATACCAACGTGAAGTATCTTCAGGAGAATGGGGTACGTATCTGGAACGAATGGGCCGACCCTGTTACGGGTGATCTCGGACATATCTATGGCTATCAGTGGCGTTCCTGGCCTGATTATAATGGTGGATTCATAGACCAAATACAACAGGCCGTTGACGACATAAAGCACAACCCCAATTCACGTCGTATCATTGTTTCGGCTTGGAATGTGGCCGATATCGACAACATGAATCTGCCGCCTTGTCATGCCTTCTTTCAGTTCTATGTGGCCAACGGACGCTTGTCTTTGCAACTCTATCAGCGTAGTGCCGACATGTTTCTGGGGGTGCCGTTCAACATTGCCTCATACGCCTTGCTTTGTATGATGATGGCTCAAGTATGTGGGCTACGTCCCGGTGATTTCATTCACACCACGGGAGATACACATATCTATACCAATCATCTTGAACAAGTGAGATTGCAGCTCTCTCGCGAGCCTCGTCCTCTGCCTCGTATGGTGATTAATCCAAATGTGAAGAGCATCTTCGACTTCCAGTACGAGGATTTCCACCTCGAAGGTTACGACCCTTGGCCTGCCATTAAGGGAGTGGTATCGGTGTAGGGACACGACGTGTCACGTCCGTTGGATTAAAGATTAGGGAACAGGGGAAGAATGGTATTGCCCGAGGATTTTATATCATTGATGTGTCAGCAATTGGGTGAGGAACAGGCGGAGAACCTGTTCCGTGGGCTTGATGAGCCGCCAACCGTGGCTGTACGTTTCAATCAACTGAAAACATCGCACCTTACGCTGAAGCGCGAGCAATTGGGCGACCCTGTACCTTGGTGTCCTGATGCATATTACCTTACCGAACGTAAGGCGTTTACTTTCGATCCCCTCTTTCATGCTGGGGCTTATTACGTGCAAGACGCTTCCTCCATGTATCTTGCGAGTATTCTCGCGAGATGGTTGGGGGTTAAGGGTGAAGGGTTAAGGGTTAAGGGTGAAGGGTTAAGGATTAAGGGTGAAGGATTAAGGATTAAGGGTGAAGGATTAGGGGTGAAGGATGAAGGATTAAGGGGTAATGAAAACTCTTCACCTTTCACCCTTAACCCTTCACCTTTTTATGCCCTCGACCTTTGTGCAGCCCCAGGTGGAAAAAGCACCTTGTTGGCAAGTTGTCTGCCTGATGGCTCCACGCTCATCTCCAATGAGCCCATCCGCAAGCGTGCCCAGGTATTGGCCGAGAATATGCAGAAATGGGGTTATCCCAATTGTTATGTCACGAGTAACTATCCTCGTGACTTCGCTCATTTCCGTGCATGTTTCGACTTTATCCTTGCCGATGTCCCCTGTTCGGGTGAGGGTATGTTTCGTAAGGATGCTGTGGCGGTCAGTGAGTGGAGTTTAGAGAATGTTCGCTACTGTGTCGAACGGCAGCGCGAAATCCTTCAAGACATTTTGCCAACCCTCCGTCCAGGGGGTATGCTTGTCTATAGTACTTGCACGTTCAATCGCTTTGAGGATGAAGAACAAGTGCAGTGGCTTGTCTCGGAATATGGTTTACAACTTCTTGAGGAACGTCATTTCTTCCCTGGTCGTGACCGTGGCGAAGGTCTGTATATGGCCGCTCTGCTACTTCCCAATGAGGATAATGAGAATGTGGAGCATAGAGAAAAAGACGTACTTCGGAAGTTGAAGACACTGAATGTCATGGCCAGTGTTAACGACTATAATAATCAATGGTTAACGGTCGATGGTAAATTGGAACTCTCCTATTCCGATGCCATACATTATCTTCGGCACGAAGCCCTGCATATTCCAGCTCCTCGTGGCATCCTCACAGTTACCTATTGCGACTTGCCTCTTGGCCTGGTTAAGAGTATTGGTACGCGTCTCAACAACCTCTATCCCCAGGAATGGCGTATCCGCACCACCTATAACCCAACTGAACCGCTTCCTGACTTCTTCTTGTCCAATAAACGATAAGACGATTATTTTACTTCCTGCCCGGCAACATTGTATCTTACCCCATCCTTTATGATGTAGATACTGCCCTTACTGAGATACTTGCCATAGAAACGATTACTTGCGTTATGGATGGCATTTATACCGGTAGAATCATCAACGATATTAATATAGAAGAGATTGCTGTAGTTGCTTGCCCATGCCACGGTTGCGCTATACGCATCAAAGGAACCTGTGGCCATTACGACAAGAGAACCATCTGTTGTGCCATTGCCGCGCTTGCTGACAAGGTAGTAAGAATTTGCTTTCGTGCTGTTGGCATCCACCACATTCCAGTCACAGTAGGTGGAATTGTAGGTAGATAATGTACCCGCATTATTATTATATCCAGAGTTCTGACCGGCACGCCATATCATGTATAGGCCGGTCTTCTCATTAAAAAAACTATATTTTCCACTATCCTCCTTTTTGCATTTGAATTGTGCCTTTTCACCAAGAGCTTCGGCTGTTGACGTACTGAGTGAAAGAGTGCTACCATCGATGAAAAGAGAGCGTTCGGTTCCGTCTTGCTGAATGTTCGTGAAGGTAAGAACCTTGTCGTCCCACTTGTCGGCGGGTTCATGTTCTCTGAACAAGGCATAAATGGCATCAATCTGATTGATTGTTGGTTCTGCAGGGAGTTTTGCCACCTCAGCCTTAATTGTGGCCTTTTCATCAACCGTCAACTCAGCCTCGTCAATAACCGCATTGAAGTATGTCCTTAAATACCCACCACGGTTCACGTCATGGCTCACGCTGTACTTTCCACCAGTAATCAACTCTAAATCGATGGGCAAGTAGATGTTCTCATAGCCATCGAAATTATGTGTGCCCGCCCCTGTGGGGAAACTGGTGCTCACGGGATTGGGCTTTGTTCCCCACTTGGTCAGCGTTTCCTCGTAGAAAAAGGCAATCTTATCGTCTGCCTGAAGTTCTATGCTGCTATAGGCTGAGGCCGTTGAACTGACTTGATAGAAACCGTTCCAGTCGGTGGTAAAGGCGGCTACATTGCGGATATCACTGATGTCGGCCAACTCCTTGAAAAAAATGCCCACATCGTTACGACCGTTGCCTGTAGGCACTGATTGCATAGCTACGTATAGTTGCTGACCATCGCTGAGGCGCTTGGCAGGTACGATGAGCATTTCACCATTCGTTGGATTGCTGCTGGGACTTGCACTTAGTCCGCTCATGGTAGTCTTTGTCTGTACGTCCCACTGGCCGACACCAGTCTTCGTATTGCTGTAAGTGTAGATGTTCATCAGACGACCTCCAGCCGTACGACTGGTGATGATAACCCGTCCGTCTGGTAATTCTTCGCATTTGGGCTCATCGCCATTAGGAACAGGTGTGGCACTGGCACCGCCCAGTGCCTTCCATGTGCGGCCGAAGTCATCCGAGTAGATGACGCGGTTCCCGTTGGGGCGTGCAGCAAGAGCAGCATACAAACGGTAGTAATCACCCACCTTCACGATGCGACTCTGAAAAATCTTTCCACCGCCTACGAAGGCCGCAGCCATAGGGCTTCCACTATCGAAGAGACCGTAGATGTCCTCCGTTTGGTCTATAGGGGTCTCCCATGTCTCACCTCCGTCAAGGCTGCGTATGGCGGCAATCAGGTTGGGATTCTGTCGGTTGGTGTTTGCATTGCCGTAAACGGTACATCCGGCTACGGCCATCACCAGTACCTCGTTGTGCTCACGATCCATCACCACTGCTGGATCGCCGTAAGCAGCCTCCATGGGTGTTTTCTTATTGTTGATGAGTGAGGCATCGCCCACTGCCACGTCAATCTCCCTGTCGCTCCATGTCAAGCCATTATCGTCGCTTATCTTCACTACGCAGTCCACTTGTCCATAACCAGGGTCAGTGCCACATACGAGTCTTGCTGCACTGGCAATAAGTCGGCCATCCTTGCCACGTGTGATACCGGGAATGCGGTATGGGGGAATGTCCATACCGCCGCTTAATGTGCTGAATAGGGTGGTGCGACGTGGTTCCTTACTGGGCATGACATACTCCAGTTCCAGTTTGGTGCTTTGGGTGCTGCTCCAAGTGAACGTGCCGTTGTCCACATACACCCAATATCCGTTGTTTTTCAGTTTCACTTTACCCTCACCTGCTTCAACGATAGCGTACTTTGTGATGGCCGTCTGGTCAACAAATAACTGCATGTTCTTGTCAGGGCCGATATTGTTCGAGCGTCCCATCAGTTTGATGGTGCAGGCATCATACGTGCCTTCAATCTGAAAAAGGTCATAGTCTGTCTGCGCACTTATCTCGGTGGACCACTTTGTGAGATTTGCTGCGGCTTTGGCGTAATGTGTATCGTCCACCTTAATCTTCCAGTAACCAGAGAGACGACTGGGTAGTTCGATGGTCTCGCCATTGAGGAATGCTTCCAGCCGATCCACCTTTTCAGCACATTCAATGCCTGCCACGGCATAATCCTTACAATCCTCGAGCAGGAAGTTCAGAATGTCCATCCATTCGGCATCCGCCGCTTTTTCCTGTTTCATGATTTGTATCTTTTCAAACTGGTGTATGCCCTCAACGAGTCGTTCAAAGCGTACAGATGAACGGTTGCCAGGATAGTAGCAATAGGTGTCACCGGCTCCAAACTTACGGAAACGTGAGTCTGTAAGAGGATGTTCATCCCAGTTAATCCACGACCAGTGGAGGTATCCGTCCAATTCATTGGCAGCAATGTGGATCGGCAGGAATGCGGCTTCGGCTGGCAGGGAATTTGAGTAGATGTTGGGTTCGCTCTCGGTGCAACAGGTATATACAGTGGTCACCAGGTTGTTTTCCCTTCGGTACTGGCGTTCGGCGGCACTGAACTTTTGACCCTGAGCCAAGGCTACACAGAAGTCATATAGTTTGTCGTTCAGCGATGAATGGTAGTTGCCAGCCAGAGCCATTTTGAATCCGTTGGCCTTGATGATTTCGTAGGCCGAAAGCATTTGTGCTTCGCTGCGTTCGTCCATGGCAATGCAGGTCTTTTCGAACCAACCTTTCTCCTCCAGATGAGTACGGAAAGCCTTTAGGTAGGCGTTCCACAGGGCCTTGTAATCGTCGGTTCCTACAGTCAGAGCCCAGTCTATGTCCTGGCCAGAAGCTTCGTCGTAGTAACGGAACTTCATGTCCCATGTCACCATGGAATAGCAGTTGATTTGCTTGTTTATTCCGTATTCGGCGCAGAGTTCCACGTATTTGTCGAAGATGTCGTAATTAAACACCCACGTACCATCAGCCTTTTTGGTTGTCTGAATCATGGCCGAGAACTTATCGTGTGACTGTTCGCCCCATGGCTCATAGAACAATATGGTGGTCACCACGCTTTGACCAGCCTTTCCCAAAGCTTGCAGATAGGGACGCAGAGCCTCAATGTGCTCGTCACTCCAACGCTCTACGTCGTAGTATCGACTTACGGCGTAAGGCTGCTGCCAGAGGTCGAGGTGGAATTTCTGGTTGGCTACTTCGGGCAGTGAGTGAGCATCTACGTTGATGGTCAGGTCTAATGTCTTCACCACATGGTTACTTTCGTTGACGACTTCCATTGTTGTGGTATAGATGCCAGCCTCAATGTCGCGGGGAATCTCAACAGAGCACCATACGGGACGTGTCTCGCGGGCATTGATGGCTTTGGGCTTGTCCTGGTCAATTACATCGGGCACCAACCATGGGCTTAGCGAGAAGTCGTGATTGCCGCATCCGCGTCCATCGTCGGTAATGACGTAGTTCAGAAAGCGTGCACTTGCCCATGTCCTGCCTGTACCTATGCCCTGTTTTTTCACTTCTGTCATCCGCACTGACAGCGAACCTTGATCGGTGTTGCTGAACAACACAGCCTCCAGATTGGCGCGTTCGCCTTTCCATGCACTGATGGTGGCCGTAGTTGTCTCGGTCAATTGGGGTACACGATGCTTCATATAGAGTTCATTGCGGCTTGCCCATGAACAGTGCAGGCCTTCGGACAGGGTATTCCATTCGGCCGCTGGGGCGGTAGCCTCCACGGTGGGCTCTTCGTAATCGTCGATGGGATACTTCTGCACGTTCTCCGCCTTCCCCACAATCTTCAGGGTTACGTCTATGATGCTTCCGCCGTCACTGATGAAGTTGGCATAGTCGCCACTGGGGTCTGCACAGTTCCATGTCACCGTATATCGCATGCGATAGGTGGAACCTATGGGAAGGTTCTTCGGTACACGGAAGTTTCCCGGGGAGAGTACGTTGCCGCCCACAGCCTCGCCATTGCTGTTCCACCCGTCGTTGCCGTTGCTCGCTTTGTTGTAATGAGAGTAGCACATCAGTTCATTCCCTTCCCCTTCGGTATAAGGCCCATTGCCGAGGAGATTTACTTCGAATCCACCATTCTGGTTCCAGTCAACAAACACATAGCCGTGCATCCACTGGCCGTTGATGATGATGTCTGGAGTGACATAGTCGCCTGCTTTCACCTCAAACACGGTGGATGTCTTGTCGAAGTAGGCCGCACATTTGGGCGCAGTGGCGATGTTCTCCAGTTTGAACTCTGGTGACTGTGTACCCTTAATGCTTACCGTCTTGGGATAGTGCGTCGCATGTGTGACGTGCTCGTTTTCATCGTGGGCTACGGGATAGTTCTCTGCCCAGACCGAGATGGTCGTCAGCAAGAATGTCGTTAGAAGGAAAAATAGTTTTTTCATGCTATCCTTGTTTGATTTCTTTTATGTTTCGTTGGTTTCTCGCTCCAAATATAATAACTTTAAATGAAATATAGGGAGTTTGAGCTGACAATAATTTTATTATTGCCCATTTCTGTTACTTTTGGTTGCATACAATTTATAACAAAATGCTTGCTCGTTCAGTAAGAATGAGTTATCTTTGTTGTCGGTAACACAATAAAGAACGGAAGATGAGACAGTTTTTCTTGGGTGTTTGTGTCTTGTTGATGGGATGTTCCAGTCCGTCTGTCGATATTCGTCCCGTCGAGGGAACTTTGGATGAGCCCGTAGCCGCCCAACCCATGCCCGAAGAGGTGAGTGAGGCGATAGCTGAAGCCACGCGTCTGCATCAGTATGAGCTGCTTAATGATGAGCAGGACGATATCAGTGTGTGGGTACTTGAGGAGGTTGACAATGGCATTCCAACCCAAGGTTATGGTATCACGGTCGTCCGTGGGGCCAAGTCAACCACAATCCCTGAGATATTCCATGGAAAGAATCCTTCTGCCTGGTATAATAAGGCTGGTGACTTCCTGTGGTTAGCCTGTGGGCAGATGGAGGGAACGGGTACTCTGGTGGAGGCGGCTTTCCGTTTGTGCTTCCACGATGACGGTTCTGCCTACATCGATGACGTTGTTGAGCCTTATCAGATACAGCAGTTGCTTTGTGAACGTCTGAGTTATAGTGTAGAGGGAGAGCAAATCTCGTTCTTCGACAAGGGTGGTTTGCTCTGCACCGCCACCAATACGGTGACCGACATGGGAGGTCTTGACGAGGAACAGCCCATTTGGATAGGCGAGCAGATTCAGTTCGCCATGAGTGAGGGAAGCCTTCAAGTTCATGTCACTCCTGGTGTGAAGTTCGTTACGGGACTTGTTCTTACTTACGACGATATGCCTACCTTCTCTGTTCCAGTTACGATGGCTGAGGATGGTACTGTCATGCTTGGCGAAATCTCCATTGAAGAATAGTCTATTACATATCTATATTTGTATGAAACAACAATGAGAAATATCATTCTTACCCTCATGGTGTGGATGGCCATGGCCGTCAGTGCACAGGAAAATCTTTCGGGGCGTGTCTATCACCATCCCAATATTTTGGCCGACGAGATTAACCAGACTATCAAGGAGGCAAAGGCCGATGTGAACAAGATGCGCGCCGATGCCATAGCCAAGGCCGAGGCGAAGAAGGAGCGCAAACTGACCGATAGCGAGTTGAAGGAGGTAGATAAACGTGTAGAAGAGGGGTTGAAGATGTTGGAAGCTATGCGGACTGGCATGAAGACGGCCGTTACGGTGACTTTCAAGGACGAGAAAAACTTTGTCATGAAAACCGACATGAAGATTGAAGACTCCGCTCTGAAGGCCGCTGGCGTTAGTTGGGCAAAGCGTAAGATGATAAAACTTGCAACCAACATTATGCCAGCCCAGAAGGGAACCTACGAGGTGAAGGGCAATCAAGTATTCGTTTACGATGGGGAAGAGACCGATACCCTGCGCCTAAGCACCGACGGCAAGTACCTTTATGGAAAGTTGGAGTTGGATGACAACAAGAAGTTCAAACTTACGCGCATTCAATAAGCCTCTCGTAACTCCTAATTCGTAACTCCTAATTCGTAATTCGTAATTTGTAACTCCTAATTCGTAACTCGTATTTCCTAACTCTTAAATACTAATACTTATGGTAAACAGATTTATTTTGAACGAAGTTTCGTACTTCGGCCCCGGGGCTCGTAAAGAACTGCCCGGAGTAGTAGCCCGTCTGGGCTTTAAGAAGGCCCTTGTAGTAACAGACAAAGGACTGATGAAATTTGGTGTGGCCAAGATGGTGCTCGACGTAATGGACGCAGCTGGCATCCAGTACGAGGTATTCGACGATGTGAAGCCCAACCCCACTGTATCAAACGTGAAAGCTGGTATCGAAGCCTGCAAGCGTGCCGAGGCCGACTTCATCGTGGCCATAGGTGGCGGTTCGTCTATGGATACGGCTAAGGGAATCGGCATCGTGGTTAACAATCCCGAGTTCTCTGACATCGTTTCTCTCGAAGGCGTAGCCGACACGAAGCGCAAGTCGCTACCCATCATCGCCCTGCCCACCACGGCAGGAACGGCCGCCGAAACAACTATCAACTACGTAATCATCGACGAGACTCGTCAGGCCAAAATGGTTTGCGTCGATCCCAACGATATTCCGTGCGTGGCCATCATCGACGCCGAACTCATGTACTCCCTTCCCAGAAGTCTCACCGCCGCTACAGGCATGGACGCCATGACCCATGCCATCGAGGGGCTCATTACGAAGGCAGCCTGGGAACTTTCGGACATGTTCGAAGTGAAGGCTATAGAGATGATATACAAATACCTGCCCATCGCTGTCGATGAACCCACCAACCCCAAGGGACGTGATGGTATGGCTGTAGCTCAGTACGTGGCTGGTATGGCCTTCTCCAACGTAGGTCTGGGCGTTGACCACGGCATGGCACACCCACTCTCCGCCCTCTTCGACGTACCACACGGAGTAGCCTGCGCCATGCTCCTACCTACGGTTATGCGCTTCAATATGCCTGCTGTCATGGACAAATACGTTGATATCGCCAAGGCTTGCGGCGTCTATGAGCCCACCATGACTACAGAACAGGCCGCCGAGGCCGCTTGCAAGGCCATCGAGGATCTCAGTGCCCGAGTTGGAACGAACAAGCGTCTGACCGAACTTGGCATTACCGAGAAGGACATCGAAGCCTTGGCCGATCAGGCCATTGCCGATGTCTGCACGCCGGGCAACCCACGTCCCGTGACTCGCGACGATATCGTCAGCCTCTATCGTTCCATCCTTTAAGCTGTCAGATACCTTCCGTACGCCCCCTTGGCTCATAGACTGAGGGGGCGTATTGTGTTCTTCGTTTTTCCCCTCCTTAGTATTATATCGTACACTTATAAATTTTCGTCATTCTCTTTCCATTCTTTTCTTTATTTCTTAACTTTGTAGGCGCGAAAAGCAACTTCATCGTGCCCTTAAGCACACAGAACCATGATTTCCAATCTAGACTACAATAAGGTGGACGGATTAGTAGAGTGGCTGAAAGCCGTGCCCTACGAAGTTCTTCGACATGAGCGACTTTATAATGCCGAGGAACTCTACCGAGGTTACGAACCCTCCATTGACGAGCAGGAAGACAGGGATTCGTTTGCTAATTGCTACGACAGTAGGGTCTATCAACACTTCATAGCTCAAGGTAAAGTGTCCAAGGAAATGAATGAATCGGTGGCTCGTTCGTTCCACGATCACAGCATCCACATGGCCCTTAAAGCCTTTCTTTCCAAACACGATCCCCGACGCTGTATCGGCATTATGGGCGGACATGCCATTCTGCGCACCGACCCCATGTTTGCCAGCGTGGCTATGCTGAGCAAACACCTTACTGAGAAGGGCTTCCTTATGGTCAGTGGGGGAGGTCCGGGAGCCATGGAGGCGACCCATCTGGGAGCATGGATGGCAGGCCGCACGGACAAAGAACTCTGTGATGCCATCCGTACGCTGTCTGAAGAAGCAACCTCGTTCAACGACAGAAAGTGGGTGTCATCTGCCCTCAATCTAATGAATCGCTACCCACAGACAACCTACGTCAGCCTTGGAATCCCCACATGGCTCTACGGTCACGAACCTTCTACTCCCTTTGCAACCCACATTGCAAAGTACTTCATGAACAGCGTCCGCGAAGACACCATCCTCACTATAGCCTTCGGTGGCATCGTCTATACGCCAGGCAGTGCAGGAACGTTGCAGGAAATCTTTCAGGATGCTGTCCAGAACCATTACCTATCCTTCGGATTCGCCAGCCCCATGATATTCTTGGGCAAGCAGTTCTGGACGGATGATGTACCAGCCTATCCCATGATAGAGCACATGCTACAAACGGGTAGATATAAGAACCTCCTGCTCACACTTACTGATGATTCTTCTG
Organism: uncultured Prevotellaceae bacterium; assembly: GCA_947169115.1. Lineage (GTDB taxonomy): Bacteria > Bacteroidota > Bacteroidia > Bacteroidales > Bacteroidaceae > Physcousia. The sequence goes on from CAMVOK010000003.1 coordinate 69,378, forward strand.
AAATAGAACGTGTCCTCATGGACTTCCAAAAGACATTTCTCTACGATTGAGCCTCACATTGACTAACATGATTTCCGACTGAATTTGTCTTCTTCTCTATGTACGGGAAATTCGTTGTCTTCTGTCTCTCCCTATAGGCAAATGAATTAAAGTATTGAACGCTTTCAATTATAGAAAAAAATATTCACAAATCATTTGAGAGTAATAATTTTTATCATAACTTTGTAGCGTATTCGGTGGAGTACAACCATATATTTGCTCAAATTCCGCTCGAACTGCGACCTCGAAACTGGGATAACGGGCAAACTCATACACTTGATGTATGCGCACAATAAGCGTAGACTTCTCTGTAAGTGTATGAGGGCTGTCGCAGGCCTGAGCGGAATTTACGACGAAGGCTGCGCTTTTCTTTATGCTCATAAGGTTAGTTGTGGCTCATGTCGTGAAAGGATGGATCACTAATTGTAATTAACGTTTTAAACTAACCTTTATGGAAAAAAGAGATGAGATTTATGAGGTGCCAACTTTGTTGCACCGGTATTTTAATGCAGAGCATGGTATTAAAGCCCTGTCTACAAGTCAATTGTTCTTCTCGAACGTAAGTGCGTACAATGATCCCTTCGAGATTGCACCAATAACATCCTATACGAAAGAGATGTTTCAGAACCCAGATGTGGCACAGCAGCAAGTTCTGGAAATGATGGAATCCGATGAGGGTACATCATTCTTAGAGAGTCTTGGTATATTGGGAATAGGCAGTGCAATTTCTCTGGGATTGTCTTTGCCTATATCGGTCGTAGCCAGTGTGGCAGGTCTATGGTATCTATTTAAAAGTGCTGACGAGGATGAAAAGAAGAATTTTACTCATCACATGAAAAAATATGTACCATTGTTGGCATCTGCCAAAACATGTTGTTTTTCGGCATCGCCTGATGTTCTGTTGATGTGGAGCCACTATGCGGAGTGGCATAAAGGCATGGTGCTCTCTTTTGATACAGATAAAAATTACTGGCGTAATGCGAATTTCTATCCAATGGACTATCAAGAAAAACGTCTGGAACTCCCAACGAAGAAAACAAATCCCAATCGGTATCTGATAAATCTCTTAACCCGAAAGTCAATTCATTGGAAATACGAGCAAGAGTGGCGATTAGTGGATTGGGCAATGCAAAGCAAAAATGAGCTGCCGTTTGACCCCGAAGCATTAAAAGAAATACGAATTGGATTATTTATGTCCGATGAGAACCGACAAGAGGTTGTTCGTTTACGGGATGAAAAATATCCTACAGCAAAAATCTTCGTGGCAGAGAGAGACAACAATGACTACAAACTAAATTTTCCCGAATTATAAATCTCCATTTAACTAGAAAACTTATGAAACGATTAATTATTAGCCTCGTAGTTGCTGTATTGGCAATCGAGGTGTCCGTTGCACGAGAACGGACAAACGAAGAGTTGAAGAACATTGCAGCTGCTTTTTTCAATTCGCCAGTCCGATTCGGAAGGTCAAGAGCCAAGACTGTAGTCTCCAACTTGTCTATCGTGAGGAAAGATGCGGCCACCGTCATAGTCAAAAATGGAAGTGTCGGTTTCGTCGTACTGGCTAAGGACGATAGTGTAACACCAGTACTTGGTTACTCCGATTCTCCTTTTGACAAAAATTGTCCTCCTGCGTTTGATTGGTGGTTGGAGTGTGCAAATGATGCCTTGCGTTCTGGAAAGTATGTTCCTGATGCAGTTCGAGAGGTTCCGAGTCAGTTTAGTGAGTATGTGGAGCCATTGCTTGAAACTAAGTGGGATCAAGGTGAACCATTCAATCAGAAAGTTCCTTTTGGTTCAATTGTTCCTACTGGTTGTTCTGCCACAGCCATGGCTCAGATAATGAAATTCCATGAATATCCCCAACATGGATATGGCAGCAACACTTATACCACCTCTGCCCAACATACTGAATTAAGTATGAATTTCGAGAATACTTATTTTGATTGGGCTAACATGTTGAATGAATATAAAGATGGTCAATATTCTCAGGTCAATGTCGATGCTGTATCTTCGTTTATGTTTGCTTGTGGAATAGCTGTAAATACGCAGTATAATATGAGCTCTACTGCATATGTTGACGATGTGGAAAAAGCTTTACGCGAAAATTTTGGTTATACGACAGCCATAGACTTGAATTTTAGTGAAAGCGCAGGATGGAAAACGGCAGGCAGGTCGGTTGTTTTTTCAAACATTTCTCGTCGTCTTCCTGTTCTCTTCTATGGGGGTAACCATATGTTTGTTTTAGATGGGTATGATATGCAGGGCCTTTTCCATGTCAATTGGGGGTGGGGAGGATATTGTGACGGATATTTCGACTTGGATGCGCTGAATCCGGACTATGCTTCTTACAATTCAGATCGTGGAATGATTGTAGAGATAAAAAAAGAGCCTACTTTCCAGAGTATTCATGTCACGAAGGCTGGTAGTCTCCTTGATGAGATACTTAAACTGAATCATCCAGTAGAGGCACTTAAAATAACAGGCACATTAAATGAAAAGGACATTGAGGCTCTTAGGGATATGGCAGATAATGATCATGGACACGACAATGATAACTATAGTCAAGATTTCTCACTTGACTTGTCCGAGGCATATGTCAACAATGGGGATAAGATGAATGAATTGCCAGATAAAGCATTTGATCATGCTGTTAAACTAAAATCAATAAAACTCCCTAAGGATTTAGTGTCTATTGGGGATTATGCATTTCGTCATGCAGGTTATTATCTCAGGGATGACAACCTTATTGATTCCATTGAAATACCATCAAGCGTTCGGCATATAGGGGAATATGCATTTTATGAAAGTGCAATAAAAAAAATAAAAATACTTGGAGGTGTAGAGGTCATTGGGAAACATTTCTTCTACGGTTCACGGGGTGAATCAATAGAACTTCCCAACAGTGTACAACGCATCGAGGGAGATGCGTTTTATGCCAGCAGAGTGAAATCTATTAAACTACAAGAAAATCCGCAACGGATTGAAAGATTTGCATTTAGAGACTGCTTCAACTTAAATAAAATAGAACTCCCAAGGAATCTGAAATATATAGGACTTGACGCTTTCTACGGTACGGATTTATCATCCCTTGATTTGCCAGAAGGATTAGACACCATGTATTTCTGCTTCGGGAATAAAGGCAACACCCAATTAAAATACTTGAAGATACCCTCTACGGTAAGATATGCTTCCCATGGCTTTCCAGATAGTTTAGAAACGATAGTCTTTGCTGAAGGTATGGAGAAACTTCCAACTGATGGATACAACGATTTAAAGAACCTAAAGAACCTAAAGAATATTGTATTGCCCTCTACGCTTAAAGGATATTTATCGCTTTATCTCCCAAACTTGATAAAATCCGTCCATATACCCGAAGGTGTCGAAAAAATTGGTGGTATTAGTGGTGATTCTTTGTGTGAGGTGGTCCTTCCATCCACTATTCAGGAATTAGGTTCTTATGCCTTTGCTAGATGCCCAATCACCTCCATCACGATTATGAATCCAGAGCCATTTACGCTGTCTGAGACGACATTTACGGAAGACAGCTATATTAGTGCAACTCTGTATGTCCCGAAGGGTTCAAGAGGCAAATATTGGAAGACTAATGGATGGAAGAATTTCAGAAAAATTGTTCAAGTGGATTTCACTAACATAAAGGACATAAAGATTAAGGCTGATGATAAAGTTAGAATTTATGGTGAAGAGAATCCCGTGTTCACCTATACCACAGAGGGAGAGGAGATAGATGGGGAGCCAGAGCTATATTGCCCAGCCACGGAAACATCGCCGGCAGGTACTTATCCAATCTATGCGTTGAGGGGGAATGTAAAGAATATTAAGGACTCCTATGTGGATGGAACTCTCACCATACTTCCTGCTCCTTTAACGATAAGTACAGGAGACTATACATACAAACATGGAGGTTTAATGCCACCTTTCCCGATTCAATACGATGGTTTTAAACTAGGAGAAGATAAAACAGTTCTGTCACAACTCCCTGTTGTTACATGTGATGCATACTCCAACAGCCCAATAGGATGCTATCCCATTGTCATAAGCGGGGCAAAGTCCGAAAACTACGATATCTCATATATCAATGGAACCCTGACAATAGAAGAAGCCGATGCCATTAAATTCATTAGTAAAGAGAAAACCAACATTGTTAATATATATGACCTCAATGGGAGACAACGTAAAACCCTTCAAAAAGGTATAAACATTATTCGTCTGAGTAACGGCACAGCACGCAAGATAATGGTAAAATAACCGATAACGAGGCGATAGACAATTCCTAATGAGAAATATATATCCGCAGTATCGAATTTTGGTACTGCGGATTTGCATTTTCGCTCGCTTAATCGTAACCTTGGATAAGTTACTCCGTCTCGGCATAAAAAACAAACGTATTTGTTTTGTTCTGCTCTCGACTTTTCGTAACTTTGCATTGTATTTCGTAATTATATACATAGTACTATGGAGTGGTTTATTAATCTTTTCACTGATTCGGATTCCATTGCGCATATCGTATTGCTCTATGCGCTGGTTATTTCAGTCGGTATCTTCCTGGGCAGGATAAAGATATTCGGTATCTCACTGGGCGTGACGTTTGTGTTGTTTGCAGGTATCCTGGCTGGTCATCTGGGTTTCACAGGTACGACCAACATTCTTACCTACATTCAGGACTTCGGCCTTATCCTCTTTGTCTATTGCATAGGCTTGCAGGTGGGACCGGGCTTTTTCGAGAGCCTACGTGATGCGGGTATCAAGATGAACCTAATGGCGGTAAGCATCGTCCTCTTGAACGTGGCTTGTGCCATAGCTTTGTTCTTCCTGGTGTTCTATAATGGTGGCCCCATTGTAGGAGAAACAGCAAAGAGTCTGGCAATGATGGTTGGCGTGTTGTGCGGAGCCATCACAAACACCCCCGGACTTGGTGCAGCCAACGAAGCCTGTGCCACGGTCTTTGGTGCCGATGCCCCCCCAATAGCCAACGGCTATGCCTGCGCCTATCCCCTTGGCGTGGTGGGTATTATCATGGCCACCATTGCTATCCGCTTCATCTGCAACGTGAAGCTGAAGAAGGAGGAAGAACAACTGGAACAGGAACGTGCCGCTAACCCGCACGCCACACCTCACAAGATGACACTGGAGGTATTGAACCGTGCATTGGACGGTCGCACACTGTTGCAGGTGAGCCAGTTCCTGGGACGCGACTTTGTGGTGTCTCGCATATTGCACGAAGGCCATGTGGCCATACCTAACCGCGACACCATAATCCACGCTGGCGACAAGATGTTCATTGTTTGCGCACAGGATGCTGCCGAGGCAATTATGGCTTTCATCGGTCCGGAATGCGAGGTGGAATGGGAAGAGCAAGATACGCCAATGGTGAGCAAGCACATTCTGGTGACACAACCCAGCATGAACGGAAAGACATTCGGTTCGCTTCATTTCAGTAGTGTCTATGGTGTGAATGTAACGCGCATTCGCCGTAACGGCATGAACCTTTATGCCGACCGTAACCTGCGTATGCAAGTGGGCGACAAGATTGTTGTCGTAGGTCCCGAAGATGCTGTTGACCGTGTTGCAAATATGATGGGTAACTCAGTGAAGAGCCTTGACCATCCCAACCTTTCCACAATCTTCGTGGGTATCATGGCCGGTATCGTCTTCGGTATGATACCAATTGCCATCCCTGGCATTCCTACTCCTGTGAAGTTAGGCTTGGCTGGTGGCCCGCTGATTGTAGCCATCTTGGTTGGTCGCTTTGGTTACCGTGCCCATTTGGTGGCCTATACCACGACGAGTGCCAACCTGATGCTTCGAGAGATAGGTCTCGTTCTGTTCCTAGCCAGCGTCGGCATCAAGGCCGGTGCTTCATTCTGGAATACGGTGGCAAATGGCGATGGATTGACATACGTCTGGTGTGGTTTCCTCATCACGGTAATTCCCATCCTGATTGTAGGAACCGTGGCTCGTCTGCGCTACAAGTTGAACTACTTCACCTTGATGGGTCTGATTGCAGGTTCCACTACCGACCCCCCAGCATTGGCATACGCCAACCAGACGGCCGGCAACGATGCTCCTGCTGTGGGTTACTCCACCGTCTATCCGTTGAGTATGTTCCTGAGAATCTTAACGGCTCAGTTGATTATCCTCTTGCTTTGTGCCGCCTAATTAGGTAGCACAAAGCGTTGCTCTGCGTCGAAGACAACCTCTTCGCACCGACACATCGATTGGACTACGGCAATGAACTTATCTTTGTCGTAGTCCATGTAGTTTATGTCTTGTGGAGCCAGGGGACCGTGTTGCAGTTGGCTGAGGAATGCGTTTCGGATGGCTTCACTCTCCTCGACCTTCTTGTCAGGTGTCTTGTTATCACGACAGATGTCGCATCGTCCGCAAGCATGAGTGTCCTTTTCCCCGAAATATTGCAGGAGGAAACAACTGTGGCATAGGTCGCGGTCGGTCACATACTGAATCATGGCCAGAATGCGTCTCTCGTATTGTGTCCGTCGGTCAGTATAGACGTGAGGAGGGAGAATTATCTCGTCCGTTTCAATGCGTCGGGAGAGGAAGGTAATGAAGTTAGTACGCTTGCGCGGAATGTAACGGAGTATGCCGGCATGATCCAGTTCCTTTAGGGTCACATACACATCGTTGTATTCTACGCCGGATTCCTTGGCCAGCATGTATTCGTCAATATAGGTAAACTCGCAGAATAGTCCGCTATATTTGCGCAACATGGCTTGAATGATTCGTTCCTCCTGTTCTGAGCGTTCGCGTAGTCGGTATAGTTCGTCGCGTCCGATGGTGAACATGACTCTGCTGGTCACTTCGTCGTCCTCGGTATATCGTATGTAGCCAGTCTGAGAGAGTAGGAGCAGAGCACTATGCGCTTGTACGGGAAAGTGTTTGAACTGGTAGCAGAACTTCTGTAGGTTGAATTCCCGTGTCACGTTGGTTCCGTCGCCCATCGCCATTTCGAAGTAGCAACACATGTCCTCATACACCTGTCGGATATAGTCAGGTTCGGGATACGATTCTCCAACACGTTTGAGCAGTTTCCTGCAGTCAAGGTTGTCGTAGAGAAGTACGGCGTATGCTTGCTGCCCGTCGCGCCCGGCACGTCCAGCTTCCTGGAAGTAAGCCTCTGGCGAGTCGGGTATTTCGTAGTGCAACACCAGTCTGACATCGGCCTTGTCAATACCCATGCCAAAGGCGTTGGTAGCCACCATCACACGATATTCGTTACGTTGCCAGCCTTCTTGTCTTTCGTCTTTCTTTACCTGGGGCAGGCCAGCATGGTAGTTGGTGGCGGTAAATCCCTCGTTTATCAGATATTCTGCCAGTTCCTGTGTCTGCTGTCTGTTGCGGGTGTATATGATAACCGAACCTGGCACACGTTGCAGGATGTGTGTCATCTCTTTCAGTTTGTCGTCGGAGTGGCGCACGATGTAGGTTAGGTTCTTGCGCTCGAAACTCATCCGGCACACCTTCTTCCCAGGGCGGAAATGCAGTTGTTGTTGAATGTCTTCCACCACATCGGGCGTGGCTGAAGCCGTTAGGGCCAATACTGGAGCATCGGGTACAATCTTCCTGATTTCGGCTATCTGCAGGTAACTGGGACGGAAGTCGTAGCCCCATTGCGATATGCAGTGAGCTTCGTCCACCGTGATGAAACTCACCCTCATGTGGCGCAACTTCGCCTGAAAGAGTTCGGTTCCGATGCGCTCGGGGGATATATAGAGAAACTTGTAATCGCCAAGGATGCAGTTTTCCAGGGCTGTAACGATGTCGCCGTGGGACATTCCCGAGTATATGGCCGTGGCTTTAATGCCTCGTCGGCGCAAACTCGTTACTTGGTCCTTCATCAAGGCAATAAGCGGGGTGACAACAATGCAAGTACCCCTTTGTGCCATAGCCGGCACTTGGAAGGTAATGCTCTTTCCTCCTCCTGTTGGCATCAGTCCCAGTGTGTCGCGTCCCGAACCGATGCTCTCTATGATATCCTGCTGAATGCCGCGAAATGAGTCGTAGCCCCAGTACTTCTTTAGTATTGATTCATAATTCATAATAGAGCCACATCATTACAAAAAAGCCCAGATTCACTAAAGGAACAATTATGCATTAAGAATTATGCATTATACATTATTTAATGCATTATTCGTGGGCTGGATGTCTTCTATCTGAAGTTGTACCTCGCCTCGTTTGTGCGTGTTTTCCTCAATGGCGTAAACAATGTCAAACGACTGCTTGGTCTTGATGTATCTGGCCTGACTACTTTGTCCGAAGGCGATACCATTCATTACATCGGCACTCTTTCCGTCCACGAGTTCCAGTTTGATGTGCTCCTGTTCGCGTCCTACGACCTTGCTTGTGCCATAGTCGTACACCTGTCGGGTGCAGAAAATGGGACGTGGATTGTCTGGGCCAAAGGGATTGAAGCGTTTCAGGTCACCAAAGAACTTATGGGTAATGTCGCGGAAGTCGATGGTCGCCTCTATGTCAATCTGTGCCAAAGTCTGTGTGGGGTCGATGTTCTTTTCCACGTATTCCTCGAACCGACGCTTGAATTCCTCCACATGTTCCACCTTCATGGTCAGTCCAGCTGCGTAAGTGTGTCCACCGAAGTTTTCCAGCAGGTCGCGGCAACTCTCCACGGCCTTATAGACATCAAAGCCGCCTACGGAGCGAGCCGAACCTGTGGCCATTTCCTCGCTGCGTGTGAGCACCACGGAGGGACGGCAGTACACTTCGGTAAGGCGCGAGGCCACAATGCCAATGATGCCCTTGTGCCATTCTTCATTATAGATGACGATGGATTTACTTTCGTGCTTGTGGTCCAGTGAGTCAACGATATGGTTGGCCTCCTCAGTCATACTCTTATCCAGGTCTTTGCGCTGGTCGTTGTAGTGGTCGATGAGGTTTGCCTGCACCCGAGCCACTTTCTCGTCGGTTTCCACGAGCAGTGTCACGGCCTCCTTGCCGTTCTGCATTCGTCCCGAGGCGTTGATGCGTGGCCCGATCTTGAAGATAATATCGCTCATGGTAATCTCGCGTCCAGACAGGCCGCAGATGTCGATGATGGCCTTCAGACCTACACTGGGATTGGCATTCAGTTGTCTTAGTCCGTGGTAGGCCAGCACACGATTCTCTCCCATGATGGGCACGATGTCGGAGGCAATGCTTACGGCGCACAGGTCGAGTAGGGGGATGAGTTTCGAAAATTCGATGCCGTTGCTTTGTGCAAAGGCTTGCATGAATTTGAAGCCCACGCCGCAACCCGAAAGGTCGGTGTACGGGTAGGTGGCATCCCTGCGCTTGGCATTTAGGATGGCTATGGCAGGGGGCAGTTCGTCGTCGGGAACGTGGTGGTCACAGATGATGAAATCTATGCCCTTTTCCTTGGCATATCCAATGGTTTCAATGGCCTTGATGCCACAGTCAAGCACGATGATTAGTTTAACACCTGTTTCGTAGGCATAGTCCACCCCTTGTGTGGAAACACCATATCCCTCATCGTAACGGTCGGGGATATAGTAGTCGATGTTCGAGTAGTATTGTTGTAGGAACTTATAAACCAAGGCCACAGCCGTACATCCGTCCACGTCGTAGTCGCCGTACACCATAATACGCTCTTTCTGTGCCAGGGCTCGGTTCAGGCGTTCCACGGCTTTGTCCATGTCGCGGAAGAGGAACGGGTCGAGCAGTTCATTCAGTTGGGGATGGAAGAAACGTCGTGCTTCCCAGACATCCGTTATGCCTCGGTCCACCAGCAGACGTCCTAAAATGGGACTGATTCTCAGTCCTTCGGCCAGACTTTTTGCCGTTTCTTTCTGTTCGCTGGTCAGTTCAACAAAGTTCCATCTGTAATTCACGGCGTAAAGATACAAAAAAAAACGCAAAATCCAGTTTCTCATGGCTGGATTTTGCGTTTTTTTTATGATTTGATAGAGAATCTGTGAAGGGCAATCTTTTGTTTAAAGCCCCAGTTTCTTGCGTATTTGCTTGGGGATAGCGTTCTTGTTCACCAGATAATCCATGGTGTTGGCAGCGATGAAGGCTTTGGTCATGTACCAAGTTCCTTTGTAGTCGCCAGTCTCGCCCCAGGAATTCTTTACCATATAGTATTCACGGCCGTTCTGGTCTTTTGCGATACCATAGATGAGCATACCGTGGTCGTCGGTCAGTTCCCAGTTGTCGAAACGCTGCTGACGCAGTTCCTGGGTAGGAACGATTTCGGGAACGGTACATCCCAGAGAGTCAATGAGGTTGTGCTTCTTTGTGGCACTCATCTTCAGCCATTTGGCCATGTCGCTACCAGCGAGGCTTTCGGTGGCCTTGGTGTCGATGGCGTAGGCCAGACCCTGACGGGTGAAACCCTCTTCGCTGACGTCACCGCCCCAAGCCACAGTGTAGCCCTGCATGACGGCGTTGTCGATAATCTGCATCATCTCGTCGATGGGCACATTATAGGAGAGGGGGAAGCGCCAGTTGTCCTGCACCTCCACAGCAAAGCCTGTGTAGAAGGGGTGGTGGGTGTAGGAGGTGATGCTTACGTAGTCATTAAAGTCGAGACCAAGACTGGCAGCAAACGACTTCGGCGTATATTCCTTACCCTCGTAGGTGAACTTCTCGGGGCATTCGCCCAGATAGGCATCCAGAATACCCTGAAGTCCCACTTTCCACTGACTGGAGAGCTTCTTGGCCTGGCTCTTTGCTATGGCAGCCACATAGGGCTCCAGCAGGGAGAAGAACTCATTGAAGTTGTTCAGAGAGTCACCATAGAGCGAACCGGGGAAGGGCATGGTACCCTCGGGGCAGATGCCGTGGTTCTTCAGTACGGAAAGAACGTCCTCGGCAGAACCACCCTGTGAAAACTGGCAGTCGCCATGGTAGCGCACTACCTGTGTGGCGCGTTCCATGTAAGTTTTGTTGGCCACGAACGATTCGCAAAGGTCCATCTCCTTGCCTATGGCCTTCAGGATTTCAGCCTCGAAGAACGAGATGGTGGAATAGTCCCAGCACGTACCCGAGCGGTTTTGGTCCTTAACGCTTGTGATGGGGTTCTCCTTAATTACGGTGAACACGGGTTTGTTGTCAGGCTTCTTTTCGGTTTCCTCAGCCTGGGCACTGATGCCAACAAAGGCGAGCAGTGCGAGTAAAAAGATTTTTTTCATTGCTTTGCAATTAATAGCCCCCTTCCTTCCTCCCCCGGGGGGGAGAGATTTTATTGGGCAAAGTTATTATTTATTATCTATCATTTATCATTTATTGCTTATGAAGTTCTCGACTTCGTCGATGTGGTAGGGGATGATTTGTTTGCCCAACATACGGCAGCCGTCTTTGGTGATGAGGATGTCATTCTCCAGACGGATTCCTCCAAAGTCCCTGTAGGCTTCGATTTTATCGAAGCACAAGAAGTCCTTGTTGATTCCCTTGGAGCGCCAGTCGTTGATGAGGGCAGGTATGAAGTAGATGCCCGGTTCGTCGGTCATCACCCATCCTTCTTGTAGGCGACGGCCACAGCGCAGGCAGTTCGTTCCGAATTGTTCCAGATTGGGGCGCACCTCGTCGTCGAATCCCACGTAGATTTGTCCCAGTCCCTCCATGTCGTGGACGTCCATGCCCATCATGTGGCCAAGGCCGTGGGGGAAGAACATGGCGTGTGCGCCGGCTGCTACGGCCTCGTCCACGTCGCCCTTCATCAGTCCGAGTTCCTTCAGGCGTTCCGTCATCAGGCGAGCCACACCGAAGTGTACGTCCCACCACTTCACACCGGGTTTGGCCAGTGCGAGAGCGTGGTCGTGACAATCCACCACAATCTGATAAATCTCCTTCTGTTTTTGGGTGAACTTTCCACTGATGGGTGTCGTTCGGGTATTGTCTGAGCAGTAGTTTTCGTTGGTCTCTGCTCCACAGTCGCACAGCATCAGCCTTCCAGCCTCCAGGGGGCGTGGCGAGGGATAGCCGTGCATGATTTCGCCGTGCATCGACAGGATGCTGGGGAACGAGACGATACAGCCTTTGGAAGATGCGATTCCCGATATCCGTCCTGCAATTTCCTGTTCCGTCACGCCCGGGGCGCACATCCTCATGGCTGTGGTGTGCATTTCGTAACCGATGGCGCAGGCACGTTCTATTTCCTCAATTTCGCCTTGCGACTTCACGGCTCGCTGGTCAATGACGGCCTTTATCAGTTCCACACTGGCCGCCTCGCGTTGCTTTGAGGGGTGAATGCCGGTGAGATCCATGATTTGAATCATAAGGTCGTATCGATAGGGAGGCAAGAAGTGTCTCTGTCTGCCCTGTGCTTTCGCCTCCTCTACCAATACGGCCAATTGTTTCATGGGCCCACTGTGAGCTACACCGGCCTGAGCAGCCATGTCGGCCACAGAATCTACCGAACCGAACCATACGATATCCTCAATGTCGATGTCGTTGCCTATTAGCCATTCCTGACCAGAATCCGCATCAATAACCCCGACCAGTCCGTCGCGATGTAGTCCGAAATAGTAGAGGAAAGTAGAATCCTGACGGAACTTGTACCCATTGGAGGGATAGTTTACGGGTGAGTCGTTGTTGCCGAACAGTACAATCAGTCCGTGGCCAACTCGCTCAGCGAGTATGCGTCGGCGTTCAATGTAGGTTTGTTTGTCGAATAGCATAATAAGGCAAGTTAGATTTGTCGGACAAAGATAATGTTTTTTTCCGATAAATACAACATGAGAAGCCGAAGTTCTAATATATTTTTGTACCTTTGTGCCCGTAACCATTAAATAATGAAAAAGATATGAGGGCAAAAGGACTAATGGCATTATTGATGCTAAGCATAAGTATTTCGGCCCATGAAGTGCAGGATACCGTGCAAATGACCGAGGTGGTTATCGACCAGCGTCATAGTGCTGCCGAAATGCGCAACCTTCCGCAGAGCGTCAGTAATGTATGGCGCGAACAGTTGACCGAAGCCTATCGCCCTTCGGTGATGCCGACACTGACAGAGCTTGTTCCCGGCCTCTTCATCCCCGGACGTGGCATGATGGGTTATGGGGTCAACTCGGGTGGAGCCGGTGGCATCTTGATGCGCGGTTTGTCGAGTGGCAGTGCGCAGTTGCTCGTCTGCATCGACGGCGAACCGCAGTATAGTGGCATCTATGGCCATTCGGTGGCCGACTTTTACCAGACTCATGCCGTCGAACGAGTGGCCGTTCTTCGTGGTCCTGCTTCGGCTCGCTATGGCTCCAATGCCATGGGCGGTGTGCTGGATCTCACCACCCGCCAGGTAGGTCGCGACTTGGTCGCGACAAACGTAACATTGGGGGCTGGCAGCTACGCCACCGTGCAGGCCGAGGCTACGAATCAGGTTCACAAGGGAGCCTTCTCGTCATTGGTCACGGCTCAGTATAACCGTTCCGACAACCATCGCCCCAACATGGGCTTTCAGCAGGCAGGGGGTATGGCAAAGTTGGGGTATCGCTTCAGTCGCCACTGGAATGCTTCGGCTTTGGCCGACATCAACCACTTCTACACCGAACTTCCGGGAACGACGGCGAAACCGATGTTCGACAACGAGCAATGGATTTTGCGCGGTTCTGCCAACATGAGCCTCCGTAACATGTATCTTCGTCCCGACCGGATAAGTACCCAGGGAGCCTTGAGCATATACACCAACTTCGGTCGGCATAAGATAGACGACGGAACGGCCAGTCCTGCCACTCCCTCGACAAGTTATTTCCGAAGTAGTGACAATGTGGCTGGGTTCTCGGCTTCTCAGCGTGTAGATTTCTTCAAGGGCAACCGCACCACCTTCGGCCTCGACTATCAGCACATCTACGGTAGGGCTTACTATACCGATAAGGTTACGGGCAACGAACTTCCCCCCTCGCTGGCCAGTGGCAAGAGCCATCGCAACGAAGTGGCAGGCTATGTCGATTTCTACCAGAAGGCCACCAGCTGGCTGACGTTGGATGCCACCCTGCGTGTCGACTATCATAGTGTGGCCGGCACCGAACTTGTTTCCCAGGGAGCCTTGCTCTTCCGCCCCATGAAGGACGGTGAACTGAAGGCAGCCGTTAGCAAGGGTTTCCGTAACCCCACCATGCGCGAACTCTATCTCTACAAGCCCGCCAATGGAGATCTGGGTCCCGAACGGCTGATGAACTACGAACTCTCGTGGAAGCATTGGCTTCTGGGCGGTGCCTTGTCCTACGGAGTGAATGTCTTCTACATGAAGGGAACAGACATCATCCAGACGGTCACGGTGAATGGTGCCATGCTGAACTCCAACGTTGGCGAGGTGGAGAACTGCGGAGCCGAACTGGTGGCCGACTACCGTGTTAACGACAACTGGAGTGTAACCACCAACCATTCGTATCTCCACATGGAGAATCCCATCCTCACGGCTCCTACCTATAAGGGCTATGTCGGTTTTGGCTACAGCGGATTCGACGACCGTTTCCACTGCCGCGCCGGCCTTCAGTACGTTGCCGGACTCTACACCCAAGTGGGAGCCCAGGAGCAGAAGGAGAACTACTGCCTCTTCTCGGCTTCGGTCAGTCATCGTGTATGGAAGGGCTTAACCCTTTGGCTGCGTGGCGAAACCCTCATTGGGGAGCGTGACTACGAGACCATTCTGGGCTATCCCATGCCCCATGCGACACTCATGGCAGGCTTGAGTTGGGACTTTTAGAAACGGACAATAAATATATTAGAAGAAGATGAGAGAATATATTCCTAATTACACCAAGGAGTACTGTGAGGAGCAATTGAAGTGGTTTGAGGAGCGGATGGACAAATTGCCCAAGGAGTTTCAAATCAACGAATCGAGCTATTCGCCCGATTTACGATATACCATAAGCGGTTTCATAAAGACGTTGCGTAACAACAAACCCTGTGTGACTTTTTCCGGTTATCTGGAAACGCTGTTGAGAATCAAGGAAAAACTTCAGGCACAGGGCATCGACTGAGGAGTTCCCTCAGTACACACGGCAAACTCCCACATAGCGGCGAGCGTAGTAATCTTCGTCGGAACGACTGACTATTACGCCATACTGGGTGCTGGCGTGGATGAAAGTGAACGTGTCCGTCTCACGGTCAACATCCACGACAATGCCCACGTGGCCGACGGTGTGCCCTGCCCGCGAACCCGTGAAGAAAACGAGGTCGCCTCGTCTCATTTCGCTTCTTTTTATGCGTGCGTTTTTGGCGTATTGGTCGCGCGACGAGGCACCGATGGTGTGTCCGAACTGCTTGAAGACGTAACCCGTGAATCCCGAACAGTCGAAGGCGTGCGGTCCTTTCGCACCACTGCGGTAGCGTGCTCCCAGATGCGAGAGGGCTTCGTCCATGATGCGCTTGACGAACGACTCGCTGACTTCTTTCTGTATGGTCACTTTGCTGGCAATGGGACTAATGTCCTTCATTCCACGGCCTATGGGAGCCTTAGGCACAATCTGGTCTTGCCCCCTCGCAAGGGTGGGACAGCATAGCAGGGCGAAAAGGAGCAATTTATATGTTAATTGAACATCTATCATTTACCATTTAATCATTTACCATTTACCATTTAACGTCCCGCATTTACCATTTACCAATTTGTTGTGAGAAGTGAGAGGAGAGAAGAGAGAGAAATGTATTAGACTGGATGACAAGTTGCAAAAGTGACCTCTCTCCTCTATCCTCTCTCCTCTATCTTCTCTCCTCTAAATCCCTAAACCTCTAAACTTCTCACCATTTCATTCCCTCCATCCGCTGTCGCGATACCAGTCGGTCTTGGGGAAAGCTTGGTTCAGCTGGTTGCGCCCCTCTATGGGAATGTAGAAGGACAGACCAACGGCATGTTCGCTGTCCGAGATAATCGGCACGATAACGCTGGAGTATGCTGTCAGCCACGAATGGGGGAGGTAGTAGTGGGGCACGGCACGGCGGAAGACTTCGAGCCAGGCTGCGTAGTCGTTGTTGTCCAGCCACAGCGCCATGGCACTGCCGATGTCGAAATATTCAGGTTTCCAGATGGTGGTTGCCGAATAGGCACAATAGGTTTGTATG
This sequence comes from uncultured Prevotellaceae bacterium, assembly GCA_947169115.1. Lineage (GTDB taxonomy): Bacteria > Bacteroidota > Bacteroidia > Bacteroidales > Bacteroidaceae > Physcousia. The sequence goes on from CAMVOK010000003.1 coordinate 85,467, forward strand.
CCCGAGGTGGGGTAGGTCTCCATTTCCCGGATGTGCGGAGCCGTGGCTGCCGCCAGGGCTTCCAGTTCGCTGGTGCGCACGGTGGAGAGCACAACCCCGTTCTCCATTTCGTAGGCATTGTGGTAGGTCTCGGCTATCCGCCAGCAGTCGTCGGTTGTGGCGAACAGGTCCGACATAATTTGGTCATACGGCGCCCCCCTGCCCGGGATCTCGGCCGGGGAACCGATGCACCAGTCCGTAACCCTCCGCAGTTGGTAGGCCACCTCCACGCCCTGCATGAAACAGGCATCGAAGAACACGTAGTCCCAGTGCCTGCCCGTGTTCTCCATCACATGTGCCAGGGTGGAGATTTCCATCTCCGTTCCGAGGTTCGACAGTGTGTTGCTGCCGTTGTCGATGCCGATGGTGCGTGCCCGTGGCGGAGTCCATCCGCTTCCGTGCGACCACAAGACCAGTCCGTAGTGCTGTGCAGGGCATTTCGTCGTGATGTATGCCAACACGTTTTGCATGGTGGCACTGTCCGTGCTGACGGGGTCGGTGTCGTACTGGTGAAGCACCTCCTCGCCTCCTTGTCTGCTGAGAGAGAGTATTCTCGGTTTCTCGTTGCTCTCGCTGTCGTCGTAGTAGATGACCAGACGGCAGTTGTCGGGTATCTTGCTTGCGCCCAGGCGCATCTCGTTCAGGTCACTTTTGACATAGCTGGAGAGCGAGTTCTCCCCCATGATATAGACCACCACCACGCGCTCCGACATGGGGTAGGGCGCATCCTCACTGTCAGGGTACTTGTCCTTGTGACAGGCCACGCTCAGCACTGCCGCCACAATCATCAGCAAGTATGATACACACGATTTCACGTTGCGAAGTTACAAAAAATAAGGCAATAAATCACCATCCTGCGCGTTATAAATAGGTAAATAGTCACAAATAGCCCATGATTTGGACAGACAGAGTCAGGCAGGTGAAAATCCTGTTGGTCATAAGTGCCGTGGTCATAGCCGTGGCCTCGTTGGTGGTGTCTCATCTGCTGGTGCAAGACCTTGTGGAGGAGGAGCGCAACAACGTGGAGGTATGGGCCGAGGCCATGCGCTCGTTCAACAAGGCCGACGAGAACACCGACCTCTCGCTGGTGCTGAAGGTGCTGGGAAGCAACAACAACATCCCCGTCGTCATCATCGACGACGAGGGACAGGTGCTCGACTACCGCAACCTGACGGTGAAGGAGAAGTCTGACACCAAAGCCGCCGAAACCATTGCACGTCGTGCCCGTTCCATGAAGGAAGCCGGCAACTACTTCCACATCTATCTCGACAATACGGGAGAGTACATCGACGTTTGTTTCGGCGAAAGCATGATGCTCCGTCGCTTGGCCTACTATCCCTACGTCCAGCTTGGCGTCGTACTCATCTTTGTCGTCGTCTCCATCTTTGCCCTTCTGAGCAGCAAGCGTGCCGAACAGAACAAGGTGTGGGTGGGACTCTCCAAGGAGACGGCTCACCAACTCGGAACCCCCATCAGCAGCCTCATGGCCTGGGTGGAAGTACTTAGGGAGACCTACCCCAATGACGAACTCATCCCCGAGATGGACAAGGACGTGCGCCGCCTGCAGCGCATAGCCGAACGCTTCTCCAAGATAGGCTCCCTGCCCGAACCCAAGCCCGAGAACCTCAACGATGTCGTGGAGAATGTGGTGCAGTACATCGGTCGCCGCACCTCCAACAAGGTGCAGCTCCATGTCGATATGCCCGAGCATCCCCTCATCGTCAGCATCTCTGCCCCCCTCTTCGAGTGGGTCATCGAGAACCTCTGCAAAAACGCCATCGACGCCATGGAAGGCCGCGGAAGCATCACCCTCCGTGCCCGCGACGAGCAGGACTGCTTCTCCGTAGAGGTCACCGACACCGGCAAGGGCATTGCCAGCAAGAACTTCAAGAACGTCTTCATGCCCGGCTTCACCACCAAGAGCCGCGGCTGGGGCCTCGGTCTCTCCCTCGCCAAACGCATCGTTGAGGAATACCACCGTGGGCGCATCTTCGTCAAAAGTTCCGAACTCGGAAAAGGCACCACCTTCCGCATCGAACTGAGGAAGACGTGAAGAAATCGTCTCTTCTGTCACTGCTCGTAAGAAATCATGTCGAAAGCATGTTTTTTGCCACAAAGGCTGAATTTATCGTCCATTCATTTGGCATTTCTCTCGGTTTGCACTATATTTGCAGCAACAATAGTAAAAGTTATGTGTACAGTTACCTTATCTTACGATCGCAACAATGCCTTGGCACGACGCAAATTGTCAACATTGCTTAGCTCGGGATTGTTTGTGGAGAAGAGGACCGGCACGCGGCAACGCAGGGATGCGCTTGCCGAACATCGCAGTGAAGTGGAGGACTTCATGGCTGCATCGAAACGTAGTATGTCATCTGTGATGTTTGGGTTCCATCAAAACAAAGTACTTCAACGAGATAGTGGATAAGGTCATTGCTTCTGTGTTTTGACCTTTACACTTTTCTAACTCGGAAAAGGCACCACCTTCCGCATCGAACTGAAAAAAAGTGCATGAATATGAGTTAAAAGTTCATTCGATGAATAATTTTTAATCTTTAATTTTTAATATTTAATTCTTTTTTGTACCTTTGCAGTCCGTTAAGGTGCAGTGCGCCTCGATTCGACGTGAAAATCGTAAATCGTAAATCGTTAAATCGTACATAGATTGTAAATAGTAAATAGTTAAATAGTAAATAAAAATGGCACATCCAAAAAGAAGACAGTCCAAGACAAGGACCCGCAAAAGAAGAACTCACGACGGAGCCGTAGCTCCAACGCTGGCCGTATGCCCCAACTGCGGTGAGTATTACATCTATCACACCGTATGCCCCGCTTGCGGTTACTATCGTGGTAAAGTAGCTATTGAGAAAGAAGCTTAATCTGGAAACGAAGTTAAAAAGGAGTTAAAGAGGAGTTAAAGGGGGAGTTAAAAGGACGATAGTATAAAACTGGTTGATAACATTTTCCGCTCGGCTTTACCGCCTGGAATTATCAAAAGTATCGTCCCTTTAACTCCTCGGCCAAAAGGCCGATAACTCCCCTTTTACTCCTTTTTTTTACTCCCCTTCTTGATATTATGGAAAAAATAAATGCAGTCATCACAGGTGTCGGCGGCTACGTGCCCGACTACATCCTCGACAACGAGGAAATGTCGCGCCTCGTCGATACCAGCGACGAATGGATAATGGAGCGCATCGGAGTGAAGACGCGCCACATCCTGAAGCCCGAGCAAGGGCGCGGCGTGAGCTACCTGATGACACGCGCCGTACGTCAGCTGATGGAGAAGACCGGAGCCGACCCCGACAGCGTCGAGGCCCTCATCTGTGCCACCACCACGGCCGACTACCACTTCCCCTCCACCGCCTCTGTGGTCATTGGCAACATCGGTCTGCGCAACGCCTTCGGCTTCGACATGGAGTCGGCCTGCGCCGGATTCCTCTACGCCATGGAAGTGGGAGCCAACTACATCCGCTCGGGACGCTACAAGCGCATCATCGTGTGCGGCGGCGAACACATGTCCTCGATGGTCAACTACCAGGACCGCAACACCTGTCCCATCTTCGGCGACGGAGCAGCCTGCGTCATGATGGAAGCCACCACCGAGGAAGTCGGACTCATCGACGGCTACTACCGTGTGGAGCACGACTACGACCACCTCCACATGGCAGCCGGCGGCTCGGCCAAGCCCCCCACCCACGAAACCGTCGATGCCCGCGAACACTTTGTCTATCAGGAAGGCCGTGCCGTCTTCAAGCACGCCGTCACCAAGATGTCCGATGCCGTGGAGACCATCGCCAAGCGCAATGGGCTGACAAACGAAAACATCACGTGGCTCGTCCCCCATCAGGCCAACATCCGCATCGAACTGGCCGTGGCACGCCGCCTGGGGCTCAGCGAAAGCCAAGTCATGGTAAACATCGACCACATGGCCAACACCTCCGGCGGCACCCTTCCCCTCTGCCTCTGGGAGTACGAACCCCAGCTTCGCAAGGGCGACCGTCTCATCTTCACCGCCTTCGGAGCCGGCTTCTCCTGGGGAGCCTCCTACATGATCTGGGGCTACGACGGAGCCAAGGAAGCCGCCAAGTCGCCCGCCCAGTTCTACAAGGAAGGCGAAATCTCGAGGGAGGAATGGCACGAACTTAGAGAGAAAAGATAAGAAAATAAAAGAGAAAAATGAGATAAAAATGTTTAAGAGAAATATAATCCTAAGCACAAACATGGCAGTGCCCATTTGTTATCTTTTATCTCACTTTTCTCTTTCTCACTTTTAATTTTTCTCTTTTAATTTTTAATTTTTCTCTTTTAATTTTTAATTCCCCAAGGCCTTGTTCAAGTCTGGTTTCGTAAACATCGTCGGCAACCCCAATGTGGGGAAGAGCACACTCATGAATCTCCTCGTGGGTGAGCGCATCAGCATTGCCACCTTCAAGGCGCAGACCACGCGCCACCGCATCATGGGCATCCTCAACACCCCCGACATGCAGATATGCTTCTCCGACACCCCCGGGGTGCTCAAGCCCAACTACAAACTGCAGGAGCAGATGCTCCAGTTCTCCGAGAGCGCACTGGTGGATGCCGACGTCCTGCTCTACGTCACCGACATGGTGGAAACCCCCGACAAGAACTCCGATTTCCTCGAGAAGGTAGCCCGTCTCAGGGTGCCCATCCTCGTGCTCATCAACAAGATAGACCTCTCGAACCAGCAAGCGTTGGAACAGACGGTCGCCCTCTGGCACGAGGCACTGCCCCAGGCCGAGATATTCCCCATCTCAGCCCTCCACCGCTTCAACGTCGATAACGTACTCCAGCGCATCCGGGAACTCCTGCCCGACCATCCCGCCTACTTCGACAAGGACCAGTGGACCGACAAGCCCGCCCGTTTCTTCGTCACCGAAATCATGCGCGAGAAGATACTCCTCTACTACGACAAGGAGATACCCTACTCCTGCGAGGTCGTCGTGGAGCAGTTCCGGGAGACCGACCGCAACATCCGCATCTCCACGGTCATCTACGTCGAGCGCGACAGTCAGAAGGGCATCATCATCGGTCACCAGGGCGTAGCCCTCAAGCGCGTCTCCACCGAAGCCCGCAAGGCACTCGAGAAGTTCTTCGGCAAGAGCATCTACCTCGACGTCTTTGTCAAGGTCGATAAAGACTGGCGCAACAGCGACCGCTCCCTCCGCCTCTACGGATACGACCAGAGAGAGTAACAGATGGATTCAACTTTTGCCAGGGTTAAGAACTAAGGTACCAAGCAGGCATTCAACCTATGGCAGGGTTAAGGTAAAATCCATTCCGCTCGGCTCTGCCGCTTGGCTTGTCCAAGAACTTTTTTTAGGGTAGTACACTCCCTTTATCATTAATTTGTGTCATTAGTGTCACAAGTCGAGGCATTATATATACCTGTGGGTTGTGACATAGGTGTCACAACTCGTTACAATATGGCGTTGGGCTTTGTGACATTGATGTCACACTTTGTTGTCCAAGGGAAAGACATAATCTGTCTGGCCGGGAAAAAAGACACGCCGTTCTGTGCGGTCGAAATGTGGTGCGCTTGTATAACCATGACTGCGCATTACCTGTGCTATGGCCTCCTGCATGTCGGGACCAATGGGCCATCGTCCTTCGCGAAAACGGTAGTAACGACGGCGGTTTCCGAACAGTTCTATGAGTGACTTTCGCACACTACGTACGTCTTCGCGGCGCACGCAGGTCAACAGCGTCGTCATACCCCATGCCACCGCCACGGAATCCATGGCAGCGAACATCGGGCAATGCCCGTCCTTGCTACATGCTGAGGGCAGAACGCATGTGTGGAACTTCACCCTTGATGGTATCCTTACGTGGCTCACATGCCGCAGACAACACTCTTTCTGTGGGCAGTTCTCTGTTATGCAGAGAGCCCATTTCGTGGGTAATTCAGCATAAGAAATTGGTTTCATTTTCTTTGATTTTAATGGTTGTTTAATAATGACAAAAGTACAAAAGATTTAGATAAAATGCAACTATCTCAACCTCTTTTTACTAAAACCAGCCTAATCTTAGGTAGAAGTTTAATACTAATTCGTAACTAATTATATAATTGTAAACCAATACGATAAGGTGTAGAAGTAGTGAATGTTGGGAATTTTTCATAAAAATAAAATTTATGGTAAATGCGAGAGAGAATTGTGGCGCTCATAAACATCCCAGCTTCAATCCATGCCCCCACGAGGGGAGCGACAAACTAACTAAAATTTTACAAAATGAGAACAAGTGTTTCAATCCACGCCCCCACGAGGGGAGCGACTACCTGCTGACCAACCGCACCGTGCGCCGCAAGGTGTTTCAATCCACGCCCCCACGAGGGGAGCGACAGGCTGCGGCTTGCTATGGGGGTGCTGCATTGGAGTTTCAATCCACGCCCCCACGAGGGGAGCGACTCAGGAGACGGGCCAGCCGAAACAGGACATATACGTTTCAATCCACGCCCCCACGAGGGGAGCGACTTGCATATATTGAGATATTCTCAAAGTCCAAATCGTTTCAATCCACGCCCCCACGAGGGGAGCGACTACGCTCGATTAGAGGATTTTAAATGCAACTTGTTGTTTCAATCCACGCCCCCACGAGGGGAGCGACGTTTGCAAGGACCCCTATGCTGCCAGTTCTTCAAGTTTCAATCCACGCCCCCACGAGGGGAGCGACTAAGGTGTGCGAGTATGCTCACATACGACCTGACGTTTCAATCCACGCCCCCACGAGGGGAGCGACTTTAGGGAGTTTGGTGCAAAATTACAAATTAGTTGCGTTTCAATCCACGCCCCCACGAGGGGAGCGACTTCGGAGAAATCTCTACCTTCGCAACAATGAATTGTTTCAATCCACGCCCCCACGAGGGGAGCGACTTGATGCGGGTGTCAGCTCCGTAGGTTCCCTTCACGTTTCAATCCACGCCCCCACGAGGGGAGCGACACTTGTAAGATAGTCTTTTTTGAAGCAAGCACGACGTTTCAATCCACGCCCCCACGAGGGGAGCGACTGCAGACAATAGTATTGGTTTTTGTACAAAATTGGTTTCAATCCACGCCCCCACGAGGGGAGCGACTGCACAACTTCAAATTTTGCGTGAGCAAATTTTAAGTTTCAATCCACGCCCCCACGAGGGGAGCGACGCGGCAATACGATTGTTTTCACCTATGACGTGCCAGTTTCAATCCACGCCCCCACGAGGGGAGCGACTCGGGGTGTGTCCTGTGCGGTGTCGCGTGCCGCGTTTCAATCCACGCCCCCACGAGGGGAGCGACATGAATATACGGGGTGGCTGTACACCCTTAACAGTTTCAATCCACGCCCCCACGAGGGGAGCGACATTCGTAAGACTATCAAAACCGAGCGAACCGTCAGTTTCAATCCACGCCCCCACGAGGGGAGCGACTTGCTATTGGTTTACTTCGTGGAGATGTAAAATTTGTTTCAATCCACGCCCCCACGAGGGGAGCGACGCAATTTTGGACAGCAATGACGTTTACAGCGACAAGTTTCAATCCACGCCCCCACGAGGGGAGCGACGGACCCCCTTTTTTTCTCTAAAGGTGTTCCCGTGGGTTTCAATCCACGCCCCCACGAGGGGAGCGACAGAGGCTAAGGTTCGGGATGCCTGGCTTACTACGGTTTCAATCCACGCCCCCACGAGGGGAGCGACGCTATGCTCAGTTCTCTGCCAACACCATTGTTCTGTTTCAATCCACGCCCCCACGAGGGGAGCGACAGCCCCGACGATCCAAAATACCCAGTGTTGCTTGTTTCAATCCACGCCCCCACGAGGGGAGCGACACATTGAACAACAGACTGAAAGACAGGAACGCATGTTTCAATCCACGCCCCCACGAGGGGAGCGACTGCCACCTTGGGTCTAATGGTGATGTTATATTTATTGTTTCAATCCACGCCCCCACGAGGGGAGCGACTTGAATTATTTATTTATTTAACAAGTTTTTTATGGGTTTCAATCCACGCCCCCACGAGGGGAGCGACTGCCAAGTTGTAATATATTGAGAGTAAATGGAATTTATCTGTATTTCTGCGATTCCGTTAGAAAGAGGCTTTTAAAATACAAATAATAAGTTATTCGTCAATATAATCACTTGATATATAGAAAACGCGAAAGTAAGTCATTTATTGCATTGCTTATACTTCGCGTTTATATTATCAATGCTTCTGTTGGGTCATACGATGTTTCTCTGCCTATTTTCTCAATCTTCCGTTGCCAGCTACTACCAAGGAAATAAAAACGAATACTATCTGTTGTGTCATTGATAATGGATGTCAAGTTGGCCTTTAGTCCAACGAGTTGAGCTTCTGTAAGCAAACATTCAAAAACGGAGTTCTGGACACGCTGCCCATAGTTGAGACATTCTTTGGCGACTTTGCGTAGTCGCTTCTCTCCTGCTTTTGTGGTAGTATCTACATCGTAGGTAATAAGTATTAACATATAGCTTTATCTCATCAGAAATACAGGATAGTCGTCTAAATCATCGCGAAGGAAACGAGCAAGGAGCATGGCTTGAGCGTAGGGTAGTAACCCAATTGGTATTTTCTCTTTTAGATAAGGGTGTTCTATCATCTCCTTCTTGCGTTTCTGCCAGGTTGTTAACAATGTTTTTCGACATTCATCAGTCATTACAAAACTCTCATCACTTTGACGTATAAAGTCCCTCTTTGTCAATTGTTTGCGATTAATCATTGAGAGAACAAGGCGGTCACCCATATAAGCCCGTAGTTCCTCCATCATATCCAATGCCAACGATGTGCGTCCAGGTCTCAATGTGTGCATAAATCCCACGTATGGATCTAATCCTACAGACTCCAACGCCGCAGCCATATCATTGGCGATGAGGGTATAGACAAATGATAACATGGCATTAATTTCATCCTTGGGCGGACGGCGATTGCGACCATTAAATTGGAAATCCTCTTTCTGATGAAGAATTAGATGGTTAAACACATCAAAGTAGGTATTTGCAGCACGTCCTTCCTCGCCTCGCAGCATGCTCATGTTCTCAGCCTGCAGGATACATTTCTTGCGCCATTCCAATTGCTTGATGACATATTCCACTTCCTCATTAGCCCCATTGTCGCGGATGTAGCGTTGGAGGATATTGCGTGTGTTGAACACCTTTCCTGTAATGAAGAGTTTGGCCAAATGAAGTGCTACGTTCTCATCCTCTGTTAACGAATATTGTTTTTTACGTAGCAATACGTTCCCCCGAGTGGCACCTTGAACCCGGCAGATAAAACGTCCCTGTGGCGACATGAAAGAAAGAGACACATTGTTGTCCATACAGAGTTTCATCAGTCCAGGGCTGGCCCCCATGTAGCCAAACGTCACAATGCTCTCCACATTCATAATAGGTATGCGGAATAGTTCTTCCTTGTCCACGGAGACAACCACATTCAGTCCGTCTTTGGAGAGATAGGCTTCTGGCGTTGTGACATATAAAGTATTAAGTAGTTTCCTCATCCAATGTCTTCTTTAGGTAATATGCGACTGATGTCTTCTTTGTCAGTTCAGGGGCACAGATGTTTATGAGCGAACAACTTCGGCAGCCTCTTTTTTCCTCAGCCTTGGGTGTAAATCCACTCTCAAACGTCTTGTGCATGGCTTCGCTCAACTCGTATGTAAGCTGGCGGAGATGTTCGTCTATCGTCACCGCCTCCCTATGACGTGTCTCGTGGTAAAATAGTGCTGCTTCGGGAATGTGGATGCCATACATCTCTTCCAAGCAGATGACTTGTGCAGCCAATTGTACTTCGTCCCGTTCATCAGGTTTATGATGGCCGCGTTTATATTCAATAGGGTAGGGCTTCCAAAATCCAGGATAGCGAGGATGTGTGATAGCATCTACAGGACTTTCTGACGGCAACAACTCTATGGCATCGGTAATCCCGTATAGACCCAATGAATGCGAGGCAATATGTACCGAGCGTAGGGTAATGATGTCACCGTTTTTTTGTCTGTAGGCGGGATTATCTACATTCTGATGCAGCAGTTGTCCCTCAGCTGTCAAGCGGTTCTCTTCCCATTGTTGTTCGATGTGTATCAACGCCCATTGTCTGGGACAGAACATATAGTGCTGAATCCCCGACAACATAAGCATTTGGTCGTCATCGTAGTGCATAGCCTATTCTGTTTTGTCAGCATTATTCTCTCCTTCAAACGGCAAAGCGTCCAAGTATCTGTCGAAGTCGCTCTGAAACAGGCGGTCCTGCACGATGCGATATTTCTCAAACTCCGTCTCGGCATGTAGCACAGCCTCCTCATGACTTACGCTACCAGCATTGTCAAGCAAAGGACGTTCGTCGCTGCTCAGATAAGCATCGATGCGTTTGGCCCAGTCCTCCATTGTCATCGGGATGTGCCGTTTGGCACGACTCTCGGCAAATTCCAGTACAGCCGTCACGATACGTCCCATATCCTCCAGCTCCATCTGCTTCAGGTAGTTCTTGGCAATCGTGACGTCGGTTTTCACAATTTTCCCGTCAGGCGAATTCTCCCATGTGGTAAGTCCCATGTGTTCCTTGTCGGCATTTGCCCTTTCCATAATCAGTTCTGCAGCCGTACGGCCGTGTACGGCATAGTGCATCTTGTTCTGCATCATTTTGAAAAACAGCCTTGTGGTCGGAGCATCACGGTTGTAGTCCACGGATGTGGCATAAATATCCGTCAGTTTCTGATAGAATCGTCGTTCGCTAAGGCGAATCTCTCGTATCTCGGCCAGCAGATGCTCAAAGTAGTCCTCACCTAAAAATGTTCCATTCTCCATGCGTTTTCTGTCAAGCACGTAGCCACGAATGGCAAACTGACGCAGCACGCTTGTTGCCCACTGGCGGAATTGGGTGGCACGGATGCTGTTTGCACGGTAGCCTACTGCAATAATAGCATCAAGACTATAATATTGAGTACTGTAATCCTTGCCATCGGATGCAGTTCGTCGGAATTTCCGACAAACTGCATCCTTAATGAGTTCTTTGGTATTGAACGCATTTTGCAGATGCTCTGCTATAGTTGAGCGTCCTTTGTCAAACAGTGCAGCAATGGCATCTTGTGTACACCAAATAGTTTCATCGGCATACAACACCTCTATACCTTGTTCTTTATTTTCTATCTGGAAAATCAGGAACTCCGCTGTGCTGTTTCTTATCTCATGTTTCTTGGCCATAAGCGACTATATAAATTCTTCAACGGTCACTCCCGCAGGAAGATTTTCCTTGTCGATAGTAATTTCGTAATCTCCGAACTGGCGAGGTGCGCCTTCACATTTCTTTTCTATCTTCACACGGTCGAAGAGCTTATTGGCGGGAGCATTTCCCAATACGGAATCATGCTTGAAGACGATGAGCTTTTGGGCACTCATAAGTCCGCGGGAGGCAGAGCGGTCAATGTCGAACATGTTCTTCAGTGCATCCCAGAAAAGCGCAAGGTCTTCTTCTGAGAATCCCGTCTGGTTCGCAAGATTGGCTGAGACGAAACCATGACAAACATAAAGGCCATAGGGAACGGTGGCTTTACGCCCCATCGTGCGATTGTCGCCTCCTTGCTTCTTCGATTCTTCATCAGTAGTCACAGCCATACGCGTAATGGAGTGTTCCATTGCAGCGACTGGGTCAACGGAACGCGCAAAGGTCAGTTGAATGGGGCCTCTTACTTGACCTGCATTCTTGCCAGTTGTCATGAGGGCACCAAATGTGCGAATGTCGTAATACTTCTTGCACATGATGTCTCTTGCGGCAGTAGTTTTGTCAGCAGCATTCTTCACGCTATCTTCTTCGTGAGCGGCATCGATGGATTTGTTCAGCACAGCTCTCTCCTTGATGAAGATATCATAACCTTCAGTGCATTCCTTTGCTACTTGCACATAGTTGCGAACCTTGCGCTTGAGGCAAACATCGGTCACAAGTCCCATTCCAGTCTCTGCATCCACACGAGGCAGATTGCCTGCATCGGGGTCGCCATTGGGGTTCCCATCTTGTACATCAAAGATGTAAACGAAATCGATTCTGTTTTTTAGTTCTGACATAGTTGTAATCTTTTATAGTTATTATTCATTATTGTCTTCGTTCTTTGTATAGAAATCTTGGCGTTGGTGGTAGTAGCCAATGAAGAAACGGCCTTGGTCTTGAAGGTCGAGTTGTGACTTGAAGCCTTCGGCATCAATCTTGCTGATAATCTCCTGCTTCAACTTCTCGAAATAAATCTTTCTGCCTTCACTTTTCAGATTGTCAAAATGATGGCTGGAAAGATTGAGAATGGTGGAGAAAACGGCAGCAGGAGTGGAACTTGCCGAATTCATGTAGCGCTCACGAATGGAGTGCATGTTGTTTGCTTCCTCTTGAATCTTGTCAAGCACGGCAAACAGACGGCCACAAAGGTAGCCCTGATTGGTGTTTTCTTTGTCTAACATAATTTTTATTTTTTGATTATTACTGATTCTGTTCAGGTATGCTTTGATGATGGCAGCGCGAGTGATATGTACTGCACCCTTGTCCTTGTCGCTTGATTCCGCACGAATGCGGCGGATACACGAAGCAAAGAGCGTTTGCGGATAAGGAATACCTTGGAAGATACTCTTCACCAAAGCATCGGGGAGATTGGGAGTTGCGTCTGCAACCTTCCCCCCAAGCGTAACTGTGCTGAGCATGTTACGCAGACTCATATAGGGCTTCTTCTCTAGTCGAGTGTCCGCAACTTCCATATCGTCGAAGTGCTTGCAAATTGTGCCTGCAAATTCTTTCAAAGGAATCTCTGCCCAATAAACTACGGCAATTCGTGCGGAATTGAGGGAAAGTCCTAGAATATAGAATTTGTCTTCCGAGGTGGTTTTGATTTCTCCCGAATAGATAGCATTAAAGACTTTGCGCACTTGTTCTATGTTCCTATTGGGATCATCTTCTTTTTCGCTAAAGCCAAACAAGTTAAAGATGCTTTCTTCGGTCTTAATACCTGCTTCATCGTTCTTGGAAGCCCAGAAGACGAAGGTGCGGGAACCGACTGCGAATTTGTTGCGCGAATCAGGTTCTAAAAGATGATTAAGCGCCGTTGTATAGGCAAACTCCGCATCCTCGCTGACTGGAGCATTGAAGCCTTTTGATTTGCCATACGAATCGTAGCCCTTATCTTCTTGAAACGAAACAAGCGCTGCAAAGGAGTTGCCTTGCAGGGGTGTCCTTGTGTGAATCCTTGCAGTTTTGCCATTTCGACCTGTAATCAGGCAGATTTGCCCCTTCTTGTCCGTCTCCTCACCATCGAGCAAATTGAGGAGTTCTTGCTTTTCCGCAACAATTTTAGTGTCGCCTTCCAACAAGAACGAGAAGGCCGAGTATTTTTTGCTTTGTGTTTTATCTATCTCAGGCCACAGTGGGTCACTCTGCATCTGGGCAAGAATGTCGGATTGCTCTTGCTGGTAGAACTTGTATACTGCGGCGAGGTCTGCATTGTCTGGCTTTGCCTCATAGATTTCTTTTACCTTGTCTTTGAAGGTCTGATATTGGGGCATTACATCCCCCTTTTCAGAATAGCCGAAAACATAGCCGCTGTTGTCATAGAGATAGTTGGCTGCCAGCCCACTGGTGCGCCCTATGTGTTTCTTCACTAGAAACTTCTGGGCGTGTTGGTTGTCTATTCGGCGGTCTTCGAAACGGAGGAAATGGCCATCCTTGTCAATAACAATGGGAAAACCTATTTCCTTTAGTTCCAATCCTTTCTGCGGAAGGTCGCCGCAGCGATGGTAATAGTCATAAAGAGCCTTCAGTATCATCGTAGTATCTCCTCACTGTCTTTAGGTGGAACAATAATAACGCCGTTCTCCATCTTTGCCCGATAGAACATTGCGGGAGGATTGTTGATGTCCTTCTCGAAATCCATGTCGTAGAGCATGATGCCGAGGTCACGGCTGTCGTTGATGGGCGCATCAAGGATGTCAGTGTCAGGGTTGATTAACTTGAATAAGGCAGAACACTCGCGAGTTCCCAAGTAGGGCTGTGTGAAGCACTGCCCCTTACTGGCACGGCGCTCGAACATTGCGTTGTACTTGCCGTGATTCTCGTCTTTTCGCAGCAGTTCTGCCTCTTCCGTATCAATTGTAGGATTCGCAGTTTCCGCTCTCTTCCATTGAGGAATGAATACCAACTTGGCATACAAGCGATACCTAACATCACGCAACATTAGCGTGTTTTTTGGTTGGCGATTCTTAACATCGTCAACGAAAATAGTTTTCTTGCCTGCCACAGCCCCCACCTCATTTCTTTTAATAGAAGTCCATTTGATGGGGTTCAGCACTTCAATCTTCGTCACTTGCCAACGAATGGCAGGTTTCCAGAAGATGGCCTCGAAGATGGCGCGAGCGGCAGATGGGGTAATAACATCATAGCTTACGCGTTCCACCTTTAGTTCGGGACGAGTAAAGCAGGCTATTGGCCCCCAAACTTCCAAACAAAATTCTTTATCTGTATATTCCATAGTTTATATAATGTATGTTTCTTCTAACCATTGATTATCAATGGTCAATCCCGTGTCTGATTTATAGAAACATGGATTGGTGATAATATAAATGTTCTCGAAGGGTTCCTCTATCGCTCCAATGCCTTGCAGTTTCTGGAAATCTCGTTCGCGTATGTTGACAGTATATTGTGCCAACTTCTTCATCAGGGAATAGGTTGGCCCTTGTGAGGCAAGTTGCTGACAAAGGTCGGCGCTCTCACCCCAATTTACAATGACTGATGTCGTTTGGTCATCAATCAAATGAAATTTGTTTGCCGCTTCCTCAAACTCGCACTCTGGTTTGTAAAGCAGTTCCTTGATTTTTTTATTGTCGAAATTATCGATGCGCGAATGCAGTTGTCTAAAGTAGCAAGTCATTGCTTCAGGAGAGAACCAGTCATGCTGCTGTCCCATGTTCAAACGCGCATTGTTGGTTTGAGTGATGAAGCCTGGAGGTAAGGGATGTTCTTTGCCCAAACTAAATACATAAGTATTGCAGAGTTTCTGCTTCCCTTCGCGATTGCAGCGACCAGCGGCTTGCAATATGGAATCGAGACCTGCCTCCTGACGATAGACGACGGGGAAATCTATATCGACGCCAGCCTCTATCAATTGAGTGGCAATGACTCGAATAGGCAAGTCCACCTGAGTCTTTAGTGTTTCTTTAATGTGCTCTATGGTGGCAGAAACATGAATGGGGCACATCATACGGGAAAGATGCAGACAAATGCCCTCTTTGGGCAGTCGGTCGTAGATCTCCTTCGCATCGCTGCGAGTGTTTACAATGCACAGCACCTTTTGATGTTTGCTCACTTCTTCTGCTATCTCGTCGTAACTGCGCGCACCCTTTATAAATTGCAATTCCACTCGACGCAGTTTCTCATGTAACTGCGCCTCTTCGGGAATGATTTCGCGAACTGAAGGTAGTGCTTCGAAACTTGCCATTGGGTTTGCTCCCTCAATCTTCCCGTTTAGAATGGGTTGGCTGGCAGTGGTGAAGAGAACTGATGTCCCAAAAACGCGCTGAAGTGTATCAAGGCTATTGACAATAGGTTGATAAAAGTCCAAAGGCAAGGTCTGAACCTCGTCAAGAATGAGAACACTCCTTACAATATTGTGTAACTTTCGGCAGTCGGAACGCTTGTTGCTGAAGAGCGACTCAAAGAGTTGAACATTGGTCGTAACGATGATAGGATAATCCCAGTTCTCGGTAGCGAGATGCAAACGCTCGCGGAGTTTCCAGTCTTTTATATCTTCGGGGTTGACATTGGAATGGTGTTCTAGCACATTATCCTCGCCGAAGATGCGTTTAAGTGTTGCAGCCGTTTGTACAATGATGCTGGTGTAAGGAATAGCGATGATGATACGTTGTAGATTGTTCTTAACGGCATGATGCAAAGCCCAGAGCACTGAAGATAAAGTCTTTCCACCTCCAGTTGGAACTGTTAGACTATAGAACCCAACTTCGCTTTGACTCTCTTTGACGCATTGCTCTTGCACATAGTTGCGAATGTGGTTAACCTCGGTGTCAGGTGCTTTCGTCTTTAATTCGTGCAGATGCTTTTCCATCATCTTCAAAAGCTCTGACATGGAGGTTTTGCAACCACGAAATCGAACTTGCGAGGGATTCATGAATGCTTCCGTGTCCAAACTATCAGCATCAACAAGGCAAGAGAAAAGCATCCGAACAAGATGGTGCAAGTCAAATGGTTTCAAGGCTGGCAACTTGGGGAAACTATAAGGGATGACATCATTGACAGTCACATCCTTGGGTATTTCCCGTTTCGTTTCCTCAACGTAGTCGCAATAATCATAGAGACCACGATGATGACCTGCGATAGGTTGCGCTATCAAGGGGGCAATTTGAGGATATTGCCTTTGGGCAATAATGGCCCCGACATATGCATGATGGGGGCCATTCAATTCGTGCGCATACTCCTCATTATAACCCGTAATTCCCTGTAAATACTTTTGCCACTCAACTTGCTCTTTGCCCTTATCGTGTAGCATTCCCATGATGTTTCCTATATCGCCAAAACCAAAAGCGGATGCGAAAACAGATGCTCGGCGAGCAACACCTTGATTATGCTCGTCCGTTGTCTGGCATCTCCATTCTGTGTGCAGATTGTCTGGTTTTGCAATATGTGAGTATAGCATATAACTCAATTTTATAGTTTTATGACAACAAAGTTAGCAATACCTTGTTGCGAATTGTGTTACAAGCTTAACTTTTTTGTACAAATTTCAATTTTTTATAAAGATTTGCTGCTTGAAGGTGTTCTTCGCAGACCCTTTCCCTTACAGATTCGGGGGAAAGGACCTCGATTCTATTGCCTTTCGAGAGGAGTTCGGCTATGAAATCATGTGAGGGCCGGATATAAAACTTGTAGTCTGTATAGTTCTCACCTTCCTTCAGTACTTCCTGGGTATGATGTAGTGGAAGGTCACGGATGTATTTGCTTTCGTCTCCAAACGCACGAATGACGACACGTATGGGTTTCTCTGTATCACTAATGAATATACCAAAAGAATCCGTGAATATACTCTCCGCACGAAAACCTTTTGGTAGTTCAAATTCTTGATCTGTGATAGATAGTTGACTGATACGATCAAAAGCGAAGACCTTATAAGGTAATGGCTTGTTCCTGATGTTATAATCGATAACATACCATCGTTGATGGAATAGTTTGATGCAACATGGTGAGACAAGCCTCTGTTTAGCTACAGCATCTATGTGTTTTTTATATAGGAAAGAGATACATCTTTGTTGCTTGATCGCATCAAGGATGAGACTTAGCGTTTTCCCCTCACAGGGTATGTTTTCTAAAAGGATGTGGTCTTGTAATGACAAACTTTCGCTGACTATATTGCTGACTGTCAATGTAGATAACATCCATCGTTGTATAGTATTGTCATGTAGTACTTGACGATTACTAATAAAATACCGATTAGTTCTACGATTGCATTCTATGTCAATGCCAAAAGTTTCTGCCAATGCATTCTTATAGCGTATGAAAGTGTAACGAGACAACTCAACTCCGCCACTCATTTCTGTTCTGACCCAACGATTGTTAATTTCTTCTAAACTTATTGGGCCATTCTGTTTAATGGTGTCCAAAAGCCAAACATATAGATACAGTAGGTTGTAGCTTTTCATGGGGCTTAATGAATAATGCTGAAACAAATGTATGAATAATCCGTGGAATATGCATAATATTTGTGTGCATATTTGTTTATGCTACAGCAAAGATACTAATTTTAAAGCAAATCACAACTTTAATATACACTATTTCCATCAAAAGGGCATAGTAAAAAACGAAAAAGTGTGATTTCTTCAGAAAAGATGTTGAATAACTTGTATGTATAACGGGAATGTTATATCTTTGTGGTAAAACCTAGCTTAATGAAGAGGATTCTAAGTCAATCTGGCGAATAGCTTATCTGATGCCAAAGGATAAAAGAAATGTATGAATAAAATTATAAGATTATGATAGTAGCAATAGAAAAACAGAATGATGGCACCTATATAGCCTACAATATGGGATGTGACAAGTTCACGGCAATAGGTTCAGGTGCAACCATTACAGAGGCAAAGGAGGATTATTTCAACAGTATTGAAGAAATGAAAGAAACATATATGGAACACGGGGATGAAGTTCCGGCAGAATTGATTGAGGCTCCCACATTCAAGTTTGATTTGTCGTCATTCTTTGACTATTACTCTTTCATTAATGTGACGGCCTTTGCAAAGATGATTGGTATTAACGGTTCATTAATGCGCCAGTATAAGAAGGGAGATACCTATATTTCCAACTCTCAACTTGAGAAGATACAGGCTTTTGTGAACAGGATGGGAACAGATTTTCAAAGTCTGCGCCTCATATGACAAAGTTGGTGCTGTTCGTCGGGATTTCCGACAAACTGCATCCTTATCTTTAAGACAATGACAGGTTGCCCCGAGGCTGCATGAAATTGTTGGATTTCATCCGACCTTTTCCTTGCCTCGGCATAGTCCAAACGAGTTTGACCTCTGCTCTCGGCTGCATGAAAATATTCGCAGAATTTGCGAATCTGTTGGAGTTTTATTATCTTTGTGCCATGATATTAAGGAGTAATGGAGATATTGTTTGAAAAGGACTATCTGCGTGAGTTGTTTTATGATGGCGTGACAAGTGACAGACATCATCGCTACCAACCAGATATAGTAAGAAGATATGTGCGTGTGATTAATACCCTTGAGTCTGTGGATAAACCTTCTGATCTTTTCCGTTATCGTTCGCTTCATTATGAGAGACTAATTGGCGACAAAGCTGGTCTGGAATCGGTGCGGGTAAACAAGCAATACCGCATTGAGTTCAAGTCAACATCAGAGGGCGAGGTTACTGTTTGCAATATCATAGAATTGTCGAACCATTATAAATAAGGTTAGAATATGGGAAATTTAGGTTACGGAGCATATCCCACTCATCCAGGAGAGGTGTTGAAGGAGGAGATAGAGGAACGTGGTATCAGTCAACGACAGTTGGCAGAGAACATGGGCTTGACCTATTCTGTTGTGAATGAGATTCTGAACGCTCGTCGTCCCCTGACGGCAAAGACAGCGTTGATGTTTGAGGCTGCCCTTGACGTGCCTGCTGACTCGCTGATGTTTCTGCAGACCAAATACAACATGCAGACAGCGCGAAAGGATTCGACACTGACAAATATGCTGAAAGGAATAAGAAAGATAGCAGCTGTGTTCTAACACAAAAAAAGGAAAAAGATTTGCATTATGAGTAATCTGGTAGCTATAGTGGGACGCCCGAACGTGGGCAAGAGCACATTGTTTAACAGACTGACGCAGACGCGCCACGCCATCGTGAGCGACGAGGCGGGAACTACGCGCGACCGACAATACGGAAAGTGCGAGTGGACGGGCAAGGAGTTTTCCGTCGTAGATACAGGCGGATGGGTGGTGAACTCGGACGACATCTTCGAGGAGGAGATTCGTAAGCAGGTGACGGTGGCCACGGAGGAGGCTGATGTCATCCTGTTTCTCGTGGATGTGCAGAACGGCGTGACTGACCTCGACAGCGAGGTGGCTGCCATACTGAGACGGACAAAGAAACCGACCATACTGGTGGCGAACAAGACGGACAACAACGATCAGCAGTATCTGGCTGCTGAGTTCTACTCGCTGGGTCTGGGCGACCCCTGGTGTATATCCTCGGCCACGGGCAGCGGCACGGGCGACTTGCTGGACCACATCGTTGAGTGTCTGCCCAAGCAGCCCGACGAGGGGGCGGAGAGTGAGATTCCGCGATTTGCCGTGGTGGGCAGACCGAACGTGGGGAAGAGCAGTCTGGTGAATGCCTTCATCGGTGAGGAACGCCACATCGTGACGGACATTGCGGGGACGACGCGCGACAGCATATATACGAGGTTTAACAAGTTCGGGCTCGACTTCTTCCTCGTGGATACGGCCGGCATACGCCGCAAGAACAAGGTGAGCGAGGACCTGGAGTTCTACAGCGTGATGCGGAGCATACGAGCCATAGAGAACTCGGATGTGTGCATCCTGATGATTGACGCGACGCGCGGCATCGAAGGGCAGGACATGAACATCTTCCAGCTCATACAGAAGAACCAGAAGAGCCTCGTAGTAGTGGTGAACAAATGGGACTTGGTGCCGGAGAAGGACCAGAAGGTGATGGACACCTTCATCGAGGCTATACGCAACCGCATGGCTCCGTTTACCGACTTCCCCATCGTCTTTGCCTCGGCCATGACGAAGCAGCGCATCTTCAAGATTCTGGAGACGGCCAAGCAGGTCTATGACAACCGCGTGCGCCGCGTGGGTACCACCCGACTGAACGAGGAGATGCTGCCTCTGATAGAGGCGTTCCCGCCACCATCGATGAAGGGTAAGTACATCAAGATTAAGTATTGTACGCAGATTCCCGATACGCGCGTGCCGACGTTTGTCTTCTATGCCAACCTGCCGCAATACGTGAGGGAGCCTTACCGCCGTTTCCTGGAGAACAAGATTCGGGAACGCTGGCAGTTTACGGGATGCCCCATGAATATCTTTGTAAGGCAGAAGTGAATGGGGAGAGGTTTAGAGGTTTAGGGATTTAGAGGAGAGAAGATAGAGGAGAGAGGATAGAGGAGAGAGGATAGAGGAGAGAGGTCACTTTTGCAACTTGTCATCCAGTCTAATACATACCTCTTCTCACTATTCACTTCTCACTTCTCACAACAAATTGGTAAATGGTAAATGATAAAATGGTAAATGCGAGATGTTCAATAATAGAATTTTAATATTTTTCTTGTTTCTTTGTCTCGTTAGCAGTTGCAAGAAGGAGGATAAGAATCCGTGCCAGGCTGCAGAGCAGTATTATGGCTATCTGATAAAGGGTAACGTGGAGGCTTACGTGCGCCACATCCATGACTATGACCAGATGGACGAGGGGTATCGCAGTCAGCTCAAGGACATGTTCTTGCAGTATCTCGACCGCGAGGAACAGATTCACGGGGGCATAGTGTCGGCACGCGCCTTGCGCGACACGCTCATCGACAGTGTGGAGGCTCACGTCTTCGTGGAGGTGCAGTTTGGCGACAGTACGTCGGAACAGGTGAGTCTGCCTCTTGTGCGCACGCCGAAGGGCTGGATGATGAGGTAGGTTATTACTCACAAATAACTCAGCAGGGTTGCCGGTATTCACTGGCAACCCTGCTGGTTTGTTATGTGAGAAGGTGAGAAGGATTGGAGGTTTAGTAATTTAGAAGTTTAGAGGTTTAGAGGTTTAAAGGTTTAAAAGTTTAAGTGTTTAAGGTATTCTCCCTCCCCAGGGAGGGCTGGGGTGGGCCTATTATGCATTATTTCACCTTTCTAACTTCCTTGCTGCCGTCGGTTCCTGTGGCCTGTACGAGGACTACGCCCCGTGGTGCGCGAAAGGAACGCTTCGACTGGGCTTTCAGTTGTCGCCCCGTGGTGTCGTAGGCCGAGACATCGCGGATGTTGTTGCCTTCGACGGTGAGGAGGTCGCCCTGGCGGATGACGTTGGTGATGAGCTGGGGGCGATACTTGATGTGGCTCTGGCCGGTCATGTTGCCGAAGTCGATCTCGTACCATTTGCCAACTTCGGTGGGGAAGACGATGGTGTTGTCGTCAACTACGGTGACGGCAATCTGTTCGCCACCACAATAGACGGCGTGGGTGGCAATGCCCTTGTACTTGACGGCGCACTCGCGACCGCTTTCCGACTTGATGACCACGGCTGTGAGTTTGCCTTGCTTCCAGTCTTGGTTGACCTCGAAGTTGCCTACGGCACGAAGTCCGTGGACGTGACCCTCGGGCCATGTGGAGGGCAGGGCAGGGAGGAGTTGCAGGGTGTCGGAGTGGCTCTGGAGGAGCATCTCGGCGATACCGGCGCAACAGCCGAAGTTTCCGTCAATCTGGAACGGTGCGTGGGCATCGTAGAGGTTGTAATAGACACCGCCGGCATACTGGTTGGTGTTGTAGGCCGTGGAGTGCTTGAGGGCGTTCTTCAAGATGGTGTGGGCGTGGTCGCCATCGAGGGCGCGTGCCCAAAGGTTCACCTTCCATCCCATTGACCATCCGGTGGCCACGTCGCCACGCAACTTCAGGCTGTTGACGGCCGGTTCGAAGTAGGGGCTGGAGGGGTCGATCTCGGTCAGGGGATAGAGGGCCATGAGGTGGCTCATGTGGCGGTGACTGGGGTCGTCGCTGACATCATAGGGCGAATATTTCCATTCGCGGAGTAGGATGTCGCCCTTCTTCACACCGTTGCGCGGGTTGGTCCATCCGCCGTTGAGGGAGGTGCTGGCCGTGTAGGTCTCGGTGTGCAGACCTTGGTCGGTCTTTTCGAGATAGAGGTTGAGCTTCTCAATGTCGGTAGCGCTGAGCCCGGTTACTGCGGGACCCAATATCTCGTAAGCTTCGCCCACACTCTTGAACAGGGCGTAGATGAGCTGCTGGGCGTGGGCGGTGCCGTCTTCCGAGGCATGGGCGTTCTGCTCAGCGGAATATTCGTTGGGAGCCACGAAAGTGCCATCGGGGGCGAAGCTGTAGGCAGTGCCTTTGTAGTTGGAGTTCTGCGTGCTGCTGTCGTAACCGCGGTCTTCAATCATGCGTTCGAACCAGAACTGGGCACAGCTCCAGAGTACGGGGAAGGCACGGGCGAGGAACTCCTCGTCGCGAGTGTAGCGGAAGTGCTGCCAGAGGTGGCTGCAATACCAGGCATTGGCTACGAAGTAGTTGTTGCCCCAGGTGCTCATGCCGCCGAAGATGTTGCTCTCGGTGAATACCGTCCATCCGTTTGTGACGCCGCCATATTGGCGGGCTGCACTCTTGTAGCTGGAGGACTGGGCCATCTTGATGATGAAGTTGAGGAAGGGCAGATGGGTGTCGGAGAGGTTGGTGGGCTCGGCTGGCCAGTAGTTCATCTGGATGTTGATGTTGGTGTGGATGTCGGAGTGCCAGGGAGCCTGTGCCAGGTTGTTCCAGATGCCCTGCAGGTTGTTGGGCACGTCGATGCCGCGGCTGCTGGAGATTTCGAGGTAGCGGCCATAGGAGAAGTAGAGCTGCTCGAGGAAGCGTGCCTCGTCGTTGTTCAGGTTGGAAAGGGTGTTGTAGTAGTTGATGAGGGCCGGGGTTGTGCGCTTGGAGGCGGCGTTGCCCAGTTGCAGGCTGACGCGGCCGGTTATGGATTCGAAGTCGCTGATGTGGTCGGAGAGTAGGGCATCGAAACCTTTGGCCTCGGCCTGTGCCAGACGTTCAATCACGGCGGTCTGTATGGTAGCGGCCGTGCCCGAAGTACATTTCATATTGGTGGGACTGTCGTCGTAGGTGGTCATGGCACTGATGAGGACTACCACCTCGTCGGCATCCGTGACGGTGACGGTCTTCTTGCTAGTGTCAAAGGTCTTCTCGCCCTGTGAGGGGAGCAGAACGCGCACGTTGGCCTGATACTTGACCGTGGTGAGGGTACCGTAGATGCGGATGTCGCCAGGGGCTGCCGTCGAGTTGCCCATGATGCTGGCCTTGGCATCGATGGCATCGCCAGGGGTGAGGGAAACGCGGAGACTGAGGCGGTTGTTGCCTGTGGCACGGTAGCGCACGGCAATTACCTTGTCGGGGAAGCTGCTGAGGTAGGTTCGGTCGTATTGGGTCTGTCCGTCAGCCGAAGTGTAGCGGACGCCGGCCGTTCCGTTCTGGATGTCGAGGTAGCGACAATAGTCCTTGGCTCCGTTTGCGGCGCTGTAACCAAAGTCGCCGCTGATGTCCTCGACGAAGACCGAACCAAAGTTGCGGAAGTAGCCGTGGTCGCCACCGACGGCGTTACTGCCCGACCAAAGGGTCTTCTCGTTGAATTGTATTTCGTCTTTCTTGATGCCGCCAAACAGACTGGCACCCAACTGGCCGTTTCCGATAGGCAGGGAGTATTCCATCCAGATGTTGCTGACTCCCGTGGAGGTGGCGGGCTGGTCGTACCAGAGGGTCAGGGGATGTTCGGGTGTGAATGAGGTGGCTCCCGTGGTGCGAAATTCGGGCATGTCGGGGTCTTCGGGGTCGATGATGACGAACTTGTTGTTTCCGTCGCCACTCTTCCAAAGGCCCAATGTGGTGCCGGCTCCCGTGCCGCCCCATTGGTTCATGTAAGCTTTTGAGTCGCTGGTACCCATCCATTGTAGTTGCCAAAAGGTATCTCCCTCTGCCAGAGACCATCCCGAGGCGTCCTCGCTGGTTTGTCCCTGGATGCGACTGGCTGACGTGCTGTAAACGGCATATTGGCCGGCCTTGTTCTGCAACTGAAAGCCCGACAGGCTGCCTACGAACTTCCACAACTGTTTGTCGGTGGCCGTAGTCAGGGTTCCCTGCTGGGTCGTGAGGTTGGCACCATTGTTGCCGCCAGTCAGGTACAGCTGGCTGTTGTTGAACTGAATGATGTAGTACGTTTCTGTGTTGAACTTCGGGGTTGTCAACGCCTGAACGAAGTTGAACATTGAAAGTTGAAAGCTGAAAGCCAACAACAAGAACAAATACTTTTTCATGATATATATGCTTTAATGTTAATATCTAAATGAGCCTACCCCGACCCTCCCTAGGGAGGGAGAATACCTTAAACTTTTAAACTCTTAAACTTCTAAACCTCCCTCTACTCCCTATTCGCTTCTTTCACCTTTCGGAACAGGTCGCTGGCAAAGATGAAGGAGTTGAGTTTCTCGTTGGTGGAGGTCATGATTTCGTCCTTCGTTCCCGTCCAGCCTACGGTGCCCTCATGGATATAAAGGATATGTTCACCAATGCCCATGACAGAGTTCATGTCGTGGGTGTTCATGATGGTGGTCATGTTATATTCCTGGGTAATGCTGTGTATGAGTTCGTCGATGACCAGGGAGGTTTTTGGGTCGAGACCCGAATTTGGTTCGTCGCAGTACAGATACTTGGGGTTCAGGGCAATGGCTCGGGCAATGGCCACGCGTTTTTGCATACCGCCCGATATCTCACCTGGCATCTTCTGCTCGGCTCCTTTCAGGTTGACGCGGTCGAGACAGAACTTTGCCCGCTTGATGCGGTCGGCCTCGTTCATGTCCGAGAACATGTCAAGGGGGAACATGACATTCTCCAGAACCGTCATGGAGTCGAACAGCGCGGCACTCTGGAATATCATGCCCATCTCGCGACGAAGCATCACGCGCTCTTGTTTGGTCATCTTCACGAAGTCACGCCCGTCGTACAGAATTTCTCCTCGCGTAGGGTCGAACAGTCCCACGAGGTTCTTCATCAACACGGTCTTTCCGCTTCCGCTCTGACCGATGATGAGGTTGGTCTTTCCGTCCTCAAAGGTAAAGTTGATGTCCTTCAATACGGTCTTCCCATCCTCGAAGGTCTTATATAAATGTTTGATTTCAATCATGGAATAGTGATGTCAAATGTCAAATGTTAAATGTTGGATTCGTTTTTTGCATTTGCCATTCGTAGCTTTAGCTTAGAAGCTGCGTCAGGAAAATGTCGGCGAAGAGAATCAGCATACTGCTGCTGACGACGGCGTTGGTAGAAGCCTTGCCCACGTCGAACGAGCCTCCGGTGACGTTGTAGCCGTAGTAGGACGAGACCGAGGCGATGATGAAGGCAAAGGCCACACTCTTGATGATAGACATCCACACGAACCAAGGCACAAAGGAGTGCAGAAGTCCGACGGTCAGATCGTCGGGTGTGATGATGCCAGCGTAGGCCGTGGCGTAGGCTCCGAGGAAACCGGAGACGATGCTGAAGATGACGAGGAACGGAATCATCGTCATCAGTCCCAACACCTTGGGCAGGATGAGGAACGAGGCAGAGTTGACACCCATGATTTCCAAGGCATCGATTTGTTGTGTGACGCGCATGGTGCCAATCTCGGAAGCGATGTTCGAACCCACCTTACCGGCCAGAATCAGACACATGATACTGCTCGAAAACTCCAGCACCATGATTTCACGCGTCGTGTATCCTGTTGTGAAGTTCGGCATCCACGGACTCTGGATGTTTAGCTTAATCTGGATGCAGATGACCGCTCCGATGAAGAAGCTAATCAGCAAGACAATGCCGATGGAATCTACTCCCAGTTGGGACATTTCCTTCACATACTGTTTCATGAACATTCGCATACGTTCGGGAACGGAGAATGTCCGACCCATAAGGTCGAGGTATTTGCCAAAAGCGGCAATGAACTTGAGGATGTATTTTATTGCAAACATTTGTTCAGGCTGTGCGTGTTTGTCGTATTCTTATATTTAATGCCACAAATATACGAAAAAATCCCTAATCCCTAATTTCTAATCCCTAAATTTTTTGTATTTTTGCGGCCGTAATGGAAGAAAAGAAAGAACAATTGACCCTGCGCAGCGAAGGGCTGGTGAAGGTGTATGGAAAGCGAACGGTGGTGAACAATGTTTCGTTCAGCGTGTCGCAAGGCGAAATCGTGGGACTTCTGGGACCCAACGGGGCTGGAAAGACAACTTCGTTCTACATGACTACTGGCTTGGTTATCCCCAACGAAGGACATATCTACCTTGACGGGAAGGAGATAACGAAACTTCCCGTTTATCAGCGTGCCCGTCTGGGCATAGGCTATCTGGCTCAGGAGGCTTCGGTGTTCCGAAAAATGTCGGTGGAGGACAACATCATGTCTGTTCTGGAGATGTCGCCAAAGCCAGCGGAATATGAGGGGACAATAGATGAGTACCGACGTTGGAAACTGGAGTCGCTGCTCGACGAGTTCAACCTTCAGAAGATACGTCGCAATCTGGGCGACCAATGCTCGGGTGGCGAACGCCGCAGGACGGAGATTGCCCGCTGTCTGGCCATTAACCCCAAGTTCATCATGCTCGACGAACCCTTTGCCGGGGTCGATCCCATTGCCGTGGAGGACATTCAGTATATTGTATGGAAATTGCGTAAGAAGAACATTGGCGTGCTCATTACCGACCACAATGTGGAAGATACCCTTTGCATCACCAACCGTGCCTATATGTTGTTCGAGGGACAGATTCTTTTCCACGGCACACCCCAGGAACTGGCTGCAAACCCTGTTGTGCGAGCCAAGTACCTTACCAACAGTTTCGTGTTGCGTGACAAGGATTTTGAACAAATGGCTATAGAACGAGGTGAGCAGTAGGCGAAGATCTCAAAATCCTCACTTAATCACTTGTTTGCGGTTGCCTATGATGTACACTCCCTTGGGGAGAACAGGACGCTTTGAGGCAACAGCGATGCGTCGTCCACTAAGGTCGAAGATAACATCGCTTCCAATCTTCGTTTTTCCGTTTTCAATGGGATTGATGTCATCGGCTGTGGGCTGTTGATAGACACGGACGTAGTCGAAGCGAGTCTCATAGGTGTGCGATGTGTCGGCAGCTTTAGCCCATGAACCATCACCCACACTTTGGTTGAGGATGAGATAAAAGGGGTGGGTGAATGGCCACTGTCCTTGTTCTAAGATGTTTTCATTACTACTGCGCTCGTAGGTGCCGACAGCGGCTCCATCCACAGTGAAGACCAGATGCTCGTCTGTCCATTCCAGACCGTAAACATGCCATTGGTTGACGGTTACGTTCTTTGTGAATGAACTTTTTGGGTTCTCTTTGTTTCCAAGGTCATAGGTCCAATGCGAGTGTATCGTATGATAGGACTTGTTCTGTGCATCAATGGCCTCGAAGATATCAATCTCTCCAGCGTTTGGCCAGCTTTCGCATGGAGGCTGTGGCATCATCCATGCTGCGGGGAAGTTACCAGCATATGATTCGGTACGTAGTCTCACCTCTACTTTTCCATAGGTAAACGAGAAATGGTTGCGGGTTTCTATTGCTCCTGTGAGCATCGGCACGTTGTCGGCATCCGTGTCGGTATTGGGTATGGCGCGACAGACCAAATGCCCGCCCTCTATGAATGCTACGTCTGGCGAATCACTTATCCATCTGTTCCATACGCTTCTTCTTCGTGTCGAAGCACTCCATTTCATCGCATCGGGAGCACTTCCATCGGGTTGGTCGAATTCATCGGCAAAAACGAGTTGGTATGCTCCTTCCACGGGGGCCTGAGTAACATGTAAAAGCACGTCGGCAATGGCTCCTCCATTATTGATGATGGAATTCTTCTCATCTATACGTCCGGCTGGGTCGCAGTTGTCCCAATCTACTTTCCAGCGCATCATATAGTAGCCTGGTTCTAGATCTTCGGGTATGGTGAATTGTGGTGGTTGCACCCCGGAAAGGTTCTCAAGTTGTTCACCAGCACTGTTGTAAAGACCACCCTCGAGAGTCATTCCTGCAAAGCTCATTAGTTCGTTGCCTTCCTCCAGCTCACCTTGTGCGCCGGGTTGCTGAACGTCGAAGCTACCGTTGCGGTTAAGGTCGATGTAAACATAACCTTGCATCCATGCCCCCGAGTATCCGAAAAACGGTGTAACGGTTTGTCCAGGTTGTACAACTAACTGCTGATTTGTCAGGTCGTGGTACATGAGCTGTGAATTGTTCACTTCCACGGTGTTTCCTCCCATAGTGAGCGATGTCAGCATGCGGTCGGTGCGTGTCCGTGATGTATTGCGGTCAAAGTTTACGCTGTAACTTTCCGTGGTGGGGATGTCCTGTGCCGCTACAGTCATCGCTGTCATCAGCCAGCATGCAAGTGTTTTCAGTCTCATGGTTATATAATGGTGATCTAATGTGCAAATGTAGTTATTTCGTGTTATATAGCCAAATAAAAACAAATAATTTTGCCCTTTTCATTGATTTAACCTTCGGTTTAAGGTACTTCCGCCCGGCGCTCGGCATCTTGGAGGGTGACGCGTTCTTTCCGTTGCTTCGCTTGATGAAAGCATCGCAAGCACTGAACGACGTAGCGAAAAGGAGCAAGAAAACTGCAAATAAATTTGCGTTTTCGCTTGCTTATTCGTACCTTTGCGGCGAAGATCTGCGCTTGTGGTGGAATTGGTAGACACGCCAGACTTAGGATCTGGTGCCTTCGGGCGTGTAAGTTCGAGTCTTATCAGGCGTACAAATAAAAGGAGTAACTAATTGAAGTGTATTTAGTTGCTCCTTTATTGTTTTATTTTTGTCTGCATTTTGTCCGCTTACCCACCTTTTAATATTTTCCTTGCTTGCTCTATCAGCGTGTCTTCGCCCTTGTCGGCATCGGTCTTGGTGAGGGCACAGGGAATGTCTGGTGCGATGCCAAATTCAATGTGCTGCATGTCTTTATCCAAGGACGGACTGGCACTGAAGCGAACAGCCCATCCGTTAGGCAGTTCAGAACTAAAAGGCATACCAGCTCCTCCGCCCGACATGTCGCCGAGCGTGGTCACCTGGGGACACTCACGTGCATTCCTAATAAACACATTACAAGCGGAATAGCATTCGCGATTCTGCAACACTACCACACGTTTCTGCCAACGCACACCTTTGGAGGGTTCAATGTATTCGGCTTTGGGGGCGGAAAAGTCATTATGGCCGCGCCCCGTCTTGTATTGGGTGTAGCCAACAAGGATGCGCTCGTTGGTTAGTCGCTGGCTGAGCATCTCGGCGTAGGTGACTTGACCGCCGGTATTGCCGCGCATGTCGATGATGAGACCATTGCACGAGCGCAGGTAGTACATTACGTCGTCCAGGTTACCTTCGCCAACCCCATTCGAAAACGATTCGTAAACAAGGTAACCGATGTTGTCATCCAGAATCCTGTAGTTGATGCCTGCGGCAATCTTATAGTCGGTTCCTAAATATTTGTCGCGCAATTCCTGAGTCCAGTTGCGTGGATAGTCTTCGTGCCAACTCCAGTATCGGCTCACGTCAGCACTTGTGTAAAGATTTACGTGACCGTCCCTCAACTCTGCCAGCATCTCCGTCAGCACTTCCTGTAACTGGGCATTGTTCATGTTGGGATTAATGCGCTGCTTATACTGTGTGTGTACCCGGTTCCAGTCGAGACCGATGGTTTGTGCCTTGTAGTCCAAGAAACAATAGTGCTCGTCAATAATCGACCACAATGCCTCGAAATTCCCCTCTGGAGTATTGTCAAACGTATCTTCCCTGACACACGAGGCCCAAAGTGTGCAGATTAGCCAAAGGAAACAGAGTATTTGTCTTTTCATCTTATGCGGAGGATTTCACGGGTGTAACCTATGACGAAGGAGCGTCCGTACTCATGTTGCTTGATTCCGTTTGTGTGGAGCTGGCGCAGGTCGCTGAGATAGCCGAGGGAGACGCGGGCGTGGCGTACGGGAATGTCAACGGTGAAGAGTTGGCGCAGGGAGAGGGCATTGCCCAGATGGGTACAACGGATGTTGTGGTCGTAGTTTCCACGGTCGAAGAGGTCGTAGTAACTTTGTCCGTACTGGGGCATAAAGGCAGCTCCCAACAGAGGAAGATGGGCTTGGTAGTGGAGGGCGATGGTATGCTTTTTTATCTTGAAGCAGTAATCGGCACGGACGAAAGCAGAGGTGGCGATGCTGGCATGCGCTTGAGCAGGGTTGTTGCCGTTCCTGTTATTGTACAGGATTCCCAGTGTTCCGCCAACCATGCCACCGGCGGTGAGATTGAGATTCTTCCATAGAATGTCCTTCCATTTTCGTCCCCAGCCAGCATCGTAGCGCACGCCCCCTCCTATGTCGTGGGCATTCTGTGCTGGACTGTCGGTGTAGGAGAACTCCCCTTGGAGCAGGGTTGTGAAGAGAATGTGCGGATTACGTTGCAGGGTACGGTGTGTCTCGCTGAGAATGGTCAGCTGTGGCCCCTTATATTCCAAGGGCGAGAGATAGGTGTCGAGGTGGTTCACCTTGCCAATGCCGAAAAGGGTTGTGTGAAGACTCTCCCTATCCCTCCCTTGTAGGGAGGGGACAGTTTCTTGTGCGAGCAGGGCTGGGGACGACAATGCAAATATAATTAATAGGTATATTCTCTTCATAATCATAATCGTCAAAAGTATCTGCTCCCTCCCTACAAGGGAGGGCAGGGGGAGAGTCTTTTTTTTATTCGAATAGCCTCAGTTGCCCGTTCAGTTCGTCGGCCACTTCCTCCTGACTCTGTTCATGCTCTGAGTACTCTGAGTTTTCGGAGTCTTCTGAATCATCGGCGATGTCGGAGGACATCTCCTCCCCCTCGGGGGAGGTGGGGAGAGGAGCCTCCTCTGGCCAGCGAGTGGGTTCCAACTCCTCAATTTTTGCCACGTTGCAGGTGGTGATGCGCTTACCCTTGGCCTTGAAACTCTTCACACCGATAAAGTCCTCGGCCTCGATGTCGAGCGGTTCGCGGAAATCGTCGTTTCCGCCCATCGTCACAAGCAGGTGAGGGTAGGGGGTATCGGTGAGGAGGATGAGCTGACTTTCGGCATTCTCCCCCAAATAACTCTGGTGGCGTGCCGTAGCTTCGAGGGTGAAGCGTTTCATGTAGGCATATCCCTGTTGGTCAGCATCGAAGAGACAGGCCGTCCAAACCTTGTTGGGGTCGTACTTCTCGATTCGCAGAATGTCGTCCTCGTAGTGGTTATTCGGGTCGAAGTTCGTCACGTAGAACTCACCGTTCTTACGGATGACAAGTATTTGCTCGTCGCTGTTGAACTCACCCAGAAACTCACCCTGTCCGTCGTAGTTGAGGCGTTTTACGTCTGGATCGAACCACACCTTGCGACCGCCCAGCGTACTGCCACCGTGGCGCGAGAGTTTGATGCTGGCTACATCGAGTTTTGTCACCAGGTTGCCCATGCTCTGACGCCCCTTGATGGCGATTTCGGAGAAGTCCTTATCGAAGAATATGCGCTTCAGTTTCGGATTGGGTTTCAGAGTCACCTTCACCACCTCGGCCTCTCCGTTGGGATTCGGGGTGAAATAGACGACACGACTGCCAGGCTTACCTTGTGTGAGGTCATACTCGCGGTCGCGGGTCATGCTGGTGACGTTGAAACGCTTGATGTAGTAGGCTCCCGACTTACCATCGCGGTAGATAACGTTATATACCGTGCGCGAATCGTTCTTCTTAAATACGGCCACATGGATGATTTCAGCCTTTCGCTTCTCGGCCTTGGAACGTTCCGTCTCGCCTACGAAAAGTTTGTCGGCCATGCGCACCACCTTATAGGTGCCGTCGCGGTAGAAGAGAATCACGTCGTCGATGTCGGAACAGTTCTGTACGTATTCGTCCTTCTTCAGTCCCGTGCCGATGAAGCCCTCCTCGCGGTTGATGTAGAGCTTTTGATTGGCCTCCACCACCTTGGCGGCGGTGATGGTGTCAAAGTTCTTTATTTCGGTCAGGCGTGGATAATCCTTGCCATATTTTTCCTTGATGAAGCGGAACCAGTCGGCGGTGACCTCCACCATGTTGGCCAGTTCCTTGTCAATCTGGGCAATTTCATCCTTGATGCGGGCGATGTTCTCCTCAGCCTTGTCCTTGTTGAACTTCAGGATGCGAGCCATCTTTATCTCCATTAACCTCAGAATGTCATCCTTCGTCACCTCGCGAATCATCTTCGGGTACCAAGGAGTCAATCGCTCGTCAATCCACTCACAGGCTGTATCCATCGTCTTCGCGTTCTCGAACTGGCGGTCCTTGTAGATACGTTCCTCAATGAATATTTGTTCCAGTGTAGCGAAATGTAAGGCTTCCAATAGTTCACCCTTTCGGATGAGGCGTTCCTGTTTAAGCAGATTCAGCGTGTGGTCGGTGTTGCGCTTTAGCACGTCGCTGACAGTGAGGAAACAGGGTTTACGGTCGTCAATGACGCAACAGTTTGGCGAGATGCTGACTTCGCAGTCGGTACAGGCATACAGTGCATCGATGGTCTTGTCCGAGGATGCGCCAGGGGTGAGGTGGATGAGAATTTCCACCCCGGCGGCTGTTAGGTCTTCTACCTTGCGGACTTTTATCTTACCTTTCTCTGCTGCTTTCAGTATGGAGTCGATAAAGGGACTGGGCTTGCTGGCCGTTCCTGTAGTCTTTCCGAAGGGTATCTCCGTAATGGCCAGTGTCTTGTTGTCACGCTTCTCTATCTTGGCACGGACGCGTACGCTTCCACCGCGCTGCCCGTCGTTGTACTTCGACACGTCTATCGAGCCTCCTGTGGGGAAGTCGGGATAGAGATGGAACTCCTCGCCATGGAGGTAGCTGATGGCTGCATCGCAAATTTCGTTGAGGTTGTGCGGCAGTATCTTACAACTCAGTCCGACGGCAATACCCTCAGCACCCTGAGCCAACAGAAGGGGAAATTTGACGGGCAGGGTAATGGGCTCCTTGTTGCGTCCGTCGTATGATAGCTTCCACTCCGTTGTCTTTGGGTTGAACACCACGTCAAGGGCAAACTTCGACAGACGAGCCTCGATGTATCGACCTGCGGCTGCGTCGTCGCCCGTTAGGATATTACCCCAGTTGCCTTGGCAATCCACCAGCAACTCCTTCTGTCCCAATTGCACCAGCGCATCTTTGATACTCGCGTCGCCGTGGGGATGGAACTGCATGGTGTGACCAACGATGTTAGCCACCTTGTTGAAGCGTCCGTCATCCATGCGCTTCATGGAGTGCATGATGCGTCGCTGTACGGGTTTGAAACCGTCGGTGATGTGCGGTACGGCGCGTTCCAGGATTACATACGATGCGTAATCGAGGAACCAGTTTTGGTACATCTGGTTCAGGTGGTGGGTAATGCCCTCAATGGGCTTGACGTTGTCGGACATTATTGCTATTTGCGATTTTACAATTTATGTATAACGATTGAGCTTTATGAAATAAAGTGCTACAAATATACGAAAAAAATCGGAAATTTTGATTTTAGTACCCGAAGATTTCCTCTAACGATACCCTTTTGATGGGGGCAATCTTCTCAAGAGCCTTAATGTCGAGTTCCTTTTCATTGCCCAGGATGTAGTAACAGCCCGTCTTGTTGGCCATCTGTTTCTGTTCGAAGTCGGCAATGTCCTTCAGGGTGAGAGCTTGCAGGTCTTCATATATCTTCTTATTCGGGTCGAAGTCGTAGCCTTGCTTCTTGGCAGAAAGATAAGCGCGAATGACGCCAAACTTCGTGGTACGTTGGCTGGCCATCTGTTTTGTGAGTCCCTCCTTGGCAATCTTGAAGGCGGCCTCGGACTGTGGCATCTTGTCAAGAATTTCGCGGAAGTGGCCGACGCAGTCCATCGTCTTGTCGTTCTGTGTGATGATGTAGGTGAAGAAGTATTCAGAATGTCCCTTCTTCGACGGCGTCATGTAGTAGGAACTGGCATGATAGGCCAGTCCGCGTGCCTCGCGCATCTCCTGAAAGACGATGCCGTTCATGCCTCCGCCGAAGTATTCGTTGAGGAGGTCGATGGTGGCGCGTTCGTCAAGGTTGGTCTGCCTTCCCTCGTTGTGGTACATGCTCATGTAGATGTTCTTGGCATCGTAGGGGGCGATGAGCACTTCGGGCTCGGAAGTTGTCTGCAACAGGTAGGGCTTGCCCTGGGGCGCAGCCTTCAACGGCTGTTCCGTGGCGTGTGACTCAGTCACGCACTTACTCAACTCCTCCTCACTCATGGGACCATAGTACAGCACTTCGTGTTCGTACAGTGCGAGTTGCTTTAGCAGCTCGAGTAGTGTCTGCGGGTCGGTTTCGCGGAGTTCCTGTTCCGTCATGTTGTCGCGCATGGCATTGTGCTTGCCGTACATGGCGTAGTAGTCGAGGGCGTAGAAGCAGTATTGCTGGTTGGCTTTGTTGTCTTGGCGTTCCTTCAGCAGGAGGCTCACCATCTGGTCGTAGGCATCCTTATCTACTTTGGCATTGCGGAGCAAGTCCTCCAGGAGGGCAAGAGCCTGGGGCATATTCTCGCTCAGTCCGGAGAGGGCAATCTGAATCTCGTCGCTGCCCACGCTGACGGAGTAGTTGCAGGCCAGTTTGTAGAACTCCAGTTTCACTTGGGCGGCCGTCTTTGTCTGCGTGCCTAAGTAATCGAGGTAGGAGGCGGCCACGTCGTAGCGGCGGTCATCCTGCTGCCCGAAGGGATAGCGGAAGTGCAGTTCGAAGAGGTCGTTGCTTTCATTCTTCTTGTAGATGACGGGTAGTCCCTGTTCCATGGTGAAGAACGAGAGGTCCTTCTGGAAGTCGAGGAACTGGGGTTGTATGGGTTCCACCTCCGTCTCTTGGATTTCCTTGACGAACGGGCTTACTTCATCGCGGTTCGTGGGTATGGGGGTGATGGAGGGCTTCTCAATCTTCTTCTGCGTGGTATCCTCACCCTGACGCTTGAATACGGTAACGTAGCCATCGGTGAAGAAGCGGTTGGCGAAGTCCACGAGGTCTTGTTTCGTTATCTTCGTGAGGCGGTTCATCTGATCCACCTCCTGCTGCCAATCCACACCATTGATGAAGGCCGACATCATCTTTCTGACACGTGCCCCATTGTAGTCAAGACTACGCAACTCGTCCAGCTTCTTATTGTTGAGGGCGGCAGTAAGCAGGTCCTCGTCGAAGTCGCCGGCTTTCAGCTTGGCTATCTCGGCAAGCATCAGGTCGCGCACCTCCTCCAACGTCTGGCCTTCCTTGGGTGTTCCGCCAATCAAGAAGAACCCATGGTCGAGCATCGCTTCCACTTCCGACCAGGCATTCATCACCTTCATCTCCTGGTTCAGGTCGAGATCGAAGAGTCCAGCCTTGCCGTTGCAGAGCACGGCATCGATGAGTTCCAACGTATCGTTCTGCAGCGACAGGGCCTTTTCGCTGCGCCAGCCCATCCACACGTTCTCGGCCTCCAGACCCATGACGGTGGTGTCAACGGGTTCGGTCAAGGGGGCTATCTCAGGGAATGTCGGCTGACTGATATCGTCGCCAGGTTGCCACTCGCCGAACTCGCGCTCAAGTGTGGCAATGACTTTGTCGGGGTCTAGGTCGCCGGCCATGCAGATGGCCACGTTGTTTGGCACGTACCACTTGGCGAAGTACTGCTTGATGTTGGTTATAGAGGGGTTTTTCAGGTGCTGCTGGGTGCCGATGGTGGTCTGTGTGCCGTAGGGATGGCCGGGGAAGAGCTTGGCCATGAGGGCATCGAACTGTTTGTTAGAGTCATACCCTAGTCCGATGTTGTATTCCTCATAAACAGCTTCCAGCTCGGTGTGGAAACCACGAATGACCATGTGCTGGAAGCGGTCGGCTTGGATGCGTGCCCAGTTATCCACTTCGTTTGCGGGAATGTCCTCGGTGTAGCAGGTCACGTCGTTCGAGGTAAAGGCATTTGTCCCCTCGGCTCCGATGGCTGCCATCAGTTTGTCGTATTCGTTGGGGATGAAGTACTTGGCGGCCAGTTGACTGATACTGTCAATCTCGTGGTACTTCTGCTTCCGTTCGGCCTCGTCGGTCAGGGTGCGGTACTCCTCGTAGCGGCGTTCTATCTCATCAAGCAAGGGCTGCTCTGCCTCCATGTCGGTGGTGCCGAAATGGGCTGTGCCCTTGAACATTAGGTGCTCCAGGTAGTGGGCTAGGCCGGTAGTCTCGGCAGGGTCGTTCTTCGAACCCGTTCGTACGGCGATGTACGTCTGGATGCGGGGCTTCTCCTTGTTGACAGAGAGATAGACCTTCAGACCGTTCTTCAGAGTGTAGATGCGTGTCTGCATCGGGTCGCCCTTCACAGACTCATACTTCTGTTTCTTACATGCACTGACGAGGCATATTACTACGAGCAGCGCGAAATAGATAAAGCGTTTCATACAGTATGGATAATTAGTTTGTTCGGGAGGCAAAGGTACAACGAAGTGAGCAAAAATCCAAAAAGTAGGGTGCTTATTTATAGAATGGATAAGAGTATAGTTTCAACATACTCTTTCATCCCCCAATTCATGGCAGAATTATTCAAGCGTGTAAGAATATGTCTAATTAATCATAAAATCCCGGAATATGGCAACATGTTTCGGGATTTTTTGGTATCTTTGCACGCGAAATGATAAATGATTAAATAGTAAATAACATTATGGCAACTCCGACACAGACAGCATCTTTATCTCGTCCTGGCGTGTTCATGGTGAATTTTGAGGATATATCCATGGCACGCGACATAAAGAAAGCTATTAGCATGGTTCGTGGCGTGACCAAGGTCTGCAAGCCGCGC
Source organism: uncultured Prevotellaceae bacterium (assembly GCA_947169115.1). GTDB lineage: Bacteria > Bacteroidota > Bacteroidia > Bacteroidales > Bacteroidaceae > Physcousia. The sequence goes on from CAMVOK010000003.1 coordinate 122,622, forward strand.
ACAAAACGAATGTCCAGTTACGAGCGGTCTTTACGCGACCTTGACGAAGGACGTGTTTATAGTTATGATAGTTTGGATGACTTGATTAAAGAAATTGAGGGATGAGTACTAAATATGCATTGCGAATTACAGGTGAGTGCAAACAAAACCTGAAACTTTGCAAGAAGCGGGGACTCCCTCTGCAGGAATTATGGTCTGTTGTGGATAAACTATTGCGTTAGCAAAAAATACAAGAAATAAAAAGTAAATAGTTAAATCGTAAATTATGGAAGACGTTTTTAAGAAAATAGTTTCGCATTGCAAGGAATACGGTTTCGTGTTCCCATCAAGTGACATCTACGACGGACTGGGTGCAGTCTATGACTACGGACAGAATGGCGTGGAACTGAAGAATAACATTAAACAGTATTGGTGGCAGTCGATGGTACTCCTGCATGAGAACATCGTGGGCATCGATGCAGCCATCTTCATGCACCCCACAACGTGGAAGGCCAGTGGTCATGTGGATGCCTTCAATGATCCTCTCATCGACAACCGTGACTCCAAGAAACGCTATCGCGCTGATGTGCTCATCGAAGACCAGTTGGCCAAGTACGACGAGAAGATTCAGAAGGAAATAGACAAGGCTGCCAAGCGTTTCGGTGATAGTTTCGACGAGGCACAGTTCCGCGCCACCAACGCCCGTGTGCTGGAGAATCAGCAGAAGCGCGATGCCCTGCACGAGCGTTTCTCGAAGGCTCTGAACGATAATAATCTGGAGGAGCTGCGCCAGATTATCCTCGACGAGGAAATCGTTTGTCCCATCAGCGGTACGCGAAACTGGACCGAGGTACGCCAGTTCAACCTTATGTTTAAGACCGAGGTTGGTTCTACGGCCGAGGGTGCCAGCACTATCTACCTGCGTCCTGAGACGGCACAGGGTATCTTCGTAAACTACCTCAACGTCCAGAAGACGGGTCGCATGAAGCTCCCCTTTGGTATCGCACAAATTGGTAAGGCATTCCGTAACGAAATTGTGGCTCGTCAGTTCATCTTCCGTATGCGAGAGTTCGAGCAGATGGAGATGCAGTTCTTCGTAAAGCCCGGCACCGAGTTGGAGTGGTTCTCGAAGTGGAAACAAACTCGTATGGCTTGGCATCAGGCACTGGGCTTCGGTGCCGAGAACTACCGTTTCCACGACCACGACAAACTGGCTCACTACGCCAATGCTGCTACGGACATCGAGTTCCACATGCCCTTCGGCTTCAAGGAGGTAGAGGGTATTCACTCCCGTACGAACTTCGACCTCTCTCAGCACGCCAAGTACTCTGGCAAGAAGATTGAGTACTTCGATCCCGAGACCAACGAAAGCTATACCCCGTTCGTGATTGAGACCAGTATTGGTGTTGACCGCATGTTCCTGAGCGTCATGTGCCACGCCTATACGGAGGAGCAGTTGCCCAACGGCGAGAGCCGCGTAGTACTGAGGTTGCCCGCAGCCCTCGCTCCTGTGAAACTCGCTGTCTTCCCCCTCACCAAGAAGGACGGACTGCCCGAAAAGGCACAGGAAATCATCAAGGACTTGCGCTTCCACTTCAACTGCAAGTACGAGGAGAAGGACCAAATCGGCAAGCGCTACCGTCGCATGGATGCCATAGGTTGCCCCTACTGTGTCACTGTTGACCAGCAGACCCTGGAGGACAACACCGTAACCCTGCGCGACCGCGATACGATGGAACAGCGTCGCGTCGCTATTGCCGACCTCCGCTCCATCATCGAGGACAAGGTCAGCATCACCTCGTTACTACGTAGAATTGAATAATACGACCCCTCCCCCATCCCCTCCCGTGGGAGGGGCGTATATACTGACGTAAAGAGTGAGAATGAGTCTCCCAACACATTCTTCTGGCTTTTAAGTACATCGACGAGGCTTTGAATACGAGATGTGAGGAACTAACGATTTAGAATAAAAAGTATGAATATAAGGCAATTTGGTGTAAAGTTGGCAAATGTAATTACGCCCTCCCCTCGGGGAGGGATTGGGGTAGGGGTTTTTCTTCTTCTTCTCGTATTTGCAGCCTGTTCCGACGACTCCGAAATCTATGACCCCTACCACGATTGGCAGGTGAGGAACGAAGCATGGTTTCGAAGTGTCGCCGATTCCGCACGCTCGGCTATTGCCGAAGCCAAGACTCAATATGGCAGTCAGTGGGAAGACTACTGCCAGTGGCGAATGCTCAAGCGTCTGGACCAGGCTCAGGACTATAACACGGGTTCCTTGACCGACAGCATCTGTGTACGCATCGTGTCCCGTGGTACGGGCGACTACTCCCCCCTGTGGAGTGACAGCGTACGCATTAGTTTCCGTGGCTGGCTTATGCCCGCCACTTACCAGCTATACAACAAAGACAATCAACTTGTGGATAGTCTGATGCAGGAAGTCTTCACCCAAACCTATTTTGGTGTCTTCGATGAGGCCACGGCTGCTCCCCAACTCTCTGCTATTACTCCTTTCGTGCAAGGGTTCAGTACGGCCCTACAATACATGGTAAAGGGCGACGATTGGATGGTATATGTTCCCCAGCAGTTGGCATACGGAGCCAATGCCAATGGTGTCATTCCTGCCTACAGCACATTGGCATGGCGTATCCACATGGCTGCCGTCTATCCCTGCAACTCTGGCGTACCCGACTGGAAAGTACGTAGGCGATAGAGACTTGAATTATACGATAAAAAGAAGGGCATGTCAGATATTTTTCTGACATGCCCTTCTTTTTATTAACACAAAATCCACCCAAGGAACGCATGATGGTTGTAGCAATCAAAGCATGATGCTTGCCCAAGCAATGTATGATGGTTGTAGCAATCAACGCATGATGCTTGCCCAAGCAATGTATGATGGTTGTAGCAATCAACGCATGATGCTTGCCCAAGCAACGTATGATGGTTGTAGCAATCAACGCATGATGCTTGCCCAAGCAACACACGATGGTTGTTATAATAATCTGTAGAATCTGCTCAATCTGTGTTCTATAAATAAGCACTGGGGCTGTGCCAGATGGCACAGTCCCAGTCTTTCAGTGTTTTATCTGAGTCTGGTAGAGAGGATTAGAATTCCTCCTCTTCTACGTCTTCGCCCCAGATATCCCAGGCGTTGTCTTCCTTTACCCATCCACCGCTGCCACCGCTAACTTGTTCTTCTGACTTTATCAGTGAACCTTCAAGGATGACACTTTTAATGTTGGTGGAGATAACACTCACTTCGGGTTGCAAATATGTCTTTTTCATAGCTATATCAATTATGAATTACGAGTTACGAATTACGATTTACGATTCACTTCACAACCACTTTTTTGCCGTTCTTCACGTAGATGCCACGTACAGCCTTGGTGACGCGCTGGCCAGCCAAGTTGTAGATAACATCGTTGTTGTTGGCATTCTCAATGGCCTTGATGCCGTCTGCATCACCAGCCCAGTTGATGGCGAAGCCCTTCACGCTGTAACCAGTCTCAGCAGCTACGTATGCGCGGTTGGCAGCCAGTGTGTTGCTATCCCAGTGGTAGAAACCTACAGCGTCTGCGTTCTTACCCAGTACGTAGTCGGTAGTGCCGTCGATGGTCTTTTCAACGTATGTACCTGTCAGGGCTGTTTCTGTAGAGGGTGCAGCAGCGTAGTTGTCGCTCAGTGTTACGACAGCACCGATGTTTTCGCTCTTTACCAAAACAGGAGTACCGGCAGCAATCGTAGCAACCTCGGTGGGAGCCAAATAGTTGCCATCTACGGCCATTGTGTAGGCAGTTGCACCATTAAGAATGGCATCGAAGGGAACACAAAGGGTAGCGTAGTACTTGCCGTCGCCAGCATCGTTCAGGTTGAGGGTAAAGGCGGAAGCCTCTTCCAGAGCCCAGCTGGTATAGCGAGCATTGGTGCTTGTCGTGATAGTTACGGAATTGCCACGGTCTGCACTTGAAGTGTTATCGCCATTGTCGTAGAAGTTACATGTAGCGGACTTGATGCCATAGCCACCGTTGGTGAGACCATCCTGGAACTCAACCGTAGAAGCTGCATCGGAAGCCACCCATGCCCATGCGCTGGCGGTCATACCGTCATAGAGGCCGCTGCTGGCATTAACCAGTTTTGTACCGTCGAAGTAGAAGATGGTCGTCAGGTCTTCAGCGTCGGTCATGTTGAACTTATTATTGCTTGCCATGCCGGCAGCCAGATATTTGCCACTGGTCTTACCCTTGATGCGGTAGAAACCTGCTGTGGGCATATTCAGTGCGTAGTTGGCTAGCATAGCCTGAGCCATAGCCAAGTTATCAGCTGTATATCCTTGAGCTTCCAAACCATCAACAATGTCATTAGCCAAAGTCGTATAAACAGCATATTCGCCAGTCAATCCATACTGACCGAGACCATTGCCGAAGTTGATAGCTTGAAGTGCTGCAATTGCATCGTTGAACTGCGCTTCAGCGGCGGGGTGGAAGTACTCTTCCAGAGCAGCAAGAGCATTGGTTGCGTCGAAGTCAGCAGCCTCTATGATGCAGTACTGGTTGCCGTCATCCCGAGTTGTCCAATCGTTTACTACAATACCTGTAGAATAGTTGCTTACGTTAACACCATTCGAACCCATACCCATAAAGAAGAGAGGACTGGCGGCTGTTGCGAGTGCATCATCGAATGCGATGGCTGTAACGCTACTCAAATCTTCAGTTAGAGCCGGCTGGTTGACAACAGAATTGATGGTTGTAGGATTACCTACCCACTTGCTGTCTGCTACGCTGTACAGATAATAATTATCCTCATAGCTGATGATTGCGAAGTTGCTGGCCGAATAACTTGTTCCGTTTGTGCTGACCATTTGTGTACCGTCAGTACCAAGTGAACCGCGAACAGTGTTTAGGGTATATGCCTTAGCATTGCTCAGTTGGCTGAGAGCTGTAATTACGCCAGCCTTCAGTGTTCCAGTTACGGTGATGGTTGTGTTCTCAGTACCAATGGAGCCACTAGTTACGAAGTCGTATGCCAGAGTGCTGTAACCAGAGGTCAGGCTGGCAGGAATGTTAATGTCGCTATTGGCAGCAACTTGCTCGTCAACTATGGTATTAACCGTTTCGCCACCTACTACAAGATTGTAGGTAACATCTACGGTAGCAGCGGGAACTTCTGCAACCGTCCAGTTAGAGCCAGTGTCATTAGCACCCCATGAACTGTTCCAGTAGCCAAGGTTACCTGCATTACCGGCATCATTGATGTACAGATTTGCACCACTTTCACTGCGAACGCTGAAACCACCGTTGCTGTTAGAGGAAACAATCCAACGTGCCTTAACATCAGTTGCGGGAGTTGCCTCCTGCATCACAGGTACGTCACCAGCATAAAGAACCTTACCTTCGTGAGCCTTGTTGATGATAGACAGATTATAAGGATTACCTACGAAAGCCCACTTATAAGCGTCGGTCTTCTCGTTTGTGGTGTTGGTCTGGTAACGACCACTGCCGTCCTTGGCACTCTCGTCGGCACGCAGATACTTGCTGCCACGGATGGTAGCATAGTACCAAGTGGCATCAGTAAAGTTGGCACTCACCGTGAAGGGAAGAGTATAAGTAACAGTTGCATTTACAGTGTTGCTACCAGCAGCCATCGTTGCAGATGTTACAACATATGTGCAATAGGGACGCTGTAATTCAGCTGGCAATTCGGTGATGGTTGCACCTACTGTTGCGGGCTGGGCTTCACTGGTGTAAACAACACCAGTTGCATCGCTGATGACGTATGTAACAGTTGCAGAGGGATTGAAATAAGCATCCAGTGCAGCAAGGGCATTGGTGGGGTCGAAATCCTCGGCCTCATGGATGGTGTACTGGCAACCATCGTCCCACTGACTTTGACTTGATCCCCAACTGTTGATTACTATGCCATAGGGATAGCTCGAAGAGTTGGTTGAGTTGAAAATCTTACTATTACTGCCGTCAAACTTAATCTCGTAGAGAGGTGCGTTGGTTTGCGAGAAGGTTATGCGGTCGCTTGTGCCCGTGATGGTGGTCTCAAGTGATGCAACAGTGGCTTCAGAGCCGCTGAACGTAACAAATTTAGCATCCTCTACACTGTAAAGATAATAATTATCGTTATATGTAATAATAGCAAACTTCTTGGGGGAAAGGCTCAGACCAGACTTTACAGATGAAGCCAAATAAGTGTTGCCATCTGCCGTGTAGGTAGAGAGACCGCCACGTGCTTGATTGATAGTATAGATGTAGTATGCCTTGTTGTTGCTGATAGCTGTGTAAGGATAAACGACTGTGGCATCTTTCAATTCTGCAGTTACGGTAATCGTGCAGTTTTCATCACCGATTGTACCAGTCGTAATGAAGTTGTAGTAGTTTGCACTGTAGCCAGTAGTCAGAGTCGAAGGTATATTAATTTCGGTGTTTGCTCCAACGGTAACAGTTTCGCTATTAACGATAGAGCTATTGACCACGAAGTTATATGTAACCTCAACGGTGGAAGCAGGGGTGTTGATGGTAGCAGGATATACATACCATACGTTGTTTCCGCTGGTTCCGCTGACAGAACCCTCACCCCAGAATGAAAGGGGATTTCCTGCACCATTGTTGTCAACTCTTTTACCAGTCTTCGAAGCAAGATTCCAACCGAAATAACTGCCAGAACCACCGTTAGAATTATAGAAGGCGAAAGAACCTGCATTTGACTGTGAAGAAGTTGTTGACAGAGCTGTGCCGTTACCTGGTGTTCCGCTATAACCAGCAACATAGTGCCCGTTTCCTAATTGTATTTGGTAAATGTCATCCGTGCCTGTAGAAATGAAACGTACAAGATATGCAGTATTCCCTTCTACCATTGCACCTTGGAAAGAGGCGGCTGTAATGGCCGTTGATCCACGCATTAATTTTGAACCATCATCGTAAAGAGCTGATTCTCCGTTACGCACCTGAGTGAGAATATACCAATTGTTGTTGTCGTTGGCTGCGCTGGCTGCGTTTATGCTTTCGACCTTGTCACCTACAATGATGGTTGAACCTGTACCAAAGGAGGGTGTCCAGTCTACATAGCTGGGATCGTTTTCAACAGTGATCGTGAAAGATCCGCCATCACCCGCAGAAGCCTGAATGCGGCCACTATTACTACCGGAATATACAAAAGAAGAAGCCGAGGAGTTCACAACGAGGGTTCCGCCTGTTGCGACTACGACTGCTGATTCTCCGGCAGGAGTAACCGTAACCTCAGCACCAGAAGTCGGGCAATCCATAGAAAAACCTGTCACGATGTATCCGTTTTCAACAGAAAGGGAATAAGTGCTGGATTGACTTGAACCAGGAGCCATGCGCCCATTATCGGTATTGATGTTGTTCGCTGAGGCAGTCAGGGTAACGACAGGCTTGCCTGCTTCGTTAGATTTCCACTGGTTAACCCATCCGGTTGCTACGGTACCACTTTTGTAGAATGTACCTGTACGATGGTCAAACGTAATGGTGTACGTTTCCGCCTTTACACCGCTCACACCTGCGAGTAGTGTACACAAAACAAGTAATAGTTTTTTCATGTTTTGATAAAATTAGTTAATAAAAAGTTTGTTTTATTCGTTCTTAAATACATATCACGCCGTGAAGATACGGTTTTTGGGAGACTTGGCAAAATAAAAAAGGATTATTTTGCTCAAATTTCCCAAAATCGTGTTTAAAGGCAGGTTCTTTGAGGGAGTTTCTCAATCCCATTATTCAAAGTTCCCGGATTTTATGAGATATTGCGTTGTTTCACTCCGCGATTCCTGTTGTACAGTGGTGCGTCACGAACGGGTGCGAAATTCTCCAGTAGCAACAAGGTACTCTGCAATCTGCACGGCATTGAGTGCGGCACCCTTCTTGATCTGGTCACCTACGATCCAGAAGGTGAGCCCGTTGGGGTTGGCCAAGTCGCGACGGATGCGACCTACATAGACATCGTCCTTGCCGGCCAGGAAGAGGGGCATGGGATAGACCTTGTTGGCAGGGTCGTCCATGAGTTGTACACCCTCGCCCTCGCGAATGGCTTGGGCAAATTGTTCGGGACTGACGGGCTCTTCGGTCTCGGCCCAGATGGCCTCGGAATGACTGCGGAGACTGGGCACACGAACGCACATGGCTGAGCAAAGGGCATCGGTGTGCATGATTTTCTTGGTCTCGTTGAACATCTTCATCTCCTCCTTGGTGTAACCATTATCGGTGAAGACGTCAATTTGGGGGATGACGTTGTAGGCCAACTGATAGGCAAACTTATCCACGGTGACTGGCTGACCGCTGAGCACCTCGCGGTATTGCTGTTCCAGTTCAGCCATAGCAGCGGCTCCAGCACCGCTAGCTGCCTGATACGAAGCCACGTGGATGCGGCGGATGTGGCTGATGTTTTCCAGGCACTGCAGGGCTACTACCATCATGATGGTGGTGCAGTTGGGGTTGGCAATAATGTTGCGCGGACGGTTGAGGGCATCCTCGGCGTTGCACTCGGGTACTACCAGGGGCACATCCTCGTCCATACGGAAAGCCGAAGAGTTGTCTATCATCACGGCACCATGCTTGGTGATGGTTTCGGCAAACTCTTTTGAGGTGCCGCCACCAGCACTGGTAAAGGCGATGTCCACGCCACGGAAGTCGTCGTTGTGCTGGAGGAGCTTGACTTCAATCTCCTTGCCACGGAAGGTATATTTCGTACCTGCGCTACGCTTCGATCCGAACAACAACAGTTCGTCGATGGGGAAGTTACGCTCGTCGAGCACTCTCAGAAATTCTTGTCCTACTGCGCCACTGGCGCCTACAATTGCTACTCGCATATTTATGAATTTTTTATAAAAACACGGATTCTATTTTGTAAGAACATTTGTAAGAACACAGATTACACGGATTTTTGTTTTCGTCTGCAAAGGTACAAATAAATTGATGATTAGGAGGTATAATTGGGAAATAAAATCATTTAAGTATAATCTAATAATTGCGATTCATCGAAACGACTTTTAACAACCTAATGATTATCAACATCGAAAAACACTAAAAAGACTAATGTCTTTCGTCTATTTCGTATTTTTAGATGTTCCCTTAACTCCTATTTATGTTCGGCTAATCGACTGAAGGATTGAGATTGCGGGCACGGAAAAACTGTCGGGTGACAAGAAGGTAGGTGAGTACGCCTACAAGATTAATTGCTGCCATGGTCCAGAATGCAGCCTCGTAACCGGCGAATTCAGCGATTATTCCTCCTCCGAGCATGCTCAGTCCCATGCCGATGTCCCAGGATATGAGAAGGGTGGAGTTGGCCGTACCTCGCTGGTTGTTGCGTGCCACACTAATGACCATGTTCTGGAAGGCAGGCCATAGGTGGCCGTTGCCCAGTCCGATGAGCAAGGCTGAGCCGTAGTAACCGATGAAGATTGAGCATTCTCGCACAGCGAGCGTAGCCCCTTTGGGTCGTCCGATTAGAGCATTGAACATTGAGGATTGGGCAAGGGTGGGCATGAGGATGAAGAGGATGTATCCCACGAGGGAGACGCACATGCCTGTGGTGGCATTGTGGGTAAGTCGCCCTTGACGCAACGAGCGGGCACCAGAGAGGCGCGAGAGCATGAGGCCACTGGCCAGCAGCATGAAGTAGGTACCTGTGCCACTGGTGATACCCAAAGCCTCGCGGCTGTAGATGGCGAGGTAGTTGCTGAGAACACCGAAGCAGAAGCCGAAGGCTACCATGTTGATGCCCAATAACCATCCGCGTACCAGAAAGAAGCGGTCGAGAGACATGGGAGGTTTGTCTTTTGCCAGTTCGCGCTGGGGCAGTTGTATGGTGCTGTCCACCAGCAAACCGACGCTTGCCATGCCGAAAGCTATCCAGAAAAGCAGGTCGAAACTGTGTAGTTCCTTATAGAGGAAGACTCCGATGGAGGGAGCCAAGGCCATGGCCAGGTTGTTGCTGAGGCCGTAGTAGCCGATGCCCTCGGTACGGCGTGAGGATGGCAGTACGTCGATGGCTACGGTGGAGTTGGCCACGGTGAGCGCTCCGAACGGGCCGCCGTGGAGGGTGCGTACAAGGGCAAATACAAGTAGGGTTCCTGCTGCCAGATAGCCCAGAAAGAAGATGGTGAAGAGCAGGTAGCAGATTATCAGTACCCGTTTCCGGGGAAAGGTGTCAACAAAATATCCGCTGAAGGGACGGCATACGAGGGCTGTTATGGAAAAGAGGGAAAGCACGAGGCCGATGATGTCCTTGGTGGCATCGAAGTGGTCTGTCAGGTAGATGGGCAACAGAGGGACGAACAAATAGAAAGCAGCAAACAACAGGAAGTTGGCTGCCATCACCTTACAGAAGTTTCGATTCCAAAGCCTCATGGGAATTGAGAGTTATTGCTATGCAAGGAAATTATGGTCTTGCCGTATTGTCTGCCATGACGGAAAGAACGAGGTCGGTGACCATCTGTTTCAGTTCGTCGATAAAATGTTTGGCTTCGTACTGGTGACTTTCTATTTGACGCAACTTGCGTTCCCACTGTCCCGTAAGTTCCGCACTCTTCAGGAGTTCGTTACGGATAAGTCCTATAAGTTCCACGCCAGTAGGGGTGGCCCACAGATTCTTCTTTTCCTTGCAGATATAATGGCGACGGAAGAGTGTCTCGATGATGGCCGCACGGGTACTGGGTCGTCCGATGCCGTTCTCTTTCAGGGCATCGCGCAACTCATCGTCCTCCACAAATTTGCCGGCCGTCTCCATGGCTCGCAGCAAGGTGGCCTCGGTGTAAGGTTTCGGCGGAGTGGTCTGTTTCTCGGCCAAGTCGGGATAGTGAGGACCAGACTCGCCCTTCGTAAATTCAGGAAGGACTCCATCCTCAGAGCCCCCCTCTGTCTCCCCCGAGGGGGAGGAACTATCAGAGGCGTTTCCTCCCGCTCCTTCATCCTTCACTTTTAATCCTTCATCCTTCACCCACAATATACGCCATCCTGGGTCGGTAATATGCTTGCCCGTAGCCTTAAACTGGATGTCGCCTACCTTGCCGAGTACGGTGGTAGTGTCGAACGTACATACGGGATAGAAAGCACCGATGAAACGGCGCACAATGAGGTCGTACACCTTAGCCTCCAACTCCGTCATGGCTTGGGCATACACCCCAGTGGGGATGATGGCATGGTGGTCTGTCACCTTTTTGTTATCAAAGACATTCTTGCTCTTAGCCAAAGGTTTACCCTTTATACGTTCCATATATCCGAAATAGTTACGCAAACCATTCATGATTTGCGGACATTTGGGATAGACGTCGTCGGGTAGAAAGGTAGTATCTACGCGCGGATAAGTGGTGTATTTCTTCTCGTAGAGGCTCTGGATGAGTTGCAGGGTGAGGTCGGCCGAGAAACCATACTTCTTGTTGCACTCCACCTGCAGGGAGGTGAGGTCGAATAGTCGCGGTGGTGCTTCAGTTCCCTTCTTTTTCTCCACCTTGGTGACCGTGAAAGGGAGTTCGCGCACAGCAGCCAAGGCGGCTTCACCCTCCTCGCGGGTAGCAAAAGACGCTGATCTCTTATCCCCCTTTTGTGGGGAAGTCTCTTCTTCCTCCGAGGTTTTTCCCGCTCTTTGGGAGGGGGCTGGGGGGAGGTAAGAGAACACTACATCCCTGTACTTCGTGGTCAGTACCCAGTAGGGAACGGGTACAAAGTTTTCTATCTCCTGCTGTCGGCGCACAATAAGTGCCAATGTGGGGGTCTGTACCCGTCCGATGGAGAGCACCTGCTTCTCCTGGGCCATCATATTCTGGTATTTGAGTGTGTAGAGGCGTGTGGCATTCATGCCCAGTGTCCAGTCGCCAATGGCGCGGCTCAGTCCGGCCTCGTACAGACTCTGATAGTCCGTCTGGTCTTTTAGTTTGGCAAATCCATCGCGTATGGCATCCTCCGTCAGACTATTTATCCATAGTCGCTGTACGGGACATTTGGCTCCCGTCATCTGTATCACCCATCGCTGTATGAGTTCACCCTCTTGTCCGGCATCACCGCAGTTGATGATGCGTTCGGCACCGAGCATTAGTTTCTTAATGGTATTGAACTGTTTCTCTACCCCCTTGTCTGCCTTCAGCTTGATTCCGAAACGCTGGGGAATCATGGGCAACTGAGCCAAACTCCACGTCTTCCACATCGGACTGTACTCGTGGGGCTCCTTCAGTTCGCACAGATGACCAAACGTCCACGTCACCTGGTAACCGTTGCCTTCCATGTATCCGTCGTGACTCTGGTTGGCACCCAGTACGTGGGCAATATCCTTGCCCACCGATGGTTTCTCTGCTATACATACTATCATATCGGCCGCAAAGTTACGAAAAGTCGAGAGCATAAAAAACAAATGTGTCTGTTTTTTATGCCGAGACGGAGTAACTTAGCCAAATTATTGGCAGAGTTACATAAAATCGAGAGAAATGCCCAATGATTTACGTAAAAATCACTGTGGCAGCGTTACGCTGAAATGGGGGTTGTCGATGTGTGATTGATAGACGAGGGCTTTTAGTTCGGCCAGTTTCTCGGGATAGAGGCTGGCTACGTTGTAGTCTTCGTGGATGTCGGTGGCCAGGTCGTAAAGTTCAGAGACCCCTTTCTTCACAATAAGTTTCCAGTTGCCTTGGCGGACGGCAATCTGATTGGTTTCGTTAAACTCCCAGTACAGATAGTCGTGCGAGACCTGTTTATCGTCGCGTCCTTCCAGGGTGGGCAAGAAAGATATGCCGTCGAAGTGGTCGCTATCGCCCAGGCGGGGATTGCGGTACTTGCTGATGTAGTCCTGTTCGCCAATGATGTCGCAGAAGGTGGGCATGATGTCGTAGAAAGCAATCGGATGGTTGTTTTTGACGCCTGCCTGTACGTGCCCCGGCCAACGCACGATGAAGGGGATGCGTATGCCGCCCTCGTGGCACGAGCGTTTCAGTCCCTTCAGTACACCGTCGCGATTGAAAAATGTGGGGTCGGCACCGCCTTCCTCGTGAGGACCGTTGTCACTGGTGAAGATGAGGATGGTGTTGTCGGCCATGCCCTTACGTTCCAACAAGTCCATAATCTCACCCACGTAGGCATCCAGACGAGTAATCATGGCAGCAAACTGGGCATGGACGTTGCCGATGGCATGGTACCAACTGCCGTCTTCGCCACGGAAGCGCTTGTCCTCGCAGAACTTTGCCTTATAGGCCAGGAGAATGCTGTCCTCGGGCTGGACAAGTTCGGCATGGGGGATGGTGTAGGTCAGTAGTCCGTAGAATGGTTGCTTGCCGTCCTGGCTCTCAATCCATTCCATGGCCTTACGATGGATGACATCAGCACTGTATTCGGGACGATTGTAGTAGTCGTCGCCGAAGAAACTATGTTGGATGTTGCCCTGCTGTATGTCGCGTGACACCCCTTTGTCGCCGTCGCGTCGGCTATATTTGTTCAGGAAGTTGGGGTAGTAGGAGTGAGCCTCGAACTGGCAGATGTAGCCATAGAACTCATCAATACCACGTTTTTCGGGTGTGGAAATGCTGCCCTCGTAGCCACCGGCCCATTTGCCAAACTGAGCCGTGGTGTAGCCGTTCTGTTTCATGATTTCGGGCAGTACCACATGAGCCGTGTCCAGGGGGTGTTGGCCCACCACGGCATAATCCGTGTTGCCGTTGTAGGAGACAGCCCCTGAACGGTACTCCTTGTTGCCGCGAATCTCGCAGTGTCCCGTATGTTGCCCGGTCATTAGGGAGGCTCGGGAGGGAGCCGATACTGGGCTGCCGGCGTAGGCTTGCATGAACTGCATGCCTTGGGCAGCCATGCGGTCGATGTTGGGCGTAGAGATGTATTGCTGACCATAGCAGGCAAGATCGCCCCATCCCATGTCGTCGCAAAGGATGAAGATGATGTTGGGTTGCCGGGTTTGTGCACCGGCTACGGCAGGTGCCATGGTGAGGCTATAAAGGAGCTGTTTGATATTCATGGTTCCGATTAAAATATGGTTATTGTGCGTACAAAGATACAAATAATTATATAAATATCAAATAAAACGGGGGCGCGTGCGTTAATTATATTTAGAGTGTGGAAAGGATGAGAAATGGAAAAAGAGAGTTAGATGGTGAGCAAGAATCTTAAAGTACAAGACAAAAGAAGAGCGGGCATGGTTATGTTTGCTTGCATTCGCATGTCCTCACTTTTTGCCCCGCTTCGCTCTGCAAGCGTAGGCTTTGCCGTCCGATTACTCACTTCTCACTTTTCTCTTCTCACTTCTCACCTCTCTCTTCTCACTTCTCTCTTCCTCCTCTCCAGTTGCGGTGCCGACCAGAACATCAAGAAAGGCGATGCCTTTTTTGCCATCGGTGAGTATTACGATGCGGCTGCGGAGTATAAGAAAGGCTATAGCCGTACAGCGGTGAAAGACAAGGAGAAGCGTGGGGAGCGGGCTTGGAAGATGGCTGAGTGTTACCGTCGCATCAACTATACAGCCAAGGCCATTGGTGCCTACCAAAATGCCATCCGATATAAATATCCTGATTCGATGGCTGTCCTGCGTCTGGCACAGATGCAACACAGAAATGGCGACTACAAGAATGCAGCCAAGAACTATATGGCTTTTCTGGATAGTGTGCCAGGTGACATACGTGCAAAAGTGGGGCTGCAGAGCTGCTCGCAGGCGCAAATCTGGAAGAAACGTCCCACGCTACATACCGTAAAAAAGGAACCTCTGTTCAACTCGCGGCGTGCCGACTTCTCGCCTGTGCTTGCCGGTGATGAATGGGAACAACTCTACTTGACTTCTACGCGTCCACAAGCCGCTGGTAACGAGATAAGTGGCATTACGGGTACAAAGGCTGCCGACCTCTTCATGGCCAAGAAAGACGAAAAAGGAAAGTGGCAGAGCCCTGAGCAGATAGAGTCAGAGATTAACAGTGAGTACGATGAAGGCGCATGCTGCTTCTCGCCCGACGGAAAGACCATGTATCTGACCCGTTGCACCCACGACCCAGAATATCCGCGCTACGCCCAGATATACACCAGCACCCGAAGCGATGCCTCGTGGGGCAAGCCTACATTGCTGGAAATCTCGAAGGATACGCTGTCCTCATTTGCTCATCCTGCCGTTTCGCCAGATGGGAACTGGCTCTATTTCACCAGCGACATGCCAGGTGGTCTGGGAGAAAAGGACATCTGGCGCATCGCTATTACCGACCATGGTCTGGGTGGGGTGGAGAATGTGGGTGAACCCATTAACACGGAGGGGGATGAGATGTTCCCTGTTTTCCGTCCGAATGGAGAACTCTATTTTTCTTCGGACGGACATGTGGGTATGGGTGGATTGGATTTGTTCAAGGCCAAGCAGGATTCAACTGGGACGTGGATTATTGAGAATATGAAATCGCCGATGAATTCTTCGGGCGACGATTTCGGCATCACCTTTGAGGGACTGCATAACCGAGGATTCTTTGCCTCGAACCGTGGTGATGCACGTGGCTGGGATCATATTTTCTCGTTCGAGTGCCCAGAAGTTTTGCAGACGGTGAAAGGGTGGGTGTACGAGAAGGACGGCTACGAACTGCCCCAGGCTTTGGTCTATATGGTTGGTAACGACGGCACGAACCTGAAACTGAATGTGAAGGGTGATGGTTCTTTTGAACAGGAGATACAGCCCAACGTGGACTATATTTTTCTCGGTACCTGCAAGGGGTATCTGAACCACAAGGAGGAACTGCGCATAGACACCAGTAGTGTCAGCCGTGAGTTTGTGCTCCAATTCCCCTTGGCCAGTATCAACGCCCCAGTTCTGGTGCGCAATATCTTCTATGAGTTTGACTCCGCCGAACTTACACCTGCCAGCATTCCAGCTCTCGACTCTTTGACCACTCTGCTGGAGGAAAACCCCAACATTACCATAGAATTGGCCTCGCATTGCGACTATCGCGGTCCTGATGCTTATAATGAACGACTTAGTCAACGACGTGCTGAGAGTGTGGTGAACTATCTTATAGCGCATGGAATCGCCTCTGACCGACTTTCGCCTGTTGGCTATGGTGAGAACCGTCCGAAGATTGTCACACGAAAGATGGCTGAGCAAAATCCCTTCCTCGCTGAGGGCGACACGCTGACGGAAGCCTTCATCCTAAAACTGGAGGATGAACAACGACAGGAAGTATGCAATGCCTTGAACCGCCGTACTGAGTTCCGCGTCCTACGTACGACATATGGTATGTTCGACCTACCCATGAAGAAAGAAGAGGATATGGAGGACCATACCAACGATACAAAGCAGAAATCAAACGCAGTGCCACAGTAGGCACTTCCCTTATTCAGACTCATTATAAGCACGCCGAAAAGGCGATGCCTACGGTTTGGGTGTTGTAGTCGTATGTAGGGACGAGCATCATGCCAGTTTCCTTGCTTTTGCTTTTCTTGTCGAGCCCGAACCACCTACGTTCCAGGGGCAAGAGCCAGTAGGCGGCATGTGTGGCAAGAATGCCCATGCCAGCTCCAGCCAGTACGTCGTTGACGTAGCAGCGGTCGTTATACATCTGCAGCACACCCACGCCGGCAGCAACGGCATACATGCCCATACCCCAACCCCAGCCACGCTCTATACGTACCTGCTCGGCCACGAAAAAGGCATTTGCGGTTTTGTAGGATGGAAAAGCATGATTGCTATGTCCGTCAGGTCGTGGTTCCTTGACACAACGCTTGACGATGGGCATGGTGGTGTAGAGTAGGGTATAGCCTGTGAGTTTGACAAGCATTCGGTCTGTGAATGAGTGCTTGGGTCTTGGTCCAAGGGCAATAACTCCAATCTGTGCCGTGAGCGTAACCCATGACTCCACGTTGGCCTTGTGGTGAGAGCCGCGTCCACGTTGCATGGCATCGCGCACGTCCATCTTCCAGTCGCATAGTTTGTGGTTCGAGATGGCCACAGCACCAAGGCCGATCATGGCGGTCGGTACGATGATTTGCTGAGGACGGATAAGGCGCGGGCGTTCTTTCTCCATTGTGATAGTGTCCAGCTGTGCCCAAAGGGGCAAGACAAGTCCTAACGTGCAACAAAATATGAGAATGCGTTGTTTCATCGGACACAAAGGTACAAAAAAATCCCGCATCGGCATTCGTGCCGATGCGGGATTTTACATTCAATGGGCAATTTCCCTCTTAACGAGACATTATCACCTCGTAGGTCTTGTTGTCCCTGTAGAAGTATAGTTTGCCTTCCATGGATCCCTCCACTTTCTTGTTGAGGTTGAAGCGGAAGTACTTCTCTTCGCCTACGGAACCCTCGATAATCAGGTTCTTACTGTCGATGGTGAAAGCTGTGTTGTTCGCGGGTTTGTATTCCTCACGGGTTGCATCGTCGCTTATCCATCCTTCGTCCTTGTCTTGTGTCCAATAGAACTTAGTGGAATGGAAGTTATGGTCATTGACAAAGAACTGGATGTCGAAATAGAGAATTGTATTATCATCCTGATTGACCCAATTCCCATTCTCGTCCTTTATCTGAATGATGTGCCATGACGTCCATTTGCTGTTACTGATGGCGTTACGAAATTCCCAGTCGCCCCAGCTCTCGCCTTCTTCAGCATCGTCACAACTTACCATGCTAATGCCCACAAAGCAAGCAAGAAGTAATGCCCATATGTTTTTCGTTACGGCCTTCATTTTTTTTACACAAGGAAGGTTGCCACGAGTGCCAGGATGGCGTAGAACTCAGGAAGAGCGGCGTAAATCATGGTGTTTGTCTGTACGTCGTGACCCTGAGCCATGCCCTGAATACCAGCAGCGCAGATTTTACCCTGACGGATGCCAGAGAGCAGACAGGCAAGACCAACTCCGAGGCCGATGCCGAAGAGCAGAGGACCGTCAGTTGTCATGTCACGGCCAGCCATCATCATGAAGGCGATGAAGCCATACAGACCCTGTGTAGCAGGCAGGGCACAGAGCACCATGTAGCCAGAGGATTTAGAAGGATCCTTTTTGAGTGCACCTTCGGCAGCCTGACCTGCAATAGTGGTTCCGTAACTGCTGCCAATACCGGCCAGACCTAACATGAGGCCGAGACCGAGATAACCAAGTAATTGTTCCATAATTTTAAGTTTTTTAGTTATAAAGTTTTTAGTTTTTATTCATGAGTTTCAAACTTCTCTTTTAATTTTCACTTTCTTCTCTTCGCTATCCTTCCCCCTTGGGGGAGGTCGGGAGGGGGCTTTATTTCAGTGGCTCATAGCCTGTACCCTTACCCTCGTAGCCAGAGTTCTTGAAATACTCCACGAAATTTAGACGCAGAGGGTGAACGAAGGCAGAGATGGCCGATAGTAGCAGGTTCAGCAGGTGACCAATGAAATAGATAACTACTGCTCCAATGATACCTATGATGAACCCTTTTGTTCCTTCTGTTCTTGTCCATATCATGTCGCCAATCTGGTTAAAGGCACTTCCCAAGGCTCCACCTGCCAGACAGAGGGCATAGAGTCGGACGTAGGAAAGTACGTCGCCAAGCAGGCCCGAAGCCATGTTGTAGGTATCGTAGAGACCGGCCAGGGGGTTGATGAGCAATCCTTTAAGTGGCGATTCTTTCATACGTCCTACATTGTTTAAGAAGTAGATGCCCAAGGCACTTACGACTCCAATGGCGATAATCGTCATTCGTGTGGTTTCGGCAGATAGGGTGCCCACCATGTACAGCGTGCCCACTACGATGCCACCAATAAGCAGGAGGTTCCATCCCCAAGTGCTGAGAGTAGCCGAAAGACCTTCCTTCTGGGTATAGAGAATAGCCTTCACCATCATGGCGATGCATAGGTGTACTACACCGATGAGGATGGCCGATGCCATCTGGAAGGAATAGGTCGTACCTGGGAAGTCACCGCCCACAAACTCGTAATAGCTATGCAAAGGCGAGTTCGCTGGAACGTAATCGACAAGGGAAAGACCAAAGAAGGTGCCGAGTGCCAAGCCCACTAGCGTGGTGGCGGCTCCAAGTGCAAACACCATGTCGCCACAGCCATGTAGCATCTCACCTACAATGGGGGTCTTGCGAGCCTTGCCTGCCATCTCCAACATGCCATAAAGCATGATGATGAGACCGTAGCCAGCATCGCCCATACAGATGGCAAAGAAGAGGGTAAAGAAAGGCGCCACAATGGGGGTGGGATCCCACTCGTTGTAACAGGGGAAGCCATACATACGTGTGAGGCGCTCGAACATGCGATTGAAACGGTTGTTGTGCAGTTGGATGGGTACGTTGTCCGTATCTACAGGGTCGCGCATCTCGTAATAAGCTTGTTCTTTCGACAAGAAACCAGAGATGGCTGCTTCCTCTCTTACGGGGAACCAGCCTTCCATTACAACCACGGTATCAAGGGCAGCGCGTTGTGTCTTGAGTGTTGCTTCCTCACGGGCAATGGCACTGTCTATTTCCTTTTCTAATGCGATGATGTCGCCCAAGGCATCTTCTGATACTTTGCATCGTTCGGCTTCGAGTGCTTCCTTCTGGTTGGCCAGTGTGACGATGTCGCGCTCCACTTCTTCCAGAGGTTGTTCGGGCAAACGTAGGGATTGTGCCGGGATGTATTCGCTTTCCTGTCCATCGATGTCGAAAGTGAGGAAATATACGAATCGTTTGTCGCGACTTATCTCAAAAGCGGCATATTCTGGGAACCTTTCTTCGAAATGTGACTCAGAGGCAATGCGGTATTGCTCGTGAATGCCAGCCTCATGTAGCTTATTCAGCAGTGACCTGTCGATGATTCCCCACGGACGCAGTATCTCGGCATCATGTTGTAGGGAGGCGATACGAGGTGATAGGGCTGTGAGGGTGTTGCCAATCTCCTGGACACGCCGCACCAGTCGCATTGCTTGTGAGTTTTCGATATTGTCTGTTACTCCAGCCTCACCGATACGAACCTCGTCGAGTATGACACCCGAAATCTTCTGCAGAGTATTCAGTACGTTCACAACGTCGCTTTTCTGATGACGCAAATGCCTCAGACTCTCAGGCTCGGCCATGGTCTGGTCGCCAGACTTCTGAATGTGCATTACGCCCAAAGCTTGAAGGTCGCGAAGGAAACGTTCATAGTCCTTGTGATAGACCAGAAACGTGAGTTTTTTCATTTTCTCAATCATGCCACGGCCTCCTTTCCTTCGTTTTCTACATTCCTACGTTTTTCTTGTAGGGACTTCAGAATCTTCTGCGAGGACTTACTGAGGTTCTCTTCGTCCTCCATGAATCGTTTGATTTTGCGTACGGCCTCCTGAAAGCCTGGAATCTGTACCTTTTCGAAGAGGTTCACCTTTTGGGTGGTCTTCTTACGGGCATGTTCGAGCAATCCTGTTTTTGCCAGCACAAATTCTCGCTCCACGGCAGTCTTTGCAAGTCCCTGTAGGAGGTTAATGCCGTCGAAGTACCACTTGGGGGCGCTGAACAGACCAAAGGGCCGCACGGCGAGCTGGATGTTGGTGAGGATGGGGACACGAACGCCCGCAATCTTCTTCACATCTATCTCTACGTCCTTCAGGCTGACGAGCGATGTATCGAACTCTCCCCAGAGAGCGTACATCCGTTCGTAGCCCGCAATCTGCTCTTGCAGTTTGCGTTCAAGTTCCTCGGCTTCCTCCTTGCATTTCTTAACCTCAAGGCGTAGTGCTGTCTCCTTGCTCTTGATGATGGGCAGGGTGCGCTGGCGCATCTTGAGGTTCTTCTCAATCTGCTGGAGCGATGTCTTATTAAACTGATACTTTATTGCCATAATATCAGACCCACCCCCCTGCCCCTCCCTTGTAGGGAGGAGAGTGGATACTTTTACTATTTATTATAAATAATTATTCATCTTTTATAGGTTACTACCCCCTCCCTACAAGGGAGGGTTGGGGAGAGTCCTATTTCCAATAGATATCGGTGAATTCCTTCTTGATATTGACTTCCTCGAGTTTGAAGTACTTGCGGAAGAGGCTCCATGTTACATCAAGCATCTCCTCAGTGTCGAGGTTGACGTCGATGGCAAGGAGTTTCGAGGCATAGTCCTTGGCAAAGTCGAGACAGCGGTTGTCATAGTCGGTGAGGTCGAAACCGTTCTCCAATTTCGTCTTTGCATTGGCAGCATCGGCATAGAGGCGGATGGCGGCATTCATCACCTGTGAGTGATCCTTGCGGGTCTTCTTACCGGCAACGAGTTGCTTCAGACGAGACAGCGAACGGAACGGGTCAACCACAACCTTACCAACATCGGAGTCGCGGCGCAGGTAGA
This sequence comes from uncultured Prevotellaceae bacterium, assembly GCA_947169115.1. Lineage (GTDB taxonomy): Bacteria > Bacteroidota > Bacteroidia > Bacteroidales > Bacteroidaceae > Physcousia. The sequence continues at coordinate 143,845 of CAMVOK010000003.1, forward strand.
GCTGACCCTCGGTGATGTAACCCGTATTATCAGGCACAGCATGCGTGATGTCGCCACCAGACAGCGTGGTCACGGCAATGATGGTGATAGACCCACCGCCTGCACTCTCGGGGAATTGTACGGCCTTCTCGTAAATCTTTGCCAAGTCGGAGTAGAGGGAACCAGGCATGGAGTCCTTCGAAGGAATTTGGTCCATGCGGTTCGACACGATACTCAGAGAGTCGGCATACGAGGTCATGTCGGTCAAAAGCACCAGTACGGTCTCGTGTTTCTCAACAGCAAAGTACTCGGCAGCTGTCAGGGCCATGTCGGGAATCAATAGACGCTCCACGGCAGGGTCTTCGGTTGTATTAATAAAGGAAATAATGCGGTCGAGTGCACCGGCATTGGCAAATGTGTTACGGAAGAAATAGTAGTCGTCGTTGGTCATACCCATACCGCCAAGGATAATCTTATCGGCCTTGGCGCGCATGGCTACCATAGCCATTACCTCGTTGAACGGCTGGTCGGGGTCGGCGAAGAAAGGAATCTTCTGACCTGAGACGAGGGTGTTGTTCAGGTCGATACCGGCAATACCAGTAGCGATAAGTTCGCTGGGCTGCTTACGACGTACGGGGTTCACACTGGGGCCGCCGATTTCCACTTCCTTTCCCTCAATCTCTGGTCCACCGTCGATGGGCTGACCGTATGCATTGAAGAAACGGCCTGCCAACTGGTCGCTGACTTTCAGAGAGGGAGATTTACCCAGGAAGGTTACTTCGGCATTGGTGGGGATGCCACCAGTGCCTTCGAACACCTGCAGAGTGACATCGTCGCCCATAATCTTCACCACCTGAGCCAGACGGCCGTTGATGGTGGCCAGTTCGTCGTAGCCTACACCTTTCGCCTTTAGCGAACACGTAGCTTTCGTAATCTGGCTAATCTGTGTATATACTTTTTGAAATGCTTGTGCCATAATTCTATTAATTCATAATTCACAATGCATAATGCATAATTAAACTATCGTGATACAAATCTGAATTTATTATGCATTGTGCATTATGCATTATGCATTAAATCTTCGATTTGCTTGATGTAGTCGTAGTATTGTTCGCTCTTGTACTTCGAGTAGTTCATCTGTTTGCACAGGTTAATCATCTTCTTGAAGTAGTCGGTAACTTCAAGGAAGGTGTCGAACTGGAAGTCGTCCTTCTCGCAGATGCGGGTCACAAGGTTCAGAATTTCCTCTTGACGCTCCAGAGGAGTTACGGCATCCACCTCATCGAAGGCATCCTGTTGCAGAATGACGTAGTCGATGATTTCCGACTTCCAGAACGTTACGTGGTAGTCAACGGGTACACCGTCGTCACCGAGGATGTTGATTTGTTCGGCAATCTCCTTACCACGTTGCATACGTGTCTTTAGGGCAAGCACCTTTGGAATCCACTCTTCATTGATATGGCCCTTGATGTAGTCGGCAAACTCGGGATACTCCAAATATTTTGAATACGAATCAATGGGATTCACGGCAGGGTAGCGTTTCTTGTCGGCACGGTCCTGCTCCAGAGCGTAGAAGCAACGAGCCACCTTCTTGGTGTTCTCCGTCACGGGCTCCTTCAGGTTACCACCGGCAGGTGATACGGTTCCGAGGAAGGTTACACTGCCCACCTCGCCGTTGCGCAGATAAACGTAACCGGCACGACCGTAGAAGTTAGAAATCAAAGCTCCGAGGTCCATGGGGAAGGCATCGGGGCCAGGCAGTTCCTCCATACGGTTCGACATCTCACGCAAAGCCTGTGCCCAACGTGAGGTGGAGTCGGCCATCAGCAGGACACGCAGACCCATTGAGCGATAGTATTCAGCCATCGTCATGGCGGTATATACAGAAGCCTCACGGGCAGCCACAGGCATATTTGACGTGTTGGCAATGATGATAGTACGTTCCATCAGCTTGCGACCCGTGTGGGGGTCAACCAGTTCGGGGAACTCGGTGAAGATTTCCACTACCTCATTAGCACGTTCACCGCAGGCAGCGATGATGACGATGTCGGCTTCTGCCTGCTTCGAAATAGCGTGCTGAAGCACGGTCTTACCTGTACCGAAGGGACCAGGGATGAAGCCTGTTCCGCCTTCTACGATGGGGTTGAACGTGTCGATGGTGCGGACACCAGTCTCCAGTAACTTGAAAGGACGGGGCTTCTGTTTGTAGTTGGTCATAGCGAATTTCACAGGCCAGTGCTGAACCATGTCCACTTTCACCTCGTTGCCCTGCTCGTCAGTGAGTACGGCAATGGTGTCATGAATCTTGTACTGACCTGCGGGTACGATGCTCTTCACCGTAGCCACGCCCTTCAACTGGAAGGGAACCATGATTTTCAGGGGTTGGTGGTTTTCTTCCACCTTGCCCAGCCAGTCGCTCTCTTGCACCTTGTCACCCACCTTGGCAATGGGTTCGAAGTCCCAAAGGCGGTCGTTGTCAAGAGGTTCGGTGTACTGACCGCGACGAAGGAAGACCCCCTCCATCTTGTCGAGGTCGTTCTGCAGACCATCGTAGTTCTTACTGAGCATACCGGGACCGAGCTGAATCTCGAGCATGTGGCCGGTAAACTCGGCCTCTGCACCTACTTTCAGGCCACGGGTGCTTTCAAACACCTGTACGTACACGTCTTGGCCAATGACCTTGATGACCTCGGCCATCAGACGGTCGCCACCAGTCGTGATGTAGCATATTTCTCCCTGTACAACAGGCCCATCTACGCGAAGGGTGACCATGTTGGAGACTACGCCACTAACTTTTCCTTTTGTCATGTCGTTATGTTGTTTTTATTTTTCGTTCTTGTTATATGCGTTTGCGCTTTTGGCGTATATGCCTTCTTCTTTGGGCATGTGGGCTGTGAACTCGGCAGGAACGGTGGCTTCCTTGCGCAGTCCTTCGATAATCTGTCGGAATTGCTCCTTGCCTTGTTGCGGGTCGAGCTTTACCCATCGTTCCAACATTTCTGCTTTTAGCAGGTAGGCGTAGAGGGCATTTATGTCGAAGGGGTCAAAAAAGGTTTCCTCTTCTGCCCACAACCACTTCAGAGCATCGATGCGTTGTTCTTTTTGGACGGGGTCGGTGTCGGAGGCAATCTCTCGTAATTGTGCCAGTAGTGCACCGTCAATCAGGGTGGCATCGTATTCGTAGGTATATTGTTCCACTGGCCATCCTTGTTGCTCGCAAATCAGAGCGGTAAGTGTATTGGCGATGTCCAGACTAAGAGCGGCCCATCCCTTCACCAATCCTTTCCCCTCATTCTTCAGAAAGTGCCAGTAACGTACCATTAAGCGATCCTCGGGGAAATAGCCAGGTTCTTGCTTCCTTTCATAATATTCCCTTACGAAGTTAGCCATGAAAGGGGGGAAACGTTTGTCGTCCTCAAATTCGTCCTCCAATGCGTCGGCTATCATCTCCTGGAGTTCCTGCTTGTTCCAATTGCCGATATAGGGCAGTTGGGCAAGATTGTTTTCCAGCAATATGATGAGGTTTCGGCAATCTCCCATGAGGAAGAAAAGTTTCACCATACGCAGGTCACTCCCCTTCATGTCGTCCATTTCCAGAATTTGCTCGCGCAGGCTGCTGATGGAGGGAGCCATTTCAGGAGTGTCTAATCGGAGGTCGGGCAGTCCCGATAATATGCAATAGTAATTTGCCATGTTTTCGTTAATTCAAATTTTAAGATTCAAATTTCAAAAGGGGCTGCACATCAATCTGAAGGCATGATTTTGAATTTTGAATTATTAATTTTGAATCCTCTTAGAAAAGCATTTCTACCAGTTGTGGACGAAGGAAAGCCTTGAAATAGCTCTCAAATTCCTCCTTGCCGAACTGTACCTTGTAGGAACCGTCTGCGGGCTGTATGGTGAACAGGGTGTCAACGCCGTTTATCTTTTCAATCTTCACCCCTTTATCTAACAGTGCCTTGGCATTCTTCATGAAGTAGGCTTTCAGTCCTTCGGCATCCTGTGTGCTGATGACGGCAGGGGCATCGCCTTGCCATTTCTCGGCCAGAGTGACAGCGAATTTAGCGAGGAAGTCTTTGTCGGCAGCCAGTTTTTCCACATTCTCGCCAACAACCTTGTCTGTCAGAACATTGACAACTTCGCTTTTCAGTGCGTTCAGGGCCTGACTGGTGTACAACTTCAGTTCATTCTTTGTGTTGGTGTCCAGTTCGGTGGCTTTTTTCTTGGCTACGTTCTCAATAGCTTGTGCTTGTTCACGGGCTTCGGCCACAATTTTCTCGGCCTGTGCTTTGGCTTCGGCTACGATGGCTTCAGCCTCTTGCTTGCCTTTCTCAACTCCCTCACGGTAAATTTTCTCGGTGAGTTCCTGAATTTTTTCCATGTGTGTATGTGTATATTGTTATTATTTCTGACTTCACGGTGCGAAGATACAAAAAATACTTGGCATTGCCAAATTTAGTCTCATTTTCCTTATTGGTATTCATAGGATAAAACAAAAGGCGACCTGTGTATAGGTCGCCTTGCTTTTGCTGTGTGTAAATGTCTTAGAGGCTGATAGCGCCACTGGGACAAGCGTCGGCACAGGTGCCGCACTCGGTGCACTCATCGGGGTTGATGCTGTAGATGTCGCCCTCAGAGATTGCGCCAACGGGACATTCGTCGATACATGTGCCACAGGCAACACAGTCATTGCTAATTACGTAAGCCATAGTCTTCTTAAATTAAAATTATAAATTAGAAATTAAAAATTCTTGTTCCAATTGTTATGCATTATGCTTTATCAATTATGCATTGACTTCGAGGGCAAAGGTAATCAATTTTAGTGATACGCTCCTAATTTTCGGCCAAATATTTTATGCATTCTAACCAAAAATAGTGATTGGGGCAATAAAAAGGCCAGTGTAGCGTTATTTTTCATGACGAATGTCAAATGTAAAATGTCAAATATAAGGAAGAGGCTGTTCACTTTTCTGGTTGCGCTTGTCGGCGTAGCCCAACTTCCAATTTCCGATTTTCATCTTTCAACTTTATCCGCTCAGGAGCGTAAGGTGCAGCATCGGCCTTATCTGGACATGCGTCGTCTGCACTGGGGCTTCCTTTTCGGTTTCCAGATGCAGGATATGGAACTCAAGAACAATGGCTATGTCGATCCTATGACGGGTGAACAATGGTATGCCGATGTTGATAATTACAATCCTGGTTTCACGGTGGGAATCTTGGGTGAGATGCGTCTTTCCAAACATTTTGCCCTACGTCTGACACCCTCCATGAACTTTGGTCAGAAACGTATATGGTTCCATGAGCAGACCTCAGGGCGCGATACCACGCAGGTATTGAAGAGTGCCTACATCACCGTTCCTGTCAACGTCAAGTTTTCGGCTCCGCGCTACAACAATTTCCGCCCTTATCTTGTGGCTGGTGTGGCGCCGGCGGTCGATCTCTCGAACCACAAGCATCGTGCCATCTACACCAAACCAATGGACTGCTTCATCGAAGTGGGTTTCGGTTGCGACATCTATTTCTCTTTCTTTAAACTCAATCCCGAACTGAAGTTCTCCTTCGGTCTGCTCGACGTGCTGAAAAAGAAGCGCCCCGACTTGATAGACGGGACGCTCATGAAGTACACCAATGCTGTGGACGGGGCTCATTCCAAGATGATTACCCTGATACTCAATTTTGAGTAAGGGGAAGAAAATATATTCCTCCACATCAACGCATTAACACAGACATAGAGGAATAATCGAAAATTCCCAATATGTCATTTAATCCATAAGCCACTTTCATGGTTTGTGCTTTTGGGGTATTACCTTTTGTCGCAGGTATCCAGCGTGGCATTTCGGATAACTCCTTCTGTATGAATTCCGCAAAATGAGGATTCTTTTTGCACTTGACAAGAATTTCGGTTACCTTCCCTGTTTCGTCCACAGTAAAGGTTGCATCCGCCTTGTCAGTGTATTTATTGAAATTTTGGGCATCCATAGTGATGCCATTGCTCTTGTCTATCTTTCTGCTTGCCTCGCAGTTTCCATTTTCTTCCCTCTTTCTCGCCAGGTACTTGACTCCATATTTGTCGTTAGGTCTATACAATGCAGCATTTCCATTTCCATAGATATAAATAATAATTTTCTTGGAAGTTGTGGATGAAGGCTCAAACGATGGAAGTTTGGTCATTTGTTCCTCCAAATGATTATAGATGGTTTTATCCCGTTCCGTTATTTTATTTTGAGGTAATATGTTTTGGATTTTCCCTTTGGAATCTACGGTAACGGTGAATACAGCTTTATAGGGTTTGCTTCCAACGGCCTTATGGATTTCCTTGGATATGGTTATGTTTTCTGCAATCCATTTCTCCAGACTCTCATCGCCTCCAGGGAATATGGCTTCACCCGAAACTTCTACAATTTGTTGACCATGCAGCAGTCCGACAAATAATGTCAATGTAACGTAAACGATTAATTTCTTCATTTTTTTTGTTTTTTTGTGTCGCCACGGTTCCAATGACGAGGATTAATAAAGTTGTGATTTGTTTGGGATACAAAAAGGGCGTGGAACCAACTTTATCGTATCTTTAGGCTCTGGAAAATGCCTGTCACTAAATAAAGTACAAGTCCACGCCACATGGGCGTGAACGTCATAACTTTATGTCCCTTAGTGACTTGTAAATTTTCCAGATTTAAAGATACGGGGCAAAAAGCTAACGCTCTTTTGTAAATGTCTTTTGTTTTACCTCTTTTTAGTTCATTGGCGTAATTAATTAAAGGTGAATAATGTTGTTTTAAACGTTTCTTGTCAGCGATTTGGGTTCTCGTCGAGTGTCCCAAAGGGCTGTGATAAGTATTTCATCGTCTTTTATATAATAGATTAGTTTGTTCAGACGGTTTATGACAATGCTGCGATAGCCTTGCGGATAATGGGAGAGTAAGGGTTCGTAATGTCCTAATTCGGGCATTCCCTCTAACAAGTAAGCCATGTCCTCCACGTCATGAATGAATTTTTCGTATGCAACTTCACCAAATTCTTGAAGTAGGTAACTTCCTGTTTGGTGCAAAGCCTTTTCTGCCCTTTGTAGCCAAATGACTTTCATTCGGCAATAGTGTGTTTGCGTTTGAAAACCTCGTCATTTGTGTGATAACGTCCAGCTACATAGTCTTCCTCGGCTTCATGGAGCATGGTGTCTATCTCTTCCATCGTATAGGGCTTGAGGCTTTCTTCCTCCCTGACCTGTTCATACAGGTGGTCGGCAATCCAGCGTTTGTTGGCTGTTGAAAGGTTGAAGCCCAATATGGTCTGCCACACGTTTTGCAATGCTGTTGTTGTCATGCTTTTTATTCTTTTGTTATATCCTAATGGCAAAAATACAATGAAATGTGTAAAAAAAACAAATGATTACCACTCAAACTCCAGCACACCGACGTACTGACCATGTTTACCCTGATGGTCGAGGGGAATCTCCTTGCCGTCGGCGTTAGGCAGGTACTTGGTGTACTCGAAGTAGGAGTGAGAGTGACCGCCGAGAACCACGTCAATTCCACGGGTGGCACGGATGATGGCAGGATCTTCGTTGTCGGCATCTCCATAACCCAAGTGGGAGAGGCAAATTACGAAGTCGCACTTCTCATCGTTGCGCAAGGTATCTACAATCTTTTGGGCAACCTCTACGGGGTGGGTGTACTTCACCCCTCCGCAGTTAGCAACAGACACAAGTCCTTCCAGTTGGGGGGACAGACCAAAGATGCCTACGCGCATGCCCGCGCATTCCTTTATAATATAGGGCTTCACCAGTCCCTCACAGACCGTGCCTGTGAAGTCGTAGTTGGCGCATACGACGGGGAACTTTGCCATGCGGAACAGACGGGCCATGTTGTCCATGCCGTAGTCGAATTCGTGGTTGCCGATGGTGGCCGCATCGTAACCCATCTGGTTCATGAGCGAAACCTCCACTTCACCCTTGAAGATGTTATAATAGGCACTTCCTTGAGAGTAATCGCCACAGTCGAGTAGGAGCATGTTGGGGTGTTCCTGTCGGAGTTCCTTGATGAGGCTAACACGACGGACGAATCCTCCTTTATCGGCCTGCTCAGGAAAGATGTCGTGGGGCGATATGGGTTCTACGCACGAATGAGTGTCGCTCGTATGAACCAATGTCAAACTCTGCGCGTTTGACAAATTAAAAGTGAAAAGTGAAAAGTGAAAAATTAATAGTATTACGCGCTTCATATTCATTCAATTTTTACCTTTTATTTTTAATTTCTCATTTAACTGTAATCCTTCCTTCGAGTTTCGAAGTGATAGTCTTGTTCCGTTCGATGCTCTGCATCAGGCAGTCGCGAGTATAGAGATTGCTGGTGTCGAGTTTTACGGCCTTCTTCATGGAATAAAGGCGGTCGTTACCTTCGGCCAGGTAGTTAAGTGTGGCGATGCGGTAGATGCGTTCGGGGTCGATGGGCTGTCCGCTGACCTTGGCATCTGTCAGTTTGCCGTCTTTCGTGATGACGAGTTGCACTTCGTGGCTTACTCCCTCCCCACCGACAGCAGCAATGTCCTGGAAGAGCGAGAGCAAATCGCTACCTTTCAGGGACACAACCACGAGCAGGTTGTTGAATGGTGCAATAAGCAGGATGTCGCCCCGGCGCACCTTTCCCTTGGGCATGTTGTTTCTAAGTCCTCCCACGTTTATTATTCCCAGGTCAGCTTTCTTGCCGTCAGAGAAATCTGAGAACTCCACCATTACGTCGGCGGCCCAGTTCGAGAGCAGGCTCTCGGGGCGTCCTGCACTCATTCCCACAAGACTTTCGCCCAATATGGGGGCTATGATGCTATCCACAGACGGTTTGTATTTGGCCATGATGGCCATGGCCTCTGCATCGGGTTTTTCATCCAGGCGGTTTGTCACCTCTATGCGTTCCGTTGTAATCTGTCGCTGGGCATTAACCCAATTGAAGATTGATGACTGGAAACAGAAGATTAATAAAAGAAATCCAACTTTTTTCATAGGATATTATGTTTATTGCAGCAAAGTTACTGAAAAAGCTTGTAAAGAACAACGGATTTGGGAAGATTAACGCAATTCGACCGAAAATAAAGGCAAAACTGGGAAGAACGAGGAAGTACGAAAATGAGGGAAACGCAAAATTCGGAGGATTGGTGAAGGAGTTAGGTTTCTAAATCGTAACCCGAATTGGTATTGAAAAAATGATTAAACCACCAAGCAAAATAAAGAAGAATATAGTACCTCTCACCGTCCGTTTCTTATTCCGCAAACTGCTACATTTTGCATAGCGATGGATAACCCAAAAGACAGTAGTTTTGCAGCCAAAATTAAAAAAGGAGTAAGAAACATGAGAAGTACTTTTAACATTCTGTTCTATGTGAACAAGAGTAAGGAGAAGAATGGTGTGGTGCCAGTGATGAGCAGGGTTACGATTAACGGAACTCAGAGCCAGTTCAGTTGTAAGAAGACGATCCCGCTTGACATGTGGGATGTAAAGGGCAATTGCGCTAAAGGTCGCAGCAAGGAGGCATTGCAGATTAACCGCGAACTGGATAACATCAAGACGCAGATCATCAAGCATTATCAGCACCTTTCGGATAGGGAGGCTTTCGTGACGGCAGAGATGGTGCGCAATTCCTATCAGGGATTTGGCAGCGAGTACGAGACCTTGCTGAGTGCTTTCGACAAGGACATTGCCAACCAGAAGAAACGTGTGGGCAAGGACAGGGCTGCAAGCACACTCTGGGCTATGGAACGTTCGCGTAAGGATGTGGCAGACTTCATCCAGTCGCACTACCGCCGCACGGATATGTCGATGCTGGAGCTGACACCAGAGTTCATCAAGGACTTTGCCGCTTACCTCAGTACAGACCGAGGACTGGCTAACGGTACTATCTGGCAACGCTGCATGTGGCTGAAGGGTGTCGTTCTGAGGGCACACTATAACGGCAAGATTCCCCGCAACCCTTTCGCGCAGTTTCACATAAGCCCCAACTGCAAGGAAAGGGAATTCCTGACCGAGGAAGAGCTGAAGGCCGTCGTAACCCATGAGTTCGAGGACGACAATCTGGCTTTTGTTCGCGACATCTTTGTATTCGTCTGCTTCACTGCCCTCTCGTTCATCGACGTGAAGAACCTGACCACGGACAACATCGTGAACATCAATGGTGACAAGTGGATTATCAGCAAGCGGCACAAGACCAACATTCCCTTCCAAGTGAAGCTGATGGACGTACCCTTGCAGATTATCAACCGCTACAAACACCTACAGGAAGACAAGTTGGTGTTCGGCAAGATGCGCTCGACCTTTGGTCGCTTGGCTCGTCCAAGAACTACTGGTCGATGTGCAAGAAGCTGAAAACGGTGATGACCGCCTGCGGCATTGAGAAAGCCATATCCTTCCATTGTGGACGGCACTCATTCGCAACCTTGGCGCTTTCAAAAGGAATGCCCATCGAGAGTGTGAGCCGAGTCTTGGGACACACCAATATTGTGACCACCCAGATTTACGCCAAAATCACGAGCCAGAAACTTGACAATGACCTGACGATGTTTGGCAATAAGCTCAATGCATCATTCAAGAATCTTAAGATGGCATAGAACACAGCGACCCAAAGCCTTCAAAGCAGAAAGACGAATGATTAGCGAAGTCTGTCATCCGTCTTTCTGCGTTATATTCCCTCAGCACACGAACCACTAACGGCTCTTTCTTTTTCCCTATCGTTTATATGCAGGATGATAGCAACTTTCTAGAACCCTCTCCAAATCACTCTCACGATAAAGCACCTTGCCACCTAACAATATATAAGGTATCACACCATCATTGCGGTATTCCTGTAGCGTTCGTCTGCTGACTTTCAGAATGCTGGCGACCTCTTTGTCTGTCAAGTAGCGCTCATCATCAAGTAATGGACGATAGTTGCCTATCACTTTTTTATAGATGGCAAGCACCTCCTTCATGTTCTCTAAGGCATTCTTCACACCAATGTTATGAGGCATTATCAGTTCGTTCATAGACGGCTCGTTTTGAGGTTACACATTTTACTATCCTTATCCCTACCAGCCACGATATGAAGGATTTGCTCTACATCCTCAGACTTATAGTACATCTTGCGGTTGATTTGAGAATAGGCCAAGGTCCTATTATTTCGTATAGTTTGTAATGTTCTTGGACTTATGTTCAGCATTTGGCATACATCTTGATTGTCGAGCCAATCACCCAACCCTTTGTCATTGCTTCTACTGGCCATCTCCTTCATCTTTGCAACGAAGCTATTGAAGCTCGTCAGCAGTCCCTCGTAGGTACTGCGCTCAATTGATATAACTTCCATGTCTTATTTAGTTTTTGAAATTTGCAAGCAAAGGTACACTATATTCATCAGACATGGAGCCTATGAAAATTCCTTGTAATGAAATAACAATTCACGAATTCTTCTATGTTCTCAAATTCTAATGTCCGTTGAGCTTGCTCGTCAGAATGCGGACGCGCACTTTTGTGTGGCACTCCATAGAAAAGTGCGTATTAGGCTACACCCTTCTGCTGTATTCGTATGTGGAATTATTATGTGCACAATTTCCCAACTTAAGGTTCTTGATACTTCCGTTCACATAGTTCTCTCCGCGACGAGAGTAGTACGCAATCAATGTCTTTCCCATATTCTTCGTGATTGTTTAATTCACGCCGCAAAGATGCGAATAAGCGAGTGCAGAGCCCGCTCGACCTTTGGTCGCTTGTTCCCAGAGGGTCTCAAGAAACTCGTTTGAGCTATGCCGAGCATGAAAGGCTACGGGTAGGCGAGCTCTGCTCGGGAATGCATCTTCGCACGAGTTTACGAGTGCAAAGGTACGACAATCCCCCGAAACTGCATTAACA